>NZ_JBSFDG010000025.1:0-108095 GCF_053593775.1 Streptomyces sp. NPDC002092
AGGATCAGACGAAGGCCACCCACATGTCCGGCGAATGCCCAGGTGAGTGACCTCGTTCGGGACACCGTTCGAGGCCAGAAGAAAAAGAACAAGCTCAGCCGCGGGCCCGGTCCAGGTCGGCCTCGTGCTTCCGCAGCCGGCCGCTCACCGAGCCGCTCGCGAGGAGTACCCCGCCGACGGTGGCGAGCGGGGTGGCCAGGACGAGGGCGGCCACGGGCTTTGGCCAGTCGCGGGCGGCGGCGCAGTGCCGCTCGTCCGAGTAGCCGTGGTCACCGGCGTACACGTCCTCCCGGTCGGCGAAGGCCGGGGCGGTGCAGTCCGTAGTGTCGCCGTTCGGGTAGTGCAGCTCGTACGGCGTCAGCAGCTGCCAGGCGGCGTAGCCCCACAGGAGGGCAGCCAGGGCGAACAGGCCGACGCCCCAGCCCCTGAGCCGCTCCGTGCCGGCGCGGAATCGGTCTTCGACGACTGCCGGATGCATGGCCTCTCCCCGTTTCGGCGCACTGTCGGGTGCCATTTTTCCCACCCGCTACCCTGACCCCGTCACCGGGGCGGTCGAGCGCCTCGTCACCGGAAGTTCACGATGGGGGTTCGCACCACCATGATCAGGTATCTGCCGTTCCTGCTGGTCCTGGCGCTGTGGATCTATGCCTTCATCGACTGTCTCAACACCCCTGAGGAGCAGGTGTGCGCGCTGCCCAAGGTGGTCTGGGTGATCATCATCCTGCTGTTCGGGGAGGTGCTGGTCGGGCCGATCGCCTGGCTGGTCGCGGGCAAGTACCGCGGGCCCGTCCCGGCCGGTGGGTCCACGCCCGCCGAGTGGCACCGCAACCACCGCGCCCAGTTCGTCGCGCCCGACGACAATCCCGAGTTCCTGAAGTCCCTCAAGGAGGACAACAAGAAGGACGAGGCCCTGCTCAAGGACTGGGAGGCCGATCTGCGCCGCCGCGAGGAGGAGCTGCGGCGGCGAGAGCGCGGCGAGGACCCCAAGGCGGACTGATGGAGCTGCGGCTGCTCGTCACCTTCGAGAAGGTCGCGACCGTGCTGAGCTTCACACAGGCCGCGGCCGAGCTGAAGTACGCGCAGTCCAGCGTGACCAGCCAGGTGCGGGCCCTGGAGTCCTCCCTCGGCACGGAGCTGTTCGACCGGCTCGGCAGCAGGATCCGGCTCACGGAGGCGGGTGAGCGGCTGCTCCCCTACGCCCGGCAGATCATCGAACTCACCGAGGAGGCGCGGGCCGCGGTCGCCGGTACCGAGGAGCCCGCCGGTTCGCTGGTGGTCGGGACGATGGAGTCGCTGACCTCGTACCGGCTGCCGCCGCTGCTGGAGTTCTTCCACCACCGCTACCCCCGGGTGCGGCTCTCCCTGCGCACCACCATCGGCGACGAGACCCGGCAGGCGCTGCGACACGGCACGTACGATCTCGGCTTCCTGATGGAGGAGGCGACCGAGCACCCGGGGCTGGAGAGCGTGGTGCTGTGCGAGGAGCCGCTCGCGCTGGTCGCCGCGCCCCGACACGCCCTCGCCGACCGGGAGTTCGCCGTCGCCGATCTCGTACGGCAGTCCCTCCTCGCCACAGAGCCGGGCTGCGCCTACCGGGACTTGTTCGAGCGGGAACTCAAGTCCGCAGGTGAGCCGGTCGACTTCATGGAGTTCGGGACGATCGAGGCCACCAAACGCGCGGCGGCGGCCGGCCTCGGGGTCTCGTTGCTGCCCGAGGTGACGGTCGCCGCCGAACTCGCCGAGGGGTCTCTCGTACGGCTGCCGTGGCAGCCGCCGTTCACGCTTCGGACGCAACTGGCGTGGCGGGCCGGGAAGCGGCTTCCGGCGCACGTACGGCTGTTTCTGGAGCAGGCGCGGAAGATCGTGTCCGAAGAGGCCGGGCAAGCGTGACCTTCAGGCTGGCCAGCACGATCAGCGGAACGCCCAGCGCCTGGACGAGGCCGATGTGGTGGCCGTACACCGCCCAGTCCATGACCATCGCGACCGCCGGGTAGACGAAGGCGAGGACGGCGATCTTCGAGGTCGGCAGCTTGGCGTAGGCGGCGTACATGAGGACGTACATCACGCCGGTGTGGATGAGGCCGAGGCCGACCAGCCAGCCCCAGTCCCAGCCGGTGCCGGCCATCGCGCCGAAGTCGGCGAAGGGGAGCAGCAGCGGGATCCCGACGACGACCTGGACCAGGGCGATGAGGTGCGGGCGGACGCCGGTGATGCGCTTGGTGACCAGGGTGGACAGGCCGTAGAGCAGCGCGGCGAGGAGGGCCTGGCCGACGCCCTTCAGGTAGGTGCCGCCGCTGGTGAAGTCGGACGGTGTCACACCCGAGACCAGGATCAGGCCCGCGAAGGCCAGCGCGATCCAGCCGACCTTGGCGGCCGTGAGGCGCTCGCGGAAGAGGAGGGCGCCGAGCAGGACCACGTAGAACGGCTGGGTGTGGTAGACGACCGTGGCGACCGAGATCGAGGTGTTCCGGTACGACTCGAAGAGGAACACCCAGTTGAAGACGATGAACACGCCGCCCAGGACGGCGAGTCCGAAGGTGCGCGGGGTGAAGCCGTGGTCGCGGAGCCAGCCGCGGGCGAGGACGTAGGAGCCGAGCGCGAGGGCTCCGAAGACGACCCGGAAGAAGACGACGTTGAAAGGCGAGGTGCCCGACTCGACGACGAAGACGCCGAGGGTGCCGGACAGCACCATCGCGCTCATCAGCTGGGCGATGCCCCTGCTCTCTGCGGACTTGCTCTGCGTGGTCATGTCCTGGACGCTACGAGCGGGCGGCGGTGCGGGTCCACGCGCCAGTGGGGCGTCCTGCCGATGGGGTCATCGGCGGCGCCGATGCCTACAGGTTGTACGCCGCGGGGCCCACCGAAGCGGACAGTGCGCCCCTGTGCCCGGACCGGCCGGAACCGGACACTTACCTCGCATGACGACTGCTCCCGCCGACTCCTCCAACGCCCTCGCCCCCGCATACGGTGACAAGGTCATCGCCGTCGAGACGGCGGGCTCCGAGCCCATCCCCGACGCCGAACGCCATGGCTCTCCACTGCAGTTGCTGTGGACCTGGGCGTCGCCGAACATCGAGTTCGCGACCGTCTTCATCGGTGTGATCTCGGTGCTGTTCTTCGGTCTGAGCTTCTGGCAGGCCACGGCCGCCATCGTGCTCGGCACCGCGCTCGGCGCGGTCACGCAGGGCGTGCTGTCCCTGGACGGGCCCCGGTTCGGCGTGCCGCAGATGGTGATCGGCCGCTTCTCCTTCGGCCGCCTGGGCAACATCCTGCCGGCCGCGGCCAACGGTCTGGTGGCGGGCGTGGGCTGGTTCGCGGTGAACAGCGTGAGCGCGGCCTTCGCCCTGAACACGCTGACGGGACTGCGCCCGCTGCCCTCGCTCCTGCTGGTGGTCGTGGCCGAGATCCTGATCGGGTTCATCGGCCACAACTTCGTCCACACCTTCGAGAGGTACGCCTTCCCGGCCCTCGCGGTGATCTTCCTGCTGGCGGGCGTGTGGACGTTCAAGGACGCGGACCTCGGCGGGGGCGGCACCGGCGGCGGCATCGGCGGCTTCCTCCTCGCCTTCAGCGCGGCCTGGGGCTATGCGGCCGGCTGGAACCCGTACGCCACGGACTACTCCCGCTATCTGCCGCGCACCGCGAACCGGTTCAGAACGGTCCTCTACCCTGCGGTGGGCCTGTTCGTGTCGGTCGCCCTCGTGGCGATCACCGGGGCGGCCTCGGCGACCATCGCGGCTCCCAAGGACGCCACCCCGACGGCGGCCTTCACCGGTCATCTCCCCGGCTGGCTGGGCGACCTGGTGCTCCTCGCCATCATCCTCGGCGGCATCTCCGCGAACGCCCTCAACATCTACTCGGGCGCGATCTCCATCGCCTCCTTCGGCCTGCAGCTGCCCACCTGGCTGAGCCGCAGCGTGCTGGTCGTGGTGTCGGGTGTCGCCGGTACGGCGGCCGCGTGGGCGTCACTGTCCGACGCGGGGTCGGCGTACGAGGCGTTCCTGCTGGTCATCGCGTACTGGGTGGCACCGTGGCTCGGGGTCGTCCTGGTGGAGCGGTGGCTGCAGGGCCGCACGGCCACGGACGAGGAGCTGGCCGCCCGCCTGAGCGACCGCTCCTTCACCAACCGGCCCGGCCTTGCGGCCCTGTTGATCGGTGTCGCGGTGTCGGTGCCGCTCTTCTCCAACCAGGAGGACTACGTCGGTTACGTGCCGAAGCACTGGCCGTCCTTCGGCGACATCACTCCGGTGGTCGGGTTCGTGGTCAGCGCGGGGCTGTACGCGGTGCTGCGGCGGGCGAAGGCTCAGCTGCCGTCCACCGGTTCCGCCTGATCCGCGTGCTCGACCCTGATGTACCGGCTGTTGTGCCCGCCGTAGGCCTTCTTGAGGATCGGTTCCGCCTTGTCGGGGTCGTCGACCCCGATGAGGACGAAGCCCCGTTCGTCCGCGGCGACTTCGCGCATCTCGAAGGTGCCGTCCCAGCGGTGCATGTCGTCGCAGATCCGGTCGGAGAGGGCGTGCAGCGTCCTTCCACTGACGTCGGTGTCGTGCAGCCGCACGGTCACGCCCCGCACGGCCGCCCCGCAGATCGCGTCGTCCAAGGCGGCTGAGGGCATGCGCCAGACGTCGACCGACCGGTGCTCCTCGTCGACGGAGAGGCCCGTGTAGACGTCGGGGTACCTCTTGCGGGCCAGTTCGTCGACGTGCACGACCAGACGCGTCAGCGGGGTCCCGTCGTCGCGGTCGGGAAGGCTGTCGACGGGGCGGGTGCCGGAACAAGTCCGGTCCGCGACCGCCGAATTGATCCGGTCGGGGGCGGCTCTGAGGCCTCCGTCGGTGTGTCCTGCCCCCATGGCCTGGACGTACAGGCCCGTGGCCACCACCAGCGCGACGCACGCTCCGGCCGATGCGACCCAGGTGCGGTTGCTGCCCATGTCCCCCTCCGTCCCCCTGCGTTGGCGTCAGCACTGTGACGCGGGAGGGGGCGCAGAGGTTCAGACCGTCGGTTCGTCCCGCAGGACGAGGTCCAGCAGACCCGGGAAGCGGGCCTCGAACTCCGCCCGTCGAAGGCGGTTGACCCGCCGGGGCCCCTCGTCGCGCTGCTCGACCAGGCCAGCGCCCCGCAGCACCGTGAAGTGATGGCTGAGCGCCGCCTTGCCGACCGGCACGTCGAAGCTGCCGCAGCTGCGCGACCACTCCGCCGAGCCCGCCAGCTCCCTGACGAGGCTGATGCGTACGGGATCGGCGAGCGCGGCGAGGGCGGTCTGCACGGAGACGTCGTCGGGGTGGGTGTGCTCGGGGGCGGCCCGATGACTGGTGCGCTGCGTCACGCGGGTCTCCTTCACACCTGGCCGAGGTTCACGTCTTGCCGACTGTTCGATGAAAATCATACACTCACGACTGTTCGCTTTTCATTGAACAGTCCATGGAACAGTCGTGGACCGAACAGTCATGGGTGGTGCGGCATGCGTGCGGTGGAGTTCCAGGAGTACGGCGGTCCCGAGGTCCTGAAGGTCGTGGAGGCGGAGGTCCCCGAGCCCGGTCCGGGCCAGGTGAGCCTCGACGTGGCGTACACCGGGGTGAACTTCGCCGATCTCAAGGCGCGCGGTGAGGGCTACCGGGTGCCGCAGCTGCCCTTCGTCCCCGGGCTGGAGGCGTCGGGACGCGTCCGCGCGCTCGGCGAGGGGGTCACGGGCCTGTCCGTCGGCCAGGAGGTGACGGCGCTGACGGAGGGCGGCGCCTACGCGGATGTCGTACTGGCGAACGCCACGACCGTCTTCCCGGTCCCGGCAGGCGTCGGTCTGCGCAAGGCGGCGACCCTGCCGGCCGTGCTGCCGACGGCGTACGCGCTCGTCCACGCGGTGGGCCGGCTGCAGCCGGGCGAGACGGTGCTCGTGCAGGGTGCGGCGGGCGGCGTCGGCACGGTGGTCGGGCAGCTGGCGAAGGCGGCCGGGGCGGCGGCCGTGTACGGGGTGGTGTCGGGCGCGGCAAAGGCGGCCTACGCGGGCGAACACGGCTACGACGAGGTGTTCGTCGGCGAGTTCACGGAGGCGGTGCGGGAGGCGACCGGCGGCCGGGGCGTCGACCTCGCGCTCGACCCGGTCGGCGGCGAGACGTTCCGGGGCAGCCTGGCCTCGCTCGCGGCCTTCGGGCGCCTGGTCTCCTTCGGCAACGCGAGCTCGGCGCCGGCGTGGAACGTGGGACAGCCGGAGCTCTACCCCTCCGGGGTGTCGGTGGGCGGCTTCTCGATCCTCACGCTGGCGAAGACGGCCCCCGGCGAGCTGCGCTCCCTCGCCGAGCGGGCCTTCGCGGAGGCGGTGGACGGGACGGTGTCCCTGCCGGTGACCGCCGAGTTCGGGCTGGAGGAGGCGGCGGAGGCGCACCGGCTGATGGGGACGCGGACCAGCACCGGGAAGCTGCTGCTGCGGGTGAGCGGCTGAGGGCGGCGCGCAGGCTGGACAATGCGCGGCGGATTTTGACACGGTGGGCCGCACCGACCCGTATTCGAACATGCGGTCTATGACTCGTCGACTCCGGACAACCGTGAGGCCCGCCATGTCACTTGCCTTCTACGCCACGCAGAGCACCTTCTCCGATCCCGGCGAACTGGCCGACCGGTACGCCACTTACCGCGCGACCCGGCAGGACTCGCCCGTATCTCCCGCGACTTGCTCGTCCACCGCGTGGAGGGCGACCTCTTCGGCCACACCCACCCGGACGACCGCCTGCACAACGACGCCGAGACCCGCTACATCGACGACATCCTGCGGATCCTCGTGGCCCGGAACGACGCCCCGCTGCACATGCGGCGCGAGGTCGGCGACCGTTTCGTCGGGACCTGCCGGGACTTCTCGCTGCTGCACTGCTCGTTCCTGCGGCAGGCGGGCATCCCGGCGCGTATCCGGTCCGGCTTCGCCGACTACTTCGGCTCCGACGGCTTCCACTGCGACCACGTCGTCACCGAGTACTGGGACGAGGAGCGGGGCTGGCTGCTCGCGGACCCCCAGCTCGCCGACCCCGGCATCACCGCCAACTGGAACGTGGACTTCGACCCGATGGACGTCCCGCGCGACCGCTTCCTGGTCGCAGGCAAGGCGTGGCGGGCCGTCCGCGAGGGCGGAGCGGACCCGAGGACGTTCGGCCTGCATCCGTCGGATCAAGGGCCGTTCTGGGGCGAGCGATTCGTGGCCGGCAACATCCGCCTCGACCTCGCCATGCTCAACAAGGCCGAGATGCTGTTGTGGGACGAGTGGGGAACAGACGAAGGCAAACCGGGCACGCCCCTGTCTGAACCAGCCCGCGAGCTCTACGACCGGGCCGCTCTGGTCGCGGGCGACGATGTGCCCTTCGACGCGGCTCAGAAGTTGTTCACGGAGGACGACAACTTGCGGACCCCGAAAACGGTGCTCTGCTCAGCCCCCTACAACGGACCCAGCCAGATCACCCTGCGTTAGGAACGCGCCCCGACAGGGGCGCGGGGAACGGCGCGACCAGCCCCGACGGCGCTGCAGCCGAACGACGACCTACGAGGGCACCCCGCGCGGAGCGCCCCCGCACGACCCGATACGCACACACCGCCGCCAGCAACTCCCCCAACAGATCCGGATCGTCGATCTCAAGCCCCAGCAGGGACTCGATCCGTTCCAGCCGCTGGTAGAGCGACTGGCGGCCGATGTGCAACAGGGCCGCGGTCCGGGTCGGGGAGCAGCCGTGCCGCAGATGGACCTCCAGGGTGCGGACCAGGTCGCTGGGGTGGGCCGCCTCCCAGGCCAGCAGCGGGCCCAGGGCGTGCTGGACCAGCCGGTCGAGGCGGTCGCGGTTGGTGTCGATGCCGCCTCGGGTCAGCTCCCGTTCCAGGGCGAGCGCGCGGGCGGAGGTGACCAACGGGCCCTCGGGGGCGGGCGGTTCGGCCGCCGGCACGGTCAGGGCCAGCTCCAGCGTCGTACGGGCCGCCCGCAGCGTGTCGCTCCAGCGCAGCCAGCCGCTGCCGGCGTCGACGGCGTGCCCGACGGCGACGGTGAGGCCCGCGTCGGCCGCCGTGCGGAAGGCCTCCTGGACGGCACGGACCGGGTCACCGGAGCCGAGGACTTCGCCGGCTCGCAGGCCGGCACCGGAACGGGAGGCGGGTGCGGAGCGGGCCACGGCCCCCTGGCGAGAAGCGGATCTGGAGCGGACCGCCGGGCGTACGCCGATGCGTGGGGCAGCGGCGCCCCCACCGGGCAAGGCGATCAGTGCCAGCACATCCCCGGGGAACGCGGCCCGCAGCACCCCCGCCCCGCCCAGCAGCCGTACCGCCCGGTCCACGGCACCCACCTCGCGCGTGCCGTGCACCGACACCCCGATGAGCCGGGCGCCCGGCCCCGGGTGGAACCCGGCGAGCGCGGACCGTGCCTCGACCTCCGGCTGGTTGAGGGCCGCGCGGTCGGCCAGGTCGGCGAGCAGGGCGGCCGTGTGGTCGCCACCCCAGGGGCGCACCACCGACCGCCCGGACAGCCCCCGGGCCACGATCGCGCGGTTCGCCGCCTCCGTGATGCGCACGAAGGGCACGACCCGGTGCAGGGCCAGCAGGGGCAGGCCCAGGCGGCGGGCCTCGTCGACGACCTCGGGGGGCATCTGCGGCAGTGAGCGGCCCACCTCCACGGCCAGCCCGGCGGCACCCCGCGCGGCCAGCTCGCGGACGTACCGGCGGCGCACCTCCTCGTCGGCGTCCGTCAGGCCGAAACCGTTCGTGAGCAGCAGCTCTCCGCCGTCGAGGAAGTTGGCGCCCTCGTACACCTCGCTGGAGTGCACCCAGCGGACCGGACGGTCCAGGGCGCCCTCGCCGGCGAGGAGGGCGGGCTCGGAGGCGCGGACGGGATCGAGGTCCAGGACTTCGCGGAGGGTGAGTGCGGCCACGGGCACCTCCAGGGACGGCGCCTGGACAGTTCGTCCGGCGGCGGGATGCCGGGAGAGTACTTTCCGCACGTTGCCCTCGTGTTTCGGCCACAGCAGAGTGAGGACATGGACCTTGAGGACCCCATGGACCAGGCGACGGCACGGGCCTGGCTCGCCACCGCGGTCGCGGAGGCGCGCGCCGGGCTCGCGGAGGGCGGCATCCCGATCGGCGCCGCGCTCTACGGCGCCGACGGCACCCTGCTCGGCCGCGGCCACAACCGGCGCGTCCAGGACGACGACCCCTCGATGCACGCGGAGACGGCCGCTTTCCGCAATGCGGGACGGCAGCGCTCGTATCGCGGTACGACGATGGTCACGACCCTCTCGCCGTGCTGGTACTGCTCCGGCCTGGTCCGCCAGTTCGGCATCTCCCGGGTGGTGGTCGGCGAGGCGGCCACCTTCCACGGCGGGCACGACTGGCTGGCGGAGCACGGCGTGCGGATCGTGCTGCTCGACGACGCCGAGTGCATCGGGATGATGCGCGACTTCATCAAGAACCATCCGGCACTGTGGAATGAGGACATCGGTGAGTAACGCCCCTGCCCCGCGTATTCCGACCATCGATCTGCGGCCGTGGCTCGACGGCGACGAGGACGCCCGTGCCGGCATCGCCCGCACCGTCGACGAGGCCCTGCAGACAGCCGGGTTCCTGCTGGTCACCGGGCACGGTGTGGATCCGGCGCTGCGGTCCGCGATCCGGGAGGCGGCTCGGGCGTTCTTCCGGCTGCCCGCCGGCGTCAAGCAGCCGTATGCGGCGAAGGTCGGGGGGCGCGGCTGGCTCGGGCCCGGCGCCGAGGCCAACGGCTATGCGGAGGGTACCGAGACCCCGCCGGACCTGAAGGAGTCGCTGACGTTCGCGACGCACGAGCCCTTCGAGGACCCGGTCGTCAACGCGGAGTGGTACGCGCCCAACGTGTGGCCGCAGGAGGTGCCGGAGCTGCGGGCGCTGTGCGAGGAGTACCTGGAGCGGATGGGCGAGCTGGAGAAGCAGCTGCTGTCCCTGCTCGGCGAGGCGCTGGGCCTCGAACCGGACTTCTTCACCCGGCACATGGACCATCCGACGTACGGCTTCAACATCAACTGGTATCCGGGCACGGAGGTCGTCGGGGAGCCGCAGCCGGGTCAGTTCCGCATCGGGCCGCACACCGACTTCGGGACGGTCACGATCCTCGACCGGCAGGCGGGCAAGGGCGGGCTGCAGGTGTACACAGACCCCGCGGGAGGAGGCGTCGGCTGGGAGGACGCGCCGTTCGACCCGGAGGCCTTCACCATCAACATCGGGGACCTGATGGCCCGTTGGACCGGTGACAGGTGGCGGTCGGGGCGGCACCGGGTGCTGCCGCCGCCCGCGGACGCGCCCGCGGAGGAGCTGATGTCGCTCGTGTACTTCGGCGAGTGCACACCGGGGACACTGGTGGAGTCCGTACCGGCGCCGGTGGGGCGGGTGGCGTACGAGCCGGTCGACTCGCACCGCTATCTGCGGGAGAAGCTGGACTCGATCACGGTCGGCTGACCAGCTTCTCGAAGCGGGCCCGCCAGGCGGGCTCCGCCGCCTCGGCTCCCCGGTACTCGTGGGTGAAGCGGAGGGCCGTGCCCTGCTCGCCGTCCCGCTCCAGGTGGAATCGGATCCGGTCGCCGTCGTCCAGCGTGTACTCGGCGACCCGGTCCACGTCCCAGGCGGTGACCCGGCCGCTGCCCAGGTCACGCAGGGTGACCGCGCCGCCGAGCCTGGGTTCGAGGACGTCTGCGGGGGTGAACCACCGGGCGAGGCCCTCGGGGGTGGCCACCGCCGGCCAGACGTCCTCCATGCGCCGTGGGACCCGCACCAGGAAGTGCAGCATGTGCGTGTTCCCATGGCTCTGACTGGTGCCCTGTGCGATGGAACCGCTCATGACACCAGTGTCGGCCCTGCGCGGCTCAGACGCCCGCGTACGAGTGCTTGCCGCTGACGAAGATGTTGACGCCGTAGTAGTTGAACAGCCAGCAGCCGAAGGCGATCAGTGCCAGGTAGGCGGCCTTGCGGCCCTTCCAGCCGGCGGTGGCACGGGCGTGCAGGTAGCAGGCGTAGGCGACCCAGGTGATGAACGCCCAGGTCTCCTTGGGGTCCCAGCCCCAGTAGCGGCCCCAGGCCGACTCGGCCCAGATCGCGCCCGCGATGATCGTGAACGTCCACAGCGGGAAGACGGCCGCGTTGATGCGGTACGAGAACTTGTCCAGCGAGGACGAGGAGGGCAGGCGCTCCAGGAACGAGGTGGCGAAGCGGCCGGGTGTGCCGCCGTTCTCCAGCTTCGTCTCGTACGAGTCCTTGAACAGGTACAGCAGCGTGCCGACGGCGCCCACGTAGAAGACCGCGCCGCACAGGATGGCGGTGGAGACGTGGATGTACAGCCAGTACGAGTGGAGGGCCGGAACCAACTGGTCACTGGCGGTGTACAAGACAGTGACGGCGATGCCGAGGTCGAGGAGGACCGTGGTGATCAGGAACAGGCCGAGCCAGCGGACGTTCTTCTTCAGCGCGAGCAGCGCGAGGTACACGGTGACGGCCACCGCGGAGAACGTGATGTTGAACTCGTACATGTTGCCCCACGGCGCCCGCTCCACCGAGGCCGCGCGGGCGATCACGCCGGCGAGGTGGACGAGGTACGCGAGCACGGTGAGCGAGATGGCGATACGCCCGTAGAGATCGCCCTGCTCGTCCCCGCCGTGCGCCCCGGGCCCGTCCGGCACGTCACGTGCGCCGGCCGAGGCCCGTACGACGACCTTGGGCCGCTCCAGTACGGCGGTGCCGCCCGCCTTGTTCACGGTGACGGCGGGGGCCTTGCTCCCCTTCGCCTCCGTGGTGAGCGCGGCGGCCGTGCGGGCGACCTTGCTGCGGCTGCCGAAGAGCCATTCGGCGATGTACGCGAAGAAGGCCAGGGTGTAGACGGCCATCGCGGAGTAGATCAGGGTGTTGCTGATGTTCGCGAGGTGTTCGTTGGTGGCCGTGGCCAACTCGGTTCCGGCGGCGAGAGTCACTGGGTCTCAGCCCCTTCGGCAGGTACGACGTCGGTGTCGGGGGTGGTGGTGTCGTCTTGGTCCGGTGAGCCGGCGTCGGGTTCGGCGTCGGAGTCGTCGGAGTGCTCGTCGGGCTCGGGCGCACCCGGCGCCCGGTCGTACAGGATCCCGGCGAGGTCGCCGAGTTCCTCGGGGACCTTGGCGGACTCGCTGCGGCCGAGGCCGGCCATCTCGACGACGGTCGTACCGTCGGCGCCCTTGACGGCCCGGACCCAGACGCGGCGGCGCTGGATGAACAGGGAGGCGGCGAGGCCGAAGATCGCGGTGAGGGAACCGCCGAGCGCCCAGGAGGTGCCGGGCTGCTGGACGACCTGGAAGTTGGCCCACTCCTTGGTGGACTCGTAGGTGATCGAGCCTGCGCCGTTCGGGAGCTGCATGGTCTGGCCGGGCTTCAGGTTGTCCCTGAGCTGGGCGCCCTTGGAGTCCTTGAACTCCTTCACATGCGCCTTGTCGAGCTGGTAGACGCTCTGCGGGATACCGGAGTCGACGCCGAGGTCGCCGTGGTACGGCGTCAGGTTCAGCACCGGGTTGCGCAGCGCGGGGAAGGTGGAGGCCGTCTCGCTGCCGGGGGTGTAGGTCGGCAGCAGGAAGGCCGAGATGCCCAGCTGTTCGCTGACGCCCTTGGCGTTCTTGTAGCCGTCGAGGACCTTGACCACACCGGTGGAGGTGACGTTGGAGTCGAGCGGGAGGAGCGGTACGGCGTCGCGGTAGACGATGTTGCCCTTGCCGTCGCGGACGGTGATGACGGGGGCGTAGCCGTGGGCGGTGAGGTAGACCTTGGCGTCGCCGATCTCCAGCGGCTCGTTGACCTTGACGAGGTCCTTCTTGTCCTTGCCGTAGGCGCCCTGGCTGTAGGTGAGGGCGGCCTGGTAGGTGCGCGGGGTGCCCTTGTTGGGGCCGCTGGCCTCGTAGGTGCCGGTGAACTTGTCCAGGCGGAAGCTGAACGGCACCAGGTCGTCGGTGGTGAAGAGGTTGCCGGACTTGAAGTCGTCGTACTGGGTGGTGGTGTTGGAGAAGCCGTCACCCTCGACGATCAGCTTGTTGCCCTCGGACTTGAAGAGCTGGCCCCAGGCGAAGGCGATCAGCATCACGATCAGCGCGATGTGGAAGGCGAGGTTGCCGACCTCCCGCAGATAGCCCTTCTCTGCGGCTACGGCGTCACCGGCGAGGTGGGCGCGGAAGCGGCGCTTCTTGAGGAGGGCGAGGGCTGCTTCGCGTACCTGCTCGGGTTCGGTCTCGGTGCGCCAGGTGGTGTAGGCGGGCAGCCGGGTCAGGCGCTTGGGGGCACCTGGCGGGCGGCCGCGGAGCTGGCCGATGAACTGCCAGGTGCGCGGGATGATGCAGCCGATGAGGGAGACGAACAGCAGGATGTAGATCGCGGAGAACCACACCGAGCTGTAGACGTGGAAGAGGCCGAGCTTGTCGTAGACCGGCGCCAGGAAGGTGTGGGATTTGCGGAAGTCGGCGACCTTGGTCTCGTCGATGCCGGACTGCGGGATCAGCGAGCCGGGGATCGCGCCGAGGGAGAGGAGCAGGAGGAGCAGCAGCGCGACCCGCATGGAGGTGAGCTGCCGCCAGAACCAGCGGGCCCAGCCGATGACGCCCAGGCCGGGCAGGTTCGCCAGTTCCTCCCTGGGGGCGGTGGAGAGCTGGGAGCCGGCGGCGCCGAGGTCCGGGTCCTCGGCCCGCTCGAGGGGCGTACCGGTGGCGGTGGTCTTGCTCATCGATCAGATCCCCACATTGAAGCCGGCGGACCAGGACTGCATGTCCTGCACGATGCGGTCCCAGGCGCCGGTGAGCAGCAGCAGACCGGTCACGATCATCATCGTGCCGCCGATCCGCATCACCCAGACATAGTGGCGCTTGACCCAGCCGAAGACGCCGAGGGCCTTGCGGAAGGCGACAGCGGCGAGCACGAACGGTACGCCGAGACCGAGGCAGTAGGCGACCGTCAGTATGGCGCCCCGGCCCGCGCTGGACTGCTGGGCGGACAGGGTCAGCACGGAGCCGAGGGTGGGCCCGATGCAGGGGGTCCAGCCGATGCCGAACAGAGCGCCGAGCAGCGGGGCGCCGACGAGCCCTGCCACCGGCCTCTTGTGGAACCGGAACTCCCGCTGGGTCATCCAGGGCATCAGGCCCATGAAGAAGACGCCCATGAGGATCATGAGCACGCCCAGCACCTTCGTGAGGACGCCCTTGTGCTCCTGGAGGGTGTACCCGAAGGAACCGAACAGGGCCCCGCCGGAGACGAACACGGCGGTGAAGCCGAGTACGAAGAGGGAGGCCCCGGCGACCATCCGCCCGCGCCGGGCCTCGGCCAGGTCGGTGCCGGCGACCCCGGTGACGTACGACAGATAGCCGGGGACGAGCGGCAGGACGCACGGGGAGAAGAAGGAGACGAGTCCGCCGAGGATCGCGATGGGCAGGGCGAGCAGCAGGGCGCCGTTGAGCACCGTGTCGTTGACGTCCGCCGCAGCGAGCGTAGTGACTGAGGTCACGTCACTTCTCCGCGAGGACCGGGGCGATCATCTTGCGCAGTTTGTCCTCGCTGAGCGCGGCGAGCGAGCGGGCGGCGATTTTGCCCTCCCGGTCGAGGACGAGCGTGGAGGGGACCGCCTGCGGGTTGAGCGTGCCCCTCTTGAAGCGGAGCATCAGCTTGCCCGTGGGGTCGTAGAGGCTCTGGTAGGTGATGCCCTGCTGCTTCTCGAAGGCGACCGCGTTCTGGGTGCTGGTGTCGCGGGTGTTGATCCCGACGAACTGGACGCCCTTGGTCTTGAGGTCCTGGTAGACCTTCTCGAAGTTGGGCGCCTCGGCACGGCAGGGGGCACACCAGGAACCCCACACGTTCAGGACGACGACCTTGCCCTTGAAGGAGGCGACGTCGAGCTGTCCCCCGTTGACGGTCTTGCCGGAGAGGTCGGGCGCCGCGGCCCGCTCCCCCTTCTTCGCGGTGGAGATGCCGTCCTTGCCCATGACGAAGTTGGTGTCACCGCCCCCGCCGGAGGTGCCTCCGGAGGAGCAGGCGGACATCAGCAGCGCGGCGACCGCGGCACCGGCGGTGGTCAGGACGGCTCGGCGACGTGCGCGGTTCGGGCGCACGTGGGCGCGGCTGGCGGCACTCATGTGAAAAGTTTCGCATGCCCGTTCCCGGGCTCGTGCGCACCCCCCTTGCGGGGGGAAACCCGCATTTCAGGCAGCCTGTCCCTTGGGGGAGGACGAGGAGGAGGGGGTTTCCTTGAGGAACGTCTTCCAGCCGCCCACCGGCTGCTGACCGACGCCGAGGGTGCGGAGCTTGGCGAGGACCTCCGGCTTCTGTACGTCGATCCAGTCGGTGAACTGCCGGAAGGAGACGAGGCGGACGTCGGCGCCCTTCTCCTTCGCCAGCGCGATGTGCTTGAACGCCTGCTCGACGGCGTCCATGTATATGCCGCCGTTCCAGTGCTCGAAGTGGTTGCCTATGAAGAAGGGGGCGCGGTTGGAGAAGTACGCCCGCCTGAAGCCGGCGATGTAGGCCCCGGCCGCCTGCTCGCGCCAGGCCGGGTAGTTGTAGGCCGGCGCCTTGGTCGAGTTCTGCGACTGGTTGAACATCATGTTGTAGTCCATCGACAGGACCTGGAACTTCCTGCCGGGGAACGGGATCGACTGCAGCGGGAAGTCCCACAGCCCGTGCTTCTTCGACGGCCACACCTGCAGGCCGCCGGGCGAGGAGGCGTCGTAGCGCCAGCCCAGCTCGCGGGCGGTGGGCAGCAGGTTCTCCTGGTTGAGCAGACAGGGCGTCCGGCCGCCGACGAGCTCCTTGTCGTAGTCGAAGGGCAGGGCCGGCAGGTCGGTGAGGCCGGTGTTGGTCTTCCAGTTCTTCACGAAGGACTTGGCCTGGTCGATCTCGCTGCGCCACTGCTGGGGCGTCCACCACTTGACGGACGTGTGGGCCTCGCCACAGAAGTGACCGTTGAAGTGCGTGCCTATCTCGTGGCCTTCGAGCCAGGCGCGGCGGACGTTGGTCAGCGTCGCCTTGACGTGCTCGTCGTTGAGGTAGCCGATGTCGGAGGCGCCGACCCTGTTGTTCGGCGGGTTGTACAGCCGCTTCTTCGACTCGGGCAGCAGATACAGCCCGGAGAGGAAGAAGGTCATGGACGCCTGGTGCTGCTTGGCGAGGTCGAGGAAGCGCGGGAAGAGCCCGTTGCCGACCTCGCCGGCGCCGTCCCAGGAGAAGACCACGAACTGCGGCGGGGCCTGCCCCGGCTGCAACGGCTCGGGCTTGGCCGGCTGGTAGGGCTGCTTGCCCGTGTAGGAGGTCGAGCCGTCTCCGATGGGGCGGGCGGAGGGCGAAGGCTTGCCGGATCCGCCGCCGTTGGAACCCGAACCGTGGGTCGGCCCATCTGACTGCGTGAGGGTGCCGCAGCCGGAGAGTCCGACGGCGGCCGCGGCGCCCGCGCCGAGCCCGAGCATTCCCCTTCGAGTGAGAGCACTCATTCCAACCCCGATCGTCATGTCCTGTGGTGGTCACCCATTCAGAGGACATGACGAAGGGAGTGGTTCCTGACGATCACGTTGATCTGGCCACAATTGTCACGAACGTGTCATGGGATCCCAAAGGGGATTTCTCATCTCCCAATGGGGGCCCATGACTTGCCCAAAGGGAGCCTCAGGCGCCGAAGGCCTTGCTCTTCCCCTTCACCGGCTTGGCGCCCGCGAGGAGATGGGCCGGGACGAGTTCGCGGGCCGGCTCGCTGTAGCCGACGGACACGAGCTTGTCGCCCTGGTAGGTGAAGGACGTCAGCGAGGCGAGCGTGCACTGCCGCTTGCGCGGGTCGTGCCACAGCCGCCGCTTCTCGACGTACGACCGCACGATCCAGATCGGCAGCTGGTGACTGACGAGGACGGCCTCGTGCCCCCGCGCCCGGTCCTTGGCGGAGTCCAGCGTTTGCATCATCCGGACGACGATGTCGACGTAGGGCTCGCCCCAGGACGGCTTGAACGGGTTGACGAGGTGCTTCCAGTTGCCCGGCTTGCGCAGCGCGCCGTCCCCGACCCCGAAGGTCTTGCCCTGGAAGACGTTGTCGGCCTCGATGAGCCGCTCGTCCGTGGCCAGGTCGAGCCCGTGCGACTTGGCGATCGGGGTGGCCGTCTCCTGGGCCCGCTCCAGCGGGGAGGCACAGACGTAGGTGATGTCGCGGGGCGCGAGGTGCTCGGCGACCCGCTCGGCCATCTGCCGGCCCAGCTCGGAGAGGCGGTAGCCGGGCAGCCGCCCGTACAGGACCCCGTCCGGGTTGGCGACCTCGCCGTGCCGCATGACGTGGACGACGGTGATGTCGCCGTTGGTGTTCTCACTCACGCGGTTGCCTCCGCCGCCGCTCGGGCCGCCGCCGGGAGGGCGTCGGCGATGCGCTGTACGGCCTGTTCGTCGTGGGCCGTGGACACGAACCAGGACTCGAAGGACGAGGGCGGGAGGTAGACGCCCTGCGCCAGCATCGAGTGGAAGAAGGCGGTGAAGCGGAAGGACTCCTGCTTCTTGGCGTCCTCGTAGTCGCGGACCTCCCGGTCCGTGAAGAAGACGGAGAACATGTTGGAGGCGCTCTGCAGCCGGTGCGCGACGCCTTCCTTGCTCAGGGCCTCGGTCACGAGCCCCTGAATGGTCTGCGACACGGAGTCGACCTTGTCGTAGGCGGCGTCGTCGAGCAGGCGCAGCTGGGCGAGGCCGGCCGCGGTGGCGACCGGGTTCCCGGAGAGGGTGCCGGCCTGGTAGACGGGCCCGGCGGGCGCGAGATGCGCCATCACGTCGGCCCGCCCGCCGAAGGCGGCGGCGGGGAACCCGCCGCCCATGACCTTCCCGAAGGTCATGAGGTCGGGCACGACCCCGTCGATCCCGAACCACCCGGCGCGACTGGTCCGAAAACCTGTCATGACCTCATCCGAGATAAAGAGGGCGCCGTTCTTGGAGCAGGCGTCCTTCAATCCCTGGTTGAAGCCGGGCCGCGGCGGCACGACACCCATGTTCCCGGGCGAGGCCTCGGTGATCACGCAGGCGATCTCACCGGGGTGCCGGTGGAAGGCCTCGTGCACGGCCTCGAGGTCGTTGTACGGCAGCACGATGGTGTCGCCGGCCTGGGCGCCCGTGACGCCGGGCGTGTCGGGGAGGGCGAAGGTGGCGACCCCCGACCCGGCGGCGGCGAGCAGCGAGTCGACGTGACCGTGGTAACACCCGGCGAACTTGATCACCTTGGTGCGCCGGGTGAACCCGCGGGCGAGCCGGATGGCGCTCATGGTGGCCTCGGTCCCGCTGGACACCAGCCGCACCTGGTCCACGGGCTCGACCCGCGCGACGATCTCCTCCGCGAGCGCGACCTCGCCCTCACCGGGCGTACCGAAAGACGTACCGCGCGAGACGGCGTCCTGAACGGCGGCGATGACCTCCGGGTGGGAGTGCCCGAGGATCATGGGCCCCCAGGAACACACCAGGTCGACGTAGTCCCGCCCGTCCGCATCCGTCAGATACGGACCGGTGCCGGACACCATGAACCGGGGCGTACCGCCCACGGCACGAAATGCACGCACCGGGGAGTTCACCCCACCGGGAGTGACGGCCGCGGCCCGGTCGAACAGTGCCTGCGAGGCAGGCGCTTCATATGAATAAGGCAGTGAATCAGGCAGTTCGCTCATGACCTGCGACTTCTCCGACCTTCTCCGACTTCTCGGGCTCCGGTTGCAAGGGACCTCCTCAGGGTAGGCCAGGGTGCACGGAGGGCAGCGGGCGCTGCTGCTGACCGGAGGGACAGCCGCCGCCCTGGACGATCTGCGAAACTGGGACCTGGAAACTGGGACCTGGAACACACAGCTCATACGGCCTGGCGTACGTATAGGTGTACGGAGGGATGTACGACCGGGTGCGCGGCCAGGTGTACGACGAGGTGTACGGAGGCTTGTTCAGAGGCTGCGAAGATCCTGCGGACAGGTGTTTCAACGCACGTTTCGGCGGGCGGCCGCGGGGGAGGTCACTGACACGATGATCGGGTTGCGCGGCGGGGGCCACGCGTCCTAGAAAAGCAGTCGGGTGGAGATATGCATCGCGGTGGCGGACTGGGCGAGGGGACTGATGACCTGGGTCCTCGACGTGCCCATCGAGGAAGGCACCGACGCGAGGCGGAGGAAGCGACCGAGACACGTCGGGGACAGGGTGCACCGAGCGAGCCCGAGCAGATCGACCGGCGGATCGACCGCCGGGGCGACGCGCTCCGGGCGGGGAGCAGGAATGGTGGTCGGGTGGGGGTGACGTACAAGTACTTCGGCGCGCCGGACGGCGCGACCGCGGCCCGTGTCCCGATCTCGATGCGCCCCGAGGAACTCGGCGGCGACGAGCTCGGCATGAACGGCATGTTCACCAAGATCAAGCCGGAGACGATGGCGGCGATGGTGCTGACGGGCATCGAAGGCGTCCCCCTCCACAAGGTCCCGCCCCTGGAACTGGTCGTCCTGCACCCCGACTACGCGGTGGTCAAGCTCCCGATGACGGTCGTCGACCCGCTGCGGGGCATAGGCGAGGAAGCGGTGGGCGCGGCGGCCTTCATCTGGTCGACGGTGCCGGACCGCGGGGGCCCGCGGGATGCGTTCAACGTGTACCAACTGCTGCACGAGTGGCAGGACTTCAGCCATCGGTTGCATGAGGCGGGGCATCAGCCGTACTGCCTGGTGTGGCCCTGATCGGCTCTGAGCTGGGGCTTCTTGCGGTTTCTTGCGGGTTGGGCGGGGTCTTCGGGCCTCGCCCTTTTTGGTTCCCGGGAGGGGCCGTCAGGCGGCCAGGGCACATTGAGGGCACATTGGTTTTACTGGGGGTGCTGATGTGCCCTGGGCGGCAGGCGGGTCGCCGCCGTCTTCCGCCTCGGCTTCCGTTTCCGTGAAGGCGTCGTCTATCGCCTTGCGGGTGCGGGTCTCGCTGGACGGCAGCAGGTGCGTGTACGTCCGCAGCGTGAAACCGGGGTCCGAGTGGCCGAGGTACTCCGAGAGCGCCTTGATGCTCTCCCCCGCGTCCAGGAGCACGGAGGCGTACACGTGCCGGAGGGCGTGCATGCCGTCTTCCGGAGCCGCTTGGAGGTAGCGCGCTCCGCGCTCGCGGGGAGGGATCACGCCGGCGGCGGCCAGGGCGCGCTTCCAGTCGCCCATGTTGAAGACGCTGCGGTTGTAGGCCCGCCCCTTCTTGTCGACGAAGAGGAGGCGGAAGGTCTTCGGCTCGCCGTCCGGCTTGGTCCACGGCAGGGTGACCTCGACCGGCGGGAACTCCTTCATGTGGGCCTTGAGGGCGGCGGCGAGCTGAGCCGACAGCGGCACTGACCGGATCCTGTTGCCCTTGGGCAGGGCGAAGACGGGCTTCGTACCGACCAGCCGCACCTGGCGGTTGACGTGGATCCAGCCGCCCTTGAAGTCGATGTCCTCGACGGCGAAGCCGAACAACTCGCCCTGCCGCAGACCGCAGCCGAAGGCGAGCTTGCCGCCGGCCTGGAAGCGCTTCGGCAGTCCGGTGATGACCCCGCGGACGCGCTCCAGTGGCCAAGGGATGATCTTCTTCTTGGTCGCGGTCGGGAGCTTGACCGACTTCGCCTTGCACGGGTTCTTCGGCAGCAGCCCGTCCTCCACGGCAGCGCCGAGGATGCTGGAGAGGATGTCGAAGATGCCCTCGATCGTCGACACCTCCAGGCCGCCGTCCTGGAGTGTGCGGATCCAACCCTGGATGACCGAGGGCTGGTTGAGGGATCGCAGCTCGCGTCGGCCGAGGTGCTCGGTGATGTGGTTGCGGACCGTCGCCTCATAGCGGAGCGCAGTCGTCGGGCCGACGGAGTTCGCGTCGAGCCACTTCTGCGCGTAGGCGACGAGCGTCTGCTTCGTCTCAGCGGGGACGACGTAGGAGCCCTGCCGGATCTCGACGTCGACCTCGGCGGCGCGGTTGTCCGCCTCGGCCTTCGTGTGGAAGTTCTCCTTGCGCTGGCGGTCGTCCAGGTCGCGGTAACGGACCTGCCAACGCTTACCGATGCCGTGGTCGGCAGTCGGGACCATCCGCTTCGTACGGCTCTTGTGCTCGCCGCACTCGACCTCGGTGGGCTTGGGGTGGGACTTGTGCCAGCGGTCGTACACGTCAGCCAAGAAGGGCCTCCTGGGTGGGGATGAGGAAGTGGGAGGTGGCGTGCGGCACCGGGGAGTGCGTCGGCCACGGGAGCAGCAAGGCTGCGGGAGGGGCGCCGAGCGCGGTGGCGATCGTGACGAGGTCGTCTACGTCGCAGCGGCGGCGGGCGCGTTCGGTGCGGCTGAGGGCGGTGTTGGCCATCGGACGGCCCAGCTGGGTGCAGCGGGCGGCGAGCTGGTGCTGGGTCAGGCCGCGCACGAGACGTAGGTGCTCGATGGCGCGGGCGGCGTGGAGGCCGGCGGGGCCTATTTCGACAGGTCGGTTGGGCATGACAGATAGCTGTAACTTGCAGCCGGCCGCCATGGCAAGAGTTAGCTCTTAAACTCTCCAATAGTCGCTCGGGGGCGAAGTGGCGTTCGTCTCGTCGAATTCCGGTACCTCGCGAGGCGTTTCGGCCGAGGCATCGTGTTACCTTCCCTCGCCGTTTTCGATATGGGTGATTTGAGCATATATCAGCCATGATGCCCGGCGGGTCAGTCACGTCATCCCTGACCGCCATGTGTCACCTCTGAGCTGCAGAGGTACCGGATTCCGGCACCTCGGCGGGTTGCTTCGCCGCTAGAAAATTTCGGGCCCGGCGGGAGCGATTTCGGCAACCGGGGATCCACCCTTACTGTTTCCCTCTCCCCGGCCACACCGAAAGAAGTAGTGAGGAGTTTCAGAACCAACTCTGGACTTTTCTCCGGGTGGTGTGGCTGTGTTGTCCAGCCCATTGTTCAAGACCGAAAAGGAGCCCTGTGCCGAAGACCCCTCCCCGCAGCACCAACGCCCCTGCCACCGCTGCGGCTGCCCAGCGTGGCCCGCTTGCCACCCCTGCGGAGGTCGCCGCCTATCTCGGAGTGCCGGTGAAGACGCTCTACCAGTGGAAGTACCGGGGCATCGGCCCCAGCGTCCACAAGGTCGGCCGTCACCTGCGCTACCGCTGGCCGGAGGTGGACGCGTGGCTGGACGCCCAGACGTCGTACGACCTCACGGCCTGATCCCGCATCTGACGCGGACAACGAAGCGGCCCCCGGCGCGCCAACGCCGAGGGCCGAAGACTCCCCTGCCGATCGCCCATCCCTGAACGAACGAGCTGGTGAGGGGCGGGACCTTGCCCGTCCTGCCCCTCACCGGAGAGGAACGCCTATGGAGGACTCTACGTCCCCCAGCACCACGAACACCTCCCCCACCGTCTGGCCGACTCCCGCGGTCCCCGGCGAGGGCATCCCCTGGCGCCGCAGCGATCAGCAGGACACGCAGTCCCCCGCGTCGGGGACCGCCGAACACCCAGCAGAAGCGGAAGCAGACGGGGACCGTCCCCAGACGTCTGCCGATGCTGCAGTTGGGGACCGTCCCCGCGACGTGCCCGGCACTCGGTCCCCGCACGTCCCGGTCCCCGAATCGACATCCGGTGCAAACCCGCAGGCCAGCGGCGGGAAATCGGGGACCGGTCCCCAAGAGGCGGTAGTTGCACCAGGGGACCGCAGTGGGGACGGTGAGCACGGTCCCCGCCAGTCGGTGGGGACCGACACCCTCGTGGCGGGAACCGCCCAGCAGGAGGGGACCGGTCCCGTCGACGCACGGGGACCGGATCAGGAGGCCGGTCCCCGACCTCCTCGGGGACCGGCAGCCCCCTCGGAACAGGGTTCCGGTGAGGGTGCGGAACTGCTGGATGAGCTGCGGGCGGCGATCGGCAAGTACGTCGTGCTGCCCAGTGACGAGGCGCTGACCGCGGTCACCCTGTGGGTGGCGGCCACGCACATCCAGAGCGTTCTGCAGCACGCGCCGCGCCTGGCGGTCGTCGGCCCGACGAAGGGCTGCGGCAAGTCCCGGGTGCTGGACGTGCTCCACGAGACCGTGCACCAGCCGATCATGACGGTGAACATGTCCACGGCCGTGCTCTTCCGTGTCATCGGCAAGAACCCGCGCACGATCCTGGTGGACGAGGCCGACACCATCTTCAGCAAGGCGGGCGAGAACGAGGAACTGCGCGGCCTGCTGAACGCCGGACACCAGCGCAACCGGCCCGCCTGGCGCATCTCCGGTCCGGAGCACAAGCCGACCCCGTATCCGACCTTCGCCATGGCCGCACTGGCCTCGATCGGCGACCTGCCCGACACGATCACGGACCGGGCGGTCGTGCTCCGCATGCAAAAGCGCAAGCCCGGCGAGAAGGTGACCCCGTTCCGCTCGCGCTACGCCACACCGGAACTGAACGCGCTGCGGGACAAGCTGGCCGCCTGGCTGGGACCGCTGCGCGGCACGGCTGGCCGCATGGCGCCGACCATGCCGGTGGAGGACCGGGCGGCGGACACCTGGGAACCGCTGGTCATCATCGCCGACCTGGCCGGCGGCCACTGGCCCGCCCGTGCCCGTGCGGCCTGTGTCGCGATGACCCGCTACGAGGCCGTCCAGGACGAGCAGACCAACCTGAAGACAAGGCTGCTGCGCGACATCCACCGCATCTTCCAGGCACACGGCAACCCCGAAGCCATGTCCTCCCTGGATCTGGTCACCACCCTGCTCCAGGACGCCGACGCCCCCTGGGCGGAACACGGCACCAAGGGACTCAACGCCCACCACCTGGGCAACATGCTGAGGGACTTCGGCATCAGCCCGGCCAACTACCGCTTCGACAAGGGCAGGCAGGCCAAGGGGTACGCCCGGAACCGGTTCCTCGACAGCTGGGCCCGGCACTGCCCCGACCTCACCGAGACGGCGCCCACCCCCGCGCACGACGCCACACCTGCGCACCGGGCCCAGGGCAAGCCGCCCGCCGCCCCGGCGGGCCAGCTGCCCGTCGGCCCGCCCGGCGGCCCCACCGGCCCCACGCCCGCCCGCTGACCCGCCTCCCTCAGGGTCCGTATCAATGCGTCGCATCCGTCCCCGCGCAGGTCAGCGCGGGGACGGATGTCCTCGCCGGGACGGACTTCTCCGTACCTGCCCGAGTGTCCGTACCTGTGCTGACCAGGCATGGGACGGATGCGACGCACGTGACACACCTGCCGCCCCGTAACAACGGAGTACTCCGATGCGCGACCTGCACCCCGAACACCGCATGCCCCAGGAACAGATGGCCACTACCCCCGTCACACGCGCAGCAAGTTGTCGGGTAAGGAGTCCTTACCCGGCTCCCGCCCTGGAGGGGGCGGAGGCATCCGGCGCAGGGGCACCGGAGTCGGTCGGCCCGGGGGAGCCGACCGTGAGTGGGGGCAGCGAGTCGTCGTCGAATGTGCCACAGCAGTTTGCGCCGCGTCGCCGTCTGCGTGACAAACAGCTGCGCGAGCACCGCGTCCACCCCCGTTACAACGACGACGAGTTCGCCCTCGTCCAGAAGGCCGCCGCCCTGAGCCGCATGCAGCCCGGCGGCTACGTCGCCGAGTGCGCGCTCGCCGCCGCCCGCGCCGACGACCCCACCGCCACCGTCGCCGACTACCGCGCCATGGTGCAGACGCTGATGGCCGCCAACCGGCAGCTCGGCGGCATCGGCAACAACCTCAACCAGCTCACCTGGCACCTCAACAAGGACGGCGCCTGGCCCCACCCCGACACCGTCCAACGGCTCCTGGAGCGTGTCGAGGCGTCCATCGCCGAGGTGGACACCGCGGTCGCCCAGATCACCGAGGGGCGGTGAGCCCTTGATCCCGAAGATCATCCTCGGCAAGGGGCCAGAGGCCACGCGCCGCACGATCGGCTACCTCTTCGGCAAGGGCCGGGCCAACGAGCACATCGACCCGCACCTGGTGGCCTCCTGGAACAACTTCGCCCCCGACCCCGGCCGCAGCCCCCACCGCGACCCCAAGGAAGTAGAGGCCCAGCTCGCCGCGCAGCTCGACCAGCCCGTGAAGATGCTCGGCGACAAGGCACCCAAGTACACCGTGTGGCACTGCCCCGTCCGTGCCGCACCCGAAGACCCGATCCTCACCGACGCCCAGTGGGCCGACATCGCCCGCCGGATCGTGGCCGCCGCCGGCATCGCCCCCGCAGGCGACGACGAAGCCTGCCGCTGGGTGGCCGTCCGCCACGCCTACGACCACATCCACATCGCCGCCACCCTCGTACGGCAAGACGGCAGGCGCCCCCAGCGCGATTACGACCAGCGCGCCGTCCAACGCGAAGCCCGAAAGATCGAAATCGACTACGGGCTGAGGCGGTTGAAGCCGGGCGACGGCACCGCCGCCAAACGCCCCACCAGCAAGGAACACTTCAAGGCCAAGCGCCTGGGCCAGGACGCCACCTCCCGCGACGTCCTGCGCCTGCGGGTCCGCCGAGCCGTCGCCGCCGCAGCGGACGAGGCCGAGTTCTTCGCCCTGCTGGAGGCCACCGGCGTGAACGTGCGCCTCAAGCACGGCCCGTCCGGCGACGCACTCGGCTGCAACTTCGCCCTGCCCGGCGACACCAACGACAAGGGCCAGCCGGTCTTCTACTCCGGCTCCACCCTCGCCCCCGACCTCTCCCTCCCCCAGATCCGCCGGCGTCTCGCCACCACCAGCCCCGAACGGGCCACCGTCCGGCCGGGCAACCCGTGGCACCAGGCGACCAACGCCACCGAACGCATCCCCCACCACCTCACCCACGGCGACGACCCGACGGGGCAGGGACAGCTGGTCGCGCTCGGGGCGGCACTGGACCTCCTGCCGGTCACCGCACCGTCGACGCTGAAGGCCGAACTCGAACAGGCCGCGGCCGTCTTCGAGCGCGCCACCCGCTCCCGCATCGCCGCCGACCTCGACAGCACCCGCGCTCTGCGTCGCAGCGTCCAGGCGATCTGGAAGGACCCCACACAGCACGGGGACGGTGCCGGGCTGGCGATGCTGCTGGACGTCGCGCTCACCGCGGTCGCCTACGCGATCCACTGGCACCGCACCCGCCAGCACGCCCAACAGGAGGCAGCAGCGGAACAAGCCCTCGTCCATCTGCAGGTCGCGTACGCGCAGGTCGCCGGCCCGGTCCTAACGGACCTCGCACGCCGCTCCCCTAGCCTGCAGACCAAGCGCCGCTACGCCCACCACCTCCAGGAGGCAGTACCGCAACACGCCGAGCGCATCCTGGCCGATCCCGCCTGGGGTGCACTCGCCACCGTGCTCGCCGAGGCAGAAGCAGCAGGACACAACGCAGCCACCGTCCTCGACCAGGCCCTCGGCCAGCGCACCCTGGACGACGCCCACAGTCCCGCCCGCGCCCTGACCTGGCGCATCCGCCGCCTCGGCGAACGCCACGCACCCAGTCCACAAGCCCAAGCAGCGAAGCTCAGCGGCACGCAGCGCCCAACCCCACCCGTCCAATCTCCGCCGCATTCGACACGACAGCGCTGATCAGGCTTAGGCGGACAGCTTGGGGGTGAGCAATTCCACCGCTTCCTCCCAGCGGAAGCGGTCCGCCCCGCCCCCGGCCTTCGGACGATGCGGCTCGTACGAACCGATCAGCACACCCATCTCCCGCAGCCAGTCCAGACTGCGGCGATAGGCGGGGTGGGCGGCCTGCGCCGAGTTCAGATACGGCAGGACGGCGGTCGGGATGCCCATGCCGTACGCCTCGCACAGGATGCCCAGTGCCAGGGTGTCGGAGATCCCTGCCGCCCACTTGTTGACCGTGTTGAAGGTGGCCGGCGCGACCGCGATGGCATCGGCGGGCGGCAGTGGGCGGGCCTCGCCGGGCGTTCGCCAGGCGGAGCGGATGGGGTAGCCGGTCTGCGCCTCGATCGCCTCGGTGTCGAGAAAGCCCAGTGCCTGCGGCGTGGCGACGACGCCGACGTCCCAGTGCTGCCCCTGCGCAGCGGTGATCAGTTTGCCGACGTCGTCGGCGATGCCGCAGGCGCAGACGACGACGTACAGGAAGGGCTTCTTCTCCGGGTCGGTCGGCTCACTCACGCAGGGACTCCCAGTTGGCGGCTGAAGTGGTGCAGTTCCGGCAGAGTACGGCGGCGGTCGCGGGCGGCCATGTCGGCGACCAGGTCGCGGACGGCGGGTCGGCGGACGTCCTGGGCGGCGCAGGTCTCGGCGATGCGCAGGGCTTGGTAGCCGTCGGAGAGGCGGCCCTGCTGGCTGTAGGCGCGGGCTGTCTCCACCCACAGGGCCGCCCGCCGCTCGGGGACCGGGATGTGCCGACGCATGAGCGGGCGGGCGGCCTGGAGTGCGAGGCCGGAGTCGCCGAAGGCCACCAGGGCGCTGAGCTCGTGCAGGGCGACGTTGGTCGGGCTGAAGTTGGCCCAGGCATCGGGCTGGTCGAGGGATACGTACCGGGCCACCTCTTTGGCCTCGGCGAGGAATTCCTCAGTGGCCGCGCGATCGCCACCGCCGCTGGCTGCGGTCACACCGCGGAGCAGCAACAGCCCAACGGCTGCGAGATGCTTCGGAGAGCGGCGGTCGTACGAGCCGGTGAGCTGATCGGCCGTGTGGCGAACGAGGGTGACGGCCTGGGCGGTGTGCTTCTCGCGGGCCAGGACGTGGGCCTGTACGCGGACGCTGGAGGCCAACACTATGGGGTCGCCTGAGCGTTCGGCCTCGGCCATCGCACGGCCGACCGCGAGCCAGGCGTTGCCCTGGTCGTGCTGCTTGAGTAGCAGGCTGGTGGAAGTCTGGTACGTCGTGGCCAGCAGCGCGGACAGCACATCGCTGTCCGTCGTGCTGCTGGATGCCAGTCTGAGGTCGGCGATCAGGCCGGGCAGGGTGCGCTCCAGCTCTGCGTAGTCGCAGGTGTAGAAGAGCTTGCGGGCAGTCCCGACCCGCTCTCGGAGCGCGATCGTGTCCAAGGGGGCGTCGGTACCTGCCGCGCTCAGTCCCGGGAGGAGGGCCTGGACGAGATCGTCGTGGGCGGCGGCCGAGGCGGCAGGGGGCGCGAGCGCGGCGATGCTCGCGGCGAGGAAGGTACGGCGGTGCATGTCGTCTGCTTCGGGATCGGTGGCGGAGGCGTCGGGAACAGCAGTGGCAAGACCCAACTGTTGGGCAGGGATCTTGAGTTCCTGCGCGACGGCACGCAGGACACGGATGTCCTCCGTGCCACGGCCGCCCTCCAGACGACTCACCTTGGACTGGTGGTAGCCGAGCGCGGCGGCGACGTCCTTCTGCGAGCGCCGCTGTAACACTCGTGCCTGACGGATCACTTCGCCGATCCGTCTCGCTTCCCTGTGTGCTTCGGCCATCTGCCACGGCCCCTTCTGCCGTCGCCGATCCTGCCTGCTCAACCGAGCGTAGGTCAGCCGTACTTCGCCGTGATGCAGCTCCTGCATAACCGATGCACCGCCGGCACCTGGCCTAACCACCCACTGCTACGAGCTGGTTGCGTGAAGTGGCCGCACCAACGTCGGGAGGCCGCTCATGGCAGCGCACCAGCTCACCCTGTCCGTACCTGCTAACCCCACCGCGGTCGCCTCCGTCCGGCACCAGGCCGTGGAGGCGATACAGGGCTGGGAGGTGGATCTGGACGACGAGGTGGTGCACACGGCCGAGCTGGTGATCAGCGAGCTGGTCACCAACGCCGTCCGGTACGCCGGCAGAGGTCAGGTCTCGCTGGAAGTGCAGCTGCTCGCAGCCGTCCTGCGCGTTGAGGTGCGCGACTCCAGTCCGGTGCTGCCTCGGCCCGGCCTCCCGGACGAGCACGGCGAGAACGGTCGCGGCCTGTTCCTCGTCGCCGCTCTTGCCGACCGGTACGCCGCCGAACTGACGCCGACGGGCAAGCGGTGCTGGGCTGAGATCGCCCTGCCCGTCCGCCCGGCGACGAAGACGACCGTTTCCCTTCCCCTACAAAGGAGTTGACCGTGCCCACCAGCACCTCTACTCGGGCCGCCGAGGTGATCGCCGTACGCCCCGGCCCGCCACTCACCGGCACCGTCACCGTGGATGGCTCGAAGAACGCCGCTCTGCCGCTGCTGGCCGCGGCAGGGGCTCTTGGCCGCCCTGTACGGCTGGGCAACATCCCTGCGAACACGGACGTCAAGATCTTGCTGGCCCTGTTGGAGCAGGCGGGCTGGCACGTTGCCCGTCCCGTCGGCGAGCAGACAACCGCAGTACTCATGCCGACCGAGAGCCGACACACGCATCCCGAGCTGCCGCAGGCCGCCCACATCCGCGCCTCGTACTACCTGGTCCCCGCCCTGCTCGCCCGGCACGGCGAGGCCCGACTTCCCTGGCCGGGTGGCTGCCGGATCGGCGCTCGCGGCATGGATCTGCACTTCAAGGTGTACGAGGCGTTCGGCGACCGGAGCGCACAGGACGACTCCGGCTACCGCATCGAGGCCGTCACACCCCGCACCGGCACCGTGTCCCTGGTGCTGCCGTTCCGCTCCCGTGGGGCGACCGTGGCCGCAGTGCTGCGCGCCGTGACAACCGGTCGCCCCCTGCAGCTGGGCGAACCCAACCTCTCACCAGAAGTCCTGTCCGTGCTCGACGCCCTCCGCTCGGTGGGCTGGGAGACCCAGATCAGCGCGCACCTCCTCACGCTCTCCCCGCCCTCTGTCGGCCAGAAGGACGCCGTCGTCTGGCAGGTGCCCGGCGACAAGATCGAGGCCGGCACACTGGCCTGCGCAATCGCCGCGACCAGAGGTACCGCTCGTGTCAACGGCGTGCACGGCAAGGACGTAACCCCACTCGTAACTGCCCTCCGCCGCCTCGGAATCCCGGCCAGCGCAGAGGACAACGCCCTCCGCGTCCACGCCCAGGACACACGGCCGATGAGCCGCCCCCTGCGAGCTATCGCCACCCTCAGCCCCGGCGGACTGGACGCTGACTTCGAACCGCCCCTGATGGCACTCGCCCTCGGCCTGCCCGGCACGCATCTGTTCGCCGACGCGATCAATCCCGGCCGCCACGGCAACCTGCTGCCCCAACTGGCCCGCCTGGGGGCCGAGATCGAGGAGATCGCCCCCACTGAGTGCCGCCTGACCGGGCCTCAGCAACTGACCGGAGCGGGCGTGGAGGCAACCGACATCCGCACCGGCTCCGCCCTCATGGTCGCCGGCCTCACCGCGCGAGGCGTCACCACCGTCGGCGGCCTCGACCAACTCCGCCGCGGCCACGCCGATCTGCCCGGCAAGCTTCGCGCTCTTGGCGCCGACGTCTGCGAGGTCACCCCATGACCGCCGCCCGCGCCTTGCGACAGATCGTGGCCACCACCGACGTCCACTCCGCCCTCGACAACGCCGCCCCGTTCCTGGCCCACCTCCACGCTCTCCGTCCGACCTCGCTCATCGTGGACTGCGGCGACTTTTTCGAAGGCTCCGGCTACTACCGCCTCGCCCACGGCGCCATCGAGCGCAAGATCCTGCTCAAGTTGTACGACATCCTGGCGCCCGGCAACCACGGCTGGCCGCACCATTTCGAACCGGATCTCCACCGGCTCACCGTCTGCGCCAACGCCGTTCACGCCGACACCGGCGACGCGCTCTTCCGCCGCATGCGGATCGTCGAGATCGACGGCCGACGCGTGGGCATCACGGCGGTGATCGGTCAGCAGGCTTTCCACTCGATTCCCGTCGGCGAGCGCGCCGAACACCGCGTCATCAATCCAGTCCAGGCGCTGCGCGAGCTGTTGCTCGCCCACCACCACGAGGTGGATAGCTGGATCCTGCTCAGCCACTCCGGATTCGACGAAGACCTCAAACTGGCAGCTGATTGCCCCTTCCTTGATGTGATCTTCGCCGGGCACTGCCACACCGAGCAGTACGGCCCGGCGCGCGTGGGCGACACGCTCATCGTCAAAGGACAGGAACTCGCCGACGGGTACGCGGTCGCCACACCGGTCGGGCCGGGCTGGGGTGCCGGCTCCACGAGCTTCCCGGACCGGACGCCAGCTGCTCTCGCCGCCGAGCTGTCGGAGGCGATCGAGGAGATCGGCCGGGCCAGGAAGGAGTTGGCGGTGGCTATCGGGCCGATCGCCCGGACGTATCAACACCAGACACTCGATCGCCGCGGCCTGCTCGTCGACCTGGCCGCCCGCCTGAGGAGCGGGCTCGGTGCCGACGCGATCATCCTCAACGACACCGCGCTGCGGACCGTCCCACTCGGCGACATCCTCACGCTGGGCGATCTGCTGGCCATCGAGCCCTTCGACAACCAGCTCGTCCACGCCCGCGTCCCAGTGGACTTCTGGCAGGACCTGCCCGGCCTGTTGGCCTTCCTCACAGAACAGGCTGGTCCTCTCGTCGTGTTGCCGGACCCCTTGCCGGACGGCGTCACCACGGTGCTGACCACCGACTACCTCGCGGACAACTACCTCGCGGGCCGCTCCCACGCCGCAGGACTACTCCTCAGCCAGGCCCTCAAACACGTCCTCACCACGCCCGCTCAAGGAGGCACACGGTGATCCTCACCGGCCCCGAGATCACCGCCGCCGCCCAGGACGGCCGCCTACGGATCACGCCCTTCGCCCCCGACCAGGTCAACCCCAACAGCTACAACGTCAGGCTCGGCCCCACCCTGCTCGCCTACGCCGAAGGCGTCCTAGACGCCCACCAACCAAACCCGACCACCGAGTTCGCGATCGGACCGGACGGATACGTGCTCCAACCCGGCGAGCTCTACCTGGGCCACACCCTCGAAGAGGTCGGCTCCGACGTGTTCGTCCCGCTGCTGTTCGGCCGGTCCTCCGTCGGCCGGCTCGGGCTGTTCGTCGAGATCACCGCCCCGATCGGGGACATCGGCTTCCACGGCCAGTGGACCCTGATGCTCACGCCGATCCGCCCCCTGCGCGTCTACGCGGGCATGCGGATCGGACAGATCATGTTCTTCGCCTCCGCCGGCCCCATCTCGCCATACGAAGGCAAGTACCAGGCAGCGACCGGCCCGCAGCCCTCCGCCTACTGGCGCGACGTGACCAAGCTCCGGGCGGTGGCCTCGTGATCCTCACCGGACCCGCGATCGCCGCCGCCCAAACCGCAGGCGAGATCGTGATCGACCCGTACGATCCGGCCCGCCTCTCCCCCAACGCCTACGACTGGCGCCTCGGCGACACCCTGCGCATCTGCGACACCGATCTGGACGCGGCCTCTCCAACGCCGTACGCCGAGACCGCCATCCCGGACTCCGGATATGTCCTGCACCCCGGCGTGCTCTACCTCGGCATCACCCACGAGAGGACCGGATCGGAGGCGTACGCCCAGTTCCTCAACGGCAATCGCACCACCGGCGCGCTCGGCATCTGGGTCCACGTCTCCGCGCCCCTCGGCCACCAAGGCCACGCCATCCACTGGACCCTGGAGATCCGCGCCGCCAGACCCGTCCGCGTCTATCCCCGGATGACCTTCGGCAAGCTCGTCTTCCTCCGCTGCCTCGGAACCCCCGCCAGCTACCAACAGCACGGCCTCAAGTACGCGGCGACCGCAGGCATCGACATCTCGCGGCTCTATGAAGAGCTCGCCGGAGGTGCCACATGAGTCCTCGGGTAGCGACCCTCCTCGACCTGCCCTTCGGCAGCGCCGGCGGCAGCGTCGAGCTCTTTCTCGACCTCTACACCGGCGAGGACCCGCTGGTGCCGGCCCGCGCCTTCATGCTCGCCCCGCAGGCGCCTCCACCCCACGTACCTTCGGGGCTGGAGTTGCTGACCGTGCCCGGCAAATGCCTCGCTGGGCCGCCTTTCACGGCGTACGTCAACGCGTTGCGTCGGGCCCTGACGCAGGGCATCAACCCGGCCAGCATCGATGTCCTTCACCTCCAGCATCTCGCCTTCGGCGGTACCCCCGCCCTGATCCGCGCCCTACCCGCACGCCCCCGGATCGCGCTCGTCCACGGCACCGACCTGCTGTTCGCCGAGGCCCATCGCGACCAGATGCGTGTCCTGCGGGAAACTGCGCGTCTCGCGGACGCCATCGTCGTCCCGACGGGCGCCATGGCGGATCGGCTCCTTCAGCTCGCGCCCACAATGGAGCGTAGGAAGATCGAGAAGATTCCCTGGGGTGTGCCCGATCACCTGCTCACCACCCCACCGCCGCGCCCTGCCCGCCGACCGACCGGACACCTCCGTCTGCTCTACGCAGGACGCCTCACCGCCGAGAAGGGCATCGAGGCGCTCCTGCGCGCGATGCCCGTAGCCCAGGCCGTCGAACTGAGCATCGCGGCGCCGCGTCACCAGTTCCATGGGTTGACCCCGCTCCTACGCCTGCTCAAGGTCCACGTCCGCTACCTCGGCTGGCTCAGCCGTCCACAGTTGTGGAAAGCCTTCGCCGACCACGACGCCCTCGTCATGCCCTCGACCACCCTCGAAGCCATGGGCCTGGTCGCTCTCGAAGCCCAAGCCTGCGGACTACCAGTCGTCTACCAGCCCGTTCCAGGGCTGAGCGACACCCTCGCCGCAACGGGTCTTGCCACCGACTTCACCAACCCGGCCGCCCTCGCCCAGGACCTCAAACGACTCCGCTCCACCCCCGGCCTGCTCCCGGCTCTCCAAGTCGCTGGCCGCGCCAACGCCACTCGCTATCCCCTCACAGCCACCGCCGCTGCCCTGGCCGACCTCGGCAAACAGCTCATCTGACCTGCCCGCGCCGCAACCAGTTTCGTACCAGCCCCCTCACTACGCTGACCATCGGGACATCTCACGGCCCACGATCGATCGGGAGACCATGGCGCTCGACCTCGACACCGACCGCATCCACCAACTCCTCCACGACGGTGCACGCGACAAGATCTACCCCGGCGCAGTCTGGGCCGTCGGTGACAGCCGAGGAACCCAGGCCAGCGGCAGCACAGGCGTCCTAGATCCCGAACGGCCCGACGAGCCGATGCAGTGCGACACCGTCTTCGACGTCGCCAGCCTCACCAAGATCCTTGCGGTGTGGTCGACCATCGGCAGCCTCGTCGAGGACGGGAAACTCCAACTCGACGCACCACTAGGCGACTTGTGGTGCGAAGTGAGCGAACACCCACTGGCGCAGGTAACCGCACGCCGCCTGCTCACCCACACCGCCGGCGTCCCGCTCCGGGCCAACCTCAAGAACCTGTACGGCACGGACCCGCAGGACGTCCGCGACGGCGTCCTGCGAGAAGCCCTGCACCGGCCGCCCGGTGAGGCCGTGGAATACACCGACCGCGCCGCCCTCATCCTCGGCTACCTCGCCGAACACCTCTCCGGCCAGCGGCTCGATGCGCTCGCGGCCGACCGCGTCTGGGGACCGCTGGGCATGACACAGACCTGCTTCGGGCCGTTGAGTCCCGAAGCGGCGGCCCGCTGCGCACCGACCGAACTCGACGACAGCACGGGAACCCATCTCAAGGGACTCGCCCACGACTTCTCCGCCCGCCTGCTCGGCGGCGTGTGCGGCATCGCGGGCGCCTTCTCCGTCCTCGACGACGTCGCCACGTTCCTGCGCTATGTCCTCGATCCGAACCAGCTGAGCGCATCACCCGGATTCGGCACTAACTGGATCAAGGAATCTCTCCAGATCCACACCGGGGATCTGACGCCGCCCCGGGGCCTGTTCTGGCACCCAGCACCTGGCACGACGCCGGAAGCCGACGACGTCTGGGTGCACTACGGCTTCACAGGCACCGGCATGTGGCTCGCCCCCAGGAAGGACCGCTGGGCAACTCTGCTCACCAACAAGCTCTACTACAGCCGCGAGCGGGAACCGCTCACCCGCGTCCGCGACGAGTTCCGCTCTCAAGTCTTCGCCTGAACAGTGCAGGTTTCGGGCACCTACCAGGCGTACCGTCGCACTTCAGTCCAAGGCGGAGTCCGCGAGGCAACTCCGAAGGATCACGCAAAAGTAGCAGCGCTCCGGCCTCTGCTGCCTCACAATGGGCTCCTGTCCCACCCGGCGCACAGAATGTCCATGTGCCCCGTCGAGAGCGGTGATGAAGGCGTCCCGTTGGTACAAGTGTGACCTCCAAGTGGCCACACCAGCATGGAAGTTCAACCTGCCACCAGGTAGCTCATACGACTTCTCCCTGGAGGCGGACAGGGCCCGCTTCGCGGACGCTTACATGGAGAGGCTCCGCGAATCCGGCATCGAGGTGATCGCGCTGGCGGACCACAACACCGGTGCGTGGCTGCCTGTCATGCAGGCCGCGGGACGGAGGCACGACATCGTCGTCTTCCCCGGCGTCGAGGTGACGACGGCCTCTGGGTCGGACGGGGCTCACCTGGTACTGATCGGCGACCTGGACCGTACGGAGCAGGACATCAATGTGCTGCTTGCTCGCACTTGCGGCTTCGACGACGATCACCCGAGGTTGAACCCGAGGACAAATGACCCCGCACCAGCTCCCCGGACGGTCAATCAGATCTTGGATGATCTTCCTGAGCAGTGGCTGGCGATTGCTCCGCACGTGCTCACCGACAATGGTCTTGCCTCGGGGAACACCGTGCGCGGGGATCTGCGTTGGAAGGCGCTCCATCACGACCGGCTCAGCGCGGTGGACCCCGGAGAGGTAACAGAGGAACGGCGCGCCGGGAAGAGTTTCGTGGCCCGGTTCCTCAACCGGGCTCTTGGCGAATTCCCATGTCTTGCGCGCATGCCGTTTCTCGCGACGTCAGACGCCTACAGCCTGGAGGGTTTAGGGTCGCGTTACACATGGATCCGAATGGATACGCCATCGAAGGAGTCACTGCGGCAGGCATTTCTTGACCACGACGCCCGCATCATGCCGAGCTGGGACCCACGGCTGATCGCGAACCCAGACCCCAATGTCGTCGACCACGCCTGGGTAAGGAATATCGAACTCGGCGGCACGTTGGGCAACTCAACAGAGCCGCTACGGGTCTCCTTCGACCCACGGCTGAACGTGATTATCGGAGGCCGCGGCGCCGGCAAATCAACCGTGGTCTCCGCATTGCGGCAACTATACGGCAGCACCCAGAGTCTGCCGGACTCCATCGAGCACGAGGCGACCGCATTCGTCGATGGCGTCTTCAGCGAAGCACGATTGACCGCACAGCACAGACTCGCCATCTCCCGGGAGCAGCAGACTGCTCTGTGGAGCTCCGCGCTGGGCTCACGCACAGAGCGCAACGGCGTGCAGTTGCCAACACACTTCCCGATGCGTGTCTTCAGCCAGAAGGAGCTGTTCGAACGGACCGCACATGACCGTTCGGACCGTTTTGCCGCATCCAAGCACCTGTTGAGCCTCGTTGACGCGGCCCTTGAGGCTGATGCAGCCGCTCCGGGCGGATTCGCGATCGAGTTGGATGCAGCACGGACCCAGTGCCTGACGAGAGTCGCCAAGCGGATCAGCGTCGAAGCGCGGCTCGCTCAGCGCCCCTCGCAGATGGCCCGGCACGGCGAACTTCTCCATCAGATCGAAGCATTCGGGGATGCTGAGAGCCAGAGCTCCCGTTTGGAGAGCGAGCGGATTAGACGCGACCACGCCAGACTCGGCGCCGACGCCGCGCGGTTCGAGGCCGCAGTGGACGAACTTGGCGCGGCAACGATCAAGCGTCTGCAAGCAGCACTGCCAAAGGCTCCAGCAGGGCTGGACGAGGAGCCTCAGCAGTTGTATGCGGAACTTGCCCAGATCCGTGACGAGCTCAACCGGACTGTCCGAGCCAGTGTCATAGCGGCGAAGGAAGCACTTGAGCAGAACCGCCAGCGGCAGCAGACGGGGGTCTGGGCCGATCGGGTGCAGCGTGCGGACAGGGAGATCATCGAGTTCCAGCAACGGTTGAGCTTGCTCGGAGTGGAGCCCACGGCCTACCTCGCGCTTACCGAGGCACTGAACTCCGTGCAGGGAGTCCTGCGGGAACTTGAGGATGACGAAGCCGCTGCCCCTGGGCTACGCAGCGCGGAGGAAGCGGCATGGTCCGACCTGAAGCGCACCTACGAACGCCGGCGTCGACGTCGCGAGACGCTGTTTGCAGAAGTAGCCAAGCGCAGCGGATCACTGCGTTTCGAGGTGGTCCCGCACGGTAACTGCACCAGCTGGGTACAGGACGTGCGTGGTCAACTCGGAGTCCGATCCGGCGGGTTCGTCGACGACATCCCCGCCCTAGCTGAGTGGCTTTGGAGCGCGCCACTCAATGACGGACAGCGCCGTCAGGAACTCTGGCGCCGGTCCCTGCTGACGTGCGACTTCACGCAACTACGTCAAGAGGCCGGCGGTAAAGCCACCTGGTGGAGCAAGCTGGCGAAGCTGGAGTCGACACAACGCATCCGTCTCGCAATGAATTTCCCGGACGACGCCGTGGTGATGTTCTTCCTGCGGGACGGCGGCAAGGCCGAGAACGACGCCGACTGGCAGTCGGTCACCACCGGTTCGCCAGGCCAGCGCAGCGCGGCAATGCTCAGCTTCGTCCTACACCATGGGACGGAACCGCTCGTGCTGGACCAGCCCGAGGACGACCTGGATACTGCGTGGATCTCTCAGCTCATTGTGCCGGAGATCAGGAAGAGCCGGTGGCACCGGCAGGTCATCGTGATCACGCACAATGCCAACATTCCTGTGAATGCTGACGCGGAGCGGGTAATCGTCCTCGAGAACGACGGCTCTCGGATCCGAATCAAGACCAGCGCTGCGGTGGCAGGTGCTGAGGGGTACCACGATCAGGAGCACGTGGGCCCCATCGAAGTGACGAAGGTCCGTCATGACATCCAGGACATCCTGGAGGGTGGAACCGCAGCGTTCATGTCTCGGGAGCGCCGCTACAACAACGAACTCAGCACCTACCGAGCCGCTCTACACGGCTGACAGTTCGGCTGGCAGTGCGATGTTCACGGCACCGAGTTCCGCGTGCCCCCATCACGTAGACATGCGCACTTGCGTGCGCCCCGTACGGGGCACATAGCTTCCGTCTTGACGTGTACAGATCGCATGGATACTGGGGGCGTGCAGGTTGAAGGCGAAACCAAGGGTGACGAAAGGCGTGTTACGGGACCTCGCGCGTCCGTCGAACGTAGCCGTTCAGTCGGATTCGGCGCTGGTCGGCAGCGTCGAGGTGGCCGTGGCCAAGGATGACAAGAAGCGTGCGGAGAAAGGTACTTCGCTCCGACGGAAGAGCGGCCTGGAGGCTCTCCCGAGGGCGGAACTCGGACAGTCGGTAGAGCTGGCTCCGTGGCATGTACTGCACGACCTCGCGCAGGCTCTTTCCCTCTCTCGACAAGGCGCTGGGCGTGGTCTCGCCGAGCATTGGGGAAGCCTCAAGTACAGCCAGGCGCTCGATGCGGTAGCGGACAGCTACATACAGTTGTCCGCCGAAGCCAAAGGGATAGCCCGGGACTACAAGCGTCTGCAGTCGCGGGAGTTGGGGCAGGGTTTCGCCCTTGCCCTGGCACGGCAGGCCCTCCTACGTCGATATCCAGACCGCTTCGTATCCTTCGTCAGCGCCGATGTAGTCATACGGGCTGGATGGTCCAAGGGATCGGTCGGTTACGCCTACCGGCCCGACTTTTTCGCCGAAGTCTGGAAGCCGGGCGAGCCGTCACGTGTCTTCCCGATTGCGACCACGGGGAACCATGGAGGCCCCAAACCCTCCTATTCCCAACTCGCCGCATGCTCAGCCCATGTCGAGGCCATGCACATCGGCGCGTGGAACGAAACACCATGCCTTGTCTTCAGTACGGAGTTCCCTTCGGAGGGACCCGTTACAGTCCATGTCCTGCACGCACGAGGAGAGGACGGCTGGTTATACGGCTCGCCCGAGCATCCGCTGCGAAGCGTGAACAGTCCCGCCGAAAAAGGGAACATCGTGCCGGGCATCCAGCCTCCCACGCGCGGTGACCGGGTTCCCCAGTCCGAGCCCGGTTTCCATGTCCAGTCCGAGGACTCAGCATGGTTCCAGCACGTCGTGGCACGAACAGCGACAGCCGGAACAACTGCCTTCGCAGGCGATGGCGCCACAACCGCTCGCTACCTCACCACCGACCAGGGGAGTCGACGCTACGACGCCGGTGTCGCGCATGCGGCATCAGGAAGCGTCCAAGACGCGACGTACAGGCTTCTCGGCATCCCCTTCGTCGGCACGGATCACGTCTTCCGGCTGAACAACAAGCGTGTAGAGGCGTTCTCCGGCGTCGCAGCCGATCTCTTCGCCCTCCTCTCAGCTGGGAAGGCCGAGGAGTACCGCAGTGAAATTTACGCAAGACGCGGCACCTGGCCAGGACAGACGTGGGATCCGAACTGGGGAGGCCCTGTCTCGATCCAAGAAGACGGAACAGTCCTGGCCATGCGCCTACTGCGTTTAAGGAAGAGCACGAGCACTGAGGACGCCTCGACGTAACCCCCCTTCAGTCTCAGTGTTCTATGTTCTGCGCAGGCGGAGGAGACGCCATCAGAAACTCCGCGCTTTCTCCGCCCACGTTGGATCGAGTGCACCCCGGTTCATGTACCCGCCGTTGTTCCACCGCCCGGACGGCGGCGAGCAACAGAGGCCGGCGTTGGGCGTTGTGCGGAGGCATTGGGATTACGACCACGACCTCGTTCTGTGGGCGCACGCGGAGTGGGCGGTACAGGAGGCGCTGCCGCCGTCGCCGCGAGATCGTTCAGCGTGGCATTCACCACCGGCCAGCACATGTCGAGGGTGTCGCGGTTCGGGCTGTGTCCCTTCTGTTTCTCTGCCAGGGGATGGACGAGATTCCTGTACTGCCGGATAAGCTCCGAGGTCAGCTTGGCGTCGTACTCGATCCATTTGTTCTCGTACGCGAAGTTCAAGAAGTCATTCAGCCCCATGTTCCGCAACGGCTTCGGCATGGGTACGCCTGCGGCACGGACCTGCGCAGCATGCGCGAGCACACCCTCTAGGAGGCTGCCCAGCATGATGACCGCCGACGTGTAGGCGCCGTGCTCGTAGCAGGTGCGTGCCTCGTCCAGCCGGAGTTGCACGGTGGCGGCGAGTTCCGGGTCGCTCACCACCTCCGTCACAGAGACCTTCAGCTCGACACGCGGCAGCTGCCGTACTTCGTCCTCGAATCCGGCCTCACAGCGGACGAGGGCCAGTTGGCCTCCGTCCTCGCCGATGCGGCGTCCGCCGAGCACGAGTATCTCGTTGAGCTGCTTTAGTGTGGCGCGGTACTCGTGCTGCTGGTTGTAGTACTCAAGGCGGTTCGCCAGGCGCAGTATTGCGCGCTCGGCGTCATCCGTGCCGTCCTCCTGCCGTTCCTTGAGGAGTTCCCGGGCCCACTTGTGCCTGGGTGTGCTGCCGTCGTACTCCGGAACGTCGTCCCAACCCGCCCGTTGGAAGAACGCGGCGATCTCGTACCCCTTGCGGTAGAGCAGCGGCGGCTCGTCCCCGCAGATCAGGTGGGCGATCTCCGTCAGCGTGCTGTCGTCGAAGACTTCGCTCATGTCAGGCTCCTTCGGGAGAGACGGACGCATCCTCATCGAGCATTGCGTCGAGTTCGTCGGCGGTGAGGTCGGTGTCATCGGCGTCGTCGATGTCGACCGGAGTCCATGTGCTCCCCGCGTCACCATGCGCCTCCTCGGTGACTCCGGGGCTGATGCCCAGAGCGTCCAGCCGCTGCCACAACGGGGCCAGCGAATCCTCCGGGGACAAGGCGAACTCGCTGCTGCGCACGCGCCAGAACTGCCAGCCCGCTCGGCGCAGTTCGCGCTCCCGCTCGTAGTCCTCACGGATGTCGTCAAGATTGGAGTGATATGGGCTGCCGTCGCACTCCACGGCGAGACGGCCCGCCTCTCCGACGACGACGAGGTCGATGCGTTTGCCGCTGACCTTCCACTGCGGAACGACGTGGTAGCCGCGTTCCTTGATCCTTCGGAAGACCTGCTGCTCGAAGAGGGACTCGAACGGCTTGCACGGCTCGTCGGGCGAGACGGCGGACAGGCTGGGAGAGGCGCCCTGGAGTTCCGGCGGCGCCTGCATATAGGTGAGCAGGGAGTGGCGCAGGTCCCTGCTGCGCAGCTGGTCCGGTGTGACGGAGGTGAACAGCCACATCTGGTCGCGCGCCCGGCTGGCGGCCACGTTGAACCGCCTTCCGTCCCCCTGGCCGGTCAGGGCCCGGATGTGGCCGGCGTCGATGACCAGCGAGAGCAGGATGACGTCCCGTTCGTCCCCCTGGAACTGTTCGGCCGTGCCGACACGTATGTTGTGTCGCTCGCGGATCGCGGGGTCGATCCGCGTATCGATGAGATTTTCCAACAGCCTTGTCTGGTGTCCGGAACGAAGCACGATGACTCCGAAACTCCGTTTCGCGTACGCGTCGTCCTCCGCGAGTTTCTGCAACGTGGCGACGATGCGTTCTGCCTCGGGCCTGTTGACCAGGGTGTCTCCCCGTCCCTCGCAGTGGCCCTCATGGACATGGACGACTTCGAGGGGCCGCAGCCGATCCGCTCCGTACTGTCGCAACGGTACGAGTTCGTTGTCGGGATAGAACTGGGTGGAGGACCATTTGATGATCTCCGGCATGCACCGGAAGTGCTCGGTAAGCCGGATCGTCTCGGGAAAACGGGCGGACAACAGGGCATACAGGTTGGACTTTGGACTGAGCCCGTCCCGCTGCCAGTCGATGAGATGGGGCAGGAGTGAGTCGAGGAGTTCGTCGAACCGCTCGTGCTTACCACCCGTGTAGAACGGGACACACTGCTTGTCGTCACCCACGACGATGACTCTCGGAGCGAGCCACAGCAGCATCAGCCCGTCCAGACCGACCTGGCTCGCCTCGTCCACGATGACGACGTCGAAGGCATCCGGCTCGGGATCAATCATTTCGGCGACCTGCTTGATCGGCATGACCCAGGCCGGAACCGCGGCACGCGCCTCACGCATCGCGGAACGGGCGTTCTTCAGATGCCGCTTGCCGAGTTTCGTCATTCCCTTGCCTGCGTTCGCCATGGCCGACGCATAGGCGCTCAGTGCCTGTTTCTGGCCGACCGTCATCCGGTCCAGGCAGTGATACAGCGCTCTGCTAGCGGCCAGTTGAGTCACCGTGTTCCTCAACTGCGTCTCGACCGCGTCCAGTTCACCTTCCAGTCGAGCTTCCCTCCCAGGCGTCAGCATCGTGTCCTGGAAGGTGCGTGCTCGCCGCCATGCCCAGGCTCCGTCCAGGTTCGCGAGGCGGGCCTCCCAGGCCGCCTCGGTTGGGGACTCGGCGAAGCGCCGCGCCAGTTCGGGGTGGTCCTCGGACAGTCGATCCAGGAGTTTGCGGGCCTCCCGACGATCGGCCTCACGGTGGAACGCCTCGGTCAGCGAGTCGATCGCGGACGTGTACGCCCGCGGATTACGGGCGGTGACAGCCCGGTGGACCTCTGCCAGTTCGGTCACTCCGCGGGCATCGGGTCGCGGCAGCTGCTCGGAGATGGATCGCAGCCTCTCCTCCGCTTCACGGGCACGGAGCAGCCGTTCCGCGGCGTTCGCCGATGTACGGACGTCATCCCACTGCTGTGCCGTCCGCACCGTGGCCTTGATCCGGGCCTTGAGCAGGACATCGTGCAGCGTACGTACGGAGTGGGTGAATCCGTCCACCGCGCGGAGCGTCGGCACCCGGTCCAGCAGCTCCGACAGAGCCACCTGTGTGGAGCCCTCGGCCTCGGGCGCGTCGACGCTCTTCCAGCGCTCGTTCAGCTGCCGAACGCACTGGCGTGCCGCCAGATGAGCCACCAAGGCGGAGATCTCGTCCGGTGTGCTGGGCAGCCGCCCATCCACCCGGCAGTCTCGCAGAAGGACTTGGGCCTCCTTCTGGACCGACCTCGGGGCGAACTTGCGCAGCTTGCCACCTGCACGCAAGTACTGTTCGAGGTCCTTCCCGGCGGCGATGAGACGTGATTCCTCAGCAAGCGCCACGTCGGGTACGTCGAGCACGGCGAAGGGCGTGTGCTGAAGGACGCTCTGAACGTCTTCGGCACGGGCGGACGCCTGCCGCACTCCCTCCCACAGCTGCTGCCGTCGGCCCGCCATTCCGTCCTGCAAGGCACGCGTGGTCCACTCCTCGGGCGGCCAGGCAGCAGGATCGCCCGGCAGTCCCTCGCTCTGCAGCGCGTGTTCCGCCGCGTCCAGCAGACCGACCAGTGTCGCGATCAACTCATTTCCGCAATCTGCGAGTTCGAGGGCGAGTGTGTCAGACGCCGGCGCAGCACAGGCACGTACAGCGGCGTCTAGGGCATTGACCGCCTCTTCGAACAGCACGGGTGGGACGAAGTCTGCGGGGTCCGGGCAGCGGGCGGCATGCTCGTCCAGCACTCCGGCCCCGTGCCGGGATACCAGACCCAGCAGGCGCTGGGCCTCGTCCTGGCTCAGCGAAGGTTGTCGCGGTGCCAAGGCGGGCAGGTCGGGCATCCAGTCGTACTTCGATGCACCGGCTGCGACGGTCTCCACGATCTCCACGAGCCGCCCCTTGTATCCGGGTGCCACGTCGAGGTGTTCGTACCACTCCGCCTCACGTATGGCGCGCAGATCGTCACGGAGCCGCGCGCGGGTGTCCGACAGTTCAGAGCGCAGCGCCTCATAGCCCTTGATCCTTACGTTGAGGCGCTCCGTCGACTGGGTGGCACTGAGCTGGGAGAGCGCGCGCACGGACTGTTCCAGGTCGTCGCTGCCGTCCTGGCGTCGGTCGCCCTGGAGGACGCACAGGCTGCGCAGCTCAGGAGGCAGTTGCTGCCGCAGGACCTTCAGCGCCTGGCCCTTCTCACTCGTCACGAGCACTCGCTTGCCGTCCGCCAGCAAGGCACACACGAGGTTGGCGATGGTGTGCGTCTTTCCCGTGCCAGGCGGTCCCTGAACGACAACGCCGGTATCGGTCTGTAGGCGCCTCAGTACCTCCCGCTGGGCTTCGTTCGACAGCAGCGGAAACAGCGGGTCGGGGCCGAGGGCGGGCGGCACGTCACGGCCCCCCGCCGCCGTACCCCACACCCTGCGGTCTTCCGCTTCGAGCCGGTACAGCAACTGAGCCAGGCCCAGTGGCGCGATTGCACCGGGCTGGGCGAGGCGGTTCGCGATGCCGTCATAGAAGTTCACGAGGGCGCCCTGGCCTCGCTGACGGAGAATGATCGCCGGCGCGAATCCGAGCGTGGGCACCGGCAGCGCCGGGTCGGCGGGCGGGCGGCCCCAGCCGCGGTGGAACGCCACCGCGCGATCGGTGCCGAACGCCCTCTCCGACCAGTCACCGAGCATGTCCTGGGAGTCCGGGGACAGCGGATGGAATCCTTCCGCATCGACACGTTCCCGCAGCGGGCCCAGCAGACGGGTGCTGTAGCCCTCGTCCGCGTCGAGGAACTCTCTGTCCTCCAGTCGCGCCGGGTCGCCGGGTGCGAGGGCCACGGTGATGGACATGTTCGTGGAATTCACGGTGAGTATCAGCGGCGCCGTCAGAATGTGCCGGGCGATGCGCGCCGACGGACGTGCGGCTCCGACGGTCAGCAATCCGGTGCCTAGTACCGCCTCATATTCCTCGCCGTCCTGCTGAATCCTGGTCGCCATTCGATACAGCTGCTGATAGAGCTCCCGGTGAGGCCGGTCGACGCGCTCTTTCTCCGACCACTTGCGCCACGCGTCGAGCCATCGCGTGTAGGCGCGCAGCACGTCGTGCGCTTCCTCCCGGCGGATTTCGGAAACCTCGAACAGGTTTCCGTTCTCATCCTCCTGCCAGCCCTGACCCGGCCCCGACTCGGCCAGCGGCGGCGCTTCGGGCCTCGCGGTGGCGGCGGCCTCAGGGTCGATCCAGCCCGCCAGCACCTCGGGTATGACAGGAGCCGGGCGAGGCGGGCGGTGTGCCACCTTGAGAAGCGTCCGGTCGCCGTCCGGGTTCCGCCGGAGCCTGTCGTCCGGCAGGCCGGAGAGCCAGAGGACCTCCGGATATTTCTGCCAGTCCCGCACCGGCTTGTACGACCCGCGAACGAATTCGCGGATATATTCGATTAGTTGGCGCGTACGGTGGACCGCCTCCGGATTGTTCGCACGGAGTGCAGAGTGAAGAGACACTTATCCCCCAGGTCATGGCTCGATGGAAAGCCTTCCAGGATGTGGGAGAGAAGGGCCGCCATCAACAGAGACCGGCGAGTAATGACGTGAACAAGCCACATTTCGCGAAAGTTGGCTGTAACCCAGCCAACCGTTAGGAGCGAACCCACGTGCGGCGATCACGTGCCGCCGTGTACACCAACTCGACCTTGTCCGGTCGCAAGCCAGACTTGAGGTGCTTGAACGCCGAGATGTCGTGCTCCTGAAGGACTCGCACGTCCCGGAGTGACGGCACGACCTGCAGCTCTGCCACCGCAACGAAGGCGAGCACCGGCTGAACCTCGACGGGAAAGCCGCATGCACTCGTCAGCGCAGCTGAGGCCCGCCGCGCCTCTGCTCGGCTCTTTCGCACGTAGGGGTACGACTGGCCGCCTATGCGAACAGAGTCATCACCCACCCAAACGCGCGCTCCGCGGTGGCGCTTCGTGTTGAAGCAGAAGGCGCCGCCCGGACCAATCAGGACGTGGTCGATGTCAACTTCACCGGGCAGGGGTATGGAGTGCAGAACTCGCCAGCCTCGCCGCGCCAGCCTCTCCAGCTCCGCTCCCACCCGGCGCTCGCCGGCCAGTCCTGCGCGCCAACTGTCCGCCTCCAGACGCCGACCGGACAGCCTGGCCAACGCCCACTGCCAGAAGCCGGGCGTCAGCTCGTCCACCTTCATCTGCAGCGCGTCTCCCGGACGGTTCCCGGCAAGATCGTCCTCAGAATGCAGTGCCTTGTGCGCTACGGGCGAAGATGAAGCAGTGAGATAGGGCGCAAGGACATCAAGTACCGCGTCCCGCTGTTCCTCAACAAGGAGCTCCAGATACCCCGTGCGGCGGTCGAACCATGCGACCTTCTTGCCGTCCGACTGATTCACGTAGAGACGGTCATGTCCGTAACGCTTCCATACGGAGACCTGTAAGCCGCTCACGCGCCCCCCGTTTCGCATCCCATCAAAGGCCAATGACCATGTGACCAGGATCAGAAACAGCGAGCAAGACAGCCTCACGTCTGCGCCGAAGCAGGCTGGTGGCCGAGATCGGGCGCTTCATAGCCGGTTCTGCAGACAGGGCGAGGGCACATCCAGGGCACATGAGCCTGGGAAACGGCGTTGACCCGTGAGAACTACCGAGAGGAGTTTTCCCAGGTCAACGCACATTCCCTTGCGAAACCCCAGGTCAGCGCCCTCCCGTCACCAATCGCTGCACGAGTGGCAGGACTTCAGCCATCGGTTGCATGAGGCGGGGCATCAGCCGTACTGCCTTGTCTGGCCCTGACCTGGGGCTTCGTTTGGTGCGGGCAGGGCTTTCGGGGGCCGCCCTTGGCATGTGCCGGGCCGGTCACCATGGAGTCATGGCCAAGCGTTGGCCTGCGCTCGGAAGGTGTCGGTATCGCTCTCCACAGGTAGTACGCACAGCAGATGACCGCCAGGGACTTGTAGCACGCGGCACTCCTCCCATCGCGAAACCTGCTCGGCGCCCAGGGCGATCAAGCGCTCGGTTTCCGATTCGACGTCGTCGGTCTCGATGTCTAGGTGGATACGAGGTGCGTCGTCGACCGCCTGGACCGCGGTGATCAGTCCCGGCAGTGCCTGGTGGAGGGCGGTGAAGTGCGGTGCCGGTGGAAACGGTTGGGCGGTCGCGCCGAGAGCGGCCGACCAGAAGTCCACTGCTCGGGCAGCCTCGGCTCGGGGTGTGTCGATCAGTACGGCGTATACGCGGCTTCTGTGCATCATCGTCACCGCGTCACCGGAGCGGCCGGATTGCCGTAGTAGGCGTCGGGGCCGTGCTTGCGGGTGTAGTGGCGGTTCAGGAGGTGGGGAGGGGGCGGACTCGTCGGTGAGAGGGACATGGTGTGCAGGGCGATGTCGGCGACGGCTTCGCAGATGATCGCGTGTTCCAGGGACCTGCGGGCAGTGGCGCCCCAGGTGAAGGGGCCGTGTCCGGCGACGAGGGCGGCGGGGACCTCGACGGCCCGCTGGTCGTCGCCGTCGAGGAGGTCCACGATGACGTGGCCGGTGTTGTACTCGTAGTCCTGCGCGCACTCCTCCTTCGTGAGGTCGCGGGTGACGGGCACGGGGCCGTTGAAGGTGTCGGCGTGGGTGGTGCCGAGGACGGGGATGTCCCGGCGGGCCTGGGCGAAGGCGACCGCGTGGGTGGAGTGGGTGTGGGTCACGCCGCCGACGGACGGGAAGGCCAGGTACAGGCAGCGGTGGGTCTCGGTGTCGGTGGAGGGACGCAGGTCGCCCTCGACCACCGCGCCGTCGGACAGGCGGACCGTCACCAGGTCGTCCAGGGTCAGGGCCTCGTAGGGGACCCCGGAGGGCTTGATGACGAACACCCCCGCCTCGCGGTCGACCCCGCTGACGTTTCCCCAGGTCAGGGTCGCCAGGCCGACCTGGGGGATGGCGAGGTTCGCCTCCAGTACCTCCTGGCGCAGGCCCTCCCGGACAACTGTGGTCATCGTGGTCTCCTTCGTCACAGGGCCTGGGCGAGGCGGTGGTAGGCGGCGTTCCAGCGGATTTCCTTGGCGAACTGATCGGTGCTGGTGCTCTCGTCGATGGTGAGCAGCTCGACACCGGTCATGGCGGCGTAGTCGGTCAGGGTCTCGACGTCGACCGCCGAGCTGAGCACGGTGTGGTGCGGGGCGCCGGCCAGCAGCCAGCTCTCCGCCGATTCCGCCAGGGACGGACGTGGCTTCCATACGGCCCGGGCGACCGGCAGGCGGCGCAGGGGTTCGCTGGGGGCGACGACGTCGACGGCGTTGGCGGTGAGGCGGAAGCGGTCGCCGAGGTCGGAGAGGCCGACGACGACGGCGGGGCCTTCGGCGGCGTTGAAGACCAGACGGACCGGGTCCTCGCGGCCGCCGATGGACAGGGGGTGGATCTCGCAGCTGGGGCGGCCGGTGGCCACCGAGGGGCAGACCTCCAGCATGTGGGCGCCGAGGACACGGGGGGTGCCGGGGCCGAGGTGGTAGGTGTAGTCCTCCATGAACGTGGTGCCGCCGGGCAGCCCCGCACCCATGACCTTCATCGTGCGCAGCAGGGCGGAGGTCTTCCAGTCGCCCTCGCCGCCGAAGCCGTAGCCGTCGGCCATGAGGCGCTGCACCGCGATGCCGGGCAGCTGGCGCAGCCCGCCGAGGTCCTCGAAGTTGGTGGTGAAGGCGGTGAAGCCGCCTTCGGTGAGGAAGGCGCGAAGGCCGAGTTCGAGACGGGCGGCGTACAGCAGGGAGTCATGGCGGATGCCGCCGGGGCGCAGGGCCGGGACGACGTCGTACGACTCCACGTACTCGGCGGCGAGCTCGGCGGCCGCCTTGTCCTCGATGTCGTCGACCACGGCGACCAGGTCGTTGACGGCATAGGTGTTGACGGAGAAGCCGAAGCGCAGCTGGGCCTCCACCTTGTCGCCCTCGGTGACGGCGACGTCGCGCATGTTGTCGCCGAAGCGGGCGAGCCGCAGGGTGCGCGAGGCGTGGCGGCCGACGGCGGCGCGGGCCCAGGCGGCGACGCGCCGGATCACCCTCGGGTCGGTGGCGTGACCGGCGACGATCTTGCGGTCGACGCCGACGCGGGACTCGATGTGGCCGAACTCGCGGTCGCCGTGGGCGGCCTGGTTGAGGTTCATGAAGTCCATGTCGATGCTGGGCCAGGGCAGCGACAGGTTGTACTGGGTGTGCAGGTGCAGCAAGGGCCGGTCCAGGGCGCTGAGACCGGCGATCCACATCTTCGCGGGCGAGAAGGTGTGCATCCACACGATCACGCCCACGCAGGTGTCGGAGGCGCTCGCCTCCTGGCACATCCGCCGGATCGAGTCGGCGTCGGTGAGGACCGGCTTCCACACGATCCGGACCGGGACCTTGTCGGGCCGGCCGAGGGTCTCGGCGATGCTGCGGGACTGGTCGGCGACCTGGCGCAGCACGTCGTCGCCGTACAGGCCCTGGCTGCCGGTGAGGAACCAGATCTCCTGGCTGCCGTAAGGCCTTTCGGAAGTGATCATGAGGGGTCCTTTCACAAGGGAAGCAGTGAGGCTTCGGCGCGGATGTGGCGCAGGCGGTGCATGACGTCGTTGGTGCCGCGGCCGAAGTAGTCGTGCAGCACGCGGTACTCGGCGTACAGGCGCTCGTAGGCTGCCGCGCGCTGCGGGTCCGGCAGGTAGACCCGGCGGTGCACCTTGCCCATGGCGTGGGCGGCGGCGCGGATGTCGGGGTACGCCCCGGCGGCGACGGCGGCGTGCATGGCGGCGCCGAGGGCCGGTCCCTGGGCCGAGCCGATGATGCTCAGCGGGCGGCGGGTGACGTCGGCGTAGATCTGCATGAGCAGGGCGTTCTTCGTCAGGCCGCCCGCGATGATCAGTTCCGTCACCGGTACGGCGGCGGACTCGAAGGCGTCGATGATGGTGCGGGTGCCGAAGGCGGTGGCCTCCAGCAGGGCGCGGTAGATGTCCTCGGGGCGGGTGGAGAGCGTCTGGCCGATCAGCAGGCCGCTGAGGTCGTGGTCGACCAGGACGGACCGGTTGCCGCTGTGCCAGTCGAGGGCGAGGAGGCCGTGTTCGCCCACCTTCTGTCCGGCAGCGAGGGCGGTCAGGTACTCGTGCGGGGTCTGGCCGGCCGCGGCGGCGCGCTCCGCGTACTCGGCGGGCAGGCCCGTGCGGACGAACCAGCCGAAGATGTCGCCGACGCCGCTCTGCCCGGCCTCGTAGCCCCAGAGCCCGGGGAGGATGCCGCCTTCCACGACCCCGCACATGCCGGGCACAACACCCTGCTGGTCGGAGCTCATCACATGGCAGGTGGAGGTGCCCATGATGGCGACCATCTGGCCCGGTTCCACGGCGACCGCCGCCGGGGCGGTGACATGGGCGTCGACGTTGCCGACGCAGACCGTGATGCCCTCCGGCAACCCGGTCCACGCGGCCGCCTCGGCGGTCAACACCCCGGCGGAATCGCCGAGTCGGCCGATCGGATGGTCCAGCTTGTCGGTCACGAAGCCGGCGAAGTCCGGGTGCAGCGCCGACAGATACTCGGGCGACGGATAACGCCCTTCCTGGTACTGGCCCTTGTAGCCTGCCGTGCAGGCGTTGCGGACGTACGTCCCGCACAGCCGCCACACGATCCAGTCCGCCGCCTCCAGCCAGCGCTCGGTGCGCCGGTAGATCTCCGGGTCCTCCTCCAGGACCTGCAGCGCCTTGGCGAACTCCCACTCCGAGGAGATCTTCCCGCCGTACCGCTCCAGCCACGGCTCGTTCATCTCGGCGGCCAGCGCGTTGATCCGGTCGGCCTGGCCCTGGGCCGCGTGGTGGCGCCACAGCTTGACGTAGGCGTGCGGGCGGTTCTCCAGGCCGGGGAGTTCGCACAGCGGCGTGCCGTCGGCGAGGACCGGCAGGACAGTGCAGGCGGTGAAGTCGGTGCCGATGCCGATCACCTGTTCCGGCCGCACTCCGGCACGGGCGAGAGCCTCGGGTACGGCGCCTCGCAGCACATCGATGTAGTCCGAGGGGACCTGGAGGGCCCAGTCGGGGGGCAGCCGGGTGCCGTCGGGCAGGGTCCGGTCGAGGACGGCGTGGGCGTAGACGTGCTCCGCCGACGCCAGTTCCGCGCCGTCGCCGACCCGCACCACCACGGCACGGCCGGACAGGGTGCCGAAGTCGACGCCCACGACACAGGGTTCTTCAGACACGGGCGACCCACCTCTCTTGTTCGCTATGTCAGTCAGTGTTCGGAATGCCGGACAGAAGTGCGGGGCCCGGCCGCGACCGGGCCCCCTGGCGGATCAGTTGACCCGCACGACCTGCCACAGTTCGTCAGCGGCGCCGTTGTCCGCCGACTGGACGATCAGCGCGCCGTTGGCGGTGGAGGCGACGTCCGCCACCAGGCCGCTCGCGGAGTTGACTAGCTTGAAGTAGCCGCCTCCCGCGTCCGTGAGCGTCCACTTCTGGGAGCTCGCGCCCGACGACGAGTTCTGGACGACGGCCGCCCCCGACGAAGTCGAGCCGTTGTTGTCGAGGAACAGACCGCTGTTGACGTTCTTCACGGTCCACGCCCCGCCGCTGACCGACTGGAACGTCCACAGCTGGCAGTTGTTGGCGGTGTTCACCCACTGGCCGGCCTGCTTGCCCGTGGCGGTGGATGCGCCGGGGATCTCCAGGAACTTGCCGCTGTTCTTGTTGACCAGCCGGTACTGGCCGGTGGACAGGGTGGGCAGCGCGGTCTGGGTGAGATTCCAGCGCTGGCAGGCGCAGCCGGTGTCGGACCACTGCCCGGCGGCGGTGCCGACCGTGGTGGAGGCGCTGGGGATCTCCAGGAACTTGCCACTGTTCCGGTTGGTGGCGGTGAAGCCGCCCGCCGGGTTCGGGGCGACGGCCCACTCGTGGTCGAGGGTGCCGTTGTCGTCCCACTGCAGGACCTTTGCGCCGTTGGCGGTGGAGGCGTTCTGCACGCCCAGGAGCTTGCCGCTGGCCACATTGAAGATCTTGAAGTAGCCCGACGGCTGCTGGACGAACTTCCACTGCTGGTCGGTGACGTTGTCGGCGTTCTGCTGGGTGGCGAAAGTGCCGTTGGTGGTGGTGCCGCCGACGATGGTCAGCATCAGGTGGCTGTTGGCGTTGGACATGGTGTAGGTCGCGCCGTCGGAGATGCCGCCGCCCAGGTCGATCGTGCCGTAGGTGACCGGGTTCTCGACGGTGCTGCTGACCACGCCCGCACTGAAGATCTCCAGGCTGTGGCCGTCAGCGAGGGGTACCATGCCGCGGCTGTAGCCGCGGGGGACGGTGGAGGCGATGCGCGTCCAGGCGCCCGCCGCGCCGTTCTGCGTGTTCAGGAAGAGGTCGGTGGTGCTCTGGGCGCTGACCGCCAGGGTGCCGTTGGGACCGCCGGTGGGAAGCCAGGTGATGTACGGGGCGCTGGTGGGCACGTACCCGTCGGTGGACCTCAGGACGGTGCCGGTGACGGAGCCGAACGCCTCGGGGTCGGAGGAGACCTTGTAGTAGACCGCGAAGTTGGCTTCGGGTGCGCCCCCGTACTCGTACGTCATCACGTAGTTGCCGTTGGGCAGTTGCGCGACGACCGGCATGCCGGGGCGGTCGGTGTAGGTCGGCATGGCCACGTCGTCCACGACCGAGGACCAGGTGATGCCGTCGGTGGTGGTCTGGTGGACGATCTTCTGGGCGTGGTTGGGGTCACGCTGGTCGGAGTAGTACACGATCAGCTTGGAGCCGGAGGCCATCAGGAACGGCTCCCATACCGGGGTCTGGCCGTTGGTGACGTCGGCCTTGCCGCCCTGGGCGATGCTGCTGACGAACGACCAGGTCATGCCGTGGTCGGTGCTGGCGTACAGGTCCAGCTCGGTCGAGGACAGGTCGTTCGGGATGGAGTTGCCGGCGGCGAGGATCGTGCCGGCCGGGAAGTTGCCGATCTGCGTGGGCAGTTCGTACAGGAACGGCTGGTAGCGCATGCCGAAGCCGTTGTGGGTGTCGCTGATGCTGGAGATCTGGGTCCAGCTGTTGCCGTTGTCGGTGCTTCGGTAGACCGGGAAGACGGGCGTGCCCGAGCTGTACTGCTCGAACGTGGCAAGCATGGTGCCGTTGGACGCACCGCTGTACTGCAGGCGCACGGCGCGCGGGTAGAGCGCGCCGGGCGACGGGGCGGTCGACGGTGAGGTGTACATCGTCTGGGAGGCGCGCGTGATCGCGTGCGCCTGGCCGGCGGCGGGGAGGACGAGGGCGACGGCGGCTGCGAGCAGGGCCAGCAGCAGGGTGATCGCCTGTGTGCGGGGTACGGCGCGGAGTATGGCGCCTTCCCTGGTGGTGGACATGGGCGGCTCCCGATGAATGTCCGGAACTGGGGGTGGTGCGGGGTCCGACGCTCCCCGGGGGGAGGGGGCGGGAGCGGCGGGGCTTCGGGGGGTGTCAGCCGGCGCGGCGCAACCGGATGACGTTCCAGGAGACCGGCGGCAGGCTCGCGGTGAGACGGCCGTCGGCGACGGGACCGGTGTCGGCGGCGTACGGGCGTACCCGGTCGGGGTCGTCCTGGGTGTTGGCGGCGCGTATGTCGGGGTCGCTCAGCACCGAGTGCTCGACCGGCGTGTAGCCGGGGAACGCCCGCAGGTCGAGGGCGAGTTCGACGTTCTCGCTCTGGTGCCGGTTGACGGCGAAGACGGTGAGCTCGTCGGCGCCGTCCGCCTCCGCGAGGTGCGTGGCCACGGCGTCGAGGACGGAGACTTCGCCGAAACGTTTCGTCTCATACGTCGGCGCCACCGGCTCCACTCGCAGGACCGTGCCTCGGGCGTGCCGGGCGGCCTGGGCGAAGGGGTGGAAGGTGGTCTGCCGCCAGCTGGGACCGCCGGCCTCGCTGCGGATGGGGGCGATGACGTTGACGAGCTGGGCGAGGCAGGCGGCGGTGACGCGGTCGCTGTGCCGCAGCAGGCTGATCAGCAGCCCGCCGACCACGACGGCGTCCGCGACGTTGTACTCGTCCTCGATGACCCGTGGGGCGACGGCCCACTCGGTGGGCTTCTCCTGCGCCTCGAAACGGGTGTTGTACCAGACATTCCACTCGTCGAAGGAGAGGTTGATCCGCTTCTTGCGGCGCAGCTTGGCCCGGATGTGGTCGGCGGTGGCGACCACCGAGTCGACGAAGTGGTCCATGTCGACTCCGGAGGCCAGGAAGCTGCCGAGGTCGCCGTCGAGTTCCTCGTAGTAGGCGTGGCAGGAGATGTAGTCGACCTGGTCGTACGCCTCCTCCAGGACCGTGGCCTCCCAGGCGCCGAAGGTCGGCATGGAGGAGCTGGAGCTGCCGCACGCGACCAGTTCGAGCTTCGGGTCGATCATGCGCATGGCACGGGCGGCCTCGGCGGCGATGCGGCCGTACTCCTGGGCGGTCTTGTGACCGGTCTGCCAGGGGCCGTCCATCTCGTTGCCCAGGCACCACATGCGGATGCCGAAGGGGTCGGGGGCGCCGTTCTTGATCCGCTGGTCGGACCAGGCGGTGCCGCCCGGGTGGTTGCAGTACTCCAGCAGGTCCAGGGCCTCGGCGACGCCCCGGGTGCCGAGGTTGAGGGCCATCATCGGCTCGACGCCGGCCTTCTCGGCCCAGCGGTGGAACTCGTGCAGGCCAAACGCGTTGGTCTCGGTGCTGTGCCAGGCGAGGTCGAGACGGGTGGGCCGTTCGGCCACCGGGCCGACGCTGTCCTCCCAGCGGAAGCCGGAGACGAAGTTGCCGCCGGGATAGCGCACGGCGGTCACGCCCAGCTCGCGCACCAGGTCCAGGACGTCACGGCGCAGGCCGTCCTCGTCTGCCAGGGGATGGCCGGGCTCGTAGATGCCGGTGTAGACGCAGCGGCCCATGTGTTCGACGAACGAGCCGAAGGTTCGGGGACTCACGTCGGCGACGCGGAAGGCGGGGTCGAGGGCCAGGGAGGCGTGCAGCATGAAGGTCGCTCCGGGAGGTGCGCGAGGAAGAGGGGAGAACGGGCGGGCCCGTCAGGTCACTTGAGGCTTCCGACGGTCAGACCGCCGCGCCAGTACCGCTGGAGGAGCAGGAAGGTGACGATCAGCGGCAGGATCGCCACCAGGGAACCCGCGATGACCAGGGTGAACAGCGCGTTCGCGCCGGACTGGATCATCGCCCCCTCGTACCAGGACTGCAGGCCTACGGTGAGCGGGAACAGCCTGTCGTTGTTGAGCATCACGAGCGGCAGGAAGAAGTTGTTCCAGGTGCCGACCATGGAGAACAGCAGCACCGTGACGAGCGCCGGCTTCAGGGTCGGCAGTGCCACCGACCACAGCACCCGCAGCTCGCCGGCCCCGTCCATGCGGGCCGCCTCCAGCAGCTCGTCCGGCAGGGACTCCTGGACGTAGACCCGTACGAGGTAGACGCCGAAGGGGTTGAGCAGTTGGGGCAGGATGACCGCCCACATGGTGTTGGTCAGCGCCACCTTGCTCAGCAGCAGATAGGTGGGGATGGCCAGCGCGGTGGCGGGCACCATGATGGCGCCGAGGAGACTGGAGAAGAGCAGGTTGCGACCGGGGAAGCGGTACTTGGCGAAGGCGTAGCCCGCGAGGGTCGCCACGGCGGTGGCACCGGCGCCGCTGACACCGGCGTAGATCGCGGTGTTGCCCATCCAGCGCAGGTACTCGCCGTCGTTGTACGTGAACAGCTGCTGGAGGTTGGTGAAGAAGGAGCCCGGCGAGTGGAACCAGAGGGCGGCGGTGGAGAAGAGCGCGTCGTTGCCCTTGGTGGCGGCGACGACCAGCCACCAGAACGGCAGCAGGAAGTACAGGATCATCGCCACCATCACCACGTTGACGGTGACGCGTCCAGGTGCGGCTGACGGACGACGGCCGGTGGCCGGGGCGGCGGTTACGGCGGGTGCGGCGACGGTGGTCACTTCAGTCCGCTCCTCTTGCGCGTGGCGAACAGGAAGATGTAGGAGCCGATGAAGACCACCGCTCCGAGGGAGAAGGAGATGGCGGCGGAGTAGTTGAACTCCGAGTACTGGAACGCCAGGTTGTAGGCGTACAGGTTCGGCGTGTAGTCCGGCGTGATCACCGAAGAGGCGGTCTTCTCCAGGACCCGCGGCTCGGTGAAGAACTGCAGGGTGCCGATGAGGGTGAACATCAGGGTGAGCACCAGCGCCGATGAGATCATCGGGACCTTGATGCGCAGGGCCGTCTGGAGCTGGCCGGCGCCGTCGAGCTTCGCCGCCTCGTAGACCTCGCGGGGCAGGCCCTGCAGGGCGGCGTACAGGACGATCATGTTGTAGCCGGTCCACTGCCAGGTCACGATGTTGCCGAGCGAGGTCAGCATCAGACCGTGCGACAGCAGGTCGACCTTGCCGAGGCCGAGCGAGTTGCTGATCGAGTTCACCGGGCCGAAGGTCGGGCTGTAGAGGAAGCCCCACATCAGGGCGCCGATCACCGCGGGCACGGCGTACGGCATGAACAGGGTCATCCGGAAGACCTTGGCGAGCCTGCTGGTGACCTCGTCGATGATCAGCGCGCCCAGCAGGGCGAGGCCGAGCATCAGCGGGATCTGGACCACACCGAAGACGACGACTCTGCGCACGCCGGACAGGAACTGCGGGTCGGTGAAGGTCTGTTTGTAGTTGGCGAACCAGCTGAAGTGGTCCCCGCCGACCAGGGTGGAGGTCCTCAGGCTCAGCCAGAAGGCGTAGCACAGGGGGGCCACCAGGAAGGCCAGGAAGAGCAGGAGGAACGGGCTGACCAGCAGCAGGCCCATGCCCTTGTGCCGGGTGCGGGCGGACAGCCCGCCGGGGCGCCGGCCCGCCACGGGAGTGCGAAGTCCCCTCGCGGGGACGGCACTTGGCGGTGCCGTCGCGGTGGATCCCTGCTGTCGGAGCAGGCTCATCACTTCTCCTTGCGCGTGGTGCGGGCCCCCGCCGGCGGCGGAGCTCTCGGGCGCGGGCGCGCCGGCGGGGGCGGTGGGGAGTCGGGACTCGGGCCGGTTACCTGCTGACCTTGAATCCCTGCTTGCCCGCGTAGGAGGTCACCTGCTGCTGGACGTTGTCGTTGACGGACGACCAGGCGGTCTGGCCCTGGAGGGCCTTGCCCACCTCGCTGGTGTCGGTGTTGTAGGCGTAGTCCTGGAACGGGCTCCAGTCGAAGGTCGAGATGCCGTTCGCGGCGGGCACGAACACCGAGTTGATCTGCTGGCCGCCGAAGAACTCGTACTTCTTGGACTTGAAGTACGCCCCGTTGAGGATCGGGTTGGACAGCGGGAAGAGGTAGGCCTGGTCGATGCCGATCTTCCAGGCCGCCTGGGAGGTGCCGAACAGCTCCCGGGCGACCTCCGTGGCCTCCTTGGGGTGCTTGGTCTGCGAGGTCACCGAGAAGCTCGAACCGCCCCAGTCGCCCTGGGCGTCCGCACCCGACGTCCACTGCGGCAGTGGGGCGACGCGCCACTTGCCGGAGGTCTTCGCGGCGACGCTGGAGAGGTAGCCGGGGCCCCAGCCGGCCGCGATGTAGGTGGCGTACTTGCCGGTGCTCAGGCCGTTGTAGAAGTCCGTGGTGGCGTACGACTGGGTGTCGACCAGCTTGTTCTTGACCAGGTCGCCCCAGTACTCGTACACCTTCTTGGCGTTGTCGTCGTTGAGCTTGACCCCGATGTCCGGCAGCTTGCTGGCCGAGTACGTGTAGGGGCGGGAGCCCGCCTGCCACATCAGGCCCTGGCGCCAGCCGGCGGCCGTCTCGTCGCTGCCGAAGTCGGTCATGTAGGCGCTGGGGTCGGCCTTGTGCAGCTTGGCCGCCTCCTCCTTGTACTCCGCCCAGGTGGTCGGCACCTTGAGGCTGTACTTCTTGAAGAGGTCGGCCCGGTACATCATGGCCATCGGGCCGCCGTCGACCGGGATGGCGTAGACATGGTCGCCGTCGGAGGCCTGGTTCCAGGCCCAGGACACGTAGTTGCCCTTGTCGGCGTTCGCGCCGTACTTGCCCATGTCTAGCAGGCCCTTGGTGAGCTGGATGGTCGGCAGCTCCTGGAACTCCAGCATGACGACGTCCGGGGCGCCCTGGCCGGCCTTCAGCGCGGTCTTCAGCTTGGTGTACTCGTCCTGGCCGACGCCCGCCTGCACCCAGTCGACCTGGACGTCCTTGTGGGTCTTGTTGAACTGGGCCACGACCTGCTTGAACTGCGGGTACCAGGCCCACACCTTGATGTGCACGGGACCGCTCTGCGCGCCGCTGGAGCTACCGCCCCCGCCGCCGCAGGCCGCGAGCAGCACACCGGCGAGGGCGGCGGAGGTCGCCGCTACCGTGGTCCGGCGGAGGGAACGGAGCTGGGGCTTTCTGCTGGACGACATGAGCGATCTCCTGGGTGTGGTGCCCGAGGGCAGGACGGAGTACGGGAGGTGCGGGGGGTGCAGGGAGGTGCGCCGGCACACGGGGGACCGGCGTGAAGAGGGTGAAGTCGGTGAACGGAGCGAGGGCGGGCGGGTACGCCGGCCCGGGTGAAGGGCGGGCGCTTCGTGCGCGAAGCGCTCAGAGGGTTGCCCGCCTACGGATGCCGGCGGGCGGACGTCGGTCGACGCGGGAGGGTGAGCGTGCGTGACGTCGGTGAGCAGGGAGAGAGGGCTCGGTGATCAGCGCGGCGGGCGCGCCGGGCAAGGCTCAGACCGCGGTGAGTAAAGAGTGATGCCCTGTCAGGACGGGTGCGGCTCCCGGCCCGTGAGAGGTTGCTGGTCCCACTGCGGCTCCTACTGTTCATCCCCGTGATCGCTCTCGGGGATCCGGTCCGTGGCGCGGCTCCGTCACGGTCCCTGGGTACTTGATCCGACCGGATCAAGCCCTTCTGCTACGCTCTGCAGCGCTGCAAAAGTGTTAACCGAGAAGTTGCCGCGCTGCAAGAGGCACAGGGGGCCTCTTCGAGAAAATTTCAGCGCTGAAACCGACATCCGGGATGAAGGTGGCATATGGCAAAGGGCGTCACACTCCGCGACGTCGCGGACCTCGCCGGCGTCTCCAGCCGGACCGTGTCCAACGTGGTCAACGGCTACGCGCCCGTCGCCGAGGCCACCCGCCTCCGGGTTCAGCAGGCCGTGGACAAGCTCGGCTACCGGCCCAACGTCCTGGCCCGCAACCTCGCCGCAGGCCGCTCGGGCCAGATCGCGGTGGTGGTGCCGTACCTGGACACCCCGTACTTCGCCGAACTGCTGCAGGGCATCATCCGTGCGGCCCGCGTCCAGGGCTACAACGTCCTGATCGACCAGACGGACGGCGACGCCGAGCACGAGAAGCTGTTCCTCAGCCGCGGCTCCCAGCACCTGCTCTTCGACGGCGTCATCTTCAGCCCCCTCGGCCTCGCCCAGTCCGACCTGACCGAACGCGACCCGAGCCTGCCGCTCGTCGTGCTCGGCGAGCGGGTGAGCGACGGCGGTTTCGACCACGTCGGGATCGACGACGTGGCTGCCTCCCTGGAGGCGACCGAGCATCTGCTCGGCCTCGGCCGGCGCCACGTCGCCGCGATCGGCGACCAGCCCTATCGCACCGGCGAGGCGGCCCAACTGCGCACCCGGGGCTACCGGTTGGCCCATGAGCGCGCCGGTCTTCCCGTCCGCGAGGAACTCGTCGTCTCCACCCCACGGTTCAACCGCGCCGACGGCGCGACGGCCATGGCCCACCTGCTCGACCTGGAGGAGCCGCCCGACGCGGTCTTCTGCTACAGCGACCTGGTCGCCCTGGGCGCCCTGCACACCCTGGCCTCCCGCGGACTGCGCGTCCCCGAGGACGTCGCCGTCGTCGGTTACGACGACATCGAGGACGGCCGCTACTCCAATCCGTCCGTCACCACGGTCTCCCCGGACAAGAAGGTGATCGCGGAGACGGCCGTGGAACGACTGCTCAAGCGGATCGGCAGCTCGACCCCCGTCCCGGGCATGGAGATCCGGGCGCCGCACCGGCTGATTCCCAGAGCCAGCACCATCGGGCGAAAGGCGGCGGCCACTGACGGGTCATGAGCATGGGGGCGGGTCCGGAGGCCGGTGCTTCGCGCGCCGGCCCCTCGTCGGAACGGGCCGTGACACCCCGCGCGTCAACCCGCTCGCTGGTGTGATCGTTCCTCCACGCCGCCGTTGTTGACCAGTGGTGGCCGGCCTGGCGGGGTGTCGTCGCGCATGCCCACCGCGGTGGCGGGTACGCCCGCTCCGTACGGAGCACCGCGGAAGCGGCCGGCGAGCGAGAGGTGTCGTAAGTGATTCGAAAGCTGCAGGCGGTCGCGCTGGACTGTGCCGATCCGGTACGGCTCGCGGAGTTCTACGCGGAGCTGCTCGGTGGCCGGGTGGTCACGGATCCGGGGGATCCCGGCTGGGTCGAGGTGCACGGGTTCGAGGGGACGCCGCTGGCCTGCCAGCGGGTGGACGGCTACCGGCCGCCCGAATGGCCCGGCCAGGAGCGTCCCCAGCAGCTCCACCTGGACTTCGACGTGGACGACCTCGACGGAGAGGAGAAGCGGGCGCTCGCCCTCGGCGCGACCGTCCTGGAGCGGACGGACCAGCTCCACCCGGCGGCCAACTGGCGGGTCTACGCGGACCCGGCCGGCCACCCGTTCTGCCTCTGTCTGCACTGAGCGGCATGACGGTCCTGCCAGACGTCCGGGTCCGCCCCGCAGGCCTGTGCGTACGCGCGCACCACGCGGCCACCGACGGCAGCCGTTCGCCGGCGGCCGCCCGCGACAGCGCGCCCACCCGACACCCGGGCCTGTCCGGACATCGTCCGGTACGACGGGGAGCCGGCCCGGGCCCGTAAGGACCGCAGGTCGTGAGCGAAGCGCTGCACCGGCCCGGCGTCGGGATCGAGCGGCCGCTCGGGACGTCCCCGATCACACACCGGATCGTGAGTAGGTCAGGACAGCTTGAGAGTTAAATGGGCTGAGCGGAATGGCCTGTTCCAGCCCCCGGGCAGAAGGGGCGGGCTCACCCCCCGGCGCCCGTCCCGCTCCCCGGCACGCCGCCGACGGTGAACCCGATCACCGCCCCGCCTCCCGCCCGCTGTGCCGCGAACGGCGCCCCGCCGTGCGCCAGGGCGACCTCCCGCACGATCGACAGGCCGAGCCCGGAACCGGGCAGGGACCGTGCGTCGGCCGCGCGGTAGAAGCGGTCGAAGATACGGATCAGGTCGCCGTCGGCGATCCCGGGGCCGCGGTCGAGGATCTCCACACGGACCGTGCCCGTGCGGGCGGGCCCGGAGACGGCGATCTCGATGGGCCCGGTGCCGTCGCGGTCGAACTTGGCCGCGTTCTCGACGAGATTGGAGATCGCCCGCTGCAGCATCCCCGGCCGGCCGTCGGTCGTCGTGTCACCGCTCACCCGGACCGTGATCTGCCGCCCGCTGCGCCGCCGCGCGAGCCCGGCCACGTCCTCCGCGATGTCCGCGAGGTCGACCCGCTGCGGCGGCTCGGTGTCGGACTGCCCGGCCGCCAGATCCACCAGCTCGTTGACCAGGTCGGTCAGTTCACGCGCCTCCTGGCCCAGGTCCGCGACCAGCTCGTCCCGGGTGGCCGGAGGCAGTTCGTCGATCCGGCGCAGCAGGGAGATGTTCGTACGGAGCGAGGTGAGCGGCGTACGCAGTTCGTGGCCCGCGTCCTGGACCAGGCGCCGCTGGTCCTCCTCCGACTGGGCGAGACGGCCCAGCATGCGGTCGAAGGCGCGGCCGAGGCGGCCCACCTCGTCGTAGCCGGTGACGGGCACCTCGATGCCGAGCCGCCGGGTGCGGGCGACGTCCTCCGCGGCCGAGGTCAGCAGGATCAGACGGTGGGTGATGCGCCGCGCCAGCCACCAGCCGAACAGGCCCGCGGCGATCACCACCGCGCACATCAGGATCAGCGTGCGCTGCTGCAGTGCCCGCAGCAGATCCTCGGTGTCGCTGAACTCCTGCGCGACCTGCACCGCGCCCCGCCCGGTGCCGAGCGAGACGGTCGCGATGCGGTAGACGTCCGTGTCGACGTCGACGTCCTTGTGCTCGACCAGCTTCCCGGCCTTCCGGGCAGCCGCGACCGACCGGTCGGCGGAAATCACCGGCAGCCCGGGGCTGCCCGGGTCGACGACCTTGCCGTCCGGCCCCAGCACCTGCACATCCGTACGGGCCGGCCGCACGATGTCGTGGCCCGGCGCCGAGGAGGAGAAGTCGTCCGTCGTCATCCGGTGCTGCCGCACCTCGTCCCGCAGGTCCTGCACGACCTGGGCGAACACCGACTCCTGGTCGACGCGGACCAGCCGGGCCGCGGCGCTGTACGACAGCACGCCCACCAGCACCGTGACGGCGGCGGTGACCGCCGCGAAGGACACCGCGAACGTCGTGCGCAGGGAGACCAGCCCCGGCCGCCTTCTCGCCAGCAGCCGCCTGATCCTGCCCACTAGTCTTCCCGCAGCACGTAACCCACACCGCGCACCGTGTGGATCAGCGCCGGCGCGCCCGGCTCGTCGAGCTTGCGGCGCAGATAGCCGACGTACACGGCGAGGTTCTTGGAACCGGGTCCGAAGTCGTAGCCCCAGATGCGGTCGTAGATGGTGGAGTGGTCGAGGACGATTCCGGCGTTGCGCACGAGCAGCTCCAGCAGCTCGAACTCGGTCCGCGTCAGCTCCAGCTCCCGCTCGCCGCGCCAGGCCCGCCGTGCCTGTACGTCCATGCGCAGCCCGGCGGCCTCGATCTGCCGGTCGGAGGCCGCGGGCAGCTCCTTCGGCACGTCGGCCAACGCCGCGGGGTCCGGGCTGGTCCGGCGCAGCAGCGCGCGCAGCCGCGCGAAGACCTCCTCGACGTCGAACGGCTTGACGACGTAGTCGTCGGCGCCCGCGTCCAGGCCCGCGATGCGGTCGGCGGTCTCGACGAGCGCGGTGAGCATGAGGATCGGCGTGCGGTCGCCCTCGGCCCGCAGCACCCGGCAGACCTGCAGCCCGTCGATGCCGGGCATCATGACGTCGAGCAGGAGCACGTCCGGCGGGGTCTTGTGGGCCTGCGCCAGCGCCTCGACGCCGTCGGCGACCGCGGTGACCTGATAGCCCTCCAGGCTCAGGGCGCGTTCCAGGGCATGACGGATGGCGCGGTCGTCTTCGGCGAGCAGCACAGTTTGGGGCACGTACCCATACTGCCAATTCATCTGGCGGTTCAGCGGAGGACGGCGGCCGTACGATCTGCCTTTTTACCGGCCTCTCACCGTCACACGAGCAACCCGACGGTCCCTCCTACCGTCCTCTCACTGAAGGGGCGGACAGTGCGGCCAGCTGCTCCGCGAACGGCACCACCGCGAAACCGCCCGCCCCGGCCGGGGCCTTCGCCGACAGGCCGCTCATCAGAACGGCCAGCTCCCCCGCCGCCCGTTCGATGCGCCCGTCCAGGCCCTCCGCGCCCCAGTCCTCCGACGCGGCGTACACCCCGGTGGGGACGACCACCGCGCGCAGGTAGGCGAAGAGCGGACGCAGCGCATGCTCCAGCACCAGGGAGTGCCGGGCCGTGCCGCCGGTCGCCGCGATCAGCACCGGCTTGCCCGCCAGGGCGTCCTTGTCGCTCACGCTCAGCACGTCGAAGAAGGACTTGAACAGTCCGCTGTACGAAGCCGAGAACACCGGGGTGACGACGATCAGCCCGTCCGCCTGCGTCACGGCGTCCAGCGCGGTTGCGAGTTTCCGCCCCGGGAAGCCGTTGGTGAAGTTGTGCGCGATCTCCACGGCGAGGTCGCGCAGCTCCACGACCTCGGTGTCGACCGGGGTCTGCCGGCCCACGGCGGCGGCCAGCCGGTCGCCCAGCAGCCGGGTGGACGAGGGGACGCTCAGCCCCGCCGAGACGACGACCAGCTTCATACGGCGGCCTCCTCCTTCTCCGCGGCGGCCAGCAGCGAGGCGTGCGTCGGCGCCTGAGGCACGCTCGCCGGGCGCCTGGCCGCGAACTCCTTGCGCAGCACCGGCACGACCTCCTCGCCCAGCAGGTCGATCTGCTCCAGCACGCTCTTCAGCGGCAGCCCGGCGTGGTCCACCAGGAACAGCTGGCGCTGGTAGTCACCGGCGTACTCCCGGAAGGCGAGGGTCTTCTCGATCACCTGCTGCGGGGAGCCGACGGTGAGCGGGGTCTGGTCGGTGAAGTCCTCCAGGGAGGGCCCGTGGCCGTAGACCGGCGCGTTGTCGAAGTACGGCCGGAACTCCCGCACCGCGTCCTGCGAGTTGTGCCGCATGAACACCTGCCCGCCCAGGCCCACGATCGCCTGCTCGGGCGTGCCGTGCCCGTAGTGCGCGTAGCGGGACCGGTACAGCTCGACCATCCGCTTGGTGTGGTCGGCCGGCCAGAAGATGTTGTTGTGGAAGAAGCCGTCGCCGTAGTACGCGGCCTGCTCGGCGATCTCCGGCGAGCGGATCGAGCCGTGCCAGACGAACGGCGGGACACCGTCCAGCGGGCGGGGCGTGGAGGTGAAGCCCTGCAGCGGGGTGCGGAACTTGCCCTCCCAGTTCACGACGTCCTCGCGCCACAGCCGGCGCAGCAGGGCGTAGTTCTCGATGGCGAGATTGATGCCCTCGCGGATGTCCTGGCCGAACCACGGATAGACCGGCCCGGTGTTGCCGCGGCCCATCATCAGGTCCACCCGGCCGTCGGCCAGGTGCTGGAGCATCGCGAAGTCCTCGGCGATCTTCACCGGGTCGTTGGTGGTGATGAGGGTCGTGGAGGTGGACAGGATCAGCTTCTCGGTCCGCGCGGCGACATAGCCGAGCATCGTGGTCGGCGACGAGGGGACGAACGGCGGGTTGTGGTGCTCACCGGTCGCGAAGACGTCGAGGCCGACCTCCTCGGCCTTCAGCGCGATGGCGACCATGGCCTTGATGCGCTCGCGCTCGGTCGGCGTACGCCCGGTGGTCGGGTCCGGCGTGACGTCGCCGACGCTGAAGATCCCGAACTGCATGGTCGCTCAACCTCCAAGTTGTTGACCGTTCAACTATAGCCACACAACGGTCTCCCCCACCCCCTTATTCCGCCGATTGTCAGTGCCCCGTCCTACGATCCCGACATGGCCGCCCCACGCCGTGACACCCGAGGCATCGTCGGCGCCGCGGACTTCCTCGCACGCGTGGACTTCCGCCGCCCGGACCCCGCCGAGCCGCTGCGCCGCCATGTCGAGCACTACTGGCTGATCGACTGGGACCTGGACGAGCCGTACGTCTCGCACGTGGTCCCGCACCCCGCGGTCCACATCGTGTTCCAGCAGTTCGCGGACCAGGAGCCGTTCGTCGAGGTCGCCGGCGTCCAGCAGGGGCTCTTCGCGCAGAAGCTGGAGGGGCGCGGCCGGGTGTGCGGCATCAAGTTCCGGCCCGGCGGCTTCCGCCCCTTCGCACCCGGGCAGGCCGTGAGCGAGTGGACGGGCCGGCGGGTCCGCTCCCCCGAGGCCTTCCCCACGGCGGATCTCGCGGCCGTCCTCACCCCGCCCGACGAGACCGCCCGGATCGCCGCCCTCGACACCTTCCTGCTCTCCCTCTCCCCCCGCCCCGACCCCCAGGCCGACCTCGCGATGACGCTGGTCGAGCGCATCCGCACCGACCGCACCATCCGCCGCGTCGCCCACTTCGCCCGCGCCGAGGGAATGTCCGTACGGCTGCTGCAGCGGCTGTTCGCCGGGTACGTCGGCGTGGGCCCGAAGTGGGTCATCCTGCGCTACCGCATCCACGAGGCCCTGGAGCACGCGGAAACGGACCGCGAGATCGACTGGGCGACTCTGGCGGCCGACCTCGGCTACGCCGACCAGGCCCATCTGGTACGGGACTTCACGACGACGGTCGGGGTCCCGCCGACCGCCTACGCGGCCAGAACCTCCGGCTAGCGCAATCCCCGTGCGTGCCAGACGCCGCCCGGCAGGCGGGAATGTGACGACAGGGCCTAGACCTCGCCCGCCCGCAGCCGTGCGACCTGCTGGGCGCTGAACTCCACCGTGCGCCGCATGTGCCCGATGACCACGGCGAGTTCGGCGTCGTCCAGTTCCCCGAAGAGGGCGGACCAGCCGCCGCCCAGCCGGTCCCACATCCGCCCGAACTCGGCGATCCGCTCCGGCACGGTCGCCACCAGCACCCGCCGCCGGTCCTGCGCGTCCCGCTCCCGTACGACGTAGCCCGCCTTCTCCAGCCGGTCCACCAGCCGCGTCGCGGAGCCGGTCGTCAGCCCCGTCATCTCGGCGATCCGGCCGCTGGTCACCGGCCCGCCCTCCAGCGTCAGCAGGTTAAGACACTGCAGATCCGTGGGGTGCAGCCCCAGCCGGTCGGCCACGGCCTGGTTGAAGAGGGCGTACGAGGCCATGTAGCGGCGCGAGACACCGGCCAGCTCGTCGAGCAGCCGCTCCCGCACGTCCTGGGCCATGCCCCGCTCCTCCCTGGAAGACGCAGCCTCCCTAGAAGGAGTACTCGTCCCCGGTGGCCAGCACCAGCACCCGCTGCCGGTCGTTGTGCCGGTGGCGGTCGACGGCGCCCCCGTTCCACGCCGTGTCGATCTCCACCCGCACCTCGGACGGCGCACCCCGCAGCCGTACCCGCAACCGGATCTGCCGGGCCACCGCTTTCGCGGCCAGCGCCCCCACCCGGCACAGCATCACCCGCGCCCCCGACCGCACACACCCGCCCGGCAGCGCCTGCTTGTTCACGGGCGCCACCGACCAGCGCAGCCGCACCGTCGCGTCCGGCACGGCCGACGGCCCGTAATTGCGCGGCGTGAGCCGTAGATCCACCCGGCCGCCGGCCATGGAGACGACACCGTGATACGCCAGATCGGCCTCCGGAGCACCGACGGCGCTGCCCGGCAGAGCAGCCGCCATCACCAGGGCGGCAGCCCCGATCACAGGAACCCGCATCCTCCGCATCCCACCACTCCTCACTCCACGCAGTCGTACGGATGTATCCCACGCGGAGCACGCGGCAGGCGCCGTCCAACAGGTGACAGCACACCTGCCGGTGGCGGCAGACATGCCAAGCTGCAGACATGCTCGTCGCCCGCTCCGCCGCCCTCTTCGTCGTCGCCGCCCTCTTCGAGATCGGCGGCGCCTGGCTGGTCTGGCAGGGCGTGCGGGAACACCGCGGCTGGCTGTGGATCACCGGCGGCATCCTCGCCCTCGGCGCCTACGGCTTCGTCGCCACCTTCCAGCCCGACGCCCACTTCGGCCGCATCCTCGCCGCGTACGGCGGCATCTTCGTGGCCGGCTCGATCCTGTGGGGCATGGTCGCCGACGGCTACCGCCCCGACCGCTGGGACATCACGGGCGCCCTGGTGTGCCTGGCCGGCATGGCTCTCATCATGTGGGCGCCGCGGAACGGCGGCTGAGCCTCACCTACGCTGGACGGAACCGACCTCGACCCCACACCAGGAGCACCGCATGGCACCCGCACCGTCCGCCGCCTCCCGCATCGCCGTCGTGACGGGTGCGAGCAGCGGAATCGGCGCCGCCACCGCCCGGCAGCTCGCCGCAGCCGGCTACCGGGTCGTCCTCACCGCCCGCCGCAAGGACCGCATCGAAGCGCTGGCGGAGGAGATCAACGCGGCGGGCCACCAGGCCACGGCGTACCAGCTCGACGTCACCGACCGTACGGCCGTGGACGAGTTCGCCACCGCCTTCAGGACGATCGGCGTCCTGGTCAACAACGCGGGCGGCGCACTCGGCGCCGACCCGGTCGCCACCGGCGACCCGGCCGACTGGCGCGCGATGTACGAGACGAACGTCATCGGCACCCTGAACGTCACCCAGGCCCTCCTGCCCAAGCTGGTGGCGAGCGGCGACGGCACGGTCGTGATCCTCTCCTCCACCGCGGGCCTCGGCACCTACGAGGGCGGCGCGGGCTATGTCGCCGCCAAGCACGGCGAGCACGTCCTCGCCGAGACCCTCCGCCTGGAGATCGTCGGGCAGCCCGTCCGCGTCATCGAGATCGCCCCCGGCATGGTCAAGACCGACGAGTTCGCCCTCACCCGCTTCGGCGGCGACCAGGACAAGGCCTCGAAGGTCTACGAGGGCGTGGCCGAACCCCTCACGGCCGACGACGTCGCGGACACCATCACCTGGGCCGTCACCCGCCCCCACCACGTCAACGTCGACCTCCTGGTCCTGCGGCCGCGTGCGCAGGCGTCGAACACGAAGGTCCACAGGGAACTGTGATGACGGAGGACGCCGAGCGGGAGGCGGAGCAGCAGCGCCTGCGGCTGGAGAAGAAACGCGAACGCTACGTCTGGTACTACCTCGCCTACTTCCTCTTCGGCATCCACATCGTGGCCTTCGTGATGATCTACGCGGTACTGCACGCGAAGTAGGCATAGGGTCACGGTCTGTGGACCGACACATAGCTTTCGACGCGCTGCACAACTTCCGCGACCTGGGCGGCTACACGACGCCGGACGGCCACCGCATCCGCCCCGGCCGCCTCTACCGCGCGGACTCCCCGGGCAAGCTGACCGAGGGCACCGAGGACTGGGACCGCTTCCTCTCCCTCGGCATCCGCACGGTCATCGACCTGCGCCACCCCTGGGAGGCCGAGGCGCGCGGACGCATCCCGTCCCACCCGTCCTTCGCGTACCACAACCTCAGCATCGAGCACCGCGCCTACGAGCAGGCGGTCCAGGCCCCCGACGTCGACCCCGGCCCGTATCTGGCGGAGCGCTACATGGAGGTGGCGCAGGACGGGGTGAAGGAGATCCGCCGGGCCCTGGAACTGGTGGCGGAGGCAGCGGAGTCCGCGGAACCCCTCGTCTTCCACTGCGCCTCGGGCAAGGACCGCACGGGGCAACTGGCCGCGCTCGTCCTGACGTTGCTGGGCATCCCGGAAACCACCGTCATCGAGGACTACAGCCTCACCGAACTGGCCACACCCGGCATCCTGGCCTCCTGGAAGTCGAGAAACAACGGCCGCGAACCGACCTGGCCGGGCTTCGGCCGGGCCCCGCAGCAGGTGATGCGCACCTTCCTGGCCGCCATGAAGCAGCGCTACGGCTCGCTCGAGGACTACATCACACGGGAACTGTCCCTGGACGCAGGCGCCTTGGCGACAACCCTCCGCACAGCCCTCCTGGAACCCCAGCCCACGGACTGGCCGCCCCTCACCCACCGCAAAGCGACCCCGCCCGACGCCCGCACCCTCGTACGCCTCCGCGACTCGGCCGCGCTCTGGCAACTGGCCCGGGGAATCGACCAGTGGAAGCCGGGCGAAAAGGACGAGACCCACTTCCGCACCCGCATGGAACAGGGCGAGGTCTGGCTCGCCCACGCGGGCCCCCACCTGGCCGGCGCCTGGGAACTCTGGTGGGAGGACCCGGCGGCCTGGGGCCCGCGCCCCGCGGACGCGGGCTACATCCACCGCCTGATGACGACCCCGCACACGGCCCCACCGGGAACGGGCCGCAAGCTGCTGGCAGAGGCAGAGTCCCGCATCGCAGCAACGGGCCGACCGTACGCCCGCCTGGACTGCCTGGCCTCCAACCCCCGGCTGCGCGCGTACTACGAGTCGGCGGGTTACAGGGTCGTAGGCGAACAGCTGGCAAAGGACGGCGGGTCGGGCAGCCCGTATGCGGTGACGCTGCTGGAGAAGCGGCTCCCTTGACGGAATGGGGGCCCGAGCCGGATGGCTCGGGCCCCCAGGACGCGTACGGCAGTCAGCCCTTCACGCAAACAACCTGCTTCAGCTTCGCCACGACCTCGACCAGGTCCCGCTGCTGGTCGATGACCTGCTCGATCGGCTTGTACGCCCCCGGAATTTCGTCCACGACACCGGAGTCCTTACGGCACTCCACGCCCCGCGTCTGCTCCTCCAGGTCCTTCGTCGAGAACCGCCGCTTGGCCGCGTTGCGGCTCATACGCCGCCCCGCGCCGTGCGAGGCCGAGTTGAAGGACTTCTCGTTGCCGAGGCCTTTCACGATGTACGAGCCCGTGCCCATGGAGCCGGGAATGATCCCGTAGTCACCGGAACCCGCACGGATCGCTCCCTTACGCGTCACGAGCAGGTCCATACCCTCGTACCGCTCCTCGCTCACATAGTTATGGTGGCAGGAGATCTCGGGCTCGAAGGTCGGTTTCGCCTTCTTGAACTCCTTGCGGATTACGTCTTTGAAGAGCGCCATCATGATGGTGCGGTTGTTCTTCGCGTATTCCTGCGCCCAGTACAGGTCGTTGCGGTAAGCCCCCATCTGCGGAGTGTCCGCCACGAACACCGCAAGGTCACGGTCCACGAGCCCCTGGTTATGCGGCAGCTTCTGGGCCACGCCGATGTGATGCTCAGCCAGTTCCTTGCCGATGTTCCGAGATCCGGAGTGGAGCATCAGCCACACAGCGCCATGCATATCTATGCAGAGCTCTGCAAAATGATTCCCCGAGCCGAGGGTCCCCATCTGCAAAGCCGCCCGCTCCCGCCGGAACTTCACCGCCTCCGCAACCCCGTCGAACCGCCCCCAAAAGTCATCCCACCCCGCAGTGGCGAGCCCATGGAACCGCCCCGGCTCCACAGGACTGTCATGCATCCCCCGCCCCACCGGAATGGCCTGCTCGATCTTCGACCGCAGCCGCGACAGATCCCCCGGCAGGTCATTTGCGGTGAGCGACGTCTTGACGGCAGACATCCCACACCCGATGTCCACCCCCACCGCCGCAGGACAAACAGCCCCCTGCATGGCGATGACGGACCCGACCGTCGCCCCCTTCCCGTAATGCACGTCCGGCATCACGGCCAGGCCCTTGATCCACGGCAGTGTCGCGACATTGCGGAGCTGCTGCAGGGCCACGTCCTCGACCGTCGCCGGGTCGGTCCACATGCGGATCGGGACCTTCGCGCCCGGCATCTCTACGTACGACATATCGTCCTCATTCCCCCGAAAACATGACAGAAGTCTTAGATCGCAAAACCGGCGCCAAGGTCAGTGAAATAGGACAGCGGACCGGCGTCCACGGCAGTACGTGCGATAGACATTGTCTCCAGGGGACGCCCCCGCGCGGCAAGCGATTAACCAGCGGGGACACTGGAGCAACGGCACAGAGCCACCGTCGAGAGGAGCCCGACCGTGCAGCGGAAGGCGTACGTATCCGGCGTCGCCGCGCTCCTCGTGGCGCTGCTGGCAGGCTGCACAGGCGGTTCGGGCGGTGGCGGCGCGACGGATGACGCGAATCCCGGTGGTGTCGGTACGGCGAGTGCCGTGGCGCAGCCGGGCAAGTACCGCACGCTGCCGGGGCCGTGCACTGCGGTGAGTCATGACACGCTGGACTCGCTGCTGCCGGGCATCAAGCAGATCGCGGACGCGGACCAGCAGGAGAAGGCGTACGAGGGTGAGGCCACGCTCGCGTACGACAACGACCGCAAGGCGGGTTGCCGCTGGAAGGTCGACTCGGCGACCGCGACCGACCGGCTGCTGGTCGATTTCGAGCGGGTGGTCTCCTATGACAACTCGGTGAGCGACGACACCCAGGCGCAGGACTTGTTCGCGGGGAAGGAGACGGCGGCGGACCTGCCCGAGCCGACGAGTTCGGGCAGTGGTTCCGGCTCCGCCTCCGCTCCGAGTGCCAGTTCCAGCCCCAGTGCCGATGCCAGTTCCTCGGCCTCGGCTTCGGTCTCCCCTTCCGACTCCGGCTCCGGGTCCGCCTCTTCGTCCGCCACGCCGTCGAGTCTTCAGCCCCGTACTCTCGACGATCTCGGTGACGAGGCGTTCCTGGACGACGCGCTGAGCGGCTCGGGTTCGACGGCCCGGCAGCGCACGGTGACTGTGGTGTTCCGCACGTCCAATGTCATCGTGACCATCGAGTACGAGGAGCAGCCGGCGGCTGTCGGTGCCGTGCCCGACAGCAAGGAAATGCAGGACAGGGCGCGGAATCTGGCTGCGCAGCTGGCGGACACGCTGGGTGGTTAGGGGTCGTTCGGGTGCCTCGGGCGCCCCTTCGTAAAGCTGAAGAAGCGGAAGCACACAGTTTCCTCACCGCGTACGGTGGCTCCTCGGACCCGATCCGCCGACCTCAGGAACCACAGCGTCATGAGTGAAGGAACCATGCAGCGACCAGCAGAGCGAGACCAGCGCAACCGGCGAGAGAAGCCAGCCAGGCGGTCAGGCCGTCTGCTTGCGGGCGCGGTCGCAGTCCCCGTGATGGTCTTCGCCGTGGGCTGCTCCTCGGACTCCGGCTCCGGTGACGGGGGGAGCAAGGGCGCGAGCGCCGGTGACACGGCGGCGGCGACGGCGAGTACGGCGCCGACGGTGCAGGCGGCGGCGTACAAGAAGTTGCCGGATTCGTGTGGGGTGCTGTCGGACAAGACGCTGGGCTCGCTCGTACCGAAGGGTGTCAAGTCCGGCAAGGCGGGCAAGTCCGGTGATACGGCGACGCGGGCGAGCTGCTCGTGGAGCAGTCTGGACAACAAGGGTGTGAAGGGCTCGCAGTTCCGCTGGCTCAATGTGTCGCTGCTGCGCTTCGAGTCGGATGCGGCGCGTGGTGAGGGCGACCAGTTGGCGCATGCGTACTTCGAGAAGCAGGTGAAGGACGCCCAGGGCTCTCAGGGTGCGCAGAACCTGAAGTCGGAGCCGGTTGCAGGGACGGGCGCCGAGGCGATGCTGGTGCGCTACGACCTGAAGAAGAAGGAAGGCGCCTTCAGGCAGCAGACGGTGGTGACGCGCGTCGAGAATGTCGTGATCACGCTGGACTACAACGGCGCGGGCCTGGCCGGTGAGAAGACCCCGGACGGGGATGCGCTGGTGAAGCTGGCGGAGGCGGCGGCCAAGGAGGCGGTGGCCTCGGTGGCGGCGGCGAACGGCGGCGGCACTGGTAGCGGTGGTGCGGGCACGGCGAAGCCCTCGCCGTCCGGGTCGGCGTCGAAGTCGGCGTCCCCGTCTCCTTCGAAGTCCGCTTCGGCCTCTCCGTCCTCCTCAGCGTCGAAGAAGAGCTGACTGTCACATCTGGGCCGCGTGTGGACGCCAACTCGCAGCTCAGCACCGTTTTTTGAGGGAGCCCGGTCCCCTGCGGGGATCGGGCTCCACCCGTTCCGTTACCTCGTTCGGCGTACACATGTGCCACTCTGTTGCGCGCAACAGCACGCAATGGGAGGGGAGTACGGGTGGCCGCGCCACTGCAGCTGACTCGGATGCACCGCGTTCTCATCGGCGTGGTCGTTTCCGGCGCCGTGATCATCGCCGGCATCGGCTTCGCCGGTTCGTATGCGGCGGTCCGTGAGTTGGCCATCAAGAAGGGTTTCGGGAACTTCTCGTATGTCTTCCCGATCGGCATCGACGCGGGTATCTGTGTCCTGCTGGCCCTGGATCTTCTGCTGACGTGGATCCGCATCCCCTTCCCGCTGCTGCGTCAGACGGCGTGGCTGCTGACGGCGGCGACGATCGCGTTCAACGGTGCGGCGGCCTGGCCGGACCCGCTCGGTGTGGGGATGCACGCCGTCATCCCGGTGTTGTTCGTGGTGGCGGTCGAGGCCGCCCGCCATGCCATCGGCCGTATCGCGGACATCACGGCGGACAAGCACATGGAGGGTGTCCGTCTGACGCGATGGATGCTCTCGCCGGTTCCGACGTTCCTGCTGTGGCGTCGGATGAAGCTGTGGGAGCTGCGCTCCTACGAGCAGGTGATCAAGCTGGAGCAGGAGCGGCTCGTCTATCAGGCCCGGTTGCGTTCGCGCTTCGGCCGGGCGTGGCGGCGGAAGGCTCCGGTGGAGTCCCTGATGCCGCTCAGGCTGGCGCGGTACGGCGTTCCGCTGGCGCAGACGGCCCCGGAGGGGCTGGCGGCGGCGGGCATCGAGCCGGCCCTGCTGCCGCCGGCGCCGGAGATCGCCCGGCCGGTGGAGAGCCGCCCCGCGGTGGCGGCGCCCGCTCCGCAGCCGGTGGAGCAGCTGCGGCAGGTTCCGGAGCCGCAGCTGCCGGAGGTGAGCCAGTGGCTGCATGCCCGGCACCCCCAGCAGGTCGAGTACCACGGCGACTACGACCCGACGTACGACCCGGAGCAGTACGCCCAGTGGTTCGCGGAGCAGCAGCAGGCCGAGCAGTATCAGCAGGAGCAGTTCCGGCAGGAGGAGTTCCGGCAGGAGCAGTTCCCGGAGCAGCCGGTGTACGAGGAGCCGTCCCCGGAGGAGACGGGCAGCTTCCCGATCCCGGCCGGCCCGGGTCGCACGCGTGAGCTGGGCGAGGGCGGTGGCCCGCCGGAGCCGGACGAGGACGCGTACTACCAGGTCTTCCGTGAGTCGATAAAGAGCGGGAACGGGGCGCCGACCCCCCGCGGGTTCATCGCCGACGTGGAGGCGACGTACAACGTCACGCTCCCGCAGCGTGAGGCCGAGCAGATGGTGAATCGCTTCTCCAACCGGCTCAACGCGGAGCTGGCGGAAGAGCACATCGCATAGGCGTGTCGCATGAGAAAGCGCCCGGTGCCGTGCGGCACCGGGCGCTTTCTCATGGCGTCACTCCCCGAGCAGGGCCCGCACCCGCTCCTGCCCCACCGCCAGCAGCAGCGTGGGCAGTCGCGGACCCGTGTCGCGGCCGACCAGCAGGTGGTACAGCAGGGCGAAGAAGGTCCGCTGGGCGGTCTTGATCTCCGGCGGGAGTTCCTTGGGCGTGGCGTCCGCGGGGAATCCGGCCTGCACCTTCGGTACGCCGTAGACGAGGTGGGTGAGCCCGTCGAGCGACCAGTGGTCGGCGAGGCCGTCGGTCAGCAGCCGCAGGGACTGCTGGGAGGCCTCGTCGAGGGACTTGAGCAGTTCGGCGTCGGGTTCGTCGCGCACGATGGTCCGCTGATCGGCGGGTACGTGCGTGTTGATCCAGGCCTCGGCCTTGTCGTAGCGCGGGCGGGCCTCGTCGAGGGAGCCGAGCGGGTTGGCGGGGTCCAGTTCGCTCAGGATCCGCAGGGCCTGGTCCTCGTGTCCGGCGGTGATGTCGGCGACGGAGGCCAGGGTGCGGTACGGCAGCGGGCGCGGGGTCCTGGGCAGTTCGCCGCCCGCGGTGCGCACGGCGCGCGAGTGGGCCGCGACGTCCGCCGGGAGGGCGGAGCCGTCGGCGACCTTCGCGTCGAGCTTGTCCCACTCGTCGTAGAGGCGCTGGATCTCCTGGTCGAAGGCGATCTTGAAGGACTGGTTGGGCCGGCGGCGGGCGTACAGCCAGCGCAGCAGCTGCGGTTCCATGATCTTCAGGGCGTCGCCGGGGGTGGGCACGCCGCCGCGCGAGGAGGACATCTTGGCCATGCCGCTGATGCCGACGAAGGCGTACATCGGCCCGATGGGCTGCTTGCCGCCGAAGATCCCGACGATCTGCCCGCCGACCTGGAAGCTCGATCCCGGGGAGGAGTGGTCGACGCCGCTCGGCTCGAAGATCACGCCCTCGTATGCCCAGCGCATGGGCCAGTCGACCTTCCAGACGAGCTTGCCGCGGTTGAACTCGTTCAGCCGGACGGTCTCGGAGAAGCCGCAGGCGGTGCAGGCGTAGGTCAGCTCGGTCGTCTCGTCGTCGTACGAGGTGACCGTCGTCAGGTCCTTCTCGCAGTTGCCGCAGTAGGGCTTGTACGGGAAGTAGCCGGCGGAGCCGGACGAGCCGTCGTCCTCGCTCGCGGCTCCGGAGCCCTCCTCGGCCTCCAGTTCGGCCTCGTCGACGGGCTTCTGCTGCTGCTTGGGCTTGGCCGGGGCCTTCTTGGTGCGGTACTGGTCGAGGATCGCGTCGATCTCCGCGCGGTGTGCGACGGCGTGCAGGATCTGCTCGCGGTACACGCCGGAGGTGTACTGCGCGGTCTGGCTGATCCCGTCGAACTCGACGCCCAGCTCGGTGAGCGACTCGATCATGGCGGCCTTGAAGTGCTCGGCCCAGTTGGGGTGCGTGGACCCCTTGGGCGCGGGCACGGACGTCAGCGGCTTGCCGATGTGCTCGGCCCAGGTCTCGTCGACGCCGGCAACACCGGCCGGCACCTTGCGGTAGCGGTCGTAGTCGTCCCAGGAGATGAGGTGGCGGACCTGGTGTCCGCGGCGCCGGATCTCGTCGGCGACGAGGTGCGGGGTCATGACCTCGCGGAGGTTGCCGAGGTGGATCGGGCCGGAGGGGGACAGCCCGGACGCGACGACGACAGGTTTGCCGGGGGCCCGGCGCTCCGACTCCTCGATGACGTCATCCGCGAAACGGGAGACCCAGTCGGCGGTCTCGGTGCTCTGAGCCACGATCGGCACGTCCTTCTTTCTGTTTGTTCTGCTACGCCGTTCAGACACGTCCTCGGGGCCGTGCCGGTGCGCCTGCGCCGACGGGACCCGCCCCCATTGTCACCCGCGCCTGTCCCTGCCGGAAACGGATTGGGTCGCCGCACAACCCCAGAGGCCCCACGGTGGTCCTCTTTTCGTGATCACAGACAGATTCCGGGCCGGGCTGCGCGTGGGGGCGGCCGGACTCGCGATGACCTTGCCGACGGCCTGCGTCCTCCTCGCGGCGCCCGCCGCCGAGGCGGCCACGACCTGCGGCGACACCACGTTCAAGCGCACCTTCTACACGAACACCTCGTTCTCCGGCACGCCGAAGAAGACGGACTGCGACACCACGATCGACCAGTCCTGGTCGGGCGCTCCGTTCTCCGGGATGCCCACGAACCGTTTCGGTGTCCGCTGGTCGCTGACCCGCGACTTCGGTTCGGGCGGTTGTTTCACCTACCGTCTGTCCGGCACGGACGGCCTGCGGCTGTACGTGGACGGGGTGCGGAAGGTGAACAAGTGGACCGACACCGGTGACTCCGGCAACAGCGTCCCGGGCACGTTCTGCATCGGCTCGGGCAGCCACACCGTGCGCGTCGACCACGTGAACTGGACGGGCCTGTCCCGGGTGAGGTTCACCTGGCCCGCCTCCTCCGACAGCAAGCCGCCGCTGGCCCCGACGGGCATCACCACCACGTACGACGCGGCGACCGGCAAGGCGAGCGCCGGCTGGAAGAAGAACCGGGAGCTGGACATATCCCAGTACCGGGTGCGGGTGGAGACCCCCGCGTCCGGCGTGGCCTCCTGGACGACCACCGGCACCACCGCCGCGTACACCCCGCCGAAGGACGGCCAGAAGTACCGGTTCTGCGTCCAGGCCGTCGACAAGTGGACGAACTACGGCGCCACCGCGTGCGGCCCGTACGTCAGCACTCCGGACCGGACGGCACCGGCGGTCCCGGACGTGCGCGCCTCCGACGTCTCGGTGTCGGTGACCGGCAGCCACGAAGGCGGCGAGGGCACGCCGATCCCGCGCGTGAACGTCTGGCTGGGCCAGGTACAGCCGTCCGACGGCCCCGTCTTCACGCTGTGGCGCGCCACGGCGGCGGCGGGCCCTTTCACCAAGGTCGCCGCCATGGACCTGCGGCAGACGCCGGATGAGCAGTACCTGTTCGACGAGACAGCCGCCGAGAAGCGGACGTACTACTACGCGGCCACGGCCACCGACGCCGCGGGGAACACCTCGGCGCGCTCCACGCCGGTCGCGGTGACCACGCCGGACGTGTCGGCGCCGGGCGCGGTGCGGGGGCTCGCGGCGAAGGCGGACACCGACAAGGTCGCGCTGACCTGGACCGCGCCGGCGGACGACGCCGTGCGCTGGCAGGTCTACGGCGCGGACGGCGGCGCGGAGCCGGTCCTCCTGGGCACCGCCGCGGCCGCCGCGTACGACGACACGACGGCGCGGCCGGGCGTCACCCGCACCTACACGGTGTACGCCGTCGACGCGGCCGGTCACCGCTCCGCACCGGTGACGATCGCCTCCCGGCGCCAGGTGGCGCCCGCCCTGCCCGTCCATCTGGGGCCGGACGCGAACGGCCGGCCGGAGCTGCGCTTCCGGGTCGCGGCGGACAACGACCACAGCGGCGGCTTCCGGGTCTACTCCGGCAGCAGCGCCTCCACGGTCCGCACCACCCTGCGCGCCTGCGCACCGGAGGAGATCTTCCGTACCGATCTGTACGTCGAGTACCGCTGCGTCCTCACCGACTTCGGCGGCTCGACCGACCGGTACATCACGGCGCTCGCCGTGGCCGCGAACGGCGTGACCTCGACCGACTTCAAGGCCGTGCAGTACGTGGACACCGTGGCGCCGCCCGTGCCGTCCGGTTTCACCGCCACGCCGCAGCCGTGGGGCACGACCCTGCGGTGGGACGCCTCGACCGCCGCCGACGTGCGGGCCTACTGGCTGCGCACGGGCACTCCCGAGACGGTCGACGGGGTGCGCACCTGCGGGGGCGGCACCACGCTGTCCGCGGGCGGGGCCACGTCCTTCGAGGACACCTCGGGGCTGCCGGACGGCGAGGAGCGCTGCTGGGAGCTGCGCGCGGTGGACGGCTCGAACAATTACACGGAGGCCGTCACCGTCTTCGCGACCGAGCAGGACACCCGGCCCGCCGAGCCGACCGCGCCGGGCTCCCCGGTGACCGGCCTGGACGTGGTGGAGAACGCCGGTGACGCCGTCCTGAACTGGGACTCCGTCGACGGTGCCACCGGCTACCGGGTCTACCGCTGGGACCGCGCCACGGGCTCCTACGAGCGGATCGCCGAGGGGACGCTGCCGAACCCGAACTCGGACGCGTACCACACGTACCGCGACGAGAGCCCGCCGTCCGGCACCGCCGCCTACTACCGCGTGACCGCCGTGTACGCGGACGGCACCGAGTCCGCCCCGGCCCTCGCGGCCGTGGCGCTGGCGCCCACGGCCTGACGCGCCGCCCGGGGGCGGGCGGTAAATGCGGGCGACCGCCCGTCCGCCCCCGTGGGACACTGGAGGCGTTTTCGTACTCCTACGAGCGGAACGGCATCCACTCCATGGCCTCGGTCACGTCCCTCACGTCCTCCGTCCACCAGCATCTCGCCGACGCCCTGGTCACCGCCCTCCCCGAGGCCGGTGCGGGCGCGGACCCGCTGCTGCGACGCAGTGACCGGGCCGACTTCCAGGCCAACGGCATCCTGGCGCTGGCGAAGAAGGCGAAGGCGAACCCGCGGGAGCTGGCGACGCAGGTCGTCTCCCACGTCGTCACCGGTGAGGGGCTGATCAAGGACGTCGAGGTCTCCGGGCCCGGCTTCCTCAACATCACGATCTCGGACCGGGCGATCACCGAGACGCTCGCGGCGCGTGCCGCCGACGGCGACCGGCTCGGTGTGCCGCTGAAGGAGCACCCGGGCGTCACGGTCGTCGACTACGCGCAGCCGAACGTGGCGAAGGAGATGCACGTCGGCCATCTGCGCTCGGCGGTCATCGGTGCCGCGCTGCGCGGCATGCTCGACTTCACCGGCGAGCGGACGATCGGCCGGCACCACATCGGCGACTGGGGCACCCAGTTCGGCATGCTCATCCAGTACCTGTTCGAGCACCCTGGCGAGCTGGCCCCGGCCGAGGACGTCGACGGCGAGCAGGCCATGTCGAACCTGAACCGGGTGTACAAGGCCTCGCGCGCGGTCTTCGACGCGGACGAGGAGTTCAAGGAGCGCGCCCGGAAGCGGGTCGTGGCCCTGCAGTCCGGTGACAAGGAGACCCTCGAGCTCTGGCAGCAGTTCGTGGACGAGTCGAAGGTCTACTTCTACTCGGTCTTCGAGAAGCTGGACATGGTGATCCGTGACGAGGAGATCGTCGGTGAGTCCGCGTACAACGAGGGCATGCCCGAGACGGCCCGCCTCCTGGAGGAGATGGGCGTCGCGGTGCGTTCCGAGGGCGCGCTCGTCGTGTTCTTCGACGAGATCCGGGGCAAGGACGACAAGCCGGTCCCGCTGATCGTGCAGAAGGCCGACGGCGGTTTCGGCTACGCGGCCTCCGACCTGACGGCGATCCGCAACCGCGTCCAGGACCTGCACGCGACGACGCTGCTGTACGTCGTGGACGTGCGCCAGTCGCTGCACTTCAAGATGGTCTTCGAGACGGCCCGGCGGGCCGGCTGGCTGAACGACGGCGTCACCGCGCACAACATGGGCTACGGCACGGTGCTGGGCGCGGACGGCAAGCCGTTCAAGACGCGTGAGGGCGAGACCGTACGGCTCGAGGACCTGCTGGACGAGGCGGTGCAGCGGGCCGCCGAGGTGGTCCGGGAGAAGGCGCAGGACCTCACCGAGGACGAGATCCAGGAGCGAGCCGCGCAGGTGGGCATCGGCGCGGTGAAGTACGCCGACCTGTCCACTTCCCCCAACCGGGACTACAAGTTCGACCTGGACCAGATGGTGTCGCTGAACGGCGACACGTCGGTGTATCTGCAGTACGCGTACGCCCGTATCCAGTCGATCCTGCGCAAGGCCGGCGAGACGAAGCCGGCCGCGCACCCGGAACTGGAGCTCGCCGCGGCGGAGCGGGCGCTCGGTCTGCACCTGGACGCGTTCGGGGACACGGTCTTCGAGGCGGCCGCGGAGTACGCGCCGCACAAGCTGGCCGCGTACCTGTACCAGCTGGCCTCGCTGTACACGTCGTTCTACGACAAGTGCCCGGTGCTGAAGGCCGAGACGCCGGAGCAGGTGGAGAACCGTCTGTTCCTGTGCGACCTGACGGCCCGCACCCTGCACCAGGGCATGGCGCTGCTGGGGATCAGGACGCCCGAGCGGCTCTGAGGCACTGCCGGACAGGCGCACGGCCCGTCCTCCCGCGCCGGGAGGACGGGCCGTGGCGCGTTCGGGCGGCCGGTCAGCTGCAGTTGGTCCACTTGTTGGACTTGATGTAGTGGTGGCCGCTGTCGTACGTCTTGTATCCCCTCGGGATGACGCCGCTGGATCCGCCGTAGTTCGTCGCCGAGTACCACACGAAGTCACAGGAGCTGCCGTGGTTGTACCAGGACTGGAAGTCCTGGAAGACCGAGTACTGGGTCAGGGACGCGTTCGTCCCCGCGACCTTCTGCATGTGGCCGGTGTAGTTCTGCCCGGACCAGACGCAGAACCAGCCCGACGGGCAGTCCGACGCCGCCTGCGGCGCGGCCTGGGTCGCACTGGCGGCCCCCGCGCCGCCGACCAGCAGGCCACCGGTCAGCACGATGCCACCGGCCACGGCCGCGAACTTCCTGGTCAAGCGCATGCTGTCATCCCCTCGTAGACGGGCCGACCGCACCGGCCGGCTCGACGACGAGACTGCTGGGCGGGAGCGGGGACAGCCACACGTGCCGCGGAACTGACGCCCTCGCGGGACGTCCCATGCGTTGACCTGCGGGGACGTACGGTGGGGCGACGGCGCGGCGGGACGGCTGTCGGCAGGCTGCCGGCGGCCCGCTAGTGGCCGATTGCGTATGGGTGCAGGGCGCAGGTTCCGGTGCGGTCCCGGGGTTGCTGGTGCACAATGCGGCACGGGGTACAGGGGCCACTGACCACGGCCGCTGTTCATGAACGCGTGGGGGGACCACACCATGTCGCGTTGGAAAGCGCTGCCCGCAGAACTCGATCCGCGTGTACGGCAGTTACTGGTGCGTCTACGCCGGCTGAAGGACCACAGCGGGCTGAGCGTGCGTCAGCTGGCTGCGCGGACGGGGTACAGCCCGAAGTCGTGGGAGCGGTATCTGGGCGGCCGTTCGCTGCCGCCGCGGGAGGCCGTGGAGGCGCTGGCCCGGATCGGCGGCGACGACCCGACCCGGCTGCTCGCCCTGCACGAAGTCGCCGCCGAGGCCTGGGGGAACCCGCCCGGCGGAACTGCCGTACCGGAGACGGCAGTCGGTGAGACCGCCGGACCGGAGCCGGAGATCCTGTCGGCGGGGCCCGGCGGCGGGGGCCCGCGGTCGTTGCGCGTCGCGCTCGTCGCGGGGGTCGTGGCCCTGGTGCTGGCCGTGTCGTCGGCGGTGCTGGTGACCATGCGGCTGACGGGCCACGGCGGCGGCGCGACGGAGCGGACGACGACCACGGTCACCTTGACCGCGGGGGTGTCGGCACCGTCGTACATCTGCCGTGTGAAGCAGGTCGACGGCCGCTGGTACGCGGGCAACAGCCGTACGGGGAACGCCACGGTGGGGTACGGCGACTCCGGGCCGGCCGTGGCCGAGGTGCAGTGTCTGCTGCGCCGGGCGGGTATCTCGCCGGGCGGTATCGACGGCATGTTCGGCCCGCTGACGCAGGGCGCGGTGAAGGCATTCCAGAAGCAGGCGCGGCTCGACGTGGACGGTGTCGTCGGCCCGCACACCTGGAAGGCCCTGCGGGGATGAACCCGGAACTGGTCCGGCTGGCCGCCGCGCTGCGGGAGTTGAGAGCCCGTACGGGTCTGAGCCTGGCGGCTCTCGCGGCGAAGACGGCGTTCAGCAAGTCGTCCTGGGAGCGCTACCTCAACGGCAGGACACTGCCGCCGCGCACGGCGGTGCAGGAACTGTGCCGGCTGGCCGGGGAACCGGACGGCCGGTGTCTGGCGCTGTGGGAGATCGCGGAGTCGCAGTGGAGCGGGCGGGCGACGCAGGCGGCGCGAGCGTCGTCGCCGGTCGCGGATCCCGTGCCGCCTCCGGATCCGGTGGAGGCGGCGAAGGGCGGCGGTCACCGGCGGGCGGCAACCGTGGCGGTGCTCGCGTCGGTGTGTGCGATGGCCGTCGGCGGCGTGGCGGTCGCGCTGCTCCTGCTGCCCCGCCAGGGCCACGAACCCCGGCCGACCGCCGCGACCACCTCCACTCCCGGTCCGCACTGCCGGGCTTCGTCCTGCGAGGGCAAGAACCCGATGGCCATGTTCTGCGCCGCCAGACCGGACACCCTCGCCACACGTCACACGGCCACCGGGGCCTGGCTGGAAGTGCGCTCCAGCAAGGAGTGCGGGACGAGCTGGGCCCGGATGTGGGGCACCCGGATCGGCGACCGCCTCGAGGTGACAGCGGGCGGCCGGGTCCGCGGCGCCGAGGTCGAGAACACCGTCGACGCGGACAGCTTCGTCTACACGCCGATGACGGTGACCCGTCCGGGAACCGTGCTCCGTACCTGTTTCCGTCCGGCGACGGGCCGTGGGGAGGAGTGCTTCACCTCCGTTTCGCGGTGATGGCCTTCGTCCCCACGGGCGTCGGCGTGTGACCTTCCGGATCACGGCACGGCTGACCGTAGCGGCAAAGCGAACTCGCACCACACGATCTTGCCTGGTTCGCGCGCTTCCACACCCCACTTGTCACTGAGCGCAGTGAGGGCGGCCAGTGCGTCGAAGTCGCCCCCTGCCCCCACGCCATCCACGTCCGTGACTCCAAGAACTCCGAAGGCCCCACCGTCCAACTCGGCACCGCAGCTTGGTCCGCCTTCCTCGCCGCCGCCGTCTGACCGGCGTTGTCAGTGGCTGGCCCTACAGTCACTGGCATGGCGACTCTTCCCAACCCGCTCCCCCGTCTGTCCGCCCTCGGCCTGGGCCTCCCGCCTGGTCGGCTGGTAGACGAGACCGTCGAGGGACCTTGGCACGAACCCCTTCTCTGGGTCGCGGACGAGCAGCCCGCGCCCGGCGCCTGGGACGCGCTGCAGCGCACCGCACCGGGGGCCGGTCTGCTTCCCCTGCTCGTCGAGGTCGGCGGTGACTTCGGGGGGCCGGAGCAGTGGGAGCTGGCGCCCGGCGAGATGTCGTACCCCGGGGACCACGACCCGGAGGACGTGCTCGCGGAGTACTGGGAGGAGTGCGCGGCGGACGGCGACGAGTGGCCCGGACTCGCGCCCGCCTTGAGCACCACCGCCGACCCCGACGCCGCCGCCTCCACCCTCGTGGACGCCGTCCTCGCAGGCAGCGGCGGCCCCCTCAAGGACCCCCGCCTCGCCCTGGTCCCCGCCCGCCGCAGCGCCGACATACCCGCGGCGATCGGCTGGATGGGTCCCGCGAACCACGAGAACGACGTGGCCCGGCTCTGCGCGGTACTGCGCTCCTGGGAGGACCGCTTCGGCATACGGGTCGTGGCGCTCGGGTTCGATCAGCTGACGGTGTCCGTGGCCGCGCCGCCCGCCACCCTCGCCGAGGCGGAGGCCGTCGCCGCCGAGCACTTCGCGTTCTGCCCGGACAACCTGCTGCAGGGCGCGGACACCACCCTGGCCGCGTACGCCGAACACCAGCTCCTCGACCAGCCGGTGTGGCACTTCTGGTGGGACTGACGGTCCGCCGCGGCCGGCCCGGTGGTGGGCGCACCGGTCTCGGCCGCGGCGCAGTGGCTGTCTTCAGACGCCGAGAGCGTGGTGAAGGAGGAGAGCCGCACCGGTGAGCAGAGCAGCGAGAACCATGGGAGACCTCCGTGTACGAAATGTGACGTTTCTACCGTTCTCAATAACGTCACATTCCCGCCCGCGTTACGGGCGTGATCCAAACGGGAGGCCCTGGCCCCGCAGCCCCTCCCCCAGCCTTCTGAGCCCCTCGCGGATCTCTTCCGGCGTCTGGGTCACAAAGCACAGCCGCAGGGTCGAGCGGTCGGGGTCGCCGGCGTAGAAGGGTGCGCCGGGGACGTACGCCACGTTGTGCCGCACCACCTGCGGCAGCAGCGCGGTGGTGTCGTACGGCTCGGGGAGGCGGGCCCACAGGAACATGCCGCCCTCGGGCCGGGCCCAGACCGAGCCCTCGGGAAGCGCCTCGGCCAGTCCGGCGAGCATGGCGTCCCGGCGCTCGCGGTAGACGGCCGCGACCCGCGCCACATGGGCGTCCAGGTCACGGTCCGCCAGGTACCGTGCCGCCGCGAGCTGGTTGAGGGTCGGGGTGTGCAGGTCGGCGGCCTGCTTGGCGACGACACAGGCGCGCCGCAGCTCCCTGGGCGCCCGCAGCCAGCCGAGCCTGAGGCCCGGGGCCATGACCTTGGAGAAGGAGCCGAGCAGCACGGTCCGGTCCGCCGCCTCCTCGTAGGAGGCGATCCACGGCACCCGCTCGCCCTCGAAGCGGAGTTCGCCGTAGGGGTCGTCCTCGACGATCCACAGCCCGCGGCGGGCGGCCACGGCCGCGACGGCGGCCCGGCGGTCGGCCGGCACGGTGCGGCCGGTCGGGTTCTGGAACGTCGGCACGGTGTACAGCAGCTTGGGCCGCTCCCGCACCACCAGTTCCTCCAGGGCGTCGGTGTCGACGCCGTCGCCGTCTCCGGGCACGGCCACCACCCGCGCGCCCGCGAACGCGAAGACCTGAAGTGCCGCGAGATAACAGGGGCTTTCGACGAGGACGACGTCCCCGGGCTCCAGCAGCGCCGTGGCCAGCAGGGACAGCGCCTGCTGCGAGCCCGTGGTGACGAGGATGTCGTCGGCGTCCGTGGGCAGCCCACGGGCCGCCGTCCGAGCGGCGAGCGCGCCCCGCAGCGCCGGTTCGCCCTCGGTCGTGGAGTACTGCAGGGCCTGCGCGGACGCCCCGGCGAGCACCGAACCGAAGGCCTCCGCGACCCCCTGCGCGTCGAACAGTTCCGGCGCCGGCAGCCCGCCCGCGAAGTTGATCACCTCGGGGCGGGCCGTGACGGCGAGGATGTCCCGTACCGGCGAACCGCCGATCGACCGGGCCCGCGCGGCGAGCGGCGGGACGGGGGCAAAGGCGGGTGCGACGGTCATGGCGCGGCTCCTTCGGCTGCGGTGACGGCGGCTCGTGACCGCAGCCTAGGGATGTACGTGCTGTCTACAAGCAGGTTTCCGCGATACGGACGGACCGCCCCTTCGGCCTTCGACCGTCCCCTCAGGCCTTGTCGCCGATCGCCGCGTACACGTTGATGTCGGCGTCCGTGACGTCGTTGATGTCGGCGTACCGCACCTTCTCGATGTCGTCGAGCGCCGCCAGGTAGGAGGCCTCCGGCTGCTCCGGGACCGGAGCGGCGTGGTCGGCGCGCCAGTGGTGCACGGGGACCACGCCCGGGTCCGCCGGCTGCAGTGCGCTCTGTGTGAAGAAGCGCTCGACCTCCGCCCGGGAGCGCAGCACGAAGGTGAAGCCCCGCTCGGTGTAGGTCCGCTGGACCGCGCGGATGTTCTCGGGATTGAGGTCCTCGGTGAGATGGCTGAGCACGAGCCGGCTGCCGGACGGCAGCGCGTCGACGAGTTCACGCACGATCGGATACGCCTCCTCGTCCTCGACGAAGTGCAGGAGCGCGACCAGGCACAGCGCGACCGGCCGGTCGAAGTCGAGGGTCTTCGCGGCCTGCTCCAGGATCTGCGCCGGGTTCCTGAAGTCGGCGTCGATGTAGTCGGTACGGCCGTCGGGCCCGCTGGTGAGCAGGGCACGCGCGTGGGCCAGCACCACGGGGTCGTTGTCGACGTACACGACCCGCGCGTCGGGGATGATCCGCTGCGCGATCTGGTGGACGTTGTCCGCGGTGGGCAGACCGGTGCCGATGTCGAGGAACTGGCTGATGCCGTCCTGACCCGCCAGCGTGCTCACCGCGCGGCGCAGGAAGTCGCGGTTGTGCCGTACGTCGAGGTAGCCGCGCGGGTTGGCGGTGAGCGCGGCGGCGGCCGCCGCCCGGTCCACCGGGTAGTTGTCCTTGCCGCCCAGGAAGACGTCGTAGACGCGGGCCGGGTGTGCCTTGGTGGTGTCGATCCTCCTTCTCAGCTCGGCGGGATCCTGGCTGAGGGCGTCACCGGGCATGGGCGTCTCCCTGGAGAGTCGGGGCGGTCGTTCAAGAGACAAGGACCGGACGCCAACAACCTAGCCGTCGACGGCACTTGCCGTGGGCCGCACCGTGATCTCACAGGTCCCACGCCCCGGAAGCGTCCCGTACCGAACCCTTGGGACGCGACATCCCCGCAGGTCAGAGGCCATCCCCTGGCTTCGGCGTCCCGAATCGTCCACAGACTGTGGCGCGCAAAGCCGATCACCGCTCAGGCTGGAACCCCCCAGCCCCACCGTCCACGGAAGGCACGTACCACCATGCCCGCCCGAGCCCGTCGCACCTGCCTTTTCGCCGTCACCGCCCTGGTACTCGCCGTGTTCGCGCTGACGGGGTGCAGGGACGGGAAGGGCCTCAAGGACGAGGGCCCGGCAACGAACCACTCCCTGCACGCTCCCGCCGGGCACACTCCCGCCGTACGGAACGCGAAGAGGCCGCACGGTCGTGGACCGGGCGGCCTCCATGCTCAGAGGATCAGGCGTGGGCCAGAACCGCTTCCTTCGGGTTCGGGCCGTACTTGTTCACGCCCGGCTGGCTGTCGGAGCAGCTGAAGACCAGCAGGGTGATACCGCCGACGAGCGGGACGATCCCGAACAGGAGCCACCAGCCGGAGCGGCCCGTGTCGTGCAGACGGCGGACGCCGACGGCCAGGCTGGGCAGCAGGATCGCGACGTAGAAGACGATCGCGATGATCGGCGCCTTGATCGCGAGGCCGATGCCGAGCAGCACGGCGTAGATGATCGCCGTGAACAGCACGAACATCCAGTACTCCTTGCGCCGCGCGCGACCGCTGAACACCGCGTACTTCTTCAGCGCCTCGATGAACCAGCTCATGTGTGTCCCCCCAGGGATCGACGTTCGGACCATCCGGAACGGATCAGGCCAGGCGAGAACGTATGGACACTGACGAGAACTCGTCAATTCGGTGTGTACAGCGCAAGGGTTGAGCGCTTTTCGGACAGATCCACCGCGAATCGGCCCCGGACCCGCCGCTGATCACAGGGAACGGCTGGCAACCGCGGGGCGGGGGGCCTCAGTTCCCGGATCCGAGTCGCTTCCGTTGCCGAACCGAGTGCATTCCGATGCTGGTCAGTGGCCGATTCGAGGCCTGACGTATCCCCATCCGTAGTGCGAATCAGCGCAACTTTTCCGCCACTTCGGTCGCCCAGTACGTGAGGATGTTCTGCGCGCCCGCCCGCTTGATCCCGGTCAGCGCCTCCACGATCGCCTGGTCGCGGTCGATCCAGCCCTTCTCGGCGGCGGCCTCGATCATCGAGTACTCGCCGGAGATCTGGTAGGCGGCGACCGGCACGTCCACCGCGTCCGCGACCCGCGCGAGGATGTCCAGATACGGTCCCGCCGGCTTCACCATCACCATGTCGGCGCCCTCTTCGAGGTCGAGCGCCAGCTCCCGCAGCGACTCACGCGCATTGGCGGGATCCTGCTGGTAGGTCTTCCGGTCCCCCTTCAGGGACGAGCCGACGGCCTCCCGGAACGGCCCGAAGAACGCGGACGCGTACTTCACCGTGTACGCGAGGATCGCCACGTCCTCCCGCCCGATCTGGTCGAGCGCGTCACGGATGACCCCGATCTGGCCGTCCATCATCCCGCTGGGCCCCACCACATGGGCGCCCGCGTCGGCCTGGACCTGCGCCATCTCGGCGTACCGCTCGAGCGTGGCGTCGTTGTCGACGCGCCCCTGCGCGTCCAGCACCCCGCAGTGACCGTGATCGGTCGTCTCGTCGAGACAGAGATCCGACATGACCAGGAGGTCGTCCCCGACCTCGGCCCGCACATCACGGATCGCGAGCTGCAGAATCCCGTCCGGGTCGGTCCCCGGCGTCCCGAGGGCGTCCTTCTTCTCCTCCTCCGGCACGCCGAACAGCATGATCCCGGAGACCCCGGCGGCCACCGCCTCGGCGGCCGCCTTCTTCAGGCTGTCGCGCGTGTGCTGGACGACACCGGGCATCGCGGAGATCGGCACGGGCTCGGAGACGCCCTCGCGCACGAAGGCGGGAAGGATGAAGTCCGCCGGGTGCAGCCGGGTCTCGGCGACCATGCGCCGCATGACGGGGGTGGTCCGCAGCCGCCGCGGCCGCGTGCCGGGGAAGGATCCGTACTTCGTCATGCACCTACGCTACGCCCGGCCCACAAGCACCTTTGCCGACGGTATGTCGGGCCTGAGCAGCCGCTCGTCCCCCGCGATGCGGCCCGCACTCACGGGGTCCATCCTGAAAATACAGCCAGGAGCAAGGACCAGGCCCCCGTCCCCTCGCCGCGCACGGCTGCTGCCTGCGCGAAGGAGGAGGACGCGATGACCGCCACCCACCACACCCCGCATCAGGCCCCGGACCTGTTCGCCCTGTCCGAGATCCACGGCCCGGTCCTGCGCCCCGGTGACGACGCCTATGTGGCCGAGGTCACCGGCTTCAATCTGTCGGCCATCCACAACCCGGACATCGTGGTCGGAGCGGCGGGCGTCGACGACATCGTGACGGCGATGCGCTGGGCCGCGGCCACTAAGACGCCGGTGGCGGTCCAGGCCACCGGTCACGGCGCGAACTTCCCGATCGACGGCGGCCTGCTCATCAGCACCACCCGCATGACCGAAGTGACGATCGACCCGGCCGAACGCACCGCGACGGTCGCCGCGGGGGCGAGGTGGCGCGACGTCCTGGAGGCGGCCGCCCCGTACGGCCTCGCCCCGCTCAACGGGTCGTCCTCGGACGCGGGCGTCGTCGGCTACACCCTGGGCGGCGGTCTGCCCGTCCTCGGCCGGGCCTACGGCTACGCGGCCGACCGGGTCCGCTCCGTCCAGGTCGTCACCCCGGACGCAACCCTGCGCACGGTGACCGCCGACACCGAACCGGACCTCTTCTGGGCCCTGCGCGGCGGCAAGGGCAACGTGGGCGTGGTCACCGAGCTGACCTTCGAACTGCTCCCGCTGCCCTCGGTCCTCGGCGGCGGCGTCTACTTCTCCGGCGAACACGCGGAGGCGGTCCTGCGCACCTGGACCGACTGGACGACCACCCTGCCCACCGAGATGTGCAGCGCGTACACGATCCTGCGCCTGCCGCCGATCCCGCAGATCCCCGAGCCCCTGCGCGGCGGCTTCTGGGCCCGCGTCGCCCTCGCCTGGACCGGCGACCCGAAGGAGGGCGAGAGCCTCCTGACCCCTGTCCGGACGGCCGCGCCCGTCGTCATCGACACGGTGGAGGACATGCCGTACGGCGCCATGGACCGCATCTACCTGGACCCGCACGACCCGCTCCCCGCCCGCGAGGCCTGCACCCTGCTCAGGGCGCTGCCCCCGGACGCGCAGAGAGCGTTCCTGGCCCAGGCGGGCCCGGCCGTCCCGGACCTCCCACTGCTGCTGATCGAACTCCGCCACATGGGCGGCGAACTCTCCCGCCCGGCCCCCGTCGAGGACGCCATCTGCGCCCGCGACGCCGGCTACCTCCTGGAAACGGTCGGCGTCCTGCCCGACCCTGGCACCGCAGCGGCCGTGGAATCAGCCACCACGGCCCTCCACGACGCCGTGTCCCCGTGGAGCACCGGCCACACCCTGGTGAACCTCCACGGCCGCCCAGGCGACGAAAAGGACGTGGCCCGTGCCTGGACGGACGAGGTCTACACCCGCCTGAGCAGAACGAAGGCGCACTACGACCCGGACAACCTGCTGCGCTATGGGCATACGGTGACGGCAACCTCCAGCCCGTCCGGCGTTTGAGGACGAGGCCCTTGGGCCGATGGGGGTCTGGGTGCGCAGCCCCCAGGGCCGCGCACCCCCACGCACCTCAGGTCGTACGCCGCCGCCTGGCCCCCGGCCGCCGCTCACTCGGCCGAGTGACAGGATCCCCGGCATCCAGGGCGGCAGCCCTACGCCGCAGCCCGAAATCGGCAAGCGCCTCAGCCAACTTGTGCACGGACGGCTCCGGAGCCATCACATCCACCCGCAGCCCATGCTCCTCAGCGGTCTTGGCGGTGGCCGGACCGATACACGCGATCACCGTCACGTTGTGCGGCTTCCCGGCAATGCCCACCAGGTTCCGCACAGTCGACGAGGACGTGAAGAGAACGGCGTCGAAGCCGCCGCCCTTGATCGCCTCCCGCGTCTCCGCCGGCGGCGGCGACGCCCGCACGGTCCGATAGGCCGTGACGTCGTCGACCTCCCAGCCGAGCTCGATCAGCCCGGCGACCAGGGTCTCCGTGGCGATGTCCGCCCGCGGCAGGAACACCCGGTCGATCGGGTCGAACACCGGGTCGTACGGCGGCCAGTCCTCAAGGAGCCCCGCAGCCGACTGCTCCCCGCTCGGCACCAGATCCGGCTTCACCCCGAAGGCGACCAGCGCCTTCGCGGTCTGCTCCCCCACCGCGGCGACCTTGATCCCCGCGAACGCCCGGGCATCGAGCCCGTACTCCTCGAACTTCTCCCGGACCGCCTTCACGGCATTGACCGAGGTGAACGCGATCCACTCGTACCGCCCGGTGACGAGCCCCTTCACGGCCCGCTCCATCTGCTGGGGCGTGCGCGGCGGCTCGACGGCGATGGTCGGCACCTCGTGCGGTACGGCCCCGTAGGACCGCAGTTGGTCGGAGAGCGAAGCCGCCTGCTCCTTCGTACGCGGCACGAGCACCTTCCAGCCGAACAGCGGCTTGGACTCGAACCACGACAGCCGGTCGCGCTGGGCGGCGGCGGAACGCTCACCGACCACGGCTATCACCGGCCGCGCGCCCTCGGGTGAGGGCAGCACCTTGGCCTGCTTCAGCGTCTGGGCGATGCTCCCCAGCGTCGCCGTCCAGGTCCGCTGACGCGTGGTCGTACCGGCCACCGTCACGGTGATCGGCGTGTCCGGCTTACGGCCGGCCGACACCAGTTCACCCGCGGCCGCGCCCACGGAGTCGAGGGTCGTCGACACGACCACCGTCCCGTCGGAGACGCCCACCTCCGTCCAGCACCGGTCCGAGGCGGTACGGGCGTCCACGAACCGCACGTCCGCGCCCTCGGCGTCGCGCAGCGGAACACCGGCGTACGCGGGCACGCCGACGGCCGCGGCGACACCGGGCACGACCTCGAAGGGCACGCCCGCGGCGGCGCAGGCGAGCATCTCCTCGGCGGCGTACGCATCGAGTCCGGGGTCCCCGGACACCGCACGGACGACCCGCCTGCCGCCCCGCGTGGCCTCCATGACAAGATGTGCGGCATCCCGTACCGCGGGGACCCCAGCGGTTGTTGACGAGCTGTCAACAACCGCGAGCTGAGGTGTGCCCGTGCCCGGAAGCGGGTCCGACGAAGGACCCCCGTCCGTGTGCACCTCGGCGACGCCTTGTCTGGCGTGCTGACGCACCACGTCGAGCACGTCGTGCTCGGCGACGAGGACGTCCGCGTTCGCCAGCGCCTCCACGGCGCGCAGAGTCAGCAGTCCCGGATCCCCGGGTCCGGCACCGAGGAAGGTGACGTGCCCGTGTTCAAGGCCGGCGGGAAGAGTGGTGGGGCTCAATGTGCTCGCTCCCCCATCAGACCGGCCGCGCCCTGGGCAAGCATCTCGGCAGCGAGTTCACGGCCGAGCGCCATTGCTTGGTCGTACGTCTCGGGCACGGGACCGGTGGTGGACAGCTGCACCGTGCGGGAGCCGTCGGTGGTACCGACGACGCCCCGCAGGCGCATTTCCTTGACAACCTGCCCGTCGGCCAGAAGGTCGGCCAGTGCGCCCACAGGGGCGCTGCAGCCGGCCTCCAGGGCGGCGAGCAGTGACCGCTCGGCGGTCACGGCGACCCGGGTGAACGGGTCGTCGAGCTCTCCGAGCGCGGCGATCAGGTCCGCGTTGTCCGCGGCACACTCAATCGCCAGTGCCCCCTGGCCGGGGGCGGGCAGAACGGTGTCGACCGACAGGAAGTCGGTCACTTCACCGCTGCGGCCTATCCGGTTGAGTCCGGCGGCGGCGAGGACCACGGCGTCCAGCTCACCGTCCCGCACGTACCCGATCCGGGTATCCACGTTCCCCCGTATCGGGACCGTGTCGATGTCCAGCCCGTGGCTGCGCGCGTACGCGTTCAGCTGCGCCATGCGGCGCGGCGAACCCGTACCGATGCGCGCCCCGCGCGGCAGGTCGGTGAACTTCAGCGCGTCCCGGGCGACGATCACGTCACGCGGGTCCTCACGCAGCGGGACGGCGGCGAGCGCCAGCTCCTCGGGCTGCGCGGTGGGCAGGTCCTTGAGCGAATGAACCGCGAAGTCGACCTCACCCCGCAGCAGTGCGTCGCGCAGCGCCGTGACGAACACACCCGTGCCGCCGATCTGCGCGAGGTGCTCGCGGGAGGTGTCGCCGTAGGTGGTGATCTCGACGAGCTCGACGGGCCGTCCGGTCACCTGGCTCACGGCGTCCGCCACCTGCCCGGACTGGGCCATGGCGAGTCTGCTTCGCCTCGTCCCAAGTCTCAATGCCTTGCTACTCATGCCGGCCCTCGGTTCTTGCTGTTCTCAGATTCATCTTCGGCGCCCTCGGCCCGGGAGACGGCGGCCACCGCTTCCTGGTCGAGGTCGAACAGGGTCCTCAGGGCATCTGCGTACCCTGCCCCGCCCGGTTCGGCCGCGAGCTGCTTGACTCGTACGGTCGGCGCGTGCAGCAGCTTGTCGACGACGCGCTTGACGGTCTGGGTGATCTCGCTGCGGTGCTTGTCGTCTAGCCCGGGCAGCCGGCCCTCGAGCCGCGCGATCTCATTGGCGACGACATCGGCGGCCATGGTGCGCAGGGCCACCACGGTGGGGGTGATGTGCGCGGCCCTGAGCGCCGCCCCGAAGGCCGCGACCTCGTCCGCGACGATACGGCGGACCTGGTCGACGTCGGCCGCCATCGGAGCGTCCGCGGAGGCCTCGGCGAGCGACTCGATGTCGACGAGCCGCACCCCGGCCAGCCGGTGGACGGCAGCGTCGATGTCGCGGGGCATCGCCAGGTCCAGGAGGAACAGCACGGGCGCGGGCCGCGGAGCCTCGACGACCGGCTCGGCCTTACGGCGCTCCGGAATCCGCCCGACCGTGGCCACGGTGGCGGCGAGCGCGGTGATCAGCTCGGCATCGGCCTCGGGCGCCCGCCGGGCCGCCTCACGCCGGTCGACGTCCCCGTTGTCCACCCAGACGGCATGCTGCTCCAGGGTCGCCGCATCCATCCCGGCAACGGCAGCTTCCCCCATGACGGAGAACCCCTGCTGCACAGCAGGAAGATCAAGCGGACAGTTCTCTTCATCCGCGGAGCCTGCGGGCAGTCGTGCCGCTGGGGCGGCACGGGTGGGCGCGGGCGGCACCCCGTTCCCGCCGGGCTGCGCAACCGCCCCGGCGCCCGCACGAGCCTCCGGCGCCCCGTCAACCACACGGCCCTGCACCGCCGTAGCAACCGCGCCGGCAGACAGCACAAGCCCAGTGGCCCCGGTACAAGACACCACAACATCGGCACGTGTCAGCTCACCCGACACCGCATCCATCGGCACCGCGCGGGCCAGCACGCCCTGGTCGGAGCCCTCGTTCAAGATCTCGGCAAGCCGCTCGGCCCGCTCCCCCGTACGGTTGGCGATCACGATCTCGCCGACCCCGGCCCGCGCCAGCGTCGCAGCGGCCAGCGAGGACATCGACCCCGCCCCGATGACCAGCGCCTTCTTCCCCCGGGCCCACCCCTGCACATCCGCCCCGGACGCCAGCTGCTCCAGCCCGAAGGTGACCAGCGACTGCCCGGCCCGGTCGATCCCGGTCTCGGAGTGCGCACGCTTGCCCACCCGCAGCGCCTGCTGGAACAAGTCGTTCAGCAGCCGCCCGGCACTGTGCAGATCCTGCGCCTTGGCCAGCGAGTCCTTGATCTGCCCGAGGATCTGCCCTTCCCCCACGACCATGGAGTCGAGCCCGCAAGCCACCGAGAACAGATGGTGGACGGCCCGGTCCTCGTAGTGGACGTACAGATAGGGCGTGAGCTCGTCCAGCCCCACCCCGCTGTGCTGGGCGAGCAGCGTGGACAGCTCGGCGACACCGGCGTGGAACTTGTCGACGTCGGCGTACAGCTCGATGCGGTTGCAGGTCGCGAGCACCGCGGCCTCGGTGGCGGGCTCCGCGGCAATCGTGTCCTGCACCAGCTTGACCTGGGCGTCCGCGCTCAGCGCGGCCCGCTCCAGGACGCTGACCGGGGCGCTGCGGTGGCTCAGCCCGACGACGAGGAGACTCATGCCGGCATCACGGCGGGTACGTCCCCGTCGGGCCCCTGCTCGGCGGACTCCTGGCGGGCCGCGGCGACGGGCCCCGAGCCGTCGGGACCCGCGGCCTCGGCCTCCTCGCCGGCCTTGCGCTGCTCGTGGAAGGCGAGGATCTGCAGCTCGATCGACAGATCCACCTTGCGTACGTCCACGCCGTCCGGGACGGACAGCACGGTCGGCGCGAAGTTCAGGATGGAGGTGACCCCGGCGGCCACGAGCCGGTCGCAGACCTGCTGGGCGGCGCCGGCGGGGGTGGCGATGACGCCGATGGACACCCCGTTGTCATCGATGATCTTTTCCAGCTCATCGGTGTGCTGCACGGGAATCCCCGCGACGGGCTTGCCCGCCATCGCCGGATCGGCGTCTATGAGGGCGGCGACCCGGAAACCACGCGAGGCGAACCCGCCGTAGTTGGCAAGGGCGGCGCCGAGGTTACCGATACCGACGATCACAACCGGCCAGTCCTGGGTGAGCCCCAGCTCACGCGAGATCTGGTAGACGAGATACTCGACGTCGTAGCCGACACCGCGCGTTCCGTACGAACCCAGGTAGGAGAAGTCCTTGCGCAGCTTGGCGGAGTTGACCCCCGCCGCGGCCGCGAGCTCCTCGGAGGAGACCGTGGGTACCGAGCGCTCCGACAGTGCGGTCAGGGCGCGGAGGTACAGCGGAAGCCTGGCGACGGTGGCCTCGGGAATCCCTCGGCTACGGGTCGCCGGTCGGTGAGTTCGGCCAGTTGCCACGGTGCTCCTGCGGGTAGAGCGGGGCTGCAGGCGGTCACACGTACCCAGACCGCCCCGTCGACAGCAGGCTATGTCTTTGTGAACGCGTGCACAAAGATGGTGTCCGATTTGCCCGGCCAACGTGACCGGGGTCACGCGCCCCCGGCGCACTGATGCGGAACCGGCGCACAAGCACCACCGCTTCTCATCTCGTGGGGGCAAAACCGCACACTCTCCTCTTACGATCCCCGCCCCCGAGACCAGTCGCCGTCGATCCTAAGCGAGGTTCCGGACGACTTGGACTACTCAGTCAGTGCCTTGCGCAACCGCTGCTCGTCCACGCGCCAGAAGGTGTGCTGCCGGCCGTCGACGAGAACCACGGGAATCTGCTCCCAATACTGGTCGTGAAGCTGCTGATCCAGGGAGATGTCCTTCGCCTCCCACGCCACCCCCACCTCCGCGCACACCTTCTCCACCACAAGCTGTGCGTCATCACACAGATGACACCCGGGCTTACGGATGAGAGTGACGCTCCGGCTCTGGGCGTCCTGGGCCTTACGACGGAAGAGGGGACTCATGTCAGCCATTCTCGCGCGAGCGCAGGGCGGCGGCACACCCGCGAAAACACCATGGAAGCGGTGGATCAGGTCAGTTCTTTAACGACACGGTCGCGGAGAGTTCACAACGTTCAAACCTCTCGCGTCTGGAGGCACCGAACAAACTGGCTATGCTCACGGGCATGGCCGCTCTCGGATGGCTCACTCCCCGTAGGCGCTCCGCCACGGCGCGGAGCGTGTTGGCAGGCGAGGCCTCGGCAGAGGCAGCGCGCAAGTCCTCGCAGGACGTCCCCCCGGAGGAACCGGAGTTCCCGGTGCTCGGCGACGACAAGGCCGCAGCCTTCTTCGACCTCGACAACACCGTGATGCAAGGTGCTGCCCTCTTCCACTTCGGGCGGGGCCTGTACAAGCGCAAGTTCTTCGAGACCCGCGACCTCGCCAAGTTCGCCTGGCAGCAGGCGTGGTTCCGGCTGGCCGGCGTCGAGGACCCGGAACACATGCAGGAGGCCCGCGACTCGGCCCTCTCCATCGTGAAGGGCCACCGCGTCGCGGAGCTCCAGTCCATCGGCGAGGAGATCTACGACGAGTACATGGCCGAGCGCATCTGGCCGGGCACGCGCGCGCTCGCCCAGGCGCACCTGGACGCGGGCCAGAAGGTGTGGCTGGTCACGGCGGCCCCGGTCGAGATCGCCACGGTGATCGCCCGCCGCCTCGGCCTCACCGGCGCGCTGGGCACAGTGGCCGAGTCCGTCGACGGCGTCTACACCGGCAAGCTGGTCGGCGAACCCCTCCACGGCCCCGCGAAGGCGGAAGCGGTCCGCGCCCTCGCCTCCGCCGAAGGCCTCGACCTCTCTCGCTGCGCCGCGTACAGCGACTCCCACAACGACATCCCCATGCTGTCGCTGGTCGGCCACCCCTACGCGATCAACCCCGACACCAAACTCCGCAAACACGCCCGCAAGCTCGACTGGCGCCTGCGCGACTACCGCACCGGCCGCAAGGCAGCCAAGGTGGGCATCCCCGCAGCAGCAGGCGTAGGCGCGGTAGCAGGCGGCACAGCGGCAGCGATCGCCCTCCACAAACGCCGCCGCTGACCCGAATCGCGTCATCGCGCGCCCAAGCCGCCCCGAGGGCGGACCGCCGGTGCCCAACGGCGAGCAACCAAACACCCTGCGCAGAAAGCCAGTTGCCGAGCAGGCAAACACCGCTACGCAGGCCCCTCCAGCGCCAAGCCGACGAATCCGCGCACCTTCCGGCCGGTCCGGCGCGTGAGGACGCGCCCCTTCAGGTGGACCGGGTCCGGGGCGGAGCCCCGGAACGGGGTACGGGGGCGGGAAGACATCGACACCCGCACCACTCCTGATCACACCGCAACCGGTCCCGCCTCGAACACGCCAATCCCCACGACCTACCCCCACACCCCCTGTCCAGTCCCATTGGCTGCACACGGCCACAACACGCCCCGTTCCCACTCGAAACACGCCCCATACCGATCAACAATCGGTCACGCTACGGCACTTGATAGGCCACCAATCGGTTACAGAAGCGACGTAATCGATGATTTGAGCAACTGGGTGTAGCAGCGCCTGTACGAAGCGTTATTCTCCTCAGACGCAAACCGGTACCCCTCCGTCGCTACGACGGGTGAAAGGTCCCGCACTGCACGTGATGGAAGCTCTGCCTCTGGGAGTCCCGTGTACCCACACGTCGGGGTTGACGCCTCGGGCCTGGCTACGCTGCGCGCAACGGTCCAAAGCCTGTTGCGCGGCTTCGTCCCCACCGCGTACGCCGTCCCCGCCCTAGCCGTAGCCAGCACCCCCGTCGGCCCGTGCTACGCCCTCGCCGACGGCAGTACCGCCGCCGTCGGCAGACGCAGCCGCGCCGCCGGTGCCACCACCACCCGCCGCCCGGCCGCGGACAGCGACAGCGCCCGGATGATGGACCTCGTCGAACGCGCCCAGGCCGGCGAGGCCGACGCCTTCGGCCGCCTCTACGACCAGTACAGCGACACCGTGTACCGGTACATCTACTACCGCGTCGGCGGCAAAGCCACCGCCGAGGACCTCACCAGCGAGACGTTCCTGCGCGCCCTGCGCCGCATCGGCACCTTCACCTGGCAGGGCCGCGACTTCGGCGCCTGGCTGGTCACCATCGCCCGCAACCTCGTCGCCGACCACTTCAAGTCGAGCCGCTTCCGCCTCGAGGTGACCACCGGCGAGATGCTCGACGCCAACGAGGTCGAGCGCTCCCCCGAGGACTCCGTCCTGGAGTCCCTCTCCAACGCCGCCCTGCTCGACGCCGTACGACGTCTCAACCCCCAGCAGCAGGAGTGCGTCACGCTCCGCTTCCTCCAGGGTCTCTCCGTCGCCGAGACCGCCCGCGTGATGGGCAAGAACGAGGGCGCCATCAAGACCCTCCAGTACCGAGCCGTACGCACCCTGGCCCGCCTCCTCCCGGACGACGCCCGCTGACGGGACGCCCTACGCGGGACCTGACAGAACACACCGGTACACGCTCAGTGATGCCCAACTAGCTGTCAGTGAAAGTCCGTTGACTTCCCGATCCGATCATCCGTCGTCCGTAACCCAAGTGCCGAGACACTCGTTGTGCGGGATGCAGGCTCCCTGTGGTCACTCCCTGGCCGTCTCCGATCACCCGATCGTGTGGATGTGGTCAGAGCGTGCAACCCTCAGGACCCCCTGGGGAGTCGACCGTCATCACGAGAGGAGGTGCCGCCAGTGATCGCGAACGTATCGGCACACCGGCGGGCGAACGCCTTCGCCCAGGCCCTGGAGGAGCAGCCGGACCAGGGCACGGCGGCCGAGCAGTCCGAAGGACCGGCCCCGGCCCCGGCTGCTGCGGAACAGACCGAGCAGGGCCGTCTGTTGGCCCTCACGGAGTGTCTCGGCGAGTTGCCCAGACCGGAGCTGGACCCCGAGGTCAAGGTCGTCCAACGAGCACAACTGGTGGCCGCGTTCGAGGCCATGGTGCAGGAGGGCGCCGGCGGCGAGGCGGCGGACACCGCGGTACCCGAACAGCGTTCCCGCGGCGCGCACCGGGCGAGCCCACTGGGCAAGCTGCGACCGCGGTCGCGGCTGACCAAGGGCCTGGCCGCGGGCGGGCTCAGCGTCGGAGTCGCGGCGGGCGCCTTCGGCGGAGTCGCCGCCGCCAGCTCGGACGCCCTGCCCGGCGACTCGCTCTACGGGCTCAAACGCGGCATCGAGGACTTCAAGCTCAACTACCTGTCCGACGGGGACGACGAGCGCGGAGTGGCCTACCTCGATCAGGCCTCCACCCGGCTGGCCGAGGCCCGCCGCCTGATGGAGCGCGGCCGCGGCGGCGGCCACCTCGATCACGAGTCCGTCGGCGAGATCCGCCGCACCCTGTCGGGCATGACGCGGGACGCGTCCGAGGGCCACCGGCTGCTGCACGAGGCGTACGAGCGGGACCCCGGGTCCCTCGGCCCCATCCAGGCCCTGTCCGCCTTCTCCCGCTCGCACCGCGAGGTCTGGGGCGCCCTCCGCCAGAAACTCCCGGTGCAGCTCGGGGACGTCAGCAACCAGGTGTCGTCGGTGTTCGCCGCCATAGACGAAGAGGTCGCCCCGCTGCAGTCCCTGCTGCCCCCGTCCGCGGCCCACGGCGGCGGCCACGGCAAGCACCACGGCTCGGGTCCGGCGTCCAAGGGCACACCCGGCTCCGGCAGGGGATCCGCGACATCCGGGAGCGGCAGCGGCTCCTCCAAGCACAGCCACTCCAGCAGCCCCAGCCAGTCGACCGGCCCCACCGGCGAGGGCCTGCTCGGAGGCAGCACCGGCGGCCTGCTCGAGCCCCCCAAGGACACCGCCGGCACCTCCCCGTCCTCCACCAAGTCCCCGCCCACCGAGCCGGACGTGACGATCCCGCCCCTACTCCCGGGCCTGCTCCCCGGCCTAGGCATCGAAGGCAACGAAACAAGCCAGTAGCCCGTACGGCAACGGGGGCGCCCCTCTCCATGGGGGCGCCCCCGTTGCCGTACGAAAGCCTCAGAAGAACACAGACCGCCGCTGCACCAACAACTTGGCCCCTCCTGTCTGCCGCCCTCGCACCGCTGCGCGGGCTTCGCACGGCTGCGCCGGACTCCGTCCGCCGACTCCTCAGTCGCCGACCTCGCCTCAGAAGAACACAGACCGCCGCTGCACCAACAACTTGTACAGCGTGTGCTGGATCTGCTCCCTCACCTGGTCCGTCAGGTTGAACATCAGCATCGGGTCCTCCGCCGCCTCCGGCGGATAGCCGTCCGTCGGGATCGGCTCGCCGAACTGGATCGTCCACTTCGTCGGAAGCGGCACCGCACCCAGCGGACCGAGCCACGGAAACGTCGGCGTCAGCGGGAAGTAAGGGAAGCCGAGCAGGCGGGCCAGGGTCTTCGCGTTGCCGATCATCGGGTAGATCTCCTCCGCCCCGACGATCGAGCACGGGATGATCGGCGTGCCGTGGCGCAGCGCGGTGGAGACGAAGCCGCCGCGGCCGAAGCGCTGGAGCTTGTAGCGCTCGCTGAAGGGCTTGCCGATGCCCTTGAAGCCCTCCGGCATGACCCCGACCAGCTCGCCCTGCCCCAGCAGCCGCTCGGCGTCCTCCGCGCAGGCCAGGGTGTGGCCGAGCTTGCGGGCCAGTTCGTTGACCACCGGCAGCATGAAGACGAGATCCGCCGCGAGCAGGCGCAGATGACGGTCTGCGGGATGGTTGTCGTGGACGGCGACCTGCATCATCAGGCCGTCCAGCGGAAGCGTCCCGGAGTGGTTGGCGACGATCAGCGCGCCGCCCTCCGACGGGATGTTCTCGATGCCCTTCACCTCGACCCGGAAGTACTTCTCGTACACCGGCCGCAGCAGGGACATCAGGACCTGGTCGGTCAACTCCTCGTCGTACCCGAAGTCGTCGACCTCGTAGTCGCCCGTGAGGCGGCGGCGCAGGAAGCTCAGGCCGCTCGCGACGCGCCGTTCCAGGCCGCCGTCGTTCTGCGGCCGCTGGGGCGGCTGTTCCTCATGCGTCACAGGAACATCATCCTGCGTGCGCGACCTGCTGGGCAGGGGCTGGACGTCGCCGACCAGCGCGGGTTCCCCGGTCTTGCGTCGGCTCCCCGCGCCCCGACGCCGCGGCGGCCGCTGTACGGCACTCCCACGGGACCGGTCGTCGTCGAACGGAATGACCTTGGCATCCGCCATCGTTGATGCGCTCCTCAGTTGGCGCTCTGCGTCGGGGGGTGGCCGCTGCCCGGCAGGGGCAGCGCGGCGATCCGGTCGACGGCCCCCGCAAGGGCCTCCGGCGGCAGGAGACCGGGTCCGTGACTGCGCGCGAAGTCCGCGAACGTCTCCGCGGTCGTGTACTTCGGCTTGAATCCGAGCGTCTCACGCATCTGGTCCGTCGCCACGACCCGGCCGTGGGTCAGCAGCCGGATCTGTTCGGGCGAGAAGTCCGTCATGCCCAGCGTACGCACCAGGGAGCCCGCCCAGGTGACCGCGGGCAGCAGCAGCGGCACCGTGGGCCGGCCGAGCCGCCTGGAGCACTGGGAGAGCAGCAGGACGCCGTCGCCGGCGATGTTGAACGTGCCGCTGTTGAGGGTGCCCCGCTCGGGCTCGTGCGAGGCGATCCGCAGCACCTCGATCACGTCGTCCTCGTGCACGAACTGCAGCCGTGGGTCGTAGCCGAACACGGTCGGCAGGACCGGCAGCGCGAAATAGGAGGCGAGCGGCGTGTCGGCCGTGGGCCCCAGGATGTTCGCGAACCGCAGCACACACACGGCCACATCCGGCCGCCGGCGCGCGAAGCCCCGTACATACCCCTCGACCTCGACGGTGTCCTTGGCGAAGCCGCCGCTCGGCAGGGACTTGGGCGGGGTCGTCTCGGTGAACACCGCGGGATCACGGGGCGCGGACCCGTACACGTTCGTACTGGACTTCACGACGAGCCGTTTCACGGTCGGCGACTTCTGGCAGGCGCCGAGCAGCTGCATCGTGCCGATGACGTTGGTTTCCTTGATCGCGGTCCGGCTGCCGCTGCCGAGCCCGGTCGCGCTCACATCCATGTGGACGACCGTGTCGGCGCCCGTCTCGGCCAGCACGCGCGCGATGGTGGGCTGCCGGATGTCGGCCTGGATGAAGTCGGCACCGCCCAGGTGGTGCTCGGGTGGGACCGCATCCACGGCGACGACCCGGTCCACCTGCGGGTCACGCTGGATCCGTCGTACGAACCGGCCCCCAAGCCTGCGGGCCACTCCGGTCACGAGCACGACCTTGCCCAAGATCTGCGCCTTCCTTCCAGCCCATCCGGTACTCGTAGCCTGCCGCGTTCCCCGTGTGCGGCCAACTTAGCGGGTCGATGTTGCGCTGTGATGACCACCCAATGCACGAAGTGACGACATCCACAGACATACGAACAGACCAAGCCATGTGAAACACGTGCGTACGCACAGGCCTTGCGCGAGGTCCCGTGCGCTTCTGGGAGCTTCTGTGAACTCCAAACGCGTGTGGCCCCCCACCGGTTGCGGTGGGGGGCCACAGAACACGCTCCTGGAGCGTCGCTTACTTCTTGTTGCGACGCTGAACGCGCGTGCGCTTGAGCAGCTTGCGGTGCTTCTTCTTGGCCATCCGCTTGCGCCGCTTCTTGATAACAGAGCCCACGACTACCCTCGCTCACTTCTCATCACTCGGTGCTGGGCGCCATGGGCCCATACGACCTACGAGGGGTCAGCCTACCCGCCCGAGCGCTGAGGTCGTAATCGAGGGCGCCGGGGGAGATCCCGAAGTGCCCTGAGGATCCCCCCGGAGCGAACGTCGTCAGGCGGTTTCCACCCCCACGTAGCTCTCGCGGAGGTACTCGTGAACCGCGTTCTCGGGGACGCGGAAGGACCGCCCCACCCTGATCGCGGGCAGATGACCGCTGTGCACCAAGCGGTACACGGTCATCTTCGACACTCGCATCACCGAGGCGACCTCCGCCACGGTAAGGAACTGAACCTCGCTCAGAGGCCTCTGCTCAGCAGCCATGACACACCTGAACCTTCCGCACTCGACGGCCACCGGCTTCCCCTTCCGGTGACTCTTCGTCGCTGCGTGCTCACTCCCCAATGTAGGGGCGGGTGATGCGAGTGGGGAAGAGGTGCACCCATCGCATGCCCATCACTGGCCTACTGTGACAGACACGCTCGATTGAGTACGTAGCGGGTAAGCGGCCGGTAGTAATCAGACCGCACAGCGTCATCAAGTGGAACGACGACGGACACGGACCCCTCGGCCTCTCCCACGAAGAGCGCGGGGTCGTCCGTATCGGCCAGCCCAATGGCCTCGAACCCCAGCTGACCTGCCCCGCAGACCCAGCCGTGGTCCCCGACGACCAACTCGGGAAGCGGCCCGCCGGCCTCGGCCGCCGCGGCCAGCGCGGTACGAACCGGGAGCGGTGAATGCGTGTGCGCGCCGGTCGCACAACCGGGGCGGGACGTGCCGGGTTCCCGCACCAGCGCGACTCCTTGTACGTAGTCAAGGTTGTACGTGCGTAGACCGAACCGGGTCGTTATGTCGACACAGTGACCATGCGCCGGTGTGAGGACGGTACATCCCGCCGCCGACAGCGCGTCCGCCAAGGCGGCGTAGAAGCCGAGCAGCCGGTGCGGGTGACCGGTGCCGAGGAGCACAGCGGCGCCGCGCTGCGCGGCTGCGGCCAGACGGTCCGCGAAGGCATCCAGAGCGGTCAGAGTTCGCTCCGGATCGATCACGTCATGGCCGGAGACATGCCTCGGATCGGCCGAAACGCCACACTTGTCCGCCATCAACTCGATCAGATCCCGCTGCGCCCATGTCCATTCGGGATCCAGCCCGATCAGCACGCGGGGGTCGCCGGCAGCGAACAGCCGATAGCTGCGCAGGCTCTCCTCCCGGGAGGTGGCCACGGGCCCGGCGAGACGGGCGGCCAGGAGATGGGCCCGCAGGGCTCCGGTGCTCAACACACCTCGATGGTGTCGGACGGGAACGGGGAGGGGCATACGAACGCGCAAACACCGCACAGTTGGCGTAACAGCTCCCGTGACACTGGTGACAGAACAGGGACACAACGGCCCACAACCGTCGTGGGGGCTCCCTGGTCTCACCATGCGTGGACGGCAACGACCAACCGTCCCCACCGAATCGACCAACACATCACCAGGGGGAACACCATGAACCTGTCCCGTCGCGCCACGACCGCCGCCGCACTCACCGTGCTGGCGCTCGGCGGCACCGTCGCCGCCACCGCTCCGGCCTCGGCGGCCACCACCACCAGGGCGGCAGCCGCGTCGTACAACGGTGCCTGCGGCACCGGCTACAAGGTCATCGACTCCACCCCGGTCGCCCGGGTGGGCACGGTCTACCTGACCTGGAACGAGTCGAAGGGCAAGAACTGCGCCGTGACCGTCCGCAACACCACGGGGGCCAGGATCCACATGGAGGTCGCCCTGGCAGCTCTCGACAGCGGCCAGAACGCCGCCAAGGACTCCGGCCAGTACACGAGCTACGCCGGCCCGGTCTACGTCAACGGCCGTGGCCACTGCGTCGCGTGGACCGGCACCATCGGCACCGCGTCGGCCGGCGACTCGGGCCACTGCAGCTGACACACCAGGGGGGCGCCGCTGCACCCGTCGTAGCTGCGGGCAATCGTGCCGCTAAGGGCGGCACCCGTCCCAAAGACAGCGGCACCCCGCAAGCGCGGGGAAGCGGCACCCCTACGCCAGCAACCCCCGCAGCGGAAACACAGCCCGCCGAGTAGCCAGCACAGCCTGATCCAACCGGTCCGCCGGGTCGTACCCCGCCTCCCAGGAGGGGTACGACACCGGCCACCGCCCATCGGTCATCCGCGCCGGCGCCAACTGCCGCGTCCGCGCGAACACTTCCTGCCGCCACCCCTCCGGGATCACGGCCTCCGGGGCGATCTCCCGCCCCGCCGCGATCCCCACAAGATGCGTCCACGACCGCGGCACGACCTCGACCACCGCGTAACCACCACCACCCAGCGCAACCCACTTCCCGTCGGCGTACTCGTGCGCAAGCGAATGGCAGGCGACCTGCACGGCCCGCTGCGCGTCCAGCGACACCGCCAGATGCGCCAGCGGATCCTCGAAGTGCGTGTCGGCCCCGTGCTGCGTCACCAGCACCTGCGGCCGGAAATCCGCGATCAGTTCCGGTACGACGGCATGGAAGGCCCGCAGCCACCCGGCATCCCCGGTCCCGGCCGGCAGCGCCACATTGACGGCCGAGCCCTCCGCCGAGTCGGCCCCCGTCTCCTCCGGCCACCCGGTCTGCGGAAACAACGTCCGCGGATGCTCGTGCAGCGAGATCGTCAGCACCCGCGGGTCCTCCCAGAAGGCCGCCTGCACACCGTCCCCGTGATGCACGTCCACATCGACGTACGCGACCCGCTCGGCGCCCAGCTCCAGCAACCGGGCGATCGCCAGCGAGGCGTCGTTGTAGATGCAGAACCCCGAGGCACTCCCCGGCATCGCATGATGCAGCCCGCCCGCGAAGTTCACCGCGTGCAGCGCGTCCCCGCGCCACACCGCCTCCGCGGCCCCCACCGACTGCCCCGCGATCAGCGCGGACACCTCGTGCATACCGGCGAAGGCGGGATCGTCCATCGTCCCCAGCCCGTACGCCCCGTCCGCCGCCTCCGGATCCGCCGAAGCCGCCTTCACCGCGTCGACGTAGTCCTCCCGGTGGACGAGCCGCAGCGTCGACTCCCCGGCGGGCTTCGCCGCCACCACCCCGACCTCCTTGTCGAGCCCGAAGGCATCGACAAGGCGCCTGGTCAGGGCGAGCCGGACCGGATCCATCGGGTGGTCCGGACCGAAGTCATAGCCCGTTACTGCCTCGTCCCACATCAGCTGTGCGCGGCCGCTCATGCCCGCCACCGTATCGGTCCGGTTGAGGAGCGAACGACCTGGCGTAGACCACGGTCACCAGCACCAACACCATCGGGACGGCCATGGCCCCGCGGTAGCTCCACGCATCCCCCAGCGCACCCACCAGCGGCGAGCCGATCAGAAAGCCGACGTAGTTGAACACATTCAGCCGCGCGACGGCCGCATCGGAGGCATGCGGGAACAGCCGCCCGGCCGCCGCAAAGGTCTGCGGCACCAGCACACACAGCCCCAACCCGAGCAGCGTGAACCCGAGCATCCCCACCCACGCCCCCGGCGCCAGGGCCACCACCGCGAACCCCAGCGCCGCCACCAGCGCCCCCAGCCGCACGACCGCCACCGCCCCGAACCGCCGTACCCCCAGGTCCCCGAGCGACCGCCCCAGCAGCGTGGTCACCATGTACACGTTGTACGGCACGGTCGACAGCTGCTCCGAACTCCCGAGGACGTCCTTCAGATACTTGGCACTCCAGTTGGAGACGGTCGAGTCCCCGATGTACGCGAAGGTCATCACCAGACACAGCGGCAGCAGCAGCTTGAAGACGACGGACTGCCCCGGCGCCTGGCCCTCCCCCTCCTCCGCCACGCCGACGGAGGCACCAGAGTCGACGTACCACCGGCTCCCGACCAGCGTGGCCGGCAACAGCACCGCGACGACCGGCAGATACGACACCCACAGCGCCAGATGCCAGTGCGCCCCCACCCAGGCGAGCGAGGCCCCCACGATCCCGCCCAGGCTGAACGCCGCATGGAAGCTGAGCATGATGCTGCGCCCGTACGCCCGCTGCAGGCTCACCCCGAGCATGTTCATCGAGGCGTCGAGCCCGCCCACCGCCAGCCCGAAGGCCCCCAGCGCGATCCCCAGCTCGGCCAGCTGATCCCCGGACCCGACACCGAGGAGCGCCAGGAGCACCACGGGCTGCAGGCACCGCAGCAGCAGACCGGGCCGTATCCGCTTCACCAGCTGCTCGGTCGTCACACTCCCGACGCCGGCCAGGATCGGCACGGCGGCCAGGAAGGCGGGCAGCAGCGCGTCGGAGACCCCGTACCGGTCCTGAATGGCCGGGATACGGGTCACCAGAAGGGCGAAGGTGGCGCCCTGGGCAAGGAAACTGAACGCCAAAGAGGCCCTACCGCGCCGCAGCACATCTGTCATGGCGGCGAGCGTAGGGCCCCGGGCTACCTGTGGGTAGATCAAGCCAAAGTTGAATTTCCCTCAGCTTTACTTTCTCTGTCAGGCGGCGACGGCGATGGCGTACCGAGCGGCTGCTTCTTCGGCCTCTGCCTCGGCGCGGAGCATCTCCTCCATCGGCCCGGCGGCCAGCCCACCGCTGACGAGGAAGGTCAGCACCATCACACCGGCCATCACGACGCCTCCGAGCCAGACCATGGTGTCCACGGGGACGGTGTACGCCCCCACGATCCGCGCCACACACTCGGCGAGCAGCGCCACGCCCCAGACCACGGAGAACGTCCGCTCCTTGCGCAGGAAGTCGACCGAGGCGGCCGCCCGGCCCGAGGCCAGTCGCTGCCACGCGGCCTCCTTCTTGGGGTCGCCCTTCACCAGGAAGGGCTTCATCCCGGCGGTCATCATCGGCCGGCCGAGAGCCACCGAGACCAGGATGCCGATACCGACCGTGCTGCTGACCGCGCTGTCCTTGGCGAGCATCAGCCGCGGGTCACCGGAGACGAAGCTCAGCAGCAGGGAGACCACGTTCACTACGAGGATCAGCCCCGCCAGCCCATTCGTCCTGCGCTCCTTCACCACGCTCCAGACGGTCCGCACCGCGGGGACGACGCTGCTCCAGGCGAGCGCCGCGAAGGTGCTCATCCCGAAGGCGTCCTTGAACAGGTAGTACGAACCGAGCGGGACCGCCACATCCACGATCAGCGGGCGGAAGTTGTCGAGCGCGCTGGGAGTCTGGTTGCTGCTCTGGCCCTGGGTCACCGTGTTCGTCGTCATGCCCTCAGCTTCGCGTCCGGCACCCGGTCTCCAGTAGAAACGATCGTCCGGAGCTCGGCATGACAAATGTCAGCCGCCCACCGATGCCGACGTCATACGAGCAGGTCAGCCAACTCCCCGAGATCACTGAAGAGTTGCGTTGCCCCGACGAGCCGCTCGGCCGGCGTCATGGCGGTGAACCCGTACACATCCATCCCGGCCGCCACGGCCGCCTGCACCCCCAGCGGACTGTCCTCGACGACCACACAACGCTCCGGTGCGACCCCCATCCGCTCGGCCGCGTAGAGGAACAGGTCCGGCGCCGGCTTCCCCCGCCCCACATCCTGCGAACTGAAGATCCGCCCGTCATCGAACCACCGATCCAGCCCGGTCTTCCGATGCCCCACCCGGATCCGCTCATGACTCCCGGAGGACGCGACACAGTACGGCACCCCGTCAGCGGCCAGCTTCTCCACGACACCGACGGCCCCGGCAACGGGCTCCAACTCCCGCTCGAACGCCGCAAAGACCCGCGCATGGAAGACGTCGTCGAAGTCCTCCGGAAGCCGCTGCCCGGTCCGCTCCTCGATCAGGTCATGGATCCGGTGCATGGCAGAGCCCATGTAGTCCCGAAGCGACTCCTCGTAGGTGGTGGGGTGCCCCAACTCGGTGAGGTAGGCGGCCAGGAGCCGGTTGGAGATGGGCTCGCTGTCGACGAGGACACCGTCATTGTCGAAGATCACTAGGTCATAGCGCATAACCCGAGCCTAAACGCAGAAGACCCCCGCACCGAATGGTGCGGGGGTTTTCTCAACAATTGTTCGGCGGCGTCCTACTCTCCCACAGGGTCCCCCCTGCAGTACCATCGGCGCTGT
>NZ_JBSFDG010000026.1:0-107386 GCF_053593775.1 Streptomyces sp. NPDC002092
GAGATCGCCGGCATCGGCGCGGCGCTGGGGGCGGCCTTCGGCGGCTCACTGGGGGTGACGACGACCTCCGGCCCGGGTGTGGCGCTCAAGAGCGAGACCATCGGCCTCGCCGTCTCCCTGGAGCTGCCCCTGCTCGTCATCGACATCCAGCGCGGCGGGCCGTCCACCGGTCTGCCGACCAAGACCGAGCAGGCGGACCTGCTCCAGGCGATGTACGGCCGCAACGGCGAAGCGCCGGTGCCGATCGTCGCCCCGTGCACCCCGGCCGACTGCTTCGACGCCGCCCTCGAAGCCGCCCGTATCGCGCTGACCTACCGCACGCCGGTGTTCCTGCTCTCCGACGGCTATCTCGCCAACGGCTCCGAGCCCTGGCGCATCCCGGAACTGGACGAACTCCCGGACCTGACCGTGCAGTTCGCGCAGGGCCCGAACCACACCCTGGAGGACGGCACCGAGGTCTTCTGGCCGTACAAGCGTGACCCGCAGACGCTGGCCCGGCCGTGGGCGGTCCCGGGTACGCCAGGTCTGGAGCACCGGATCGGCGGCATCGAGAAGCAGGACGGCACGGGCAACATCTCCTACGACCCGGCCAACCACGACTTCATGGTCCGCACCCGCCAGTCCAGGATCGACGGCATCACCGTCCCGGACATCGAGGTCGACGACCCGCACGGCGCGAGGACGCTTGTCCTCGGCTGGGGCTCGACGTACGGCCCGATCACCGCGGCGGTACGGCGGCTGCGCAAGGCCGGCGAGTCCATCGCACAGGCCCACCTGCGTCATCTCAACCCCTTCCCGCGCAATCTGGGTGAGGTGCTCAAGGGCTACGACAAGGTCGTCGTCCCCGAGATGAACCTCGGGCAGCTCGCCACCCTGATCCGGGCGAAGTACCTGGTCGACGCCCGCTCCTACAACCAGGTCAACGGCATGCCGTTCAAGGCGGAGCAGCTCGCGACCGCCCTCAAGGAGGCCATCGATGCCCGCTGAGCTCCTGACCCTCGTCCCCAGGTCCGAAGTGCCGCTGTCCGGCCGCGACTTCAAGTCCGACCAGGAGGTGCGCTGGTGCCCCGGCTGCGGTGACTACGCGATCCTGGCGGCCGTCCAGGGCTTCATGCCGGAGCTGGGCCTCGCCAAGGAGAACATCGTCTTCGTCTCGGGCATCGGCTGCTCCTCCCGCTTCCCGTACTACATGAACACCTACGGCATGCACTCCATCCACGGACGCGCCCCCGCCATCGCCACCGGACTGGCCACCAGCCGGCGCGATCTGAGCGTGTGGGTGGTCACCGGTGACGGCGACGCCCTGTCCATCGGCGGCAACCACCTCATCCATGCGCTGCGCCGCAATGTGAACCTGAAGATCCTGCTGTTCAACAACCGGATCTACGGCCTGACCAAGGGTCAGTACTCGCCGACCTCGGAGGTCGGCAAGATCACCAAGTCGACGCCGATGGGCTCCCTGGACGCACCCTTCAACCCGGTGTCGCTGGCCATCGGCGCGGAGGCCTCCTTCGTCGCCCGCACCATCGACTCCGACCGCAAACACCTGACCGAGGTGCTGCGCCAGGCAGCCGCCCACCCGGGCACCGCGCTGATCGAGATCTACCAGAACTGCAACATCTTCAACGACGGCGCCTTCGAGGCACTGAAAGACAAGCAGCAGGCCGAGGAGGCGGTGATCCGGCTGGAGCACGGACAGCCGATCCGCTTCGGCAGCGATCTGTCCAAGGGCGTCGTCCGCGATGCGGCCACCGGTGACCTGAAGGTGGTCGACGTGACCGCGGACAACGAGTCCCGGATTCTGGTCCACGACGCCCACGCCGAGTCGCCGACCACCGCCTTCGCCCTGTCCCGGCTCGCCGACCCGGACACCCTGCACCACACCCCGATCGGTGTGCTGCGGTCGGTGGACCGGCCCGTGTACGACACCCAGATGGCCGACCAGCTGGACACGGCGATCGTGCAGAACGGCAAGGGCGACCTGGCCGCACTGCTGGCCGGCGGCGACACCTGGACGGTCCACCGATAGCGTTCACCCTCTAGTCATTGCAATGAACGAGGTGAGGGTTGTTGCATTAGATTCAAAGCCATTGCAACGAAATCCCGCCATCTAACTGCACTTATGGCGATTGTTCGCAACGGACATGTTGCAAGTTCCATGAATGCAACGTAGCGTTTCCATTATCGGAAACAGCAGATCCAAGGAGTGCACGATGCAGAAGTTCGACACCCCCGCCCCCGTCTCGGCCGTCCTGGACATCTCCGCGGGACGCATCCGGTTCGTCGCCGCGGACCGGGCCGACACCACCGTCGAGGTCCAGCCCCAGGATCCCGCCAAGAGCCGCGACGTGAAGGCGGCGGAGCAGATCACGGTCGCCTTCGGTGACGGCGTCCTGCGGATCGAGACCCCGGAGGCCAAGAACCGGATGCTCGGCAACTCCGGGTCCGTCGAGGTGACCGTCCAACTGCCCGCCGGCTCCCGCGTCGAGGCGAAGGCGGCCCTCGCCGAGCTCCGCAGCGTCGGACGGCTCGGCGACGTCACCTTCGAGGCCGCGCAGGCCACGGTCGAGCTCGACGAGACCGCCGGCGCCCACCTCACCCTCCAGTACGGCGACATCTCCGTGGGCCGCCTCGGCGGCCCCGCCGAGATCAGCACCCAGAAGGGCGCCCTCCACATCACCGAAGCCGTGAAGGGCAAGGTCACCCTGCGCACCGAGCACGGCGACATCACGGTCGGCGCCGCCCCCGGAGTCTCCGCCTCCCTGGACGCAGGCACCACCTACGGCCGCGTCCACAACGCGCTCAACAACAGCGACGGCGGCAACGCCGGCCTGAACATCCACGCCACCACCTCCTACGGTGACGTCACCGCCCGCAGTCTCTGAAGGAGTACCCCGCTCCCTGTCGGCCTCGCACCACCGAGGGCGGCGTACCCCGACACCCCGTCGGCGTACGCCGCCCCGTTCGTGTGCGGCCGCGCGAGTGGAAGACGTCGGCCGGTCCTGCCGCGTATGGGCCTGCCACCGCCGGCCCGGTGCTGTGAGGCACCGGGCCGGCGGTGGCCGCCTGCCGGGCCGGACGGGGGATCACGGCCCGGGGTCAGGGGTGGACGGTCAGCCGATGTACTCGGGCTCGTGCTGGTGCTCGTGGCGGGCGCCGGGGATCGGGGCGGCGGCCGGGAGGCGGTTGAGTTTCTCGCCCTCCACGTCCATGTTCGGCAGCAGCTTGTCCAGCCAGCCCGGCAGCCACCAGGCGGACCTGCCGAGCAGGGCGAACAGGGCCGGGACCAGGGCCATGCGGACCACGAAGGCGTCGAAGAGGACGGCGGTGGCGAGGCTGAAGCCCATCATCTTCACGAAGTCGTTCGTGTCCAGGATGAAGCTGGAGAAGACGCTGGTCATGATGATCGCGGCGGCGGTGACGACTCGTCCGCCGTAGCGGAAGCCGGTGACCACGGCATCGGAGGGGCTCGCCCCGTGGACGTACGCCTCGCGCATCCGGGCGACGAGGAAGACCTCGTAGTCCATCGCGAGACCGAAGACCACACCGATCATGAAGATCGGCAGCGTGCTCATGACCTGGCCCGTCTGGTGGATGCCGAAGATCTCGGCGAGCCAGCCCCACTGGAAGACCGCGACGACCGCGCCGAGCGCCGCGCCGACCGAGAGCAGGAAGCCCAGGGCCGCCTTGAGCGGGACGAGGACCGAGCGGAAGACCAGCATCAGCAGGAGGAAGGCGAGGCCCACGACCAGCCCCAGGTAGGGCAGGAGCGCGTCGTCGAGAGTCTTGGAGAAGTCGATGTAGAGGGCGGTCTGGCCGCTGACCAGGACCGTGGCGTTGGCGGAGGACCGGAAGTCGTCCTTCATGCCGCGGATGGTCTTCACCAGCTCCTCGGTGGCGTCGTCCATCGGGCCGGTCTTCGGTACGACCGTGATGATCGCCGTGTCACCCTTGGGGCTGACGGACGCGGAGCTCACCGTCGCGACGTTCTTGACCTTGGCGAGCTGCTGGCCGACCTTGCCCGCCGCGCCGGCCGTGTCCTTGCCCTGGACCGTGATGGTCAGCGGGCCGTTGAAGCCGGCTCCGAAGGAGGCGGACAGCATGTCGTACGCCTTGCGCTGGGTGGTGTCCTTCGCGTACGTGCCCTCGCTCGGCAGACCGAGCTGCAGGCTGGCCGCGGGGATGGCGAGGGCGCCGAGGCCCACGACACCGACGACCAGGACGGCCAGGGGGCGGCGGACGACGAACGTGCCCCAGCGGGTGCCGATGTTCGGCTTCTGACGTGCGGCCCGCTTGTCCGCCTTGCGCTGCTGACGTTCGCTCAGTGGCTTGCCGTAGAACCGCTTGCGCTCGGCGCGGGGCATGACCTTGATCGGTGCGAAGCCGAGGAGGGCGGGGACGAGGGTGACAGCGATGAGGACCGCGATGGCGACCGTTCCGGCCGCGGCGAGGCCCATCTTGGTGAGCATCGGCACGTTGACCACGGCGAGGCCCGCCAGGGCGATGATCACGGTGAGGCCGGCGAAGACGACGGCGGTGCCGGCGGTGCCGACGGCGCGTGCGGCGGCGTCCTGGCGCTCGCGGCCCTCGGACAGTTCGGAGCGGTAGCGGGAGATGACGAACAGGGCGTAGTCGATGCCGACCGCGAGGCCGATCATCATCGCCAGCGTGGTGGTGGTGCTCGACAGGCCCAGCGTGGAGCCGAGCGCGGTGATCGCGGAGGTGCCGATACCGACGCCGATGAGCGCGGTCAGCAGGGGCATGCCCGCGGCGATCATCGAGCCGAAGGTGAGGACCAGGACGAGAGCGGAGACCAGGATGCCGATGCCCTCGGCGCCGCCGCCCGCGGCCTCCAGCTTGACCGCGTCACCGCCGGCCTCGACGGTCAGGCCGCTCTTGCGGGACTGGTCGAGGGTTTCGGTGAGGGCGTTGTGCGCCTTGTCGTTCAGTTCGGTGGCGGCGACCTTGTAGGTGGCGACCGCGTAGGCGGTGGTGCCGTCCTTGCTGACGGCGTTCGTCTTGAACGGGTCGGACACGGCGACCACTTCGGGTGCCTTGCCGAGCCGGGCCACCAGGTCCCCGACCTTGGCCTTCTCCTCCGGGTCCGCGAGCTTGTGGCCCTGCGGGGCGCGGAGCACCACACGGGCGGTGGCGCCGCTCGCGTTCGCCGCCGGGAACTTCTCCTTGAGCAGGTCGAAGGCCTTCTGGGACTCGGTGCCCGGCATGGAGAACGTGTCGGCCGGCGGTGTGGGAGCGGACGAGGCGGCGACGCCGATTCCCACGAGGGCGGCGAGCCACAGCAGAGTCACCAGGCCGCGTCGCCGGAAGGCGAATCGGCCCACTGATGAGAGGAAGGTGGCCATGGCGTACGGACTCCTGCTCTTGAGCGGATTGTGAGGGGTGGTGGTGCCGGGACCGGTCGCCGGTCACGTGTCCAGGGGGCGGGGGTGGCCTGCGGGTTCGCGATGTCTGTGGGGTCGCGGCAGTCGTGACCCCGCGGTGTACAGCGTGGCCGGGAGCGCTTGAGGCGTATTTGAAAGAAGCTCGAGCCGGGCCTCGGAGACTGTCCGCACCGAGTTCGGATTCCTTGGAGGCGGAGGCCGAGATCATGACCGTCGAGGTGGTGGGGACCGCCGAACGCACGCCCCAGAGCCAGAATTTCGCCGCCCTGTACGCGGAGGTCCAGCAGTTCTACGCGCACCAGATGCAGATCCTGGACGCGCACGACACCGAGCGCTGGGCGGACACCTGCACCGAGGACGCCGTCTTCGAACTGCCCTTCCTGTCCGAGCCGTTGCGGGTGCGCGACGGGCTCGCCCAGTACGTGCGCGCCGGCGCGGCACGGCAGCGGCGGGCCGGCAGCCGCCTCGATCACTGGGTCGGCATGCTCGACGTGCATCCCCAGGCGGACGGGTTGCTGCACACCCGTTGCTCGGCCCTGGTGTGCCTCGCGCCGAGCGGTGGCAGTGCCAAGGTCCTGTACGTGTACGTCATGGAGGACGTCCTGGTCCGCACCCACGACGGGTGGCGCACCGCGCACCGCCGGGTCACCCGCGACGACCTGGCCTAGGCGGCACGAGGTGGAACACCGCTGTAGCTGAGTTCGAAGTTCCGTACAGGGCAAGGGACTTGGCGGAGCCCGTTGCCTACAGTGAGCCGTGCACATCCCCTCCCTGTCCGCGCCCGCCCGCCGTCACCGACGCGGGCGGGCGCGTCGACGTAGGGGCCGGTGTGGGGTCGGCGCGCAGGCACCGCTGCCCCGTACCCCACCGGCGACGGCCCGTTCGCGGGCCACAGTGGCCGGCGCCGCACACCCCCGCAGCGCCGAGCACGCATCTCTCTCACGAGGAACACGAGGAGGAACCCGCCCATGGCTCTGAACGGCGCCGCAGTCGACGAACGGGCACCCCGGGCGGCACGGAAGGCGGTTGCGCACCGTCTGCTGATGTGCCGCCCGCTCCACTTCGACGTGACGTACAGCATCAACCCGTGGATGAACCCGGACAAGCCGACGGACGCCCAGACGGCCCTGCTCCAGTGGGAGCAGCTGCGGGAGCTGTATGTCTCGCTCGGGCACACGGTCGAGCTGGTCGAGCCGGTCGAGGGCCTGCCGGACATGGTGTTCGCCGCCAACGGCGCCACCGTGGTGGACGGCAAGGTGCTCGGCGCCCGGTTCCGGCACCGGGAGCGGACCGCGGAGGGGCCGGCCTATCTCGACTGGTTCGCGCGCAACGGCTTCCAGGAGCTGCTGTGGCCGGAACACATCAACGAGGGCGAGGGCGACTACCTGCGCGTAGGACGCCGGATGCTGGCCGGCACCGGCTTTCGGACCGACCCCCGCTCGCACGCGGAGGCCCAGGAGTTCTTCGGCATCCCGGTGACGGGCCTGACCCTGGTCAACCCGAACTTCTACCACCTGGACACGGCGCTCTCGGTGCTCTCCCAGGACGAGGTCATGTACTACCCGGCGGCCTTCAGCCCGGGCAGCCGGGCGGTGCTGCGCGAGATGTTCCCGGACGCGGTCCTCGCCTCGGACCAGGACGCCGCGGTCTTCGGCCTCAACGCCTTCTCCGACGGCCTCAACGTGCTGCTGCCCCAGGCAGCCACCGGTCTCGTCGCGCAGCTGAAGGAGCGGGGCTTCAACCCGATCGGGGTGAGCCTGGGGGAGCTGCTCAAGGCGGGCGGCAGCGTCAAGTGCTGCACCCTCGCGCTGTCGTGACGCGCGGACCGTCGTGACGCGGCGCCCCGCGGCCTACGGCGGTACCGCCCCTGAGCGACGCTCAGGGCAGGGCGGTGAACGCGGCGAAGACGTCGTCGAGTTCGTGGGTGTGCACGGTGAGCGACTCGGCCGTGACCGCCGCCGCGTCGAGGACGGCGAGTACGGCCCGGAGGGTCTCGACGCCGGCGTCGCCGGGGATCTGGAGGGTGAGCGTCACGGGGTCGCCCCACGCGTCGCCGAAGCCCGGGCCCGATCCTGCCCGGAAGGCGGCGCAGGCCCGTGCGAGCGCGGTCGCGTCGGCGAACCGCAGGCGGATGAGAGCGTCGGGCGGATCATTTCGGGGCGCCTGCCGGGATGCGGGGTCGCCGGAATCGGGATCGCCGGCCGGCCGGTCCGCGCCGGGCTCCCGGTACGCCGGCACGGGCGAGAGCGGGGCGGCGAGGCGGCGGCCGGGCCCGCGGGCCTCGTCCCCGTCCGTCCCGGCCGCGACGGCCGGTTCGTGGCCGAGGGCCGCCGGCCGCGGGAAGCTGCCGTCGGGCGGGGGAGAAGCCCAGGGTGTGTGTGTCACGGGCACTGCCCTCGCCTTCGCTGGAGAGTCGTCGTTCGGATGCCGGGGCCTCCGGCTCGTCCGGGTCCGGCACGGTCACCGTGCCGGACTCGTCGTCGGTGGACATCTGCAGGAGCACCGGGTGCGGGACCCGTCCGTCGGCCACCCGGGCCGTCCAGGACACCGGGGCCCACGCCGGTCAGGCCGACGGCGAGCAGGCCGAATCGGTTGATCAGTCCGACCAGTTTGATGACGACCGTACGGCCCTGGTGGCGGGCCGGGCGCACGCTGACGGCGCTCATGGGCACGACTCCTTCTGCGGGGGGATTCCGGCCGTGGGCCGGGCCCGATGACCGTGACATGCGCTTGAGTACGGCAGGAGAACACTTGGCTGTGATGCGGGCTCTTGGAAAGGTGAATACCCGCCGGGCCGGGCTGTGGCTGCGCCGTAATCATCGCGCGCGGACGCGGGCCGACGGAACATCGATTCCCGTCAACTCGCTCGGAATGGCGGCTGCTTCTATTACTGTCCAATGGGTCCGTCCCACCGAGGGATGATGATTCACTCTCCGCTCGAAAGCGGATCGTGGACGGCTTGAATTGGAGTGGAATGATGAGCAGCAACCCGTTCGACGAAGCCGACGGCCGGTTCTACGTTCTGGTCAACGACGAGCAGCAGCATTCGCTGTGGCCCTCGTTCTCCGGGGTTCCCGCCGGCTGGCGCGTCGTGTTCGGCGAGGAGAGCCGCGAAAAGTGCCTCGCCTACGTGGAGGAGCACTGGACCGACCTGCGGCCGCAGAGCCTGCGGGACGCGATGGACGCCGGTACGGTCGCCGCCGACGCCGCGTGAGGTGACCGGGCACCGCCCGGTGCTGCCATGGGGGTGGGCCCCGGTGCTGTCGCTGCAGCACCGGGGCCCACCCCCATGCGTGCCGCCGTCTCAGGCGGCCGAGCGCGCGGCCTCCACGGTCCTGCCCAGCTCCTGCTGGGTGCGCCGCAGCACGATCGAGTCGGCGATCTCGCCGCTGCGCATCGCGATGTTCGACAGCAGGGCGGACGTCAGGCCGTGGGTGTGCTCGGTGCCGCCCTGGAGATAGACGCCACAGGCCAGCCCCGATGCGCTGACGAGGCGGTAGTCGCGCGTCACCCGGTGCCTGCCCGCCTCGTCGCGCTCGAAGTGCCGGTCGAAGTCGCCGAGCAGGCGGGCCGGGTCCACGCCGTCGTAGCCGGTGGCGAACACGATCGCGTCGACGGCCAGTTCCGTCGTCCGGTCGTCGAGCAGCGAGTGCAGGACCACCTGCGCCGCGTCACCGGTCTGTTCGACGTCGACGACCCGGGTGAGGTTGCGGAAGTGCAGCCGCTGGCTGCCGCGCACCTGCTCGTCGTACGAGCGCTGGTACAGGGCCCGGATGACGTCCGCGTCGACCACCGAGTAGTTGGTGTTGCGGTGATAGCGCCAGAACGAGTCCCGTGCCCGCTCGGTACCGAAGTAGTACTCGTCGACGGCGCTCGGGTCGAACACCTGGTTGGCGAAGGGGGTGTCGTCGGCGATGGAGTAGCCGTAGGACGGCATGATCGCGGAGACCTGGGCGTGCGGCAGCGAGTCATAGAGGAACCGGGTGATCTCGGCCGCGCTCTGGCCGGCGCCGACCACCGCCACGCTCTCCAGCTCGCCGGGGTCCTGTGCGTTGAACCTGCTCAGGAACTCCGAGCTGTGCCACAGCCGTTTGCCGGCCGTCATGCCCTCGGGCAGGCGCGGCACCAGGCCCGTCGAGATGGCCACGTTGCGTGCGGTGACGACGCTGGTGGCGCCGTCGCTGCCGCGCACCTCGATCTCGAGGAGGCCGGGTGTCACGGCACCGGCCTCGGTGCGGGGCCGGATCGAGGTGACCTCGGCGCCGTAGGTGACCCGGTCGCTCAGGTCGGCTGCCGCCCACTCGAGGTACTGGTGGAATTCCTGCCGGGTCGGGAAGAAGTCCTGGTTGTTCACGAACTGCACCAGCCGGTCCGAGGCGTGCAGAAACGAGATGAAGCTGTACCGGGACATCGGATTCCTGAAGGTCACGAGGTCCTTGAGGAACGAGATCTGCATGGTCGTCGACGGCAGCAGCATGTTCCGGTGCCAGCCGAATGCGGGCTGCCGCTCGAAGAAGCGCGACGTGATCGGATGCTGCGGAGAGCTAGCCTCGTGTTCCTCCAGGGCGATCGCGAGCGACATGTTGGACGGGCCGAACCCGATACCGACCACGTCGTAGATCTCTTGGCTGGGCCTACCCGCTATGTCCATAGAAAATTTCTCCCGCTTGCGTCTGGAAAACTTGACCGGTGGCTCGAGAGACCGTCTTGCAGTGTTCTCCGGAGAGTGTCTAAAAGGCAACTCGAGGGCGGCACGAAGACTGTTCGACGGACTCATCGGGTGCTCGGCATCCGAAGGCGTTGTCCCGTCGACGGGACGGGCGGTAGGGTCGGCGCGGATTCTCAAGATTTCCGCTTGGCGCGGCCCATGGCGTGTGTGTCCGGAGTAATGCGTCAATCCTGCCCTGAGCCAGAGCCATGCCCCGAGCCAATTGCCGAAAGGTGAATCCGGATGTTTGTGCCCAGATTTTATCGGGAACCGGAGAGTTCATGGATTGTCGATCTGATCCGGGGTAACCCGTTGGCGCTGGCGGCGACCAACGGCAGCCCCGAGGACGGTCCCTTTGCCACGCACTTGCCGGTCATCTTCGACCCCGAGACGTCCGGCGACTGGTCCGGCGAGCTGCCGGGAGCCACGCTGCTCGGGCACATGAACCGGAACAATCCGCACTGGACGGCGCTGGAGAACGGCAGCGTCCTGCTGCTGACGTTCACCGGCCCGCACTCCTATGTGTCGCCCACCGTGTACGAGGTGACCCCGGCCGCCCCGACCTGGAACTTCACCGCGGTGCACGTCCGGGGCGTGGTGGAGAAGATCGACACGATCGAGGAGACCCTCGGCGTGGTGCAGTCCACCGTGCGCGCCTACGAAGGGGCGTTCGGCAACGGCTGGGACATGACCGAGTCGCTCGACTACTTCCGCAAGATCGTGCCCGACGTGGGGGCCTTCCGGCTCACTGTGACCGGGGCCGAGGGCATGTTCAAGCTCAGCCAGGAGCAGCCGGACGAGGTGCGCGAGCGGGTACGGGAGTCGTTCGGGCAGCACGGGTGCACGTACAAGCGCGAGGTCGCCGGGCTGATGAACCGGCTGCCGTGACGGGCCGCAGGCCTCGGCTCCGCGTACTTCAGGCGCTGATGGCCGCCGGCCGGATCCGCTCGGCGAGGCCCTCGGGCCGCGTGTGCTCCTCGGGGGCGCCCGCGGCCGTCGCGGCCAGCACCTTGACGCGCCCCAGCCCGGGCACCTCCGCGCGCTGCGTCGGCGTGCCGAGGTCCTCCAGAGCGCTCGCGGCCGCGCTGTCCAGCGTGGTCGTCACCCACTGCTCGAAGTCGACGCCCAGTTGCTCCGCGGCCTTGTGCCACCACTGAAAACGGCTGCCGGGGACCTGAAGGTGGCGGCTCGGCTCGGCGGGAGTGCGCGGCTGCTGCTCGCTCTGGCGCGCGGCGCGGATGGCGCCGCGCAACTGCTTGGTGGTCCACTGCCGCTGCTCGGCGCGGTCGAGCCAGAGTTCCTGTTCCTCGACCGGCATGGAAGCCAGCTCGGCGTGGTGCTGGAAGCTCAGGGCGGGCCGGCGCCGGGTGAGGTCGAAACGCCGTGAGACCCAGGCGTAGTTGCGCAGGGTCTGGTACGACAGGCCGGCGGCGCGTATCCCCCGCTGGTACCGGTCGGTGTAGTGGTCCTTGCCGTACACGAGCCAGTCGGCCAGCCACCAGGCGGATGAGTCGACGACGTCGGCGAGCTGGCGCCCGGCCCGCTCCCACTCGTCGTAGGCCATCATGGCCGGCATCTGCAGGCCCACCCTGGTCGTCAGCACCTGGCCCCGGCGCGGCGCGGTCCCCACGGTGCGCGGCGGGTGCTGCGGGAGGGCGGTTGCCGGGCCGCCGTTCGACCTCGCGGACTGACCGGCCTGACGCGTCATCATGCCTCCATGAGAAGGGTCCACATAACCGGCGAGAAGCCTCGCAGCGCGGGGTGGAGCAGGGCCGGAGCGGCACTCGAACGGTTGCGCGTCGAACGTCTTGGTGGCATGGCGTGGGGTGTCCCGCCGACGGGACACCCCACGCCATGCCATCCGTCGCGCGCCCGGCCGGGGACATGACACAGGCTCTCAGAGGCTGCTGGCGGTGATGGCGCCGTAGGCGGTGGTGGCGCGGATGTTCAGGCCGGCGGCGGCGCCGGCGGTGTTGTTGAGCGCGTTGTGGACCCGGCCGTAGCCGGTGCCGGCGTCGAGGGTGGCGGATACGCCGCGGGCGGCGCCGACCGAGATGTCGCCGTACTGGGTGTCCAGTGCGACCGTGCCGCCGTGGGCCTCGGCGATCCGGATGTTGCCCCGCTGGGTGCTGATCTGCGCGGGGCCGCTCAGGCGGCCGACCGTGATGTCGCCGTCGTGGGCGGTGAGGCGGGCGCTTGCGGCCTCGTCGAGCTTGACCGAGCGGTAGCCGCCCTCGAAGGCGACGTCGCCGAGCCGTCCGACGCCGCGGAACTCGGCGCCGGCGGTCTTCGCCTCGATCCGGGAGCCGGCGGGCAGCTGGACGGTGACCTCGACGGACCCGGAGCTTCCGAGGAACCGGTGGTTCGCCTCCGGGGCCTCGATGCGCAGGACTCCGTCGCTGTAGAAGACCGTGACCTCCCCGGCGGCCTTGATGTCGCGGCTCTTGCCGGGGTTGGCGGGCCGTACCTCGACCGTGGTGTCGGCCCGGTCGGCGGCGATGAACTGGAGGCGTCCGGCGGGGATGTCGAGGACGGCGGAGATGGGGGCGGGGGTGTCGAACTTCTGCGGGGTGCTCAGGTTCTTCTGCATGGCGCGTTCCTTCGGCTCGCTGTTTCTGATGATGGAAACGCTACGTTGCATTCATGATTCCGGCAACAGCTTCGTTGCGCGCAATCGCGATTACTGCAGGTAGAAGCCAAGAAATTGTTGCAATGGAGATGAATCTAACGCAACAGCCCGCACTGGAATCATTGCAATGGATTGAACGTGAACGCTATGCCGCCGTCAGCTCCCTGTCGAGGGTCTCGGACAGGGCCGCCCGGAAGCCATCGACGAAGGTGTCCACCTCGCGGTCCGACACGATCAGCGGCGGGGCGAGCCGGATGACGTCCGGCATCACCGCGTTCACCAGCAGCCCCCTGTCCTGGGCCGCCTGCTGGACGCGCGCCGCGAGGTTCCTGTGGAGCGCGATGCCCAACAGCAGGCCGGCGCCGCGGACTTCACGCACCAGAGGGTGGCCAAGGGCTTCCAGGCCGTGCCGCAGCCGCTGCCCCGCCGAGGTCACGTGGGCGAGGAGGCCCGCCCGCTCGATGGTGTCCAGTACGGCCAGGGCGGCCGCGCACACCACGGGGTTCCCGCCGAAGGTGGAGCCGTGCGCGCCGGGCGTGAGCAGCTCGGCGGCCGCGCCGAAGGCGAGCGTCGCGCCGATGGGCAGCCCGCCGCCCAGGCCCTTGGCGAGGGTGACGACATCCGCCTCGACGCCCTCGGCCTGCGCCGCGAACCAGTGGCCCGTGCGCCCGATGCCGGTCTGGATCTCGTCCAGGACGAGGAGGGAGCCGGTCGCCGCGGTGATCTCGCGGGCGGCCCGCAGATAGCCGGGCGGCGGCACGACCAAGCCGTTCTCCCCCTGCAGGGGCTCCAGGACCAGCAGCGCGGTGTCCGGGGTGACGGCGGCGCGCAGGGCCTCGACGTCCCCGTACGGCACATGGCTGACGTCGCCGGGCAGTGGCTCGAAGGGGCGCTGCTTGGCGGGCTGGCCGGTGAGGGCCAGGGCCCCCATGGTGCGGCCGTGGAAGCCGCCGGCGGCCGAGACCATGTGGGTACGGCCGGTGAGCCGGCCGATCTTGAAGGCCGCTTCGTTGGCCTCGGCGCCGGAGTTGGCGAAGTAGACCCGGCCCGCGCGCCCGGCGATGTGCAGCAGGCGCTCGGCGAGGCGCACGGTCGGTTCGGCCAGGAACAGGTTCGAGACGTGCCCGAGCGAGGCGATCTGCTCACAGACGGCCTGTACGACGGCGGGATGCGAGTGGCCGAGCGCGTTGACCGCGATGCCCCCGAGGAAGTCGAGGTACTCGTTGCCCTCCGCGTCCCAGACCCGGACGCCCCGGCCGCGGACCAGAGGCAGCCGGGGGGTGCCGAAGTTGTCCATCATGACGCCCTGCCAGCGGCGGGTCAGCGCCGCGTTGCCCGCCCCGGTGATGTCCGTGCCGTCGATCGCGCCCGCACTCATGCCGATGCTCCCTCGAAGCTCGCGTCGCTGATGTCGTCGTCCGGCACGATCACCGTGCCGGCGCTTTCGTCCGAGAAGATCTGCAGCAGGATGGAATGCCTGGCCCGGCCGTCGATGACGCGCGCGGAGCGCACCCCGTGCCGCACGGCGTGCAGGCAGGCCTCCATCTTGGGAATCATCCCGGAGGCCAACCCGGGCAGCAGCTCGGCCAGTTCGGAGGCGGTCAGGCGGGGGATCACCTCGTCGCTGTGCGGCCAGTTCGCGTACAGACCCTCGACGTCGGTCAGGACGAGCAGCATCTCGGCGCCGAGCGCGGCGGCGAGGGCCGCGGCCGCGGTGTCGGCGTTGACGTTGAACACACCGCCCTCGGCGGCGTCCTTGTCGTCCTCGGGCCGGGCGATGGAGGAGATGACGGGGATGCGTCCGTTGCCGATGAGGTCCTGCACGATCCCGGCGTCGACGTGGGTGACCTCGCCGACGCGGCCGATGTCCACGGCCCTGCCGTCCTTCTTTCCGTAGCGCTTGACGGCAGTCATCAGGCGGGCGTCCTCGCCGGTGAGGCCCACCGCGTGGGGGCCGTGCGCGTTGAGCAGCCCGACCAGCTCACGCTGCACCTGCCCGGCGAGGACCATGCGTACGACGTCCATGGTCTCGTCGGTGGTGATGCGCAGGCCGCCCTCGAACTGGCTCTCCAGGCCCAGGCGTTGGAGCTGTGCGCTGATCTGCGGGCCACCGCCGTGCACCACGACGGGGTTCAGGCCCGCGTGCCACAGCGAGAGGACGTCCATGGCGAAGGCCGTCTTCAGGTCGTCGTCGACCATGGCGTTGCCGCCGAACTTGATGACGACGGTGCTGCCGCGGTGGCGCGCCAGCCAGGGCAGCGCCTCGACGAGTGCATGAGCCTTGGGCAGGGCGGCCGATCGCGGAGCGGGCTGCCGAGACGGAGCGGCGCTCATGAGGCGTACTCGCTGTTCTCGTGGACGTATTCGGCGGTGAGGTCGTTGGTCCAGATGACGGCGGAGTCCGCGCCCGCGGCGAGGTCCACGGTGATCCGGACCTCGCGGGCGGCCATGTCCACCAGCTCTCTGTCCTCGCCCGCCGAGCCGCTCTTGCAGACCCACACACCGTTGATGGCGACGGCCAGCCGGTCGGGTTCGAAGGCGGCGGAGGTGGTGCCGATCGCGGACAGGACGCGGCCCCAGTTGGGGTCCTCGCCGTGGACGGCGCACTTGAGGAGGTTGTTGCGGGCGACGGAGCGGCCCACCTCGACCGCGTCCTGTTCGCTCGCGGCGCCCACGACCTCGATGCGGATCTCCTTGCTCGCGCCCTCGGCGTCCCCGATGAGCTGCCCGGCCAGGTCGGCGCAGACGGCGCGGACGGCCTCGGCGAACTCGCCGTATCCGGGGGCGACCCGGGAGGCACCGGAGGCGAGCAGCAGCACCGTGTCGTTGGTGGACATGCAGCCGTCGGAGTCGACCCGGTCGAAGGTGACACGGGTGGCGTCCCGCAGCGCCCGGTCCAGGGCCGCGCTGTCCAGGACGGCGTCCGTGGTGAGCACCACGAGCATGGTGGCGAGCCCGGGGGCGAGCATCCCGGCACCCTTGGCCATGCCGCCGACCGTCCACCCGTCCCGGGTGACGGCGGCTGTCTTGTGCACCGTGTCGGTGGTCATGACGGCGACCGCGGCGTCCTCGCCGCCGGACCCGGACAGCTGGGTGACGGCCCTGTCGACGCCGGCCAGGAGCCGGTCCATGGGCAGCGGTACGCCGATCAGCCCGGTGGAGCAGACCGCCACGTCCGTCGCGTCCAGGCCGAGCCGCCCGGCGGCCTGCTCGGCGGTGGCGCAGGTGTCCTGGAAGCCCTGTGGTCCGGTACAGGCGTTGGCGCCACCGGAGTTGAGCACGACCGCGCGTATCGCGCCGTCCGCGAGCACCTGCCGGGACCACTGGACGGGGGCGGCCTGCACGCGGTTGGAGGTGAAGACGCCCGCCGCGGCCGAGTGCGGCCCGTTGTTGACGACGAGCGCCAGGTCCCGGTTGCCGTTCTCCTTGATGCCGGCGGCGATGCCCGCCGCGGTGAAGCCTTGCGGTGCGGTGACACTCACGGTGCGACTCCGATCGTGGAAAGCCCCAGTCCCTCCGGGAGGCCGAGGGCGATGTTCATGCTCTGGACGGCCCCGCCCGCGGTGCCCTTGGTGAGGTTGTCGATGGCGCTGATCGCGATGATCCGGCCGGCCGCCGGGTCGAGGGCCACCTGGAGCTGCGCGGCGTTCGATCCGTACACGGCAGCGGTGCCGGGCCACTGCCCCTCGGGCAGCAGCCGTACGAACGGCTCGTCGGCCAGCGCCTTCTCGTACGCGGCCCGTACGTCGTGTGCGCCGACCCCGGGGCGCGCCGCGGCGGAGCAGGTGGCGAGGATGCCGCGCGGCATGGGCGCCAGGGTCGGGGTGAAGGAGACGGTGACCCGGCGACCCGCCACGGCGCTGAGGTTCTGCACCATCTCGGGCGTGTGCCGATGGCCGCCACCCACGCCGTACGGCCGCATGGACCCCATGACCTCGCTGCCGAGCAGGTCCGCCCTGGGCGCCTTCCCGGCGCCGGACGTGCCGGACGCCGCGACGACCACCGCCTCGGGCTCGGCCAGCCGGGCCGCGTAGGCGGGGAAGAGCGCCAGCGAGACTGCGGTCGGGTAGCAGCCCGGCACCGCGATGCGCCGGGCGCCCGCCAAGGCGGCGCGGGCACCCGGCAGTTCGGGCAGCCCGTAGGGCCAGGTGCCCGCGTGCGGCGAGCCGTAGAACCTCTCCCAGTCAGCGGCGTCCGCGAGGCGGAAGTCCGCGCCGCAGTCGATGACGAGCGTGTCCTCGCCCAGCTGCTGTGCGACGGCAGCGGACTGGCCGTGCGGCAGGGCGAGGAAGACGACGTCGTGCCCCTTGAGGGCGTCGGCGGTCGTGGGCCGTACCTCCCGCCCGGCCAGCGGAGCCAGGTGCGGCTGCAGCGTGCCGAGACGCGCTCCCGCGCTGGAGTGCCCCGTCAGGGCACCGATCTCCACTTCGGGGTGGGCCAGAAGCAGGCGGAGGAGTTCGCCCCCCGCGTATCCGCTCGCTCCTGCCACGGCTGCTCGGACGGTCATAAACCCTCTCCGTTGACAGACATGTCGCTATGCATGCGATCCGGGTCCCGAGGCGGCAGGCGTGTCGCAGAACTCGGCGTTCAGAATGGGGATCAGGGTCTCCGGTCCCCAGTCGCTGTTGTAGTTGAACGCGAGCTGATGGCGGCCGTCCTCGGTCAGGGCGGTCATGGTGAGCCACCCCGACGTGCCTCCGTCGCGGAACCAGAGGGGTGTGCCGCAGCTCAGGGTGAGCTTTTCGATGCCGAGTCCGTAGGTCGCGCCCGGGAAGTCGGGGTTGGCGACGGTCGTCGTCAGCTCCTTCAGCTGCTGCGGCGGCAGCAGCTTGCCGCGGATCAGGGCCCCGTAGAACCGGTTCAGATCGGCCGCGCTGGAGATGATGTCGCCGTTGCCCCAGACTTGCGAGCCGTTCAACTCGGTGACGTCGTCGATCCGGTCCGGCTGCGACAGGAAGAGCTTGGAGTAGCCGCGGCCGCTCGGCTGCGGCAGGTCGATGCTGTCCCCGGGGTTGGACGTCGCCCTGAGCCGCAGGGGTTCGATGATGCGCTCGCGCACCTCGTCCTCGTACGACCTGCCGCCGACCTTCTCCACGATCAGGGCGGCCAGGACGTCGTTGGTGTTGGAGAACGAGAACCGGGCCCCGGGCTCGAACAGGGGCGCTCGGCCGAGGGCCACCTTCACGCGCTGCTCGGGCGTCAGCGTGTCGTACCGGTGCTGGAGGAAGCCGTCGCCCAGCGAGTACGTCTCGTAGTAGTCCTTGACGGCGAGGTAGTCGAACAGGCCGCTGGTGTGGTTGAGCAGCTCCCGTACGGTGATCTTGCGGCCGTCGTTGCCGTTGCCCGTCACCAGGCCGGGCAGGTAACGGTCCACGGTGTCGTCGAGGCTGAGCTTCTTCTCCGCCTCCATCTGCAGGAGGACGGTGGCCACGAACGTGTCGGTGAGGCCGCCGACGCGGAACCGGTCGTTCTTGCCGCGCGGCGCACCCGTCTGCCGGTCGCCCACGCCCGACGCCGACTTCCAGACCCCGTCGGCATCGCGGGCCTCGACGGTGATGCCGGGGATCCCGGCCGCGACGGCCGCGTCGATCGCGTGCTGCGTCGCCTGGTGGCCGGCCACCTTGGGAGCCGTGTCCTGCGTCGCCCGGGCGGTGCCCGCGAAGGCGGTGGCCGTGAGCGCGAGCGCTGCCAGACCGGCCGCGCCGGCCCGTGGTCTCTTCCGTCTCGTCATTTCCCCGCTCCTGAGAATCGTCTCTAGTTGGCTGATGTCGTACTTGTGCGGTCCGTGGACGGCACCGTAGGTCACCGGCCTTGAGTGCGGGTCGTGTGTCCACACCACGGGGCGTGCAGCCGCTCGGCAGCGTTGTCAGCAGGCAGGCGCCGTGGTGCTCGCCTTCAACTCGTGGAAGCGCCTCACCAGTTGGTTCTGCTCCTGCTGCAGTCGCTCGATGCGGCGCTGCAGATGGGCTATCTGCCGGCACACGGTGAGCACCGCGTCGTCGGCCGTCGCGCCCGGCTGCGCGGGCACGGCCTCGGCCTGAGCCGGGGCGGGTGGGCAGGGGCGCACCGCGGTGGCGAGGGACGGGTCGTGGTGGAGGATCGCCTCCATCAGGCCGCGCAGGACGGGACCCGGCTCCACACCGAGTTCGTGCACCATGCGTTTGCGCGCGCGTTCGTACACGCCGAGCGCCTCCGCCTGCCGGCCGCAGCGGTAGAAGGCGACCATCAGCAGGTCGTAGAACCGCTCCCGCATGGGGTGGTCGCTGATCAGCTCCATCAGCTCGCCGGTGATCTCGCGGTGGCGCCCGGTGCGCAGATACGCGTCGTACATCATCTCCAGGGCGGTCAGCCGGTGCTCCTCGAGCTGGGCCGCCCGGCCCGCGCAGATGTCGCCGAGCACGCTGCCCTCCAGCGCCGGGCCGCGCCACAACGACAGTGCCCGGCACAGCAGTTCGCCGGCCTGCCCCGGGTCCTCGCGCAGGACCCCGCGGCCCCGCTCGGCCAAGTGCTGGAAGCGCGCGGCGTCGGTGTCGGCGGGGTCGATCCGCAGGACGTAGCCGCGCGAGGTGGTTTCGATCCACGGGTGCGGTGCGGGCCCGCCGGTGGCACGGCTCTGCGAGCCCGACAGCAGCCGGCGCAGCCGGGTCACCTGGAGCTGCAGCGCGTTCGCCGCATTGGCGGGCGGGTGTTCACCCCACAGCTCGTCGATCAGCCGCTGCACCGAGACGTGGTGTCCGGCCTTCACCACCAGCGTCCCGAGCAGTGCACGCTGCTTGGCACCCGTGGGAAGGACACGCAGACCGGTCTGATCGTCCTGGACCTCCACGAGGCCGAGAATGCGGAACAGCATCTCTTTCCCCCACCCAGGCTGGTGGCTTCAGGAGGGGCGCGCCGCGCCCGCCGCCTCAAGCGCCGTGGTCGCGTCTCGTGCGATGTGCCGCAGCAGCGGACCCGGATCGTCGTGGAAGTAGAAGTGACCGCCGTCGAAGACCCGCAGCCCCAGGAAGTGCTCGCTGTGCTCCGCCCAGCCGGCCATCGACTGCGGTGAGGCGGAGTGGTCCCCGGCGCCGGCGAACGCGGACAGCGCCACGGGCAGCGGACCGGCGTCGGGATCGGGGCGCCAGTTCTCCACCAGACGCAGGTCGGCCCGGATGACCGGGGCGAACAGGTTCCACAGCTCGGGGTCGTCGAAGACCTCGTCGGGTGTGCCGCCGAGCAGTCTCAGACGCGTCCGCAGCTCGGGGTCGGGCAGCTTGTGGTATTCGCCTCGCGGCCCCGCCGGCTGCGGTGCGGAGCGTGCGGAGACACCGGCCCACACCGGCAGCGGCAGCCCCCGGTCGACGACCCGCCGGATGATCTCGTACGTCACGAGGGCACCCATGCTGTGTCCGAACAGGGCGTAGGGACAGGTCAGTTCGGGCTCGATGCTGCTCAGCAGGTGGTCGGCGAGGCGGCCGGCGTCGGGGATCTGCGGCAGGTCGAGGAGCAGGCCGTGGCCCGGCGCGTCGAGCAGCCGGACGTGCCACGTGTCCGGTAGCCGGGCCGGCCAATCGCGGTACAGCAGGTGTGAGCCGCCCGCGTGGTGCAGGACGAACAGGCGCAGGTCAGGTCGTGTGCTGTCCATCGCTCTCCCTCGGATCGGGCGGCGCACCTTCGAACCATAGAGCGGTGTCCGGCCGCGGGGGCGCGGGCACCGGGCGGTCTCCGCCGAAGGTGTGGCGGTTCTTGAGCGATCCTCAGGTGGCGGACAGGCCCTGGGGCGGGGAGCCCGGCATCGTGGCACACGAATCCGGTCGGGTACAGAGGATCCGGTGGGGTGCGGATCCGGGTGGACGACCGGGCGGTCGGCGAGCCCGTCTCCTTGTAGCGCTGACGGTCGAGTCCTTACGGTGACGTGGCAACGCCGGGGTCGCCACCGATGCCAGGTGTCCCGTCGACCGGACGACCGAGTGTCCTGTCGACCGGACAGCCGAATCGTCCCGTCGACCGGACAACGCCGATCGGCGACCTCACGCCCGGTGCGCTCTCGCACCCGGTCTGGCGATTTCCCAATCCCGAGTCATTCCATGACGGTTAAGGACGGTGCCAGTTGAGCGCGAACCCCTTCGATGACGAGGACGGTCGCTTCTACGTCGTGGTGAACGACGAGGAGCAGCACTCCCTGTGGCCGGCGTTCGCCGAGGTCCCCGCGGGCTGGCGGGTGGTCTTCGGCGAGGCGGCCCGGGCCGAGTGCCTGGAGTACGTCGAGCAGAACTGGACCGACCTGCGCCCCAAGAGCCTGCGCGAGGTCATGGCGGCGGGCTGAACACCCCCCGCACACCGACGGGCTCGCCGGCCCGCACACCCCAGGCAAGACAGGCTGAGTTGGGAGATGAGGGCAGTGACGGGCGCTGTGAGAACCGCGAGCAGGTACAAGGCGATTCCCGTGGACAGCAGCGGTGAACCGGCACAGCGCGATGTGCTCCTGTCCTTCGTGGGGACACAGGCCAAGGTGCAGAAGTCGGGGATGGTCTTCCCGCAGAACCTGCCGGAGCGGTCCTGGGAGCAGATCGGCACGAACCTGCGTGAGCTGGTCAATTCCTCGGCGTGGTGGCTCGCCGACTGGCTGATCTACGGGGAGGCCACCTACGGGTGGCGCCGCTACAAGGAGGCGATCGAGCGCACCGGGCTCGACTACCAGACCCTGCGCAACTATGCGTGGGTGGCCCGGCGGTTCGAGCACCACCGCAGGCGGGACAGCCTCAGCTTCGCCCACCATGCCGAGGTGACCCGGCTGTCGCCGCCGGAGCAGGACTACTGGCTGCGCAAGGCCGAACAGCAGAAGTGGTCGCGCAACGAACTGCGCAGGGCGGTGCGCGCCAGCCTGGCCGTGCAGAGCGACACGGCCGAGGTCTCCCCGAGCGGCGGCGACGAGCAGCAGGAGGTGCCGCGGCCGGCCGGACCGGCGGTCGCGGACAAGCGCCGCCAGCAGGTCACCACGCTCACCATCGAACTGTCCGCCGGCCGGCTGGAGCACCTCTCGAAGGCCGCCGCCGCGCACGGTCTGCCCGTCGACAAGTGGGTGGCCCAGCTGCTCGAGACCGCCGACCGGCGCATCCCCGAGATGCGCACCGCCTAGCGGCGCACGCCCGCAGGTGCCGGCAAGCCCGTTCCCCGGGATGTGCCGACGGCTCGTCCGACCGGACACCTCTCACATCGGAGTCAGTTGATGATCCTTCAGGGAAAGCGGGTCGCCCTGCCCTCGGCACCCGTCGTCCACAAGCAGTTCGAGACCCACGTGGAGGCCGCTCCCGACGCGCTTGCCGTCGTCTGCGGCGGCGAGCGCGTGACGTACGCCGAACTGGACGCGCGAGCGAACCGGTTCGCGCACTTCCTCACCGTGCGCGGACACGGCCGCGGGGCGAAGGTCGGCATCTGCCTCGACTACTCGACCGACATGCTCGTCGCCATCCTCGGCACGCTGAAGGCCGGCGCGGCCTACGTGCCGTTCGACCCGGCCTACCCGGCGGCGCGACTGCAGCTGCTGCTGAGCCAGGTCCCCGATCTCGCCCTGATCGTGGCCTCGCGGGCGACGGCCGGGATGGTCGAGTCGGCGGCCACCGAGGTCGTCGGGGTCGAGCAGCTGCCCGGCCGGCTGGCCGGTCTCCCGGCGACCGCGCCCGACGTCCAGGTCACCGGGGACGACCTGTGCTACGCGGTCTTCACATCCGGCTCGACCGGCACGCCGAAGCTGACCGCGGTGCGGCACGAGGGCTGGTTCAACCTGATGAACTGGCTGAAGCTCGAGTACAACCTGGACAGCGACTCGAACAACCTGGTCGTCAGCGCCTTCGGCTTCGATCTCTCCCAGCGTGCCCTGATGACGGCGCTGTTCTGCGGCGCCACCCAGTACCTGATGGCGAGCCGGAACTTCGACGCCATGCTGGCGTACCGCCTGCTGACCGACCACGACATCCGCACGGTGCACTGCGCTTCGAGCACGCTCTACCTGCTGGTGGACTGGGAGACGGCCCGCGGCGGCGACGCGCTCACCCAGCTCGACTACGTGCTCTTCGGCGGGGAGCCGCTGAAGTTCGAGCGGATCGCGAACTGGATGGGGCGCGAGGGCAACTACTGCACCCTCCTGCACCAGTACGGCGTCGCCGAGTGCACGGATGTCGCGACCTCGTACGACCTCGCCCGACACCGGCCCTGCGACCAGGACATCGCCCCCGTCGGCACGCCGGCCTACAACACCGAGATCCACCTTCTCGACGAGAACCTGCGCGGTGTCGCGCCGGGGGAGTACGGCGAGATCTGCATCGCCGGGGCCAGCGTCGGCGCGGGCTACCTGGGCGGCTCGGGCCCCGAGAACGAGAAGTTCACGACCGTCGTCGTCGACGGCGAGCCGCGCCGGCTGTACCGCACGGGCGACCGCGGCCACGTCAACGAGGCCGGCGACCTCGTCGTCGCCGGCCGGATGGACGCGCAGGTGAAGGTGCGGGGCATGCGCATCGACCCCACTGACATCGAGCGCGCGCTCGGCAGGCTGGCCGGGGTCCGGGAGGCCGCCGTGGTGGTCACGTACACCGACGCCGGCGAGGCCGAGCTGACCGCGTTCCTCGTCCCGGCGGGGGCCGAGCTCTTCGAGGACGACGTGCGCAACCGCCTTCTGCAGACACTGCCGCGGAACATGGTCCCGGCCAGATTCGTGAATGTTCTGCGGCTTCCGCTGAGCCCGCACGGAAAAGTGGACCGCGCGGCCCTGGTCGATTCACTCAAGAGCCATTACGCGAACAGCGGCACGGCGGCATAGTCGACGGACCTTGCTGACAAACGAGAGGACTGTGATGATTGCCGACCGCGTGCGCGCCATTTGGTGCCGGGAAATCCAGCGCGATGACATTTCGGCCGACGACGATTTCTTCGCCCTGGGCGGCCAGTCCGTGATCATGGTCAGGATCCAGGGTGCCTTCATCGAGGAGCTGGGCGCCGAGGTGCCGATGGACCAGCTCTTCCTCAACCCGACGGTGGCGTCGATCTCCGCGTACATCGAATCCCTGAGTGCGGTCACCGAATAGAAAGAGAGGCGCCATGTACGACGTCATTGTCATAGGTGCCCGTTGTGCGGGTTCACCGACGGCCATGCTCTTCGCGCGGCAGGGCTATCGCGTCCTGCTCCTGGAGAAAGCGAAATTCCCGCAGGACACGCTTTCCTCGCACTACCTCCATATGCAGGGCGTGGCGCTGCTGAACCGGTGGGGGCTGCTCGACAGGATCCGTGACTCGGGCGCCCAGCCGATCACCCGCCAGAGCTACCAGGGGCCCGATGTCCGCATCGAGGGCTTCTCCCTGCCGATCGACGGCCTGACGACCACGTACGCGCCGAGGCGGTACGTGCTCGACCCGATCCTCGCGGACGGTGCCGTGGCGGCCGGCGCGGAGTTCCGGCAGGGGTGCGCGGCCAAGGACCTGGTGTGGGAGGACGACCGGGTCGTCGGGGTGCGGTACACGACGCCCGGCGGCGCCGAGACGACGGACCGGGCGCGCCTCGTCGTCGGCGCGGACGGCATGCGCTCGCTGGTGGCCCGCAAGGCGGGCGCGGAGAACGTCATCGAGCACCCGCGGCTGACCACCACCTACTACAGCTACTGGTCCGGGGTTCCCGCGAACTTCGAGCTGTACGAGCGGCCGGGGCGCTGGATCGGCGTCCTGCCCACCAACGACGACCTCACGCTGCTCATGGCCTACTTCCCGCAGGCCGACTACAACGAGGTCCGCAAGAACGTGGAGCCCGCCTACCTCGACGCGTTCCGCACGACGGCGCCCGAGCTGTGGGAGCGGATGCAGTCGGGCAAGCGCGAGGAGCAGCTGTACGGCACGGGGCACCAGGAGAACTACTTCCGCAAGGCCTACGGGCCCGGGTGGGCGCTGGTCGGCGACGCGGTCAACCACAAGGACTCCATCACCGCCCGCGGCATCACCGAGGCCTTCGTCCAGGCCCAGTCGCTCACCGACCGCATCGGGGACCGGCTGCACGACGACGACGCGCTCAAGGCGGCGCTGCGGCGCTACGAGAACGACCTGGGCGGCGAAGCCCTCAGCCACTACCAGGGCGCGCTCAACGTGGCCGAGCTCAAGCCCGAGGGGCGGACGGACATGCTGCGCAAGCTGGTCGGCCACCAGGACCACATCGACCGGTACTTCTCGACGCTGTCGGGCGCGTGCTCCATCGACGACTTCTACAACGACGACCTGCTGACCCTGCTCGACCAGGGCTGACTGACGACCCGCTCACCTGGTTTGCCGATTTGGAGACACAATGATCCCGTTGTCGTTCGCGCAGCGTCGGCTGTGGTTCGTGGACCGGTTCGAAGGCCCGTCGCCGACCTACAACGGCGCGTTCGCCCTGCGGCTGACCGGTGAGCTGAACACGGATGCGCTCGAGGCGGCGCTCCGCGATGTCATCGACCGGCACGAAGTCCTGCGCACGGTGATCGTCGAGGGCGACGACGGCGTCCCGCACCAGCAGGTGCTGCCCTTCGGGGAGCAGCCGTTCGACCTGCCGCTCGTCGAGGTCGCGGGGGAGCAGGAGCGGACGGCGGCGGTCGACGAGGTGGCCACCGCCACCTTCGACCTGGCCGCCGACGCGCCGATCCGCGCCAGGCTGGTGCGGTCCGGGCCGCGCGAGCACACCCTCGTCGTCGTGGCGCACCACATCGCCGTGGACGGGGAGTCCTTCGGGCCGCTGTTCCGCGATCTCACCACGGCCTACACGGCCCGCATCGAGGGCGGGGCCCCGGCGTGGGAGCCGCTGCCGGTGCAGTACGCGGACTACACGCTGTGGCAGCGGGACGTGCTCGGTGACGAGTCCGATCCGGACAGCACGGCGGCACAGCAACTCGCCTACTGGCGCGAGGCGTTGGCCGATCTGCCACAGCCGCTGGCCCTGCCGACGGACCGCCCGCGTCCACGGGTGATGAACCCCGCCGGCGACCGCGTCCCGTTCTCCGTCGGCCCCGACCTGCTCGCAGCCGTGGAGAAGCTGGCCGCGGAAGCGGGCACCACCGTGTCGATGGTCATGCACTCGGCACTCGCGGTGCTCCTGCACCACCTCGGGTGCGGCGACGACGTGTCCATCGGCGCGCCGATCACGGACCGCACCGACGAGGAACTGCGGGACCTCGTCGGGTTCTTCGTCAACACCTGGGTGCTGCGCGTCGACCTGTCCGGCAACCCGTCGTTCGGCGAGCTGCTGGAGCAGGTGCGGGACCGGTCCCTGGCCGCGTACGACAACCAGGACATGCCGTTCGAGCGCCTGGTGGAGCTGCTCAACCCGGACCGGTCCACCGCCTACAACCCGTTCTTCCAGGTCATGCTCTCCTGGCAGCCGCCCGTGCCGCCCATGGAACTGCCCGGCCTCGGTGTCCGGGCCGAGCGGCTCGAGACCGGGACGGCCAAGTTCGACCTGTTCTTCGACCTGATCCCGAACGGCTCCGGCGGGGCGCACTGCCGTCTGGAGTACGCCACCGGCCTGTTCGACCGGGACACGGCCGAGGGCATCGCACACCGGTTCGTCCGCGTACTGGGCCTGCTCGCGGCCGACCCGGAGCGCGCGATCGGCACCCTCGACGTGCTCGACGCGGCCGAGCGGGAGCGGCTGCTCACCGAGTTCAACGACACCCGCACGGCGGTGTCCGACTCGACGGTCCCGGAGCTGTTCGAAGCCCAGGTGGCCAGGACGCCCGACGCCCCCGCCCTCGTGTGCGACGACCGGACCCTGACCTACCGGGAGCTGGACGACCGGGCGAACAGCGTCGCCTGGGAGCTGATCCGGCGCGGTGCCGGGCCGGAGGACCTGGTGGCCCTCGCGCTGCCGCGCACCGAGGACCTGGTGGCCGGCCTGCTCGGGATCCTCAAGTCCGGCGCCGGGTACGTGCCGTTGGACCCGCAGTACCTCAGCGGGCGGGCGCAGAGCGTGCTGTCCGAAGCGGCTCCCCGGTTCGCGGTCACCGACACCGCCACCTGGCAGGACCTGCCGCAGGGCGGCATGTCGTGCGTCAACCTCGACGAGCAGGCGGGCTGGGAGACGCCCGCGGGGGCGCCGGACAACGCGAGCCGGATCGCACCGCTGAGCCCGGACAACCTGGCCTACGTGATGTACACCTCCGGCTCCACGGGCAAGCCGAAGGGCGCGACGATCACCCACCGGGGCGTTGTCAACGGCGTGCGGGAGCTGGTGCGCGTCCTCGACGCGCCGGCCGGTTGGCGCATGCTCGCCGGCACCTCGGTCAACTTCGACGTCTCGGTCTTCGAACTGCTGACCACCCTGACCACCGGCGGCACGGCCGAGGTGGTGGCGAACGCGCTGGCGCTCGGCGAGCGTGAGCGCTGGGACGGCCACGTGATCAGCGGGGTCCCCTCGGTGCTCGGGGAACTGGTGGGCCAGCTGGAGCAGGCGCCCGACGTGCGCACGGTCGTCTTCGCGGGCGACGTGCTCCCCGGCCGGCTGGTGCGGCAGGTCCGCGAGGCCCTGCCCGGCGTGCAGATCGTCAACTCCTACGGGCAGAGCGAGAGTTTCTACGCCACCACGTTCTCCCTCGCGGCGTCCGAGGAGTGGGCGGACAGCGATGTCGCCCCCATCGGCACCCCGCTCGGGAACATGCGTGCCTACGTGCTGGGCCCGGGACTCGCCCCGGTCCCGCAGGGCGTGGTCGGTGAGCTGTACGTGGTCGGGACCTGCCTCGGCCGTGGCTACCACGGCCGCCCGGGCCTGACCGCCGAGCGCTATGTGGCCAGCCCCTTCGGTCCCGCCGGTGAGCGGATGTACCGCACGGGCGACCTGGCCCGCTGGAACGCGCAGGGGCAGCTGGAGTGTGTGGGCCGCGGCGACGGCCAGGTGAAGGTGCGCGGCTTCCGCATCGAGACGGCCGAGGTCGAGGCCGCGATCACCGCGCACCCCGGCATCAGCGAGGCCGTGGTGATCAGCCGGGAGGTGCCCTCGGGCGGGCGGCGGCTCGTCGCGTACGTGGTGCACACCGGCGAGGGAGCCGTCGGTGACGACGGCGCCGGCGGCATCGGCGACGTGGATGTGCAGTCCGGCGCCTCCGCCGCCGAGCTGCGCAAGTTCGTCGCGGCCCGGCTGCCCGACTACATGGTGCCGTCGGCCTTCGTGGCCCTCGGCCGGCTCCCCCTCGGCCCGACCGGCAAGCTGGACCGCAAGGCGCTGCCCGAACCGGAGTTCCTCGGCGAGACCTACCGGGAGCCGCGCACCGAGGCCGAGAAGATCATCACCGCGGCGTACGCGGACGTGCTCGGAGTGGAGCGGGTCGGTGTCGACGACGACTTCTTCGCGGTGGGCGGGGACAGCCTGCGCTCCATCCAGGTGGTGGCGCGGGCCCGCGCCCGGGGCCTGGAGCTGAGCACGCGGGAGATCTTCGAGTGCCGCACGGCGGCCCGTCTCGCCGAGGTGGCCTCCACCCGCACGAGCCGGGTGCCCGTGCTCGCAGAGCTGGAGGGCGGCGGCGTCGGCCCGATGCCGCTGCAGCCGGTGGCACGGCAGGTGTTCGAGCACGGCGGCGGGACGAACCGTTTCGCCATGTCGATGGTCCTCGAACTGCCCACGGACATCGACGCCGGCGGCCTCGCCGCGACGCTGGACGCCGTGCTCGACCGGCACGACCTCCTGCGCGCGCGGCTGGTGCGCGGCGACGAGCCCTGCCTCGACGTGCGCCCGGCGGGCACCGTACGGGCCGCGGACCTGATCCACCGGGTCGACTGCGACGGCCGCTGGGACGAGCCATCCTCGCTGCAGGCGGCCAAGGCCGAACTGGACGCCTCGGTGGGACGGCTCGACCCGGAAGCCGGGACCATGGCGGACTTCGTCTGGTTCGCCGCGCCGTCCGGCCCGGGCAGGCTGCTCGTGGTGCTGCACCACCTGGCGGTGGACGGCGTCTCCTGGCGGATCCTCATGTCGGACCTCGCCGAGGCCTGGCAGCAGGTCCGCTCCGGCAAGGCGCCCGAGCTGCCCGCGGTCGGCACCTCGGCCCGGCGCTGGGCGTCGGCGCTCCAGGACGAGGCGTTCTCCCCTCAGCGGGAGGCGGAACTGACGTACTGGCGGGACCTGCTGGAGGCGTCGAACCCCCCGCTGGGCACGCGGGCGTTCGACCCGGCAGTGGACGTGTGGTCGACGCTCGACACCGTGCGGGCGCAGCTGCCCGCCGAGGTCACCGAGGCCGTGCTGACCAGACTGCCCGCGGCGTTCAAGGGCACCGGCACCGACGTACTGCTCGCCGCGCTCGCCCTCGCGGTGAACCGCTGGCGCGGTGAGGACCGCTCGACCCTGGTCCGTCTCGAGGGACACGGCCGCGAGGAGGAGGCCGTGCCCGGGGCCGACCTCTCCCGGACCGTCGGGTGGTTCACCACCATGTACCCGGCCCGGGTCGATGTGCAGGGGGTGGACCTGGCCGACGTGCTGGCGGGCGGCCCCGCCGCCGGGCGGGCGATCAAGCTGGTCAAGGAGCAGCTGCGCGGGGTCCCGGACAAGGGCCTGGGCTACGGGCTGCTGCGCTACCTGAACCCGGAGACCGCCGAGCAGCTCGCCGAGTACCCGGCGCCGCAGATCGGCTTCAACTACCTCGGCCGCATCTCCGACGCCGACGTGCCCGAGCACCTGCGCGCACACGGGTGGGGGCCGGCGTCCTGGTCCGCCGAACTGATCGCGGCGCCCGACCCGGACCTGCCCGCGCTGTCCGCGCTCGAGGTCAACTCCGTCGTCACGGACACCGCCGACGGCCCCCGGCTGCAGGCGGCCTTCATGTTCCCCACCGGGGTGCTCTCCCGCGAGCAGGCCGCCGAACTGGCCGAACTGTGGGTCGAGGTGCTGCACGGCATGGCCGCGTACGCGGCACGCCCCGGGATCGGCGGGCTCACGCCCTCGGACGCCCCCCTGGTCTCGGTGCGCCAGGACGAGATCGAGACCTGGGAGGAGCGCTACGGCCGGCTGGTCGAGGTGTGGCCGCAGGCCCCGGGGCAGTCCGGTATCCAGTTCCAGGCGGCCCTCGCCGACGGCACCTTCGACGTCTACCACATGCAGTTCGTACTGCACCTGTCCGGGCAGGTGGACCCGGAGCGCATGCGGGCGGCCGGACAGGCGCTGCTGGAGCGGTACCCCAACCTGCGCTCCGCGTTCCTCACCGCGGCCGACGGCGATCCGGTGCAGGTCGTGGCGGAACACGTCGCCCTGCCCTGGCGGCACCTCGACCTGACCGGGCGGAGCGAGGCCGAGCAGGACGCGGCGCTCGATGCGGCCCTCGCCGACGACCGCGCCGACCAACTCGACCCCACCCGGCCGCCGTTGATCCGCCTGGCCCTGCTCACCTGCGGGCCCGAGCAGGCGAAACTCATCATCACGGCCCATCACACCCTGTTCGACGGCTGGTCGTCGCCGTTGGTGATCACGGATCTGGTCCGCCTGTACGCCGAGACCCGTGAGCTGGCTCCGGTCCGCTCCTACGGCGACTACCTGGCCTGGCTGTCCCGGCAGGACCGGGAGGCGTCCGAGGCCCGGTGGAAGGCCGAGCTGGAAGGATTCGACCAGCCGACCCTCGTGGCCGCGGGCCTTGTCTCCGAGGGAGAGGCGACCGCCCTCGGGCGGGTCGAGGTACCGCTGTCGATCGACAAGGGACGTGAACTCGCCCGGCGCGCCGCGGAACTCGGGGTCACGCTGAACACGCTCCTGCAAGGCGCGTGGGCGGTCCTGATCTCGAAGCTGACCGGGCAGCAGGACGTGGTGTTCGGTGCCGCCGTCAACGGCCGCCCCGCGGACCTGACCGGCTCGGACGAGATGGTCGGCCTGTTCATCAACTCCCTGCCGACCAGGGCCATGTGCCGAGCGGACCAGAGCCTGGCCGACGTCATCACGGACCTGCAGAACCGGCAGATCGGCCTGCTCGACCACCACTACTACGGCCTCGCCGACATCCAGCGCGGCGTCGGCCTGCCCGCCCTGTTCGACACGATCGTGGTGTTCGAGAACTACCCGATCGACCGCGAGGGCATGGTCGAGGCGAACACCTCGGCCGGCTTCACGATCGATGCCATCCGGCCGTTCGCGGGCTCGCACTACCCGCTCACCCTCAACTCCTCCGACCCCTACCTGCGGCTCTCCCTCGACTACCAGCGCAACCTCTACGACCGTGCCTCGGCCGAGGTGATCGCCGCGCGGCTCGTCCGGGTGCTGGAGCAGGTGCTGCAGGATCCGTCGGTGCCGGTGGGTGCCGTGGAGGTGCTCGGCGAGGACGAGCGGGACTGGCTGGTGCGCCAGGTCAACGACACGGCGCACCCGGTGACCGCGGACACCCTGCCGGCCGCGTTCGAGGCTCAGGTGGAGCGTGACCCGGACCGGGTGGCGCTGATCGGTGAGCAGGAGACACTGACCTACGGGGAGTTCAACCGGCGTGCGAACCGGCTGGCGCACTGGCTGGTGGAGCAGGGTGCCGGTCCCGAGCGGCTGGTCGCGGTGAAGATCCCCCGCTCCGTCGACCTGCTCGTGGCGCTCTACGCGGTGGTGAAGGCCGGCGCGGCCTATGTGCCGGTGGACCCGGAGCTGCCCGAGGACCGGGTGCGGCACGTGCTGGACAGCGCGCAGCCGCTGCTGGTCCTCGACGAGAACCTCCCGGACGTCTGCGCCTGCCCGGAGACGAACCCGCGGCGCGCGCTGTCCCCGGACCACGCCGCATACGTCATCTTCACCTCCGGTTCCACGGGCGGCCCCAAGGGTGTGCAGGTGGCGCACCGGTCGATCATGAACCGGCTGCAGTGGGGCCTGGCGCACTTCGACGTCGGGGCCGAGGACCGGGTGCTGCTCAGCACGACGGCGAGCTTCGACGTGTCGGTGCCGGAGCTGTTCGCGCCGCTGCAGGTCGGGGCCGCCGTGGTCATCGCGCGTCCGGACGGGCGCCGGGACCCGGCCTACCTCGCCGACCTGATCCAGCGCGAGCGGGTGACCGGCGCGGACTTCGTGCCCTCCCTGCTGGAGGCGTTCGTCGCCGAGCCGGCGGCCAAGGAGTGCACCAGCCTGCGCTGGATCGAGGTCGCGGGCGAGGCGTTCCCTCCCGCACTGGCCAACAAGGCGGTCGGCGTGCTGCCGGACTGCGGGGTGCACAACCTCTACGGGCCCACCGAGGCATCCGTCGAGGTCACGGCATGGCAGCACGTGCCGGGTGCGGACCGGGTGCCGATCGGCGCACCGGTGTGGAACACCCAGGTGTACGTGCTGGACGCGGCGCTGCGTCCGGTCGCGCCCGGGGTCGCCGGTGAGCTGTACCTGGCCGGTACCGGGCTCGCCCGGGGCTACCTGGGACAGACCGGGCTGACCGCGGGCCGGTTCGTGGCCTGCCCCTTCGGCGAGCCGGGAACCCGGATGTACCGCACCGGTGACCTGGTGCGGTGGAACACGGACGGCCAGGTCGAGTACATCGGCCGGACCGACTTCCAGGTCAAGGTGCGCGGCTTCCGCATCGAACTCGGCGAGATCGAGCAGGCGCTGGCCGCACACCCCGACGTCGACAGCGCGGTGGCCGTGGTGCGCGAGGACCGCGCCGACGACCAGCGACTGGTCGCATACGTGGTGCCGGTCAAGGGCACGGATCCGGCCGGACTCGACCTCACGGCCCTGACGGGCCAGGTCCGGGAGCACCTGCCGGAGTACATGGTCCCCTCGGCGATCGTGCCGCTGGCCGAGCTGCCCATGACACCGAGCGGAAAGCTCGACCGCAAGGCGCTGCCCGCACCGGACTACACCGAGGCCGACACCGGACGCGGGCCGCGCAACCCCACCGAGGAAGTCCTGTGCCGGCTGTTCGCGGACCTGCTCGGCCTGGAGGAGGTCGGTATCGACCTCGACTTCTTCAGCCGCGGCGGGCATTCGCTGCTGGCCACCCGGCTCGTCGGCCGCATCCGCAACGAGCTGAACGCCGAGGTGAAGGTCACGACGGTGTTCCGCAATCCGACCGTCGCCCAGCTGGCGGTTCAGATCGAGGAACAGGCCACGTCGAACCGCCCCCGGCTGCGTCCCCGGCTTGGCCAGATGACCGTTGAGGAGACGCGTCGATGATCCCCCTGTCCTTCGCCCAGCGCCGGCTGTGGTTCCTGCACCGCCTGGAAGGCCCGTCCGCGACCTACAACATCCCGTTCGTGCTGCGCCTGGACGGGCCGCTGGACACGGCGGCCCTGGCCGCGGCGGTCGCGGATGTCGTCACCCGGCACGAGAGCCTGCGCACCCTGGTCGCCGAGAACGCGGACGGCACGCCGGAGCAGCGGATCCTGCCTCCCGAGGAGGCGGCCGCCCCGTTCTCGGTGACCGACGTGGCCGCGGACGCGGTGGACGCCGCGCTGCAGCAGGCCGCGTGCGAGGGCTTCGACCTGGACACGGAACTGCCCCTGCGGACCACCGTGCTCCGCGTCGGTCCGCAGGAGCACGTGCTGGTGTTCGTGTTCCACCACATCGCCGCGGACGGGGCCTCGATGGCGCCGTTCCTGCGGGATCTGCTGTCGGCGTACTCGGCCCGTCACCGGGGCGAGGAGCCGCAGTGGCCGCCGCTCCCGGTGCAGTACAAGGACTACACACTGTGGCAGCGCGAGCTGCTGGGCGACGAGGAGGACCCGGAGAGCATCGCCGCCGCGCAGCTGGAGTACTGGCGGGGCGAACTGGCCGCGGTGCCGCAGCCGGTGCAGCTGCCGCTGGACAGGCCGCGCCCGACGGCGGCCGGCCACGACGGCGGCCATGTCGACTTCGAACTGGACGCGGACCTGCTTGCCGGGATCGGGAAGCTGGCCGCGGAGCGCGGCGGCACGGCGCCGATGGTCGCGCAGGCCGTGCTCGCGGTGCTCCTGCACCACGTCGGCGCCGGCAACGACCTGACGATCGGCAGCCCGATCGAGGGGCGCGCCGATGAGCAACTCGACGATCTGATCGGGTTCTTCGCCAACACCTGGGTGCTGCGCGTCGACCTGTCCGGCAACCCGTCGTTCGGCGAGCTGCTGGAGCAGGTGCGGGACCGGGCCCTGGCCGCGTACGACAACCAGGACGTCCCGTTCGAGCGGCTGGTGGAGCTGCTGAGTCCCGAGCGCACCACCGCGTACCAGCCGCTGTTCCAGGTGATGCTGGCCTGGCAGTTCGAGTGGTCGCAGATCGAGATACCGGGTCTGCGGGTCACCCCCGTCCCGGCGGGCACCGGCACCGCGAAGTTCGACCTGTTCTTCAACATCGTCCCGGCCCCGTCCGGCGGAGCGTACGGCCGGCTGGAGTACGCGACGGAACTGTTCGACCACGCCACCGCCGAGAGCCTCGTCGACCGCTATGTGCGCGTGCTGCGGCAGGTGGTCGCCGATCCCGGGACGCGGCTCGGCGGGGTGGACGTGCTCACCGGGGCCGAGCGGGACCGGCTGGCACGGCTGAACGACACCACGGCACCGGTGCACGCAGCGACGGTGCCGGAGCTGGTCGCCGCCCAGGTGGCGAAGACACCGGACGCGACGGCGGTGGTGTCCGGGCAGACCGAGCTGTCGTACCGGGAGCTGGATGCCCGCGCCGACCGGCTGGCCGCGGCCCTGCGGGACCGCGGTGTGGGACCGGACGTCCTGGTCGCCGTGGCCCTGCCGCGCTCGGCGGACCTGGTGGTCGCGCTGCTCGCGGTGCTCAAGGCGGGCGGCGCCTACCTGCCGGTCGACCCCGGCTACCCGGCCGCGCGCGTCGACCTCCTGCTCAGCGCGGCCGATCCCGCCCTGGTCCTGACCGACTACCAAGCGGCGGCGACCGTGGCCAAGTGCCGGACGCCGGTGCTTCACCTCGACGACCTGTGCCTCGACGAGCGCGCCGTCGAAGCCCCGGACGTCCGGATCGACCCGGACAACCTGGCCTACGTGATGTTCACCTCGGGCTCGACCGGGACGCCCAAGGGGGTCGCCGTCACCCATGCCGGGGTGGTCAACGGCGTGCGGGACCTGCGCCGGATCGTGCAAGTCGAGGCGGGTTCCCGGATGCTCGCCGCGACCTCGGTGAACTTCGACGTCTCCGTGTTCGAGATCTTCACCGCGCTCACCGCCGGAGCGAGCGTCGAGATCGTCCGTGACGTACTCGAACTCGCGGAGCGCGGCCGCTGGTCCGGCACCACCATCAGCGCCGTGCCCGCGGTGTTCTCCGCACTGCTGGACCAGGACGTCGAACTCGACGTGCGAACCGTCGTCTTCGCCGGTGAGGCACTCTCGGCCGACCTGGTCCACAAGGTGCACAAGACCTTCCCCGACGTCCGTGTCATCAACGCCTACGGGCAGACGGAGAGCTTCTACGCCTCCACCTTCACGCTCCCGCAGCAGTGGACCGAGACCGGCGCGATCCCGGTCGGACAGCCCCTGGCCAACATGCGCGCTTACGTGCTGGGGCCGGAGCTGACCCCGCTCCCGCCGGGTGTGGTCGGCGAACTGTACGTCGGCGGTCTGCTCGCCCGCGGTTACCACCACGACGGCGCGGCGACCGCGCAGCGGTTCGTCCCCTGCCCCTTCGGGCCCGCCGGCGCCCGCATGTACCGCACCGGTGACCTGGCCCAGTGGGACCACAACGGCCGGCTGAAGTACGCGGGGCGGGCCGACACCCAGACGAAGATCAACGGCATCCGCCTCGATCCGACCGAGATCGAGACCGTCCTCGCCCAGCACCCCGCGATCGGTCAGGCAGCGGTCATGGTGCGAGAGGACCACACCGGCAGCAAACGACTCGTCGGCTATGTGGCGCCGGTGGGGGACGCCGGTGTTCCGGTGGCGGAGCTGCGGCGGTTCGTGGCCGAGCGGCTGCCGGACTACATGGTGCCCGCCGTGTTCATGGTGCTGGACCGGCTGCCGCTCAACGCGAACGGCAAGCTGGACCGGGCCGCGTTGCCCGAGCCGGAGTTCACCGGCGCCGCGTACCGGGCGCCGCGCACCGAGGCGGAGCGGATCCTGGCCGAGGTCTACGCCGACGTGCTCGGCTCCGGACAGGTGGGCATCGACGACGACTTCTTCACCAGCGGCGGGGACAGCATCCGGTCCATCCAGGTCGTCGCGCGGGCCAGGACGCGCGGCGTCGTCGTCAGCACGCGGGAGATCTTCGAGCACCGCACGGCCGCCCGGCTCGCGGAACTGGTCGAGGGCCGGCAGGAAGAGGAGCGCGTCACCCTGGCCGAGCTGCCGGGCGGCGGCGTGGGCTGGGCCCCGCTGCCGCCGACGGCGGCCCACGTCCTCGCGCTCGGCGGTGGCATCGGCCGGTTCTGCATGTCCGCGATGCTGACCCTGCCCGCGGACATCGACCGTACGGGCCTGCTCGCGACGTTGCAGGCCGTACTGGACCGGCACGACGTGCTGCGCTCCCGGCTCGACCGGGCGCAGCCGGGCCTGCGGATGCAGCCGGCCGGCCTGGTGGACGCCGGCGCCCTGGTACGGGAAGTCCCCTACGGCGACGCCGATGTGCAGGCCGAGCTGGACGCGGCCGCGGACCGCCTGGACCCGGACGCGGGCGTCATGGCGCAGTTCGTCTGGTTCACCTCCGGCACGAACGCGGACCCGGAAACGCAGACAGACCCGGACCGGCTGCTGATCGTGCTGCACCACCTGGTCGTCGACGGGGTGTCCTGGCGGATCCTGCTGCCGGACCTGGTGTCCGCCTGGCAGCGGGTCCGCGACGGTCACCCCTCGGCACAGCCCGCGGTGGGCACCTCGCTGCGCCGGTGGGCGCACGCCCTGGCCGCCGAGGCGGCCACCCCCGAGCGGGTGGCCGAACTGCCCGTCTGGCAGGAGATCCTGCGCGCCGAGGAGCCCGTGCTGGGCACGCGGGAGCTGGACCCCGCGCGCGATGTCACGGCCACCGTCGACACGGTACGCGTCCAGGTGCCCGCGGACGTCACACAGGCCCTGCTGACCACGGTGCCCGCGGTGTTCCGCGGCGGTGTCGACGACGGGCTGCTGGCCGGACTGGCACTGGCACTGGCCCGCTGGCGCGAGACACGTGGTGTCCCGGCGTCCCCGGCGCTGGTGCGGCTGGAGGGACACGGCCGAGAGGAGCACCTGGTGCCCGGCGCGGACCTGTCGGGCACGATCGGCTGGTTCACCGCGATGTACCCGGTGCGGCTGGACCTGGCGGGCCTCGACGTGGCCGACGCGTTCGCCGCCGGTGCGGCCGCCGGGCGGGCCGTCAAGGCCGTCAAGGAACAGCTGCGGGCGGTGCCGGACAACGGCATGGGCTACGGCCTGCTGCGCCACCTCAACGAGGAGACCGCCGCCGAGCTGGCCGGACAGCGCGTGCCGCAGATCGGGTTCAACTACCTGGGCCGCTCCTCCGGCGCGGACATCCCCGAGGAACTGCGGGGCCTGGGCTGGGCACCGGACACCACGCACCGGGATCTGATCGCCGCGCCCGACGCGGACATGCCGGTGCTGTCGGCCCTGGAGATCAACGCGGTGGCCGCCGGGGACGAACTGACCGCCTACTTCGGCTTCCCGACCGGGGTCCTGACCCGCGCGGAGGTGACCGAGCTGGCCGGGCTGTGGGTCGAGGCACTGACCGCCCTGGCCCGGCACGCCCAGGCCCCCGACGCCGGCGGGCTGACCCCGAGCGACGCACCCCTGGTCCGGGTGAGCCAGGAGGAGATCGACACCTGGGAGGCGCGGTTCGGCAGGCTGGCCAAGGTGTGGCCGACCACCCCGCTGCAGTCCGGGATGCTCTTCCACACGATGCTGGCCGCGTCCTCGTTCGACGCCTACCACATGCAGCTGGTGTTCCACCTGTCCGGCGAGGTCGACCCGGAGCGGATGCACCGGGCGGCCCAGGCCCTGCTGGGGCGTCATGCCGGCCTTCGTGCGGCGTTCGTCGACCGGGCGGACGGCGACGTGGTGCAGGTGGTGCCGGAGACGGTGCTGCTGCCGTGGCAGTACCTCGACCTGACCGCCGCCGGCGAGGCGGAGCGGACCGAGCGGTTCGAGGCGTTCCTCGCCGAGGACCGGGCCGCCCACTTCGACGTGGCCGCCCCGCCGCTGATCCGGATGGCCCTCGCCGTCCTCGAACACGGCCGCGCCGAACTCGTGATGACCGCCCACCACGTGCTGATCGACGGCTGGTCCATGCCCCTGCTGATGCAGGACCTGCTGCTGCTCTACGCGTCCGGCGGCGACCCGGCCGCTCTGGCCGCGACCCGGGACTTCGGCGATTTCCTGTCCTGGCGTGCCCGGCAGGACGACAAGGAGGCCGCACGGGTGTGGGCGGCCGAGCTCGACGGCGTCGAGGAGCCGACCCTGCTCGCCCCCGGCTCCGAAGGCGCGGGCGAGGGCGTCGACCAGGTCGAGATCGCGCTCCCGGCCGACGAGGCACGCGCACTGGGCCGGCGTGCCATCGAGCTGGGCGTCACCATCAACACCCTGGTCCAGAGCGCCTGGGCCCTGCTGCTCGGCCATCTCACCGGCCGCCAGGACGTGGTGTTCGGCGCCACCGTCTCCGGGCGCCCGCCCGCGGTGACGGACGTCGACTCGATGGTCGGGATGTTCATCAACACCCTTCCCGTACGCGTCGAGTACGCGCCCGGCGACACCCTGGCCGAGGTCCTCACCCGGCTGCAGAACCGGCAGGCCGGTCTCATGGACCACCACTACTACGGGCTCACGGAGATCCAGCAGTCCGTCGGCCTGCAGTCCCTCTTCGACACCCTGGTCGTCTTCGAGTCGTACCCGGTCGACCGTGAGGGCATCAGTGCCGCCTCCGACGCCGCGGACGGGATCACCTTCACCGGCCTGCGCGCGTCCACGGCCACCAACTACCCGCTGACCCTGATGGCGGCGGCCGACCCGCACCTCCAGCTCTTCCTCCAGTACACGAAGGGCGTCCTCGACCGGGACACGGTGGAGGTGCTCGCGGCCCGCCTGGTGCGCATCCTGCGGCAGCTGGCGGCCACCCCCGAGCTGAAGGTCGCGCAGGTCGACATCCTGGATCCGGCCGAACGCGACCGGCTGCTGGCCGAGTTCAACGACACGGCCGTCCCGACTCCCGACGTCACGATCACCCAACTCGTGCAGGCACAGGCGGCGCGGACCCCGGACGAGGTCGCCGTGGTCGCCGAGGGCGAGTCGCTCACCTACCGCGAGCTTGACGCCCGGGCGGGCCGCCTGGCGCGCGAACTTGCCGGACGCGGAGTGGGCCCGGAGTCGGTGGTCGCGGTGTCGCTGCCGCGGTCGGCGGACCTGGTGGTCGCCCTGCTCGCGGTTCTGAAGGCGGGCGGTGCGTATCTGCCGGTCGACCCCAAGTACCCCAGCCATCGCCTGGCGGCCGTCTTCGAGGAGGCGCGGCCGCGCCTCGTCCTGACGGACTCCGCGACGGTCGCGGCACTGCCGAAGCACGCGGCCCCGGACGTCTTCCTCGACACGCTCGACCTGTCCCAAGACGGCACCGGCCCCGAACTGACGCTCCACGCAGGGCAGTTGGCGTACGTGATGTACACCTCGGGTTCCACCGGCAAGCCCAAGGGCGTCGCCATCACCCACGCCAACGTGGTCAACGGCGTGCTGCAGCTCGCCTCCCGCGTGGGCATGGAGCCGGGCAAGCGGATCCTTGCGGGCACATCGGTCAACTTCGACGTCTCGGCGTTCGAGATCTTCACGACCCTCGCCGCCGGCGGCGTCGTCGAAGTGGTCCGGGACGTCCTGGTCCTGGGCGAGCGCAAGGGCTGGAGCGGCGGCGTCATCTCCACCGTGCCGTCCGCCTTCGCCGAACTCGTCGACCAGATCGGCGACCGCACCAGCGTGGAGACGGTCGTCTTCGCCGGCGAAGCCCTGCCCGCGTCGCTCGTCGAGAAGACACGCAACGCCTTCCCGGGCGTACGGGTCGTCAACGCCTACGGTCAGAGCGAGTCGTTCTACGCCACCACCTTCACCGTCGGCGGTGACAGCCAGGGCCGGTCGGGCAGCGCGCCCGTCGGCACCCCGCTCGGGAACATGCGGGCCTACGTCCTCGGCCCCGGCCTCGCTCCGGTGCCGCCGGGCACGGTCGGTGAGCTGTACGTCGGCGGGAACGTGGGCCGCGGTTACCACGGCCGCGCCGCCCTGACCGCCGAGCGCTTCGTGGCCGACCCGTTCGGCCCGTCCGGCTCGCGCATGTACCGCACCGGTGACCTCGCCCGCTGGAACGGCGAGGGCCAACTGGAGTACGAGGGCCGGGGAGACACGCAGGTCAAGGTGCGCGGCTTCCGCGTCGAGCCCGGCGAGGTCGAGGCCGCGCTCCTCGCTCACCCCGGGGTCGCGCAGGCCGCCGTCATCGCCCGCGAGGGGCGTGGCAGCGGCGCGGGCAAGCAGCTGGTCGCGTATGCCGTGCCCGCCGCCACCGGCGACGGCACGACCGACGACCGCGCCGGCCTGGAGACGGGACAGCTGCACGGCTTCGTCTCGGAGCGGCTCCCGGACTTCATGGTGCCGGCCGCCTTCATGGTCCTCGACCGGCTGCCGCTCACCCCGAACGGCAAGCTGGACCGGGCCGCGTTGCCCGAGCCGGAGTACACCGGCGCCGCCTACCGGGCGCCCCGCACCCCCCGCGAGCAGACCCTGGCCGGGCTCTTCGCCGAGGTGCTCGGCATGGACCGGGTCGGTATCGACGACGGGTTCTTCGAGCTCGGCGGGCACTCCCTGCTCGCCACCCGGCTGATCAGCCGCGCCCGCGCCGAGCTGGGGATCGAGATACCCATCCGCAAGATCTTCGACCTGCCCACGGTGGCCGCGCTCGCCGCCTGGTCGGAGCAGTCGGCAGCCCCCCGGCGCCCCAGTCTCCGCCAGATGATCGTCAAGGAGTGAAGAATGATTCCGCTGTCATTCGCCCAACGCCGGATGTGGCTTCTGCACCAGCTGGAACAGGGGGCGGCGACCTACAACATCTCGGCGGCGTTCCGGCTGACCGGAGCGCTGGACGAGCACGCTCTCGGTGCGGCGGTCCACGACCTGGTCGACCGCCACGAGATCCTGCGCACCACGTACGCCACGGACGACGCCGGTGAGCCCTGCTCACGGCTCCTGCCGACGGCCGAGGCCGCGCCGGAACTGCGGGTGGCCGAGGTGGCGCCCGAAGACCTGACCGGCGCGATCGAGGAGGCCGTAGCCCACCAGTTCGACCTGTCGGCCGAACTCCCCTTGCGCGCAAGCCTGTTGCGCTGCTCCCCCCAGGAACATGTGCTGGTCATGGTCGTCCACCACATCGCCTCGGACGGCAGCTCCAGCGCACCGATGATGCGGGACCTGATCCACGCCTACACCGCCCGCAAGGACGGCCGGGCACCGCAGTGGGAGCCGCTGCCCGTGCAGTACAAGGAGTACGCGCAGTGGCAGCGCGAGGTGCTCGGCGACGTCACCGATCCGGACTCCGTCGCCGCGACGCAGGTCGAGTACTGGCGCAAGGAACTGGACGGCGTGCCGCAGCCGCTGACCCTGCCGTTCGACCGCCCGCGGCCCGCGGAGGCGAACTCGCACGGCGACACGATCTCCCTCGCGGTGGCGGCGGACGTGGCGGCCAGGCTGCAGAAGCTCGCCGACGAGCGCGGCGCCAGCATGTCGATGGTCCTGCAGGCCGCGCTCGCGGTGCTGCTGCGCCGGCTCGGCGGCGGCGACGACCTGACGATCGGCAGCCCGATCGCCGGGCGGACCGACGAGGCGCTGGCCGATCTGATCGGGTTCTTCGTCAACACCCAGGTGCTGCGCGCCGACCTGTCCGGCAACCCGACCTTCACCGAGCTGCTCGCGCAGGTGCGGGACAAGGCGCTGACGGCCTACGAGTACCAGGACGTGCCGTTCGACCTGCTGGTCGAGGCCATCAACCCCGAACGCTCCGCCGCCTACCAGCCGCTGTTCCAGGTGATGTTCGCCTGGCAGAGCTACCAGAAGCCGGACCTCGACATCCCCGGCCTCAAGGTGACGTTCGAGCAGGCCATCCCGTCGACCGCCATGGTCGACCTGTTCTTCAGCCTGACCGTGGACGAGTCGGGGGCGCTGCGGGGCGACCTGCAGTACGCGACCCAGCTGTTCGACCGCGACTCGGCCGAGGTGATCGCCGCCCGGCTCGTGAGGGTGCTGGAGCAGCTGGCCGCCGACCCGACGATGCGCATCGGGGACGTCGACGTGCTCGGCGCGGCGGAACGCGAGCACCTGCTGACGGAGGTCAACGCCACCGGCCGCGACATCCCCGAGGCCACCCTGGTCGAGCTGTTCGAACGGCAGGCGGCACAGCGGACGGACGCGGTCGCGGTGACCTGCGACGGCACCACGCTCACCTACGGCGAGCTGAACGCCCGCGCCAACCGGCTCGCGCGGCACCTCGTCGCTCAGGGAGTGGGCCCCGAGTCCCTGGTCGGGATCTGCCTGGAGCGCTCGGCCGAGCTGGTCGTCGCGCTGCTCGCGGTGCTCAAGGCGGGCGGCGCCTATCTGCCGATCGACCCCGACTCCCCGGCCGACCGCATCGCCTACATCGTCCAGGACGCCCAGCCGGTCCTGCTGGTCACCACCAGCACGAACGCCACCGCACAGGACCTGGCCCACGACCTGCCCCTGGTCCACCTCGACCGGGCCGAGGCCTTCGCCGGGCAGTCGGCCGCCGACCTCACCGACGCCGAGCGCCCGGCGGCCCTGCGTCCTGGGCACCCGGCGTACGTCATCTACACCTCCGGGTCGACCGGCCGCCCCAAGGGCGTGCTGATCCCGCACCGCAACGTGGTCGGGCTCTTCACCGCCACCGAGGACTTCGCCTTCGGCGCGGACGACGTGTGGACGCTCTTCCACTCCTACGCCTTCGACTTCTCGGTGTGGGAGCTGTGGGGGCCGCTGCTGTACGGCGGCCGCCTGGTCGTGGTCCCCTACGACGTCTCCCGCTCCCCGGCCGACTTCCTGAAGCTCCTCGCGCGCGAGCGGGTCACCGTCCTCAACCAGACACCCTCGGCCTTCTACCAGCTCGTCCAGGCCGACGCAGAAGCGCCCGGCCAGGAACTGGCGCTGCGGTACGTGGTGTTCGGCGGTGAGGCCCTCGACCTGGGCCGCCTCGCGGACTGGTACGCGCGCCACGCCTGCGACGCGCCGGTGCTGGTGAACATGTACGGCATCACCGAGACCACCGTGCACGTCACCCGCATCGACCTGGACGAGCACTCCGCCGCCCGCTACAAGGCCAGCGTGATCGGCCCGGCCGTCCCGGGTCTGCGCGCCTACGTCCTGGACACGAACCTCAAGCCGACGCCCACCGGCGTCACCGGGGAGCTGTACGTGGCGGGCTACGGCCTGGCCCGCGGCTACCACGGCCGGCCGGGCCTGACCGCGGGACGGTTCGTCGCCTGCCCCTACGGCGAGCCGGGCGAGCGCATGTACCGCAGCGGCGACCTGGTCCGCTGGAGCAGGAACGGCCGACTGGAGTACGTCGGGCGGGCCGACTCCCAGGTGAAGATCCGGGGCTTCCGCATCGAGCTGGGCGAGATCGAGCACGCGCTGGCCGGACACCCGGGCGTGGCGCAGGCGGTGGTCCTGGTGCGCGAGTACCAGGAGGGGGACAAGCGCCTCGTCGGCTATGTGGTGCCCGAGCCCGATGCCACGGTCGACGCCGACGAGCTGTCCGCGTACCTGCACGAGCGGCTGCCGGACTACATGGTGCCGTCCGCGCTGATCTCGCTGGCGGAGATTCCGCTGACCTCGAACGGGAAGCTCGACCGGCGCGCTCTGCCCTCGGAGGACACGAACACCGTGGCCGGCCGGGAGCCGCGCAACGCCTACGAGGAGAAGCTGTGCGCCCTCTTCGGCGAGCTGCTCGGGCGGGAGAACGTCGGTATCGACGACGGCTTCTTCGCGCTCGGCGGCCACTCGCTGCTGGCCACCCGGCTCAGCGTCCAGATCCGCAAGCAGTTCGACATCGACATCCCCATCAGGACGATCATCAAGTACCCCACGGTGGCCGAGCTGGCGGCGCTGATGCTCGCCGGCGGCGTGCCCGCCGACGACGCCGACACCTTCGCGGTCGTGCTGCCCCTGAACAGCGATCCCGGTACGGGCAAGCCGCCGGTGTGGTTCTTCCACGGAGGGGGCGGGCTGGGCTGGGCGTACTACAGCTTCGCGGCTCATCTGCAGGACCGGCCGGCCTACGCCCTGCAGTCCCGCGGCTCCGACGGCGTGGAGCCGCTCGCGGGCTCCGCGCAGGAGATGATCGAGGACTACGTCACCCAGATCCTGAAGATCCAGCCGGAAGGGCCCTTCAACCTGGTCGGCTGGTCCTACGGCGGCACGGTCGTGCAGGCCGTCGCGGACGCGCTCGACCGGCGCGGGCACGAGGTCGCTGTCGTGGCCGTCCTGGACGCCCAGCCCGGGGGCCACGGGTTCAGGCAGGTCCATGCCGACAAGGAGTCGTCGGACTACCGGGCGGAGCTGGAGGACGACTTCGGCCAGTACATCCGCATGGGCAATCGGCAGGGCTTCCTGGACACCATGGCGAAGGTCATGGCCAACAACACGTCGCTCATGATCGATTTCGAGTCGCCGGTCTACCGCGGCGATGTGCTGTATTTCCATGCGGCGCTCGAGGACACGTCGTACGCGCACCTGTGGCGGCCCTACGTCGGAGGTTCGCTGCAGGTCCACGACCTGCACGCGACACACCACGAGATGCATATGCCCGCACCCGTGGCCCAGTTCTTCGAGGTCGTCGGGCCCAGGCTGGCGTAGCGACCGGACCGCTGTGTTGCGGAACTGGTTCAACAAACGATCCAAGCGAAGATGATGGGGGTTGGTCAGGGTGACAAGACCCGGCGTATCCGCGGAACACGGGGAACGGACCACGCTGCTGTGCGTGCCGTTCGCGGGAGCAGGTGCCTCGTTCTTCCACCCGTGGCGGGAGCTGGCCGCCGGCCGGTGGCGCGTGACCTCGGTCGAACTGCCCGGCAGGGAACGGCGGATCCTCGAGACGCCGTACCGCAATGTCGTCGAGGCGGCCAAGGGCTCCGTCGACGACATCGTCGCGGACCTCGGTGCGGGGACGCGGACCGTGCTGTTCGGGCACAGCCTGGGCGCGGTGCTCGCCTACGAGCTGGTGCACCTGCTGAGCGCGCGCGATGTGCACGTCGAGCGGCTGGTCGTCAGTGGTTCGCCGGGGCCGTGGACCCAGCGCGAGCGGCGGGCGGCCGGCCTGCCGGACGAGGAGTTCCTCGCCAGGGTCGAGGAGTTCGCGGGCTTTAGGCACGAGGCCCTCGACCACCCGGAGATGCGTGAACTGATCCTCCCCACCCTGCAGGCCGACTGCGAGATGCACGAGGCCTACGTCCCGAGCACCGACGAACCGGTGTCGGTGCCGATCTGCTCGCTGCGCGGCGACATCGACGGCCTGGTCACCGCGGAGGAGGCCCGGCAGTGGCAGGGCGCGACCACGGCGGAATTCAGCTATGCGGAGCTTCCGGGCGACCACATGTACCTGGTCGACCACGGCCGCCAGGTGCTGGACGTGATCGAAGCGGAGTCCGCCCGCGGCCGCTGACGCGGCGCCGGCCACCGACCGGATGGGCGGCTGTGACCAGCGCAGACGGGGTCGAGCGCCGTGACAGGGGCGTAACAGGCCCGGAGAGGAAAGTGGAAGCATGAGAAGTTCAGCGATTGCAGTTTCAGGGCTGCGCAAGGCATACGGCGACAAGGTCGTGCTCGACGGCGTCGACTTCGATGTCGCCGCAGGGTCGATCTTCTCCCTGCTCGGCCCGAACGGGGCCGGCAAGACGACGACGGTGAACATCCTGACGACGCTGATGACGGCCGACGCCGGAACGGTGCAGGTCGCCGGGCACGATGTGGTGACCGCGACCAAGCAGGTGCGCGCGGCCATCGGCGTGACCGGACAGTTCGCCGCGGTGGACGAGCTGCTGTCGGGCCGGGAGAACCTGCGGCTGGTGGCGGACCTGAAGCGCGTGCGCGCGGCCGACCAGCTGGTCACGCGGCTCCTGGAGCGGTTCGACCTGGTGGAGTCGGCGGACAAGATGGCGGCGACCTACTCCGGCGGCATGCGCCGCAAGCTGGACCTGGCCATGACGCTGGTCGGCAACCCGCAGGTCATCTTCCTGGACGAGCCGACGACGGGTCTCGACCCGCGCAGCCGGCGCACGATGTGGGAGATCGTCCGCGAGCTGGTGGCCGAGGGCACCACGATCTTCCTGACCACCCAGTACCTCGAGGAGGCCGACCAGCTCGCCGACCGGATCGCGGTGCTCAACCAGGGCCGCCTGGTCGCCCAGGGCACCCCCGAGGAGCTCAAGCGCCAGATCCCCGGCACCCACGCCCGGTTCCGCTTCGCCGACATCCACGAACTCGACGCGGCGGCGCGGGTGCTGCCCGGTTCCACGCGGGACGACGAGGAGCTGACACTGCGGGTGCCCAACGACGGTGAGTCGAGGTCGCTGCTGGCCCTGCTGAGCCGGCTCGACGAGAACGCCATCAACGCCCGGGAGTTCTCGGTGCACACACCGGACCTCGACGACGTCTTCCTCGCCCTGACCGACAACACGGTCACCGGCAGCACGCACACCGAGAGCACGATCAAGGAGAAGGAGGCGGTCGCACCGTGAGCAGTGTCGCGACGGCGTTCGGCGACGCGGCGATCATGATGCGCCGCAACTACAAGCACACGACCCGCAATCCGGTCACCGTGTTCAACGCGGTCCTGTTTCCCATCGTGATGATGCTCATGTTCGTCTACGTGTTCGGCGGCGCCTTCAAGGTCCAGGGCGAGTACGTCGACTACGCGGTGCCGGGCCTGATCGTGATGGCCATCACGTACGGGCTGGGGCCGACCGCTGCGGCCGTGAACAGCGACATGACGACGGGCATCACCAACCGGTTCAAGGCCATGGACGTCTCGCACGGCGCCGTGCTGTTCGGTCACGTCGTCTCCACGACGCTGCGCGCCCTGATCGCCGACGCGGCCATCATCGGCGTCGGCTTCGCGATGGGGTTCCGTCCGCACGCGAGCTTCCCGCAGTGGCTCGGCGCGATCGGCCTCATGCTGTTCCTCGGGTTCGCGACCAGCTGGCTCACGGTCGCCATGGGCCTCGGCGCGAAGACCGTGGAATCCGCGGGCATGGCCACCGTGCCGCTGATCATGCTGCCGTTCCTGAGCAGCGCGTTCGTCCCCGCGGACACGATGGGGGCCGGCGTGCGGCAGTTCGCCGAGTACCAGCCCTTCACCCCGATCATCGAGACGCTGCGCGGCCTGCTGTTCGACACCACGCCGTCGACCGGCCACGTCATCGCCGCCGTCGCCTGGTGCGCGGGTCTCACGGTCGTCGGCTATGTGTGGGCGATCGCCAACTTCAAGAAGCGAGTGTGACTTCGCCCCACCGGTTCGCACCACTTCCCCTGCCGCCCCGGCGAAACTCCACTTCGCCGGGGCGGCTTTGTGCGTTCCGCGCCCGGCCGGGGGTATGACAGAGGCTCTCAGGGATTCTCCCTCATTCCAGCGGGCCTCTAACGTCGTTAAACCGAGGCGCTGTCGAATTGTCCTGTCCCGCCGAGGGGAACCTCGTCCGCCGGCGCGCACGGGACACCACCAACCCGCTGGGAACGGACGCGCAGACACGTCACACTCGATTCGGCCATTCGAAGAATTTGTCTCGCCGGCGGGACAGCGCACAGGGCCCCAGTGGTCGTCATGGCGATGACGGTCCGGATACCGGACCGCAAAGGACGCGAGCGGGCATTCCCGGTCGGCGGAGGAAGGAAAGACTGGCAATGGAACGTCAAGCCGCGCCGTCGAGCGCACCGGTGTCACTGGGGCAGGAAATCGCGGATATGTGGGGGGAATACCTCGACTGCCAGATGGGTCCGGAGGATGACTTCTTCGCGTTCGGCGGCAATTCGATAGCCGGAATCAAAATCATCGAGCGGGTGCAGCGGGACTACGGCGTCAAGCTGTCCGTGCGGGACTTCTACCTGGCGCAGACCCCGGCCCGGGTCGCCGAGCTGATAGAGCAGGGGAGGGCGGCGGCGTGAGGTTGACGCCGGGCCCCGGGCGCGACATCGACCTCGACCGCGTCGACCTGTTCGACCTGGACCTCCACGCCTCGGGCGATCCGCACCCGATCTGGGACGTGATGCGGGAGAAGGCGCCCCTGCACCACCAGGTCCTCCCCGACGGCCGGGAGTTCTGGTCGGTGACCCGGTACGAGGACGTCTGCCGCGTGCTCGGCGACCACCGGGAGTTCACCTCGGAGCGCGGCACGACACCCACCCACGTCGGGGTGGACGACCCCGCGGCGGGCAAGCTGCTGACGTCCACCGACCCGCCGCGGCACACCGAGGTCCGCCGGCCGCTCGGCTCGCCGCTCACCGCCCGGGCGGTGAAGTCCTGGGAGGACTCGATCCGCCGGACGATCGTGCGCTTCCTCGAGCCGGCGCTCGACGGTGAGACCTTCGACCTGGCCGAGCGGGCGCTGCTCCTCCCGGCGATGGTCACGGGCCCGCTGCTGGGGATCCCGGAGAAGGACTGGGAGGAACTCGTCCAGCTGACCGCGATGGTGACGGCTCCCTCGGACCCGCACTTCCTGGTGGGCAGCGAGGCCGCGACGCTGGCCATCTCCCACCACGAGCTGGTCAACTACGTCACCGAGTGGGCCAAACGGCGGCGGGCGACCGGCGGCGAGGACGACACCCTGCTCGCCCACCTCATGAACGTCCGCGCCGGCGGCGTGCCGCTGACCGACGAGGAGATCGCCCTCGACGGCTACAGCATTCTCGTGGGTGCCAACGTGACGACTCCGCACACCGTCTCGGGCACGGTGCAGGCGCTCATCGACAGGCCCGAGCAGTTCGAGAAGGCGCAGGCCGATCCGTCGCTGATCCCGAACCTGGTCGAGGAAGGGCTGCGCTGGACCTCGGGCGCATGCAACTTCATGCGGTACGCGGTGGACGACGTCCAGATCGCCGGGGGCACCATCCCGGCCCGTGCGGCGGTCGTCGCGTGGATCGGCTCGGCCAACCGGGACGCGTCCCAGTTCACCGATCCGCACACCTTCGACATCACGCGGAGCAACGCCAAGCGCCACGTCGCGTTCGGGTTCGGGCCGCACTTCTGCATCGGGGCGCCGCTGGCCAGGCTGACCCTGCGCATCTTCTTCGAGGAACTGCTCCAGCGGTTCGGCTCGATCGAACTCGCCGGCGAACCGCAGCATCTGCGGTCGTACTTCATCGCCGGGATGACCCACCTCCCCATCGTCGCCCAGAAACGACACACGCCATGACTTCCGGTACCGCCATCACCGCGTCGCCGTGGTTCGTCCGGCCGCCGTCCGCCGACCACCGCGCGCGGATCTTCTGCTTCCCCTTCTCCGGGTCCGGGGCCTCGGCGTTCAGCGCCTGGCCGGCCGCGCTCGGCGACGTCGAGGTCTGCCCGGTGCAGTTCCCCGGCCGCGAGAACCGGCTGGGCCACCCCCACTACGGCACGTACGAGAAGCTCGCCGCCGACCTGGTCGAGGCCCTGGAGCCGCTGCTCGACCGGCCGTTCGCGTTCTTCGCACACTGCGCTGGTGCGATGCCCGCGTACGAGACCGTGCTCAGGCTCGCCGAGCTCGGCCTGCCCACACCGGACCGCCTGTTCGTGTCGGGCCAGCCGGCCCCGCACGATGCCTCGCGTGACCGGATGCTCACCATGACCGAGTCCGAGCTGCGCGCCGAGGTGGAGTCGTTCGTCCGCAGCCGGGGCATCGAGCCGCGGCCGGACATGGTCGATCTCGGCCTCATGGTGCTGCTGCGCGACACGAAGGCCGCGGCCGCGTACCGGCGGACCGAGGCGGTCGCGGTGGACTGTCCCGTCGTCGTACTGCACTGGCGGGACGACCCGGACGTGGGCCTCGCCGACCTCCAGGGGTGGCGCCGGTACGCGGATTCGGTCGAGTTCCGGGTGGTCGACGGCGGCCACTACGACTTCATGGATGCGCCGGACGAGCTGCAGAAGGCGCTGACCCGTTGGCTGTGAGCACAGGTCAGCCGCCCGTAAGAGCCGTACACCGAGGGAACCGGAAGGAATGCGAATGAGTGGCGCAGCCACCGATATTGCCGTCATCGGGATGTCGTGCCGCTTTCCCGGTGTGCACAACCTGGCCGAGTTCTGGCGCCTGCTGCTCGACGGGAAGTCGACCATCGGAACGTTCCCCGAGCAGCGGGCCGCCGACGCGAACTCGAAGCACGGGTCCCACCCGGACGCCGCCACCTTGAACTCGGGTTCGTTCTTCGCCTCCGTCGACGGGTTCGACGCCGACTTCTTCGGGGCGGGGCCGGCGGAAGCCGCCGCCATGGATCCCGTGCAGCGGCTGGGCCTGGAGCTGGCCTGGGAGGCCGTCGAGGACGCCCGCGTCCCGGCGAGCGCGCTCGCGGGCCGCGAGGTCGACGTCGTGGTCGGCGCCGCGCCCTCCGGGTACGACCTGCTGCGCAAGCTGTCCGGCAGCGACCAGGACGACTACTACGCCGCGCTCGGCTCCAGCGGTGCGCTGATCGCGAACCGCATCTCGAGCCTGTTCGACGTGCGCGGCATGAGCTTCTGCGCGGACTCGGGCCAGTCCTCCTCCCTCGTGTCGCTGGCGCTGACGTGCGAACGGATACGGTCCGGCGCGGTCGACATGGCGATCGCCGGCGGCGTGCACCTGGTGGCCGATCCGGAAGCGGGAGCCGGCCTGGCCAATCTGGGCGCCCTGTCGCCCGACGGCCGCTGCTTCCCCTTCGACGAGCGGGCCAACGGCTTCATCAGGGGAGAGGGCGGGGCGTTCGTCCTGCTGAAGCGGCTCGACCTCGCCGTCGCCGACGGTGATCACATCTACGCGGTGGTGCGCGGCTGGGGTGTCAGCAGCGGCGGAGCGACCAGCCGGATGCCGGACCCCAGCCCCACCGGGCAGGCGGCCACCGTGCTGTCCGCTCTGCGGCGCGCGGGCGTCCCGTTCGACGGCGTCGACTACGTCGAGGCCCACGGCACCGGCACCCGGCTCGGCGACCCGGCCGAGATATCCGGTCTGCGCGAGGTGTTCCGGGAAACCGGCCGCGGCCGGCCCCTGGCGATCGGCTCGGCGAAGGCGAATGTCGGGCACCTGGAACCGGCCGCGGGGATCGTCGGCTTCGTGAAGGCCGCGCTCTGCGTGGATCGCGCCCACCTGGTCCCGAATCCGGGCTTCCGCTCGCCGAACCCCGCCATCCCGGACTTCCACGAGGACTTCGAGGTCCTGCGTACCGCGCGGCCCTGGCCGGGCGAGCCGGGCCGGCCGCGACGGGCCGGGGTGTCGTCGGTCGGGATGGGCGGCACCAACGCGCACGTGATCCTCGAACAGGCCCCCGAGGAGCGGACCGAACCGCCCGCCGCGGACGAGGACTTGACCTTTGCAGGCGTCTTCGGGGCGGTGCCGTGGGTGCTGTCGGCCCGCTCGGAGCCGGCCCTGCGGGAGCAGGCGGCGCGGTTGCGGGAGCTGGTGGCCGCCGACGTGTCGCTGTCGGCGACCGACGTGGGCCATTCGCTGGTGTCGACGCGGTCGTCGTTCGAGCACCGGGCGGTGGTGCTGAGCGGTGACCGCGAGGAGGCGCTGGCCGGCCTCGACCTGGTGGCGGCGGGCGGTGCCGCGGCGCGGGTGGTGCGCGGCGTGGCCACCGGGCCCGCGGGTCCGGTCGTCTTCGTGTTCCCCGGCCAGGGCTCGCAGTGGCTGGGCATGGGCAAGCAGCTGTACGCCGAGTCGGAGGTTTTCGCGCGCGCGATCGACGACTGTGCGCGCGCTCTGGACCCGTGGCTGGACTGGTCCCTGCTGGACCTGGTGACCGGCGCGGACTCGGCGCCCTCGCTGGAGCGCGGCGACGCCGTGGTCCAGCCGGCGCTGTTCGCGCTGATGGTGTCCCTGGCGCGGCTGTGGCGGTCGCTGGGCGTGGTACCCGACGCGGTGGTGGGGCACTCGCAGGGAGAGATCGCCGCGGCCTGCGCGTCGGGTGCGCTCAGCCTGGAGGACGCGGCGCGGGTCGTCGCCCTGCGCAGCCGGGCACTGACCGCGCTGGCCGGCCTGGGCGGGCTGAACGCGGTGGCCGCGCCCCTGAACTGGGTCGAGGACCGGCTGGGGCGGTGGTCCGGACGGCTGTCCGTGGCCGCGGTCAACGGACCGGCCTCCGTGGTGATCGCCGGGGACCTCGAGGCACTTCAGGAGTTCGCCGCGCTGGCGGCCCGTGACGGTGTCCGGGTGCGCCGGGTCAGGATCGAGTACGCGTCCCACTCGCACCAGGTCGAACGCATCCGTGATCAGGTGCTCGAGGCCGCCGCGGGGGTCACGCCGAGAAGGACGGCGGTGGAGTTCCACTCCACGGTCACCGCAGGGCTGCTCGACACCCGCGCGCTCGACGCGTCGTACTGGTACGACAACCTGCGCTCGACGGTGCGTTTCGGTGAGGTCGTCGAGAACCTGATGCGTACGCGCGGCGGCGTGTTCGTGGAGGTCAGCCCGCATCCCGTGCTCCAGGTGGCGATGGAGGAGGCCGCCGACGCCCTGGCGAGTCCGCCCACGGTGGTCAGCACCCTGAGCAAGCACGACGGGAGCCTGGGCAAGGTCCTGGCGTCGCTGGCCGAGCTGCACGTGCACGGTGTGCCGGTGGACTGGCAGGCGGTGTTCGCGGCCGGCCGGCCGCGCCGGATCGACCTGCCGACCTACCCGTTCCAGCGGCAGCGCCACTGGCTGACGGCACCCGCCGGCACCGACACCGTGGACGGCCCCGACGGGCAGGCGGACGGACCGCTCGCGCGCTGTGGGGCGGCGGAGCTGGACTCGCCATCGGCGGTCCGCGCGCTCGTGTGCGCCGAAACGGCGGCGCTGCTGGGCATGAAGGGCGCGGGTACGACGGCCGCCGGTCTCGAGGCGCGGTCGACCGAGACCTTCAAGGCTCTGGGCTTCGACTCCTCGATGGCGGTGGAACTGCGCAACCGGCTGGGCGCGATGGCCTCGGTGCGGCTCCCGGCCACCGTCGCGTTCACCTACCCCACTCCGCAGACGCTCGCCGACCACCTCTTCTCCCTGCTCGAACCCGAGGCTCCCGAGGCGCCCGCAGCTCCCGGAACGGTGGAGGAGACGGGTCTGGAGAGCCGCAGCGATGACGATCTCTACGCGTTGATCGAACGCGGTTACGCATAGCCACACCGTTCTTCTAAACAACCTTTGGGGGAGGCCCTGGTGGAGGATGTCGACAAGCTCCGGTCCTACTTGCGACGCGCCGTCGGTGACGCGCAGGAACTGCGCGAGCGCGTGCGCGAGCTGGAGGAGTCCGCGCGCGAGCCCATCGCTGTCGTGGGTGTGGGGTGTCGCTTCCCGGGCGGGGTGACCTCCCCCGAAGGTCTGTGGTCGGTCGTGTCCGACGGCGTGGACGCGATGGGCGACTTCCCGCTGGACCGCGGGTGGGACGTGGAGGCCCTGTACGACCCGGACCCCGAGGCGCACGGCAAGACGTACACGCGCACGGGCGGATTCCTCCCCGAACTCCCGGACTTCGACGCGCAGTTCTTCGGCATCAGCCCGCGCGAGGCGCTGGCGATGGACCCGCAGCAGCGGTTGATGCTGGAGACGTCGTGGGAAGCGCTGGAACGGGCGGGTATCGACCCGGCCGGGCTGCGGGGTTCGGCGACCGGGGTGTTCACCGGGATCTACGGCGTCGACTACGGCCCACGGGTGGGCGGCGGGGCAGCCGGCGAAGTGGAGGGGTTCCAGCTCACCGGGACCTACCTCAGCGTGGCCTCGGGCCGGGTGGCGTACGTGCTGGGTCTTCAGGGCCCGGCGGTGTCGACCGACACCGCGTGCTCGGCGTCGCTCGTCGCCGTCCACCAGGCCGTGCGGTCCCTGCGGTCCGGGGAGTGCGCGCTGGCGCTGGCCGGCGGGGTGGCGGCGCTGCCGACGCCGGGGATGTTCGTGGAACTCGCCCGGCAGCGGGGTCTGTCGGCCGACGGGCGGTGCAAGGCGTTCGCGGACGCGGCGGACGGCACCGGCTTCTCCGAGGGCGCGGGCGTGCTGGTCCTGGAGCGGCTCTCGGACGCGCGCCGCAACGGACACCGGATCTGGGCGGTGATCCGCGGTTCGGCGATCAACCAGGACGGGGCGTCCAACGGGCTGAGCGCGCCGAACCCACTGGCGCAGCAGCGTGTCATCCGGGCCGCCCTGGCCGATGCCGGCCTGTCGGCCGACGAGGTGGACGCGGTGGAGGCGCACGGCACCGGCACCAGGCTGGGCGACCCCATGGAGGCGGAGGCCCTGCTGGCCACCTACGGGCAGGGCCGGGACCCCGAAAGCCCGCTGTGGCTGGGGTCGTTGAAGTCGAACATCGGCCACACGCAGGCGGCCGCGGGCGTCGGCGGCATGATCAAGATGATCATGGCGATGCGGCACGGGGTGCTGCCGAGGACGCTGCACGTGGACCGTCCCTCGACCCACGTGGACTGGTCGGCCGGTGCGGTGGAGCTGCTGACCGAGGCCAGGGACTGGACCACGGCAGCGGGCCGGCCCCGGCGCGCGGGCGTGTCGTCCTTCGGTATCAGCGGCACCAACGCCCACCTGATCCTCGAGCAGGCGCCCGAGACCCCGGAGCAGGACCGGGTACCGGCTCCCGAGGCCGCGGACTCCACCACCGGCCGGGTGTCCACCGGCGCCCCCGCGGCGGTGCCGTGGGTGCTGTCGGCGCGGTCGGAGCAGGCGCTGCGGGAGCAGGCGCGCAGGCTGCGGGACAGCGTGGCCGCGGACGAGGACCTGCCGGTCGAGGCCGTGGGACACGCGCTGGTGACGACGCGATCGCTGCTGGAGCACCGCCAGGTGGTGATCGGCGCCGACCGCGACGAACTGCTCGCCGCCCTGGGCGCCGTCGCCGCGGGTGACGAACCCGGCCCCGCCGCCGCGGTGTCCGGAGTCGCGAAGCCGGTGGGCCCGACGGTGTTCGTCTTCCCGGGCCAGGGGGCGCAGTGGATCGCCATGGGCCGGGAGCTGTGGGAGACCTCCCCGGTCTTCGCCGAGGAACTGCGCGCGTGCGCACGGGCGCTGGAGCCGTGGGTGTCCTGGTCGTTGATCGACACCGTGTGCGGCGGGCCCGGGACGGCGGACCTGGAGGACATCGACGTCGTCCAGCCGGTGCTGTTCGCGGTGATGGTGTCGCTGGCCAAGGTATGGCGTTCGCTGGGCGTGACACCGGATGTGGTGATCGGCCACTCCCAGGGCGAGATCGCCGCGGCCTACGTCGCGGGCGCCCTGACCCTCGAGGACGCGGCCAAGATCGTGGCCCTGCGGTCCCGGCTCCTGGCCACGGTCACCGGGCAGGGCACCATGGCCGGGATCCTGCTGCCCGAACAGCGTGTCAGGGAACTGACAGAGCGGTGGGGGAACCGGCTCGGGATCGCCGCAGTGAACGGACGGAACTCGACGACGGTGTCGGGTGAGACCGAGGCCGTCGAGGAACTGGTCGCGGCCTGCCAGGCCGAGGGCGCCCGCGCGCGACTGATCAAGTCCAGCGTGCCCGGGCACTCGCCGCTCATGGACCGGTTCGACGGCCGGCTCCAGGAGGAGCTGGGCCGGATCACCCCCATGCCCTCGCCGGTGGCGATCTACTCGACGGTGACCGGTGGCCTGATCGACCCCCTGCGGCTCGACACCGACTACTGGTACCGCAACCTGCGCGAACCGGTCCAGTTCGCGGCCGCCATGGGGCGCCTGATCGAACAGGAGCGGGGCAGCGCGGTCATCGAGCTGAGCCCGCACCCGCTGCTCGTGATGAACATCCAGGAGATGTTCGACACCACCCCCGGTGCCACCGGGTTCGTGGTGGGTTCGCTGCGCCGCGACGAGGGCGGCCTGGGGCGGCTGTACCAGTCGGTGGCCGAGGCCTTCGTGGCGGGCGTCGCCGTGTCGTGGCAGACGGCGTTCCCGGGCCGGGACGGCCGGTGGGTCGAACTGCCCACGTACGCCTTCCAGCGGCAGCGCTACTGGCTGGACGCACCCACCGAGTCCACCACCGCGAGCACGTCCGACCACCCGCTGCTCGATGCCGTGATCGATCTGCCCGACGACGGCGAGCGCGGTGGGGTCGTGGGCAGCGGGCGCCTGTCGCTGGAGCGCCACCCGTGGCTCGCCGACCACGTGGTCCACGGCGCCGTCCTGGTGCCGGCGACGGTGCTGGCGGAGCTGGCGCAGTGGGCGGCGCACAAGGCCGGATGCGACGTCGTCGACGAACTCACCCTCGAAACCCCGCTGGTGCTGTCCCGGACGGCCGAGCGCGAGATCCGCGTCGTGGTCGACGGCAAGCGTGTGATCAGCGTGCACTCACGCGGCGAGGGCGAACCCGAGTGGACGCGCAACGCCGTCGGGACCGTCGGATCCGACACCGCGGGAGGCCACGCGCCCGAAGGCCTCGTCGCGTGGCCTCCCGCGGGCGCCGTGACCGTGGCCGTCGAGGACGAGTACGCCAGGCTGTCCGCCCTCGGTTTCAGCCACGGGCCCCTGTTCCGAGGCCTGCGGCAGGTGTGGCGCCAGGGCGACACCCTGTTCGCGGAGGTGGAGCTGCCCGCGTCCGACGGTGCGGACCAGGGCCGGTTCCGGATCCACCCGGCACTGCTGCACGCCGCACTGCTCCCGGTCGGCCTGGGGCGGTTCGTCGACGACTCCCGGTCCGAGGGCTGGCTGCCGCTGCGCTGCACGGGCATCCGCGTCGACTCCGCCCGGCCGACCGCGCTGCGCGTCCGTCTCGCCCCCGTGGGCGAGAACACGCTGTCCGTGACCCTCGCGGACCAGAACGGGGCACCCGTCGGCGGCATCGCATCGCTGACCCTGCGGCCCGTGGACGTCCAGCAGCTGACCGAGCTGAGCTTCGACCACCAGGACTCGCTGTTCCAGGTGGACTGGGTCCCCGTCACCGTCGCGTCCGCTCCGGCCGTGGACCGGTACGCGGTGGTGGGCGGATCCGACGAGATCACCGCATCCCTGGGCCAGGGCCGGGAGGTCTTCACCGACCTCGACGAACTCGCCGCTCCGGGCGGGGAGATACCCCCGGTGGTCATCGCCGGCATCGAGCGTGCGGACGGCGCCGACACACCCGCCGACGTCGAGCGCAACCTTCACCGTGTGCTGCGCTGGACGCAGACCTGGCTCCGCGACGAACGGTTCGGCGACTCCCGCCTGGTCGTCGTGACGCGGGACGCGTTCCACGACGAGCAGGTGCCACACCCCGACCCCGCGGCCGCCGCGATCTGGGGATTCCTGCGTACCGCGCAGACCGAGAACCCGGGCCGGTTCACGCTCGTGGACACGGACGACCGGGCCGCCTCGTGGGCCCTGGTCCCGGCCGCGGCAGCCACCGGGGAGGCCCAGCTCAAGATCCGGGCCGGCCGTGTGACCACACCCCAACTGGTCCACGCCACGGGCACGTCCGACAGGGCACCGGACGCTCTGGGCTCCGGTTCGGTGCTGATCACCGGCGGTACCGGCGGCCTGGGCGCCATGCTGGCCCGGCACCTCGTCGAACGGCACGGGGTGCGCCGCCTGGTGCTGACCAGCAGGCGCGGGGCGGGAGCCCCGGCGGCGGCCGCGCTGCGCGAGGAGCTGACCGCGGCCGGGGCGCACATCGACATCGTGGCCTGCGACGTGACGAGCCGCGAGTCCGTCGCCGAACTGATCGCCGCCGTGCCGTCCGAGCACCCGCTGACCGCGGTGATCCACTGTGCGGGCGCGCTGGACGACGGCGTCGTGGAGGCCCTGACCGAGGACCGCCTGGACGCGGTCCTCGCGCCGAAGGTGCGCGGAGCCTGGAATCTGCACGAGCTGACCCGGCACCTGGACCTGTCCGCGTTCGTGCTGTTCTCCTCGATCGCGAGCGTGCTCGGCTTCGCGGGACAGGCCAACTACGCGGCGGCCAACGCCTTCCTCAACGGCCTCGCGCAGGCGCGCCGGGCCGAGGGACTGGCGGCCGGTGCACTGGGCTGGGGCTTCTGGGCGGAGCGCAGCGAGATGAGCGCCGACCTCACCGACGCGGACGTGGCCCGTATGCAGCAGCAGGGCGTGCAGCCGCTGTCGTCGCAGGAGGGGCTCGCGCTGTTCGACTCGGCGGTCTCGGTGGACGAGCCGGTGCTCGTGCCGGTGCGGCTGAACCTGACGACGCTCGGCCCGATGGCCTCGCCGCTCCTGCGCACCCTGGCCGGGACACCGGCCGGACCCGGCGCCCGGGCGAGCGGGGAGTCCACCGGCGTCGCACTCGCCGAGCGGCTGAGGTCGCTGCCGCCGGCCGAGGCGGAGGCGGCGCTGCTCGATGCCGTACGGGCGCAGACCGCGCTCGTCCTCGGGCACCCCGACACCGGGCGGATCGGTCCCGCCGCGACGTTCAAGGAACTCGGGATCGACTCGCTCACAGCCCTGGAGCTGCGCAACAAGCTCGTGGCGGTGACCGGCCTGAAGCTGCCCGCCACGCTCGTGTTCGACCACCCGAACCCGGCCGCCGTCGCCCGGTTCCTGGTCGCGGGCATCACTGCCGACTCCGCTGCCGGCCCGCAGTCCCCGGCCGATCACCTGGTCAAGGACATCGAAGGACTGGGCGCCCGGCTGGAGGACGCGTTCCTCCGGCTCGCGGAGGAGGACAAGACCACCATTTCCACTCTGCTCGGCGAGCTGCAGGGCCGAGTCCGTTCGATGGTGAGCGCCGCAGAACCGGCCGGCATCGTCGACCAGATCGGTTCGGCCTCAGCGGGAGAACTCCTCGCGCTGCTGGACAAAGAGCTCGGCTAGGGGAAAGCGATGACCAACGACAAGAACGCCGACGTTCTCGACTATCTCAAGCGGACATCGATCGAGCTGATCGAGACACGCAAGCGCCTGCAGGAGCTGACGGACGCCGCCGCCGAGCCCATCGCGATCGTGGGGGTCGCGTGCCGTTACCCCGGCGGGGTGGCGTCCCCGGAGGAGCTGTGGGAGCTGGTGCGGTCGGGCGCGGACGTCGTGTCGGACTTCCCCGACGACCGCAACTGGGACCTGGAGTACGACCCGGACCCGGACCGGCCCGGCACCTGTTACACGCGCAAGGGCGGATTCCTGTACGACGCGGGCGACTTCGACGCCGAGTTCTTCGGGATCAGCCCGCGCGAGGCGCTGTCCGCCGACCCGCAGCAGCGGCTGCTCCTGGAGACCGCGTGGGAGTCCGTGGAACGGGCCGGTATCGACCCCGAGTCCCTGCGCGGCAGCGACACCGGCGTGTTCGCCGGTCTCGCGTACTTCGGATACGGCAACCACTTCGCCACCCCCGAGGCCATCGCGGGCTACGCGCAGATCGGATCCCTGCTGAGCGTGGCCTCCGGGCGCGTGGCGTACGCGCTGGGTCTTCAGGGCCCGGCGGTGTCGACCGAAACCGCGTGCTCGTCGTCGCTGGTGGCGGTGCACCAGGCGGTGCAGTCGCTGCGGCAGGGAGAATGCGGCCTCGCCCTGGCCGGCGGCGTCACCGTCGTGGGGCTGCCGCAGGTCTTCCGGGAGATGTCGCGGCAGCGGGGTCTGTCGGCGGACGGCCGGTGCAGGGCGTTCGCGGACGCGGCGGACGGCACCGGCTTCTCCGAGGGCGTCGGCATGCTGGTCCTGGAGCGGCTCTCGGACGCGCGGCGCAATGGGCGCCGGATCTGGGCGGTGATCCGCGGTTCGGCGATCAACCAGGACGGGGCGTCCAACGGGCTGACCGCGCCGAGCGGGCCGGCCCAGCAGCGCGTGATCCGGGCGGCGCTGGCGAACGCCCGGATGCAGGCGGGCGACGTGGACGTGGTGGAGGCGCACGGCACCGGCACGACGCTGGGCGACCCCATCGAGGCGGGCGCCCTGCTGGCCACCTACGGGCAGGAGAGGGACCCGGGCAGTCCGCTGTGGCTGGGGTCGCTGAAGTCGAACATCGGCCATGCGCAGGCGGCCGCGGGCGTCGGCGGCGTGATCAAGATGGTCATGGCGATGCGGCACGGGGTGCTGCCGAAGACGCTGCACGTGGACCGTCCCTCGACCCACGTGGACTGGTCGGCCGGTGCGGTGGAGCTGCTGACCGAGGCCAGGGACTGGACCACGACGGCGGGCCGGCCCCGGCGGGCAGGTGTGTCCGCCTTCGGGGTCAGCGGCACCAACGCGCACGTGATCCTGGAAGAGGCCCCGCCCGAGGAGCAGGCGGAGCACAGCGGCCCGGACGCGGGCGTCGTCGGCGGCCTGGTGCCGTGGGTGGTGTCGGGCAAGAGCGCGAAGGCTCTGGAGCAGCAGGCGGGCAGGCTGCGCGATCTCCTCACCGCCGACGCGGACCTGGACGTCGCCGATGCCGGCTGGTCGCTGGTGTCGGGCCGGTCGCGGTTCGAGCACCGCGCGGTGGTCATCGGACACGACCGGGACGAGTTGCGAGGTGCTCTGGCGGCGCTGCACGACGGCGAGGAGTCCGCCGCGGTCATCCGCGGCACTGCCGGGGAACTGGGCGGAACCGTCTTCATGTTCCCGGGCCAGGGCACTCAATGGGCCGGTGTGGCACGGCAGTTGTACGAGGCCTTCCCCGTCTTCGCGCAGAGCCTCGACGAGATCTGCGCACAGTTCGACGCGCACCTCCCCTTCGGGCTCAGGCCCCTGCTCCTCGCCGACGAGCTCGACCCCGCGGAGCGCGAGCGCACGGACATCGCCCAGCCGGCGCTGTTCACCCTCCAGGTGGGCCTGTACCGGCTGCTGGCGCAGTACTGCCCGCGGCCCGACCACCTGATCGGCCACTCCGTCGGCGAGATCGCCGCCGCCCACGTGTCCGGGGTCTTCGGCCTGGAGACCGCGACCCGGCTCGTGGCCGCGCGCGGACGGACCATGCAGACGGTCACCGAGCCCGGCGCCATGCTGGCCGTACGTGCCTCGGAGGCCCGTGTGAGCGCGCTGCTCGGCGCGTACGACCGCGTCGGCATCGCTGCCGTCAACGGCCCGGAGTCGGTCGTGGTCTCGGGCCTGCGCGACCAGGTCCACGCCATCCGCGACCGGCTCGTCGCCGACGGCACCTCGGCGAAGCTGCTCGCGGTCGGCCATGCGTTCCACTCCCCGCTCATGGACCCGGTCCTGGACGAGTTCGCGGGATCGCTCCCTGCGTTCCCCGCGGGCGAGATGGCGATCCCGATCGTCTCGACCAGGCTGGGCCGCGAGGTCGCGCTCCAGGAGCTGACGACCGCCGGGTACTGGGTGGACCACCTCCGTGAATCCGTCCGCTTCCACGACGCGGTGGAGTGCGCCCGTGCGGCGGGCGCGGACGTCTTCCTCGAGGTGGGGCCGGGAGCGACGCTCGCGAGCATCACCCAGGAGGCCTTCGCCGGTGAGGGCGTGCACGACGCGGTGGTGCTGTCGGCGTCGCGGCGGGACCGCACCGCGCCGCAGGCGCTGATCGGCGCGCTGGCCCACCTGCACGTCCGGGGCGGGGTCGTGGACTGGGACGCGCTGTTCGGGGCGCGCCGCAGGGTGGACCTTCCGACGTACGCCTTCCAGCGGCAGCGGTACTGGCTGGACCTCCGCGCCGGGACGGAGTCCGCGGACGTCGCCTCCGCCGGTCTGTCGGCCGCGGAGCACCCGCTGCTCGGCGCCGTGGTGGACCACCCCGGCACGGACGAGGTGGTGTTCACCGACCGGTGGTCCCTGCGGACCCACGGCTGGCTGGCCGACCACGCCGTGTTCGGTGCGGTCGTCGTACCGGCGACGGCCCACCTGGACCTGGCGCTGTCGGTGGGTGACCACGTCGGGTGCGGCGGGGTCGAGGAACTCACCCTGGAAGTCCCCCTGATCGTCCCCGACTCGGGCGACGTGCAGGTGCGCGTCGTCGTCGGCGCTCCGGACGAGAGCGGACGCCGCTCCCTGGACGTGTACTCGCGCCCCGGCGAGGACGGCCCGGCGGTGGGTGGCTGGACCCGGCACGCCATGGGCAGCCTGGCACCGGCCACCGCGCCGACGGACACCTGGGCGGACGATACGCGCGCGCTCGCCACGTGGCCCCCGGCCGGGGCCCGGCAGCTCGACATCGACGCTCTCTACGACGACTTCGCGGACGCGGGCTTCGACTACGGTCCGACGTTCCGCGGGCTGCGCGAGGTCTGGCAGCACGGCGACGACCTCTTCGCCCTCGCCACGCTCCCGGACACCGCCGAGGGCTCGGCCGTCGGCGCCTTCGCCCTGCACCCGGCCCTGATGGACACCGTCCTGCACGCGGCGATCGTCGGCGGCGTCATCGAGGTGACGGGCGAGCAGGGCCGGATGCCCTTCGCGTGGTCCGGCGTGGACCTGGCCGGGCAGTGCGGCCCGACCGTGAAGGTCCGGCTCTCCCCGGCCGGCGAGGACCGCGTGTCGCTGGCGGTCGCCGACGAGCACGGCCGCAAGATCGCGTCCGTCGGGGCGCTGACGTTCCGGCCGGCCAGTGCCGAGCAGGTGCGTTCGGCGCGCGGGGGGCAGGAGCGGTCGCTGTACGAGGTGCAGTGGCGGCCCGTCGAGGAGAGCAGGCCCACGGCCCGTCGCGGGCAGTGGGGCGTCCTCGGTGCGCGAAGCGGCCTGGCCGCCCGGCTGCTCGAGGCGGGCGGCGAGAGCGCCGTGCTGCACGCGTCCATGGACGAGGTCCTCGCCGGGGAGGCGCCCCGGCACATCGCCCTGTGCCTGGACGACTTCGTCGCTGCCGGCCCCGATCTGCTCACCGCGGTCGGCGACACGGACAAGCGCGCACTGGACTGGGTCCAGCGGTTCCTCGCCGAGGCGGCCTTCGACCGGTCCACGCTGGTGGTGCTCACCCGGCTGGCCCTGGACACGGGTGCGGGCGAGCGCGTCGAAAGCCTTCCCGGCGCGTCCGTGTGGGGCCTGATCCGGTCCGCCCAGACCGAGCACCCCGGCAGGTTCCGGCTGGTGGACATCGACGACGCGGAGACGTCCTGGGCACGTTTTTCCGAAGCGCTCGCCCTCGACGAGGGCCAACTGGCGTTGCGTGACGGCGCTTTGCTCGTCCCCCGGCTGGCCGCGGCGGCATCCGACGACCAGCGGATCGAGCCGCCGACGACCGGCGCCCACCGGCTCGGCATCCCGGACAAGGGGACCCTTCAGAACCTGACCTGGGTCCCGTGCCCGGAGGTGGAGGCGCCCCTGACGAGCGGTCAGGTCCGCATCGCCGTACAGGCCGCGGGCCTCAACTTCCGTGACGTCACGATCGCGTTGGGCCTGGTGGACAGGACGGCGATCGACGCCGGGCTCGGCAGCGAGGGCGCCGGAGTCGTCCTGGAGGTGGCGGACGACGTGACACGCCTGGCGCCCGGCGACCGGGTGACCGGCATCTTCACCGGCGCCTTCGGCCGTACGGCGGTGGCGGACCACCGCATGCTCGTGCCCGTCCCCGACGGGTGGAGCTATGCCGAGGCCGCGTCCGTGCCGTGCACCTTCCTCACCGCCTACTACGGGCTCCTGCGCGTGGCGAACCTCAAGAAGGGGCAGCGGATCCTCATCCACGCCGCGGCAGGCGGCGTCGGCATGGCCGCCGTCCAGCTGGCCCGGCACGTCGGCGCCGAGATCTACGCCACCGCGAGCCCGGCCAAGTGGCCCCTCCTGCGCGGCCTGGGCCTCGACGAGGACCACCTGGCGTCGTCGCGCGACCTGGAGTTCGCCGAGAAGTTCCTGCGCTCCTCGGGCGGCCGCGGCGTGGACGTCGTACTCAACTCACTCGCACACCAGTTCGTCGACGCCTCGCTGACGCTGCTGCCGGGCGGGGGACACTTCGTCGAGATGGGGAAGACGGACATCCGCGACCCCCGTCAGGTGGCGGCCGACCACCCCGGAGTCGACTACGCGGCCTTCGACCTCTACGAGGCGGGCCCGGACGCGATCCACGAGATGTTCCGGGCCGTCATGGAACTGTTCGCCGACGGCCGGGTGCGGCTGAGCCCGATCTCCCTGCGCGACATCCGCGACGCGCGCCGGACCTTCCGCGAGATGAGCCAGGGCCGACACGTCGGCAAGCTGGTCCTCGAGGTGGGCGACGGCCTCGGCGGCGGCACCGTGCTGGTCACCGGCGGCACCGGAGGGGTGGGGTCGCTCGTGGCACGGCACCTCGTCGCCGAACACGGCGTACGGAGCCTGCTGCTGGCGAGCCGCCGGGGCACGGCGGCCGACAAAGTGCCGGAGCTGGTCGCGGACCTACAGGGAGCGGGAGCGGCCGTACGGGTCGTGGAGTGCGACGTCGCGGACCGGGCCGCCGTGGCGGACCTGCTCGCGGACCTGCCCGGCCGGTACCCGCTGACCGCGGTCGTCCACGCGGCCGGTGTGCTCGCGGACGGCACCGTCGAATCACTGACCGCGCAGAGCATCGACCAGGTGCTGCGCGCCAAGGTCGGCGGCGCGGTCAACCTGCACGAGCTGACCCGGGAGCACACACTGTCGGCGTTCATCGAGTTCTCCGCCCTCGCGGGCACGCTCGGCAACGCGGGACAGGCCAACTACGCCGCGGCGAACGCCTTCCTGGACGGTCTGGCCGCGCAGCGCAGGGCATCCGGCCTGGCCGGCACCTCGCTGTGCTGGGGCTGGTGGGAGCAGAGCAGCGGCATGACCGGGGAGCTGGAGCAGGCCGACCTCTCCCGGCTGCGGCGGATGGGCATCGCCGCGATGCCGACGGACGAGGCACTGACCCTGTTCGACGCGGCGTGCGCGAGCGGCAGGCCGGTCCTCGTCCCGGCCCGGCTGGACCTCGTCGCGCTGCGCGACAGGACCGGTGACGAACTGCCGTCGCTGCTGCGCGACCTCGTCGAAGGCCCTCGTCCGCGCCGGAACAGGGCGGGCACGGTCAAGGGCGGCTCGCTCCAACTGGCCGAAAAGCTGGCCACCCTGCCGGCGGACGAGGCGCGGACAGCCCTCCTGGACTGGCTCCGCGAGCAGATCGCCGTCGTGCTCGGACACGCGTCCGGCACGGGCGTCGACGTCGACGAGGCGTTCGCCCGGTTCGGATTCGACTCGCTGACCGCCGTCGAACTGTGCAACCGCCTGAACGCCGCGACCGGGCTGCGGCTGCCGTCGACCATCGTCTTCAGCTACCCGACGGCACGCGAGCTCAGCGAGCACCTCTTCGGCCGGCTGCGTCCGGCCGAGGTCACGACCCCCGCCCAGGACGCCGAGGACGCGCAGATCCGGGAAGTGCTGCGGACCGTCTCGATCGACAGCCTGCGCAGCGCGGGCGTCCTGGAACTGGTCCTGGCATGCGCCAAGGCGCCCGAGCCGGGCGGCGGCACCCCGGCGGCGGACGCGGACGCCGATGCGGACGAACTGTCGGACCTGGACCTGGAAGCACTGGTCGACCTGGCTCTGGATGAGAAGAGGTAAGTGACATGACCAACTCCGCGGAACACACGGCGGAGGGCGCGGACCGGGTCCAGCGGGCGCTCCGCACGCTTCTCGAGGAGCGCGACCGCCTCCGGCGGGAGAACGACACCCTGAAGGCCGGCCGCGCCGAGCCGATCGCCGTGGTGGCCATGGCATGCCGCTACCCGGGAGGGGTGTCGACCCCCGAGGACCTGTGGGACGTGGTCCGAGAAGGCCGGGACGTCGTCGGCGAGTTCCCGCAGGACCGCGGGTGGCGGGACGTGTACGACCCGGATCCCGACGCCGCCGGCAAGGCCTACACGCGCCAGGGAGGGTTCCTGGCCGACGTCGCCGGTTTCGACGCGGACTTCTTCCACCTCAGCCCGCGTGAGGCGCTCGCCGTCGACCCGCACCACCGCCTGCTGCTGGAGACCTCCTGGGAGGTCTTCGAGCGGGCCGGCATCGTCCCCGCCGACGTGCGCGGGTCGGAGGTCGGTGTCTTCTCCGGAGTCAGCTCGTCCGAGTACGGGTGGCGTTTCCTCGAGGGCGGCCAGAGGGAGCTGGAGGGCTACTTCCTCTACGGCAGCGCGCTGAGCGTCGCGTCCGGCCGGGTGGCGTACGAAATGGGGCTGACCGGGCCGGCGGTGTCGGTGGACACGGCGTGCTCGTCGTCTCTGGTGGCCCTGCACATGGCGGTGCAGTCGCTGCGTTCGGGGGAGTGCTCGCTCGCACTGGCCGGCGGGGCGCTGGTGATGGCGACCCCCGCCATGTTCGTGGAGTTCTCCCGGCAGGAGGCTCTGTCGGCCGACGGCCGGTGCAAGGCCTTCGCGGACGCCGCCGACGGGACCGGCTGGGCCGAGGGGGTGGGTGTGCTGCTCCTCGAGCGGCTGTCCGACGCCCGGCGCAACGGTCACCCGGTACTGGCTGTCGTGCGCGGCAGCGCGGTGAACCAGGACGGGGCCAGCAACGGGCTGACCGCCCCCAACGGCCGCGCCCAGGAGAAGGTGATCCGCAAGGCCCTGGCGAACGCGGGGGTCTCGCCCTCGGAGGTGGACCTGGTCGAGGCCCACGGCACCGGGACCACGCTGGGGGATCCCATCGAGGCGGACGCCCTGCTGGCGACCTACGGCAAGGACCGGGCCGAGGACAGGCCGCTGTGGCTGGGATCCCTGAAGTCGAACATGGGGCACTCCCAGGCCGCCGCCGGGGTCGCCGGGGTCATCAAGGCCGTGCAGGCCATGCGCCACGGATACCTGCCGAAGACCCTGCACGTGGACGAGCCGTCGCACCACGTGGACTGGTCCTCGGGCGGTGTCGAACTGCTGGTGGAGGGACGTGAGTGGCCCCGGGCGGACGGTCCCCGGCGGGCCGGGGTGTCGTCGTTCGGGGTCAGCGGCACCAACGCGCACGTGATCCTGGAAGAGGCCCCGGCCGAGGAGCAGGCGGACGAGCGCGGCCCGGACGCGGGTGTGGTCGGCGGTCTGGTGCCGTGGGTGGTGTCGGGAAAGCGGGCGAAGGCGCTGGAGCTGCAGGCGGGCAGGCTGCGTGACTTCGTCGCCGCCGACGCGGACCTGGACATCGCCGATGCCGGCTGGTCGCTGGTGTCGAGCCGGTCGCGGTTCGAGCACCGTGCGGTGGTCCTGGGCCGCGACCGGGACGAACTGCTGGGCGGCCTCGCGGCGTTGAGCGACGGCGCGGACTCGGCCCAGGTGGTGCGCGGCATCGCCGGGGGCCTCGGCGGCGTCGCCTTCGTGTTCCCGGGGCAGGGCTCGCAATGGGTCGGCATGGGCCGGAAGCTGTACGACGCCTTCCCGGTCTTCGCGCAGTCACTCGACGCGTGCGCGGCCGCACTGGCCGAGTGGGTCGACTGGTCGCTGCTCGACGTGGTGCGCGGCGTGGCGGGGGCGCCCACCTTCGAACGGGTGGACGTGGTGCAGCCGGCGCTGTTCTCCGTGATGGTGTCCCTGGCCGCCCTGTGGCGGTCCTGGGGTGTGGAACCGGCCGCGGTGGTGGGCCACAGCCAGGGCGAGATCGCCGCCGCCCATGTCTGCGGTGCGCTGTCCCTGCGGGACGCCACCAAGATCGTGGCGCTGCGCAGCAAGGCACTGATCGAGCTGAAGGGCCTCGGCGGGATGGCCTCGGTCGCGGAGTCCGCGGAGGTCGTGGAAGAGCGACTGGCCCCGTGGAGCGACCGGGTGAGCGTCGCCGTGGTCAACGGACCCCGCTCCGTGGTGGTGTCCGGGGAACCGGACGCACTCGACGAGTTCGTCGAGAAGATGAAGGCCGACGGCGCCCAGGCGCGGAGAATACCGGTCGATTACGCCTCCCATTCCCACCAGGTGACCCGGGTCCGCGACCAGGTGATCGGCGCGCTGTCCGACGTGAGCCCGAAATCGTCGACGCTGCCCTTCTGTTCGACCCTGTACGGCGAAATCACCGACACCGCGGGGCTGAACGCCGACTACTGGTACAACAACCTGCGCGAAAAGGTCCTCTTCGAGACGTCCGTCCGGCAGCTGGCCGAGGACGGCTTTGGGGTGTTCATCGAGATGAGCCCGCACCCCGTGCTGAACGTCCCGGTGCAGGAGATCGTCGAGGACGTGGACGACGCGCTGGTCCTGGCGTCCTCGCGGCGGGACCGCGACGAGGTGGCGGCCGTGCTCGGTTCGCTGGCCCAGCTGTACGTCCGAGGCGGGTCCGTGGACTGGGACGCCCTGTTCGGCACGCGACGGCGGGTGGACCTGCCGACGTACGCGTTCCATCGGCAGCGGTACTGGCTGAACTCCTCGCCCACCGCGGCGGTGGAGGCACAGGCGTCCTCGACCCAGCCGCCCGCGGACGACGACGAGGACGTCCCGCTGCCGGAGAGGATCTCCGCCCTCCCCGACGACGAAGCGCGCACACTCGTCCTCGCCCATGTCCTCGAGAAGGCCGCCGTCGTGCTCGGACACCACTCCGGCGCGACCATCGACCCCGACGAGAAGTTCTTCCGGATCGGATTCGACTCGATGCTGTCGATGGAGCTGAGCAAGCGCCTGAGCGCGTCGACCGGACTCAAGCTGAGGGCGAACCTGGTGCTGCGGCACCCGACCGCGCGACTGATCGCCGGGCACATCGTGTCCACGATGCCCACGCGCGTTCCGCAGTGAAGTGTCCCGCCGGCGGGACACCGCAAGCTCGACAGCGGCTTGTCCCGCCGGGAGCCGGTTTGTCTTGAACGGCTGACCCACCCTCCCGACCATTGGGGGTGATCTGCGAATTCCTACGGTGTCCCGGTTTGTCTGTCGAGGGGTTGATCTCTGTGCGTTCGTTCGGTGCGTCGTCTGCTCACAAAGGCATGTGGCGAGCGCAGCAAATGGCTCCCGACACGCCGAACCATGCGCTGACCATGTGGGATGTGGACGGCGAGCTGGACGCGGCGGTCATCCGGTCCGCGTTCCTGCACGTGATGGGCGAGGCGGAGGTGCTGCGCGTCAACTTCGTCGACGATGACGGCGCACTGCGCCTCAGGCCCCGGGAGCTGGGGGACTGGCAGCCGTTCTTCCTGGATCTGAGTGCCGAGGCCGACCCCGAGCAGGCGGCGCGCGAGGCCCTGGCCGACCTGGTGCGGGAGCCGTTCGACCTGGAGCGGGATCTGCTGTTCCGGCTCGGTGCCGTCAAACTCACGGCGACCCGCTCGCTCCTGGTGATCGCCTACCACCACCTCATCTCGGACGGGTTCGGCGCGGGCGGCCTGCTGTCGAAGCGCCTCGCCGAGGTGTACACGGCACTGGTGCGCGGGGAGCAGGTACCGCAGCTGCCGCACCCGTGGGACGCCGAGTCCTTCGCCACCGAGGCGACGGAGTACCTCGCCTCACCGAAGTTCACCGAGGACTCGGAGTTCTGGCGCGACTACCTGACCGATGCGCCCGCGCCCGCACAGGTTCCGCGCGTCGCCCTGTCCGACGCGCAGCGCGCCGCGCTGTCCGAACCGATGAGCAGCGCCGACCGCTGGTCGGAGGTGGCCGAGACCATCGGCATGGTGAGCCGGACACTGACCGTTCCCCGCGCCGAGGCGGACGCGTGGACCGGCACCGCGCAGTCCATGGGCGTGTGGATGTCGCAGATGCTGACCGCGGCCACGGCGGTGTTCCTGCGGCACCGCTGCGAGCGGCCGGAGTTCCTCCTCTCGCTGGCCGTGGGCAACCGGGTCGGCGTGGCGAGCCGGACGCCCGGTCTCGCGGTGAACGTGGTGCCCATGCGGGTGGCGGTCGACCTCAACGCGACCTTCACCGAGATCGCCGACATGCTCGTCGACCAGACGTACGACCTCTTCGACCACACCGGCTGCCACTACTCGGACATCCAGCGCGCGGCCGGAACCGTCCTGAGCGGACGCGGCAGTTACGGGGCCGTCGTCAACGTCGTCGAGTTCGTGGAGCAGCTCCACTTCGGCGACAGCCCGGCACGCTACTCGGGCGCGACGACCGGCACGTTCGAGGAACTGTCCATCGGCGTCTACACCGACGGCAGCCCCGACAGCGACCTCTTCATCCGGCTCGACGCCCCCGCGCGCCTGTACCACCGCGCGGAACTGCGCTTCATCGGCGAGGAGCTGATCGCGTACATCCGTGCCGTGGTGGCCGCCGGCGCACAGCCGGTCGGTGCACTGGACGTGGTGAGCGGTGCCGAGCGGCACCAGGCGCTGAAGGCGCCGAACGACACGCACGCGCCGCTTCCCGGGCTGACGGTCCCTCAGCTGTTCGCCCGGGCGGTGCAGCGGGATCCCGACGCCGTCGCGCTGGTCTGCGGCGACGACACGGTCTCGTACCGCGAGCTGGACGAGCGCTCGGACCGGCTGGCCGCGGCGCTGCGCCGGCGGCACGTCGGACCCGAGACGGTCGTGGCGGTGGCACTGCCCCGGTCGGTGGACCTCGCCGTCGCCCTGCTGGGCGTGGTGAAGGCGGGCGGAGCCTACCTGCCGATCGACCCCGCGTCCCCGGCGGAGCGCATCGGGTCACGGATCGGCGAGGCCTCGGCGCGCGCACTGCTCACCGGCGCGGCGACGGCCGAACTGCTCTGCGCCGGCCTGGACGTCCCGGCGCTCGTGTACGACGACCTCGTCTCCGGCACCGCCGACAGCGACAACGCCGACAGCGACAACGCCGACAACGCCGACAACGCCGACAGCGACGCCGCGGCGAGCGCCCACCAGGACAACCTGCTGGCCGTTGCGTACGACTCGACAACGACCGGCGCCGCAGGCGGAGTCGGGCTGACCCACCGGAACATGGAGCGGTTCGTCCTGGACCGCCACTGGCAGGAAGCCGGCCGCAGCACCGTGCTGTGGCACGCGCCGAACACCTCCGACGCACTCGCCCTCGACGTGTGGGTGCCCCTGCTGAGCGGCGGCCGGGTGGTCGTGGCACCCCCGGGGGACCTCGACATCGACGCGCTGACCACGGCGCGCGCTGCGCACGGGATCTCCACGGTGTGGCTGCCCTCGGGCCTTTTCTCGGCGATCGCGGCCGAGCGCCCCGAGGCCCTCGCGGGGCTGCGCGAGGTGTGGACCGGCGGCGACCGCGTGTCCGCGGCCGCGCTGCGCCGGGTCCGGGAGGCCTGCCCCGAGCTGACGATCGTCAACGGCCACGGTGTGCCGGAATCGACCGTGTTCGCCGCCTGCCACCGCCTGGCCGCCGGCGAACCGGTGCGTCACGCGGGCACGGTCGGCCGCCCGATGGACAACACGGCCCTCTACGTCCTGGGCCCGGGTCTGGCGCCGGTCCCCGTCGGCGTGACCGGAGAGCTGTATGTGGCCGGTCCCGGTGTGGTGCGTGGCTACCCCGGCCGGCCCGCGGCGACCGCGGAGCGCTTCGTGCCCTGCCCGTTCGGTCCGCCCGGAGCGCTCATGCACCGGACCGGGGACCGGGTGCGGTGGGGCACCGACGGCCGGCTCGAGTACGTGGCCCGGGCCGACGCCCAGGTCGATGTACGCGGTGTCCGGGTCGAGCTGGCCGAGGTCGAAGAGGTGCTGTCGGAGCACACCGGCCTTGCCCAGTCGGTCGTGGTCGTCAGGGCGGACAGTTCCGGGCAGCAGCACCTGGTGGCCTATGTCGTCCCGGCGCGCGGCCGCACCGTCTCGGCCGACGAGCTGCGCCGGTTCGCCGCGGGATGGCTGCCGGAGTCCATGGTGCCGTCGGTGTTCACGGTGCTGGACCGGCTGCCGGTGACGGCGGCCGGGCGGGTGGACCGGGCGGCGCTGCCCGAGCCCGAGTCCGACGAGCGCACGTACCGGGCACCGCGCAACGACACCGAGCGGATCCTGGCCGCGGCCTTCGCGGAGGTGCTCGAGCTGGACCGGGTGGGCATCGACGAGGACTTCTTCGACCTCGGCGGCAACTCGCTGCGGGCGATCCGGCTGGTCGGCCTGATCCGGTCGGAGCTGAAGCAGGAGGTGTCCATCCGCAGGCTGTTCGCGGCGCGCACCGTCATCGGCCTGTCGGACATGTGGAAGGACCTCGGCCAGTCCAGCAGGCCGAGCCTGCGCAGGCGGACGAAGGAGGGCGCGGTCCTCTGACCGTGGTCCGCCGCTCAGCCGCTTTTCGATCAGCAGGGTTTCGCGTTCTGGTCCGTTCAGCAGCGGTTTTCCTGTGGCACTGCAAAGGAGAAAGCAAGTCATGGATTCCTTGACGGAAGCCCTGCTGTCCGGGGCCGGCCCGGACGAGATCGGGCGACACGAACTTCCATCGCACTACACGGCCGCGCATCTGCTGGCCTCGGATCTCGGCATGTTCGACGGCGTGGAGGACAAGGACGTCCGCAAGTCGCTGCACGTCGGGCAGGTTCCGATGCCGGACATCGCGCCGGACGAGGTGGTCGTCGCCGTCATGGCGAGTTCCATCAACTACAACACCGTCTGGTCGGCGACGTTCGAGCCGGTGCCCACGTTCGAGTTCCTCAAGCGCCACGCCCGCGAGGGCGGGTACGCCGCCCGGCACGATCTGCCGCACCAGGTGGTGGGGTCGGACGCGGCCGGCGTCGTCGTACGGGTCGGGGCCGGGGTACGGCACTGGAAGGTGGGCGACCACGTGGTCGCCAGCTGTGTCCAGGTCGACGAGCAGGAACCGGCGACGCATGCCGACGCGATGCTCGGCTCAGGGCAGCGGATCTGGGGCTACGAGACGAACTTCGGCGGGCTCGCCCACTACTCGGTGGTGCGCGCGAGCCAGCTGCTGCCCAAGCCGGCGCACCTGACCTGGGAGGAGTCGGCGGGTGTGCTGCTGACCGCGGCGACTTCGTACCGGATGCTGGTCGGGGCCAACGGCGCGCGGATCAAGCAGGGCGACATCGTGCTCATCTGGGGTGCGACGGGCGGCCTCGGCGCCTTCGCGGTGCAGATGGTGAAGAACGCGGGCGGTATCCCCGTCGGCGTGGTCAGCTCCGAGCACAAGGCCGAGGTGCTGCGCCGGCTCGGCTGCGATGTGGTCATCAACCGGAGCGAGATCGGCATGGGCGGCGACGGCGCGCCCACCCCGGAGCGGACGATCGAGCTGGGCAAACGGCTCGGACGGGAGATCCGGCGGCAGGTCGGCGAGGATCCGCATGTCGTGTTCGACTACGTCGGGCGGGCCACGTTCGGGATCTCGGTGTTCGTCGTGCGCAAGGGCGGAGTGGTCGTCACCTGCGGGTCGAGCACGGGGTACGACCACCACTTCGACAACCGCTACCTCTGGATGAATCTCAAGCGGATCGTGGGCAGCCACGCGGCGAACCTCCAGGAGCAGGCGGAGTGCAACCGGCTGTTTGGGCTGGGGCATCTTTCCCCCGTTCTCTCCGAGGTGTTCCCGCTGCAGGAAGTGGGCGAGGCCGCACGTCTGGTCCAGATGAACAGGCACATCGGAAAGGTCGGCGTGCTCTGCCTCGCGCCCGAGGAGGGGCTCGGCGTCACGGATGCCGCGCTGCGGGAGAAGATCGGGGCGGCGCGGCTCAATCCGCTGCGCGGCTTCGGTGCGCCCGAAGTCGCAGAGGTGTCCTGACATGGGGATCGGAATACTGTCCACCGGCTCCTATCTGCCCAAGCACGAGGTGGGCAACGAGGAGGTCGCCGAGCGCGTCGGCGTCACCGCGGAGTGGATCGAGCGCAAGACGCAGATCCGGTCGCGGCGCTACGCGGCCCCGCACGAGGCGACGTCCGATCTGGCGGTGAAGGCCGCCGAACGCGCCCTGGCACAGGCGGAGCTGACCGCGGAACAGATCGACTACATCATCGTCTCGACCTCCACCGGGGACTTCCCGCAGCCGCCCACGTCGTATCTGGTGCAGCACGGCCTGGGCGCCTACGGCGCGGCCTGCTTCGACGTCAATGTCGTGTGCAGCGGCTTCGTCTACGCACTGTCGCTGGCCCACGCCCTGGTGGCCGTACGGCCAAACGCCCGGGTGCTGGTGATCGGGGCGGACGTGTACTCGCGGATCCTGGACTTCACGGACCGCAGGACGGCGGTCCTGTTCGCCGACGGCGCCGGGGCCGCGGTCGTCGGGGCGGTGCCGGAGCCGTACGGGATCATCGCGAGCGACCTGTCCAGCCGCGGCGACGCACACCATCTGATCCGCGTCGAGGCCGGCGGCAGCCGCAGGCCGCCGTCGGCGGCGACCGTCGCGGACGGCGGCCACTTCTTCAGGATGGACGGCCGCGGGGTACGGGACTTCGTAGCCGAGCACGTGCCGCCGGCGCTGCTCGCGCTGGCGCGCAAGGCCGGTGTGGACATCGGCGCGGTCGACCACTTCGTACCGCACCAGGCCAACGGCGTGATGCTCGGCGAGGTCGTCGAGCGCACGGGGCTGGGCGCCGCTCGGACGCACCGCACCCTGATCAGGTACGGCAACGTCGGCAGCGCCTCGGTGCCGGTCGCACTCGACGAGGCCAACCGCACGGGCGCGCTGTCGCCCGGCGACCTGGTGCTGCTCGCCGGGTTCGGCGGCGGCATGTCGATCGGAGCATCACTTCTGACCTGGGGGGCCCACGCATGACCACGTCCACACGGAACGCCGGTGCGGGTATCGACCGGGTGGGTGTCGCCGGCAGCGGCATCATGGGCACCGGCATCGCAGAACTGTGCGCGAAGGCCGGGCTGGACGTGACGGTCGCGGTGTTCTCCGAGTCGTCGCTGGCGTCGGCGCCGCAGAAGCTGGCCGCGTCCCTCGAACGGGGCGTGGCCAGGGGAAAACTGACCGCGCAGGAGCGCGACGCGGCGCTGGCCCGGGTGTCGTACACCCGTGACCTCGACGAACTGGCGGACCGTCAGCTGGTGATCGAGGCGGTCAAGGAGGACGAGCAGCTCAAGCTGGACCTGTTCGCCACCCTCGACAAGATCGTCGAGGACCCGGACGCGATCCTGGCGACCAACACGTCCTCGATCCCGGTCGTACGGCTCGGCGCCGCGACCCGGCGCCCGGGCCAGGTGCTCGGCATGCACTTCTTCAACCCGGTGCCGGCGCTGCCGCTGGTCGAGCTGGTCTCCTCGGTGCTGACGGACGAGGCGGTGAGCGCGCGGGCGCTGGTCTTCGTCCGCGACGTCCTGGGCAAGAAGCCGATCGCCTCGCCGGACCGGGCGGGCTTCCTCGTCAACGCGCTGCTGTTCCCGTATCTGCTGTCCGCGGTCCGGATGGTCGAGTCGGGCCAGGCGCCGGCCGAGGTCGTCGACCAGGGTATGGAGCAGGGCTGTGCGCACCCGATGGGGCCGCTGCGGCTCGCCGACCTCATCGGCCTGGACACGACCGTGTCCATTGCGCAGGCCATGTACGAGGAGTTCAAGGAGCCGCTGTACGCGCCGCCTGCGCTGCTGCTGCGCATGGTCGAGGGCGGCCTGCTGGGCAAGAAGTCCGGCCGCGGTTTCTACACGTACACGTGAGGGATGTGCGAGGGGCCCGGCCGACCGCGAACGGTCGGCCGGGCCCCTCTCGCTGCCGGCTGCGGGTCAGGAAGCGGCGGCTTGTGTGAGCAGCCCCTCGGTGACGGTCGCGGCGACCTTGTCCAGGTGGTCGAAGAGGTAGAAGTGGCCGCCGGAGAAGACCCTCACATCGAAGTCGCCGGTGGTGTACGCCCGCCAGGTCCGGGCATCCTCGACCGTCATCATCGGGTCGCTGTCCCCGCACAGGGCGGTCACCGCAGCGGCGAGCGGCTCAGCTCCGCGCCAGCTGTACGTGCCGAGGGCCTGGTAGTCGGCGCGCAGCGCCGGCAGCACCAGCTCCAGGAGGTCGGGGTCGGCGAGCATGCTCCCGTCGGTGCCGCCCAGCCTGCGCACATCGTCCAGCACTTCGGCGTCGCCGAAGAGGTGGTAGGGGAGGCCGCCGGTCTCCGGCCCGCCCCGGCCGGAGAGGAACAGCCGCCGGGGGCCCGGCAGTCCGCCCTGGGCGAGCAGCAGGGCCGTCTCGAACGCGACGAGCGCGCCCATGCTGTGGCCGAACAGGGCGTACGGCCGTCCGGGATCCGCGGCCAGCTCGCGGGTCAGCTCCTCGGCCACCGCCTCGACGAGCGGGGCCAGGGCCGTGAACGGCTTTTCACCGTAGCGGTCCTGGCGCCCCGGGTACTGCACGGACACCACGTCGAAGTTCGCGGGCAGTGCGTGCGCCAGCTCCTTGAACGCCGTCGCGGAGCCGCCCGCGTGGGGGAAGCACACAAGCCGCGGCCCGTCCCCCGTGGCCTTGGTGAAGCGTCGCAACCACGTGCTGTTCACTGTCGGTGTGTCCCTTCGTCCGATCGTGCCGGATGGTGTGTCACCCCTGTAGTGGTGGGCCGAACCAGGTGGTGAGGGCGGTGCGGAGGGTGGTGGTGTCGGGTGTGCCGTCGGTGGCCCAGACGACGTGGCCGTCGGGGCGGACGAGGAGTGCGGCGGGGGCGGGGACGTCGCCGATGGCGGGGACGGTCCAGTGGTGGTCCTCGGCGCGTGCTTCGGCGAGGTCGACGCGGTCGGCCCATTTCTTGGCCACTGCCGCCAGGTCGGTGTTGCCGTGAAGGTCGAGGAGGAGGGGCCGGCCGGTGTGGAGGAGTTCGTAGACGCGGGAGGCGTCGTCGGACGTGGTGAGGTCGGCGTCGGGGACGCGGCGGCCCGCCAGTGGGTGGTCGCTGTCGGTGGGGTAGCGGATGTCCAGGGCGTTGAGGAGGTGGCGCAGGTACTGGTTGACCTCGTCGAAGACCATGAGGGAGCCGAAGACGTCGCGCAGTGCGTCGGTCTGGGGGCCGGGGCGGACGAGGGCCGACTGTGCGCGGGTGTTGTGCAGGACGCGTGCGGCGACGGGGTGGCGTTCGGCGTGGTAGGTGTCGAGCAGGGCCCGGGGTGCGTGGCCGTGTACTGCGGCGGCGAGTTTCCAGCCGAGGTTGACGGCGTCCTGGATGCCCATGTTGAGTCCCTGGCCGCCGGCGGGGAAGTGGATGTGGGCTGCGTCGCCGGCGAGCAGTATGCGGCCTTGCCGGTACTGGTCGGCCTGGCGTGCGGCGTCGCTGAAGCGGGAGACCCAGCGGGGGCTGTGCATGCCGAAGTCGGTGCCGGCGACCCTGGTCAGGGACTGCCTGAGTTGTTCGAAGGTCGGCGGTTCGTGGTCGGGGACGCGGTCGTACTCCGAGGTGATGACCCGGTGCCAGCCGGGTTCGAAGGCGATGGCGGAGTAGTCGCCGAGGGGGGTGCGGCGCACCCAGACGTAGTCCTCGGGCAGGTCGGGGAGTTCGACGTCGCCGATGAGGGCGGTCATGGTCGCTTCGGTGCCGGGGAAGTCGATGCCGGCGAGTTTGCGTATGGTGCTGCGTCCGCCGTCGCAGCCCACGAGGTAGCGGGCGTGCAGTGTCGCGGGTGCCAATTCCGCCGTGCGCAGCTGGACGCTCACGCCGTCCTGGTCCTGCCCGGCGCCGGTGACCTCGCACGAGCGGCGTACCCGTACGCCGAGTTCCGCGGCCCGTTCCTCGAGGAGTCGTTCGATGGCGGACTGCAGGATCATCAGCGGGTAGGGGTGCCTGGACTCGGTCTCGTCGAAGTCGAGGTAGAGGCCGGAGAAGTGGCCGACCGGTTGGAGCTGGCCCTCGGCCAGGAAGCGGTCCAGGATGCCGCGCTGGTCGAGGACTTCCAGGGTGCGGGAGTGGATCCCGCCGGCCCGGGACTCGCCGGACCGCTCGGCGAGCTTGTCGACCACCATCACGTCGACGCCCGCCAGCCGTAGCTCGCAGGCGAGCATCAGGCCTGTGGGCCCGGCGCCCGCGATCACCACGTCCGTGTCCCTGCGGGTGTGTCCCACGTCGTTCCCCCTCGGTCTGCCGGCCCTGTGACGTCGTTCGATCACTTCCACGTTCACGCACGTGGATCAGCGCTTCAAGACAACTCGGTGCCGGTACGGGGCACACCACCGTCCGGCTTGCCTTGTCCCGCCGGCGGGACAGGCCTACGGGGCCGCAGGGCGCCGAGCGGGACGGCACCCGGGCGCACCGGCCGAACCGGCAGCGGGCACGCCAAAGGCCCGCCGGTGCCCTCGGGGGATGGTGTGGGCGCCGGCGGGCGGTGCGGGGGCTCCGTGCAGGCTCATGGCCGTCGCATCGGAGCTCACGACACGAGAGCATCGCCTCCCGTGCTTGACGGACGCTCGCGGGGCGCTGGGGAGCCGGCGCCGCCGCAGCCGTCGTCATGCAGCACTCCAACCCGCTTCTAGCGCCGTGGCAGAAGCTGGGCGCTGGTTCATCACGACGGCCGGAAGGGAAAACCCATGACCGCACTGGACGACACGCCGGTCGGGACGCAGCGCGGCACGGTCGCCGAACTCGGGGCCATACGGGACGCCATGCGCCGAGGGCCCAGCGACAAGGCCACCGAGGCGCAGCACGCCAAGGGCAAGCTCACGGCCCGGGAGCGGCTCCAACTCCTTTTCGACGACGGCCGGTTCACGGAGGTCGAGGGCCTGCGCCGACACCGGGCGAGCGGCTTCGGCCTGGAGGACAGGCGCCCCTACACCGACGGCGTGGTCACCGGCTGGGGCCGGGTGTTCGGCCGTACCGTCTTCGCCTACGCCCATGACTTCAGGATCTTCGGCGGCTCCCTAGGTGAGGCGCACGCCGAGAAGATCCACAAGATCATGGACATGGCCGCCACGGCCGGCGCCCCGATCGTGGGCCTGTGCGACGGCGCCGGGGCGCGCATCCAGGAAGGGGTGACCGCGCTCGCCGGATACGGCGGGATCTTCCAGCGCAACGTCCGCAACTCCGGGGTCATCCCGCAGATCAGCGTCATGATGGGTCCGTGCGCGGGCGGAGCGGCCTACTCCCCGGCGCTGACCGACTTCGTGTTCATGGTGCGCGGCACCTCGCAGATGTTCATCACGGGGCCGGACGTGGTGAAGGCCGTCACCGGAGAGCAGATCAGCCACGACGACCTGGGCGGCGCCGACGCCCACTCCCGTCTCTCCGGAGTCGCCGGGTTCGCCTACGACGACGAGGAGAGCTGCCTCACCGACGTCCGCTACCTGCTGTCCTTCCTGCCCGCCAACAACCGTGAGCTGCCGCCGTCGGAACCCTGTGCCGACCGGCCCGACCGGCTCACCCCGGCCCTGCGCGACGTGGTGCCGTCCGACGACAAGCGCGCGTACGACGTGCGCGAGGTCATCGAGGAACTGGTCGACGCCGGCGACTTCTTCGAGGTGCACGAGGCCTGGGCGCCCAACGTGGTGTGCGCCCTGGCCCGGCTGGACGGCCATGTCGTCGGCATCGTCGCCAACCAGCCCGCCTCGCTCGCCGGGGTCCTCGACATCAAGGGCAGCGAGAAGGCGGCCCGCTTCGTGCAGATGTGCGACTCCTTCAACATCCCGCTCGTGACGCTGGTGGACGTGCCGGGATTCCTGCCCGGCGTCGACCAGGAGCACGGCGGCATCATCCGGCACGGCGCGAAACTCCTCTACGCGTACTGCAACGCGACGGTTCCCCGGGTCCAGGTGATCCTGCGCAAGGCCTACGGCGGCGCGTACATCGTCATGGACTCGCGCTCCATCGGCTCGGACGTGTCGCTGGCCTGGCCCGGCAACGAGATCGCGGTGATGGGGGCGGAGGGCGCCGCGAACGTCGTCTTCCGGCGCGAGATCGCGGCCGCGGCCGATCCCGAGTCCGCCCGCAGGCAGCACATCAAGGAGTACCGGGACCAGCTCATGCACCCGTACTACGCCGCCGAACGCGGCCTCGTGGACGATGTCATCGACCCCGCGGAGACCCGCCTCCGGTTGATCGACGCGCTTGCCGTGCTGCGCACCAAGTACGTGGCACGGCCCTCCCGCAAGCACGGGAACCAGCCCCAGTGACACGCGGGCCCCGCACCGGGCCGCGCCGGATGGTGCCAAGCGGTACCACTTGGTGCCATCCGGCACCGATCCGCGCTTCCGTGGCTGCGTGAGTGCGCACACCGCCCTGACGCAGACTGCTCTCTCGGTGTTTTCGCAGGTAGGGCGGCGACTCGTCGGAGCCGCCACCCTGAGGCGCCATGAAGACTTGCGCATTTCGAAGAACTGACCGACATCGCCTACCTGATGCTGCTCGCGGGCCACGTCGCCGACATCTTCTACCGCTACGCCACACAGGACATCGAGCTGGGCGGCGAAACCATCGGCAAGGGATCGACCGTCGTCGTCTCCCTGCCGGCCGCCGACCACGACCCCCGGCGCTTCGACAACCCCGACACCCTGGACATCCACCGCAAGGCCCGCGGTCAGCCGGCCTTCGGCCACGGCGTCCATCAGTGTTTCGGCAGCCGACTGGCCCGCATCGAGATGCGCGCCGGCTTCACCGGCCTGCTGCGGCGCTTCCCGACCCTCGAACTCGCCGTTCCCGCCGGTGAAGTCAGGCTCAGGACCAACATGAACATCTACGGCGTGCACGAACTGCCGGTCACCTGGACGGAAACGGCCCCCTGGACACCCGGCGCGGCAGCGCCCGGCCTCCCAGGTCACGGGAGCGCCGGGTGCTCCGGGTGCAGCGCCAGCTCCTCGAACAGGGCGACGTACTCACCGAGCAGCTCCGTTATCCGCTCGTCGGAGAAGAGGCCCGAGCGGTACGCGACGATCACGCGGGCGTTCGCGTCGTCGTGACGCAGGCGGACGCTGAGCGGGCGCGCGACGGTGCTGGCCGTGGGGGAGAACGGCTCGGCGCGCATCGGGCCGAGCCGCTGGGCCGCGCTGACGTCGTGCTCGCGTTCCGCGGTGAACTGCACGTGGAACAGCCGCTCCAGCAGGCCCCGGTCGGCCATGTGCGCGGCCACCAGGTGCGGGGGCACGTCGTGGTGGGCGAAGTCGCGCGCCGTGCTCACCCGCACCTGTTCCACGCTCTCGCCGAGCGTCATACGGCCCGACAGATCGGCGCGCACCACCACGTCGTTGGAGAAGTCGGCGACCAGGTCGTGCACGTCGCTGCGGTCGCGGTAGGAGACAGGGGCTCGTACACAGATGTCGCGCTGGCCCGACCGCCGCGCCAGCAGGATCTGGAAGGCGGCGAGCCCGACCACGTACAAGGTCGTGCGGTGGCGGGCCGCCACCTCGCGCAGGTGGACGAAGGTGCCGGACGACAGCGGGAAGGACCGGGTACGGCCCGCGATGTCCGGGGAGCCCGCGGGCGCGCCCCCCCGGTCGCACGGCAGTACCGCGGGCTGCGCCCCGGAGAGGCGCTCCACCCAGTACGCGACGGTACGCGCGCCGTGCTCGCCCTCGACCCGGTCCCGGTGCCACTTCGCGAAATCCGCGTACTGGACCGGGAGCCCGGGGAGCTCCGGCCCGGCGCCGGCGACGGCGGCGGCGTAGTGCGCCGTGAGCTCGGCGGTGACCACCTCGAGGGCGCGGGCGTCGCCGATCATGTGGTGCAGGCAGACGACCACGAGGTGTTCGCCGGGCGCGCGCCGCAGCACCCGCAGCCGGGCCGCCGGGCCCCGGTCGAAGTCGAAGGGCCGGGCCAGTTCGTCGTCCGCGACGCAGGCGACCCGCGTCTCGTCCGCGTCGGCCGTCTCCATGAGCGGGTCCGCGCCCGGTGACACCACCTGGGTGAGCGCGCCGTCCACCATGCGGTAGGCGCTGCGCAGCGTCTCGTGCCGCTCCGCGACAGCCCGCCACGCCTCACGCAGCGCCCCGGTGTCCAGCGGCCCCGACACCCTGAGTCCGCCGACGATGAGTGGCTGGCGGGGCGCCGATGCCAGTGAGGCCCACATGCCCTCCTGGCCGAGCGAGGCGGCGAACCGCCACGGGGTCTGGGCCGGGCGGTCCAGCAGGGGCAGCGGTGTGCCGCCCCTGCGCTGGCCGAGCAGCCGCGCCTCCAGGCGGGCCCGCTCGGCGAAGTCGTCCTTGAGCGTCGCGGCCATGGGCCGGTGATTCCCTTCGTGCGTGGACATCGGTGCGTGGGCGAAGACGTCGTCCGCGGGACGCCCGGGCACGCCGGACGCCGAAAGCTCGTGACGCGGCTCGCTCAGCCCTCCTCCCGGAGCAGGGCCGCCACTTCGGCGTCCGACAGACCGGACAGCTCGTCGAGAAGGCGGGCCACGTGGTCCGGATCGCTCTGCTCGACCTGGCGTTCCGTCAACAGTTGGGCGGTCTGCTCAACCGTCGGCACCCCGCTCAGCAGGTCGGTGACGGAGAACGCCACCCCGAACGCCTCGCGCAGTCGCAGCGCGATCCGGGTCGCCTGCAGCGAGTGTCCGCCGAGCACGAAGAAGTCCGCGGTCACCGAGATCTCCCGAAGGCCCAGGACCTCGCACCACGTCTCGGCGACCCGCTGCTCGGCCGCGTTGCGAGGCGCCACGTACTCGCCCGTCGAGAGGTCCTCGACCGGCTCCGGCAGCGCGTCACGGTCCAGCTTTCCGTTGGCGCTCGTCGGCAGTGCGTCCAGCCACACGTACGCCGTCGGGATCATCGCCGGCGGCAGGCTGTCCGCGAGATGCTCCCGCAGCTGCGCCGACGTCGGCCGTTCGGCGCCGCCCACGGCCACCAGGTAGGCGGCCAGGTACGTCTCGCCGTCTCGCCGGCGGGGCACGACGGCGGCGCCGGCGACGGCCGGGTGCCGGGCCAGCAGCGCCTCCGACTCGCCGGGCTCCACCCGCTGCCCGCGGATCTTGACCTGGTGGTCGATGCGGCCGAGGTAGTCGAGAGTGCCCTCCTCGGTCCAGGCCGCCCGGTCACCGGTGCGGTACAGCCGCCCGCCGGAGCCGAACGGGTCGGGGACGAAGGAGGCCGCCGTCAGCGCGGGCCGGCCGAAGTAGCCGCGCGCCACCTGGAGGCCGCCGATGTGCAACTCGCCGGGGACGCCCACAGGCTGGGGGTTGCCGCGCTCGTCGAGCACGTACAGGCGGACCCCGGGCACCGGGCGTCCGATCGAAAGCCGCGGCCGGTCGGTCGCGCCGGGCAGGACCGGCTGCGCGGTGACGTCGATGGCGGCCTCGGTCGGACCGTACAGGTTGTGCAGCTCCACTTGCGGCAGCAGCCGGTGGAAGCGGTCCGCCACATCCGGCGGCAGCGCCTCACCGCTGCAGACCACTCGCCGAAGGACGCTCGCGGCCGTGGCGGCCGCGGGTTCGTCGAGGAAGGCGCGCAGCATGGACGGCACGAAGTGGCAGGTCGTCACACCGTGGTCGACGACGGACCGCACCAGATGGCCGGGGTCCTGGTGGCCCCCGGGCCGGGCGAGCACGATCGTCGCGCCGGAGCGCAGCGGCCACCAGATCTCCCAGCCGGACACGTCGAACCCGATGGGCGTCTTGTGCAGCACACGTTCCCCGGCAGACAGCGGGTACATCGCCTGCATCCAGGCCATCCGGTTGGCCACCCCGGCGTGCTGGTTCATCGCGCCCTTCGGGGTGCCCGTCGTCCCGGAGGTGTGCAGGACGTACAGCAGGTTCTCCGGCCGCGCCACCTCGTCGAGAGGGCCGTCCGCGAGACCGTTCAGGGCGGTGTCGTCGACCTCGACGACCGTCAGCCCGGGCTGACCCGCGGCGAGTTCGCCCGCGTCGCCGTGCGCGGCCTCGCGCGAGGTGACGAGGAGCAACGGGCGCACGTCCGCGAGCTGCAGGGCGAGCCGGGGGCGCGGATGGTCCGGGTCGAGCGGCAGATAGGCGCCGCCCGCCTTGACGACCGCGAGGAGTGCGATGACCAGTTCGGGCGAGCGCGGCAGGTGTACCGCCACCACCTGGTCGGGGGCCGTGCCGAGGGCGCGCAGCCGTCGGGCCAACCGGTTCGCGCGGGCGTCCAATGCGGCGTACGACAGCTCGCCGCCGTCCCACACGACGGCCGGTGCGTCGGGGGTGAGCCGGGCCTGCCGCTCGACGGCGGTGTGCACGAGACCGTCGTCGAGCGGGACGCCCGGGCCGCTGAACTCCCGTACCACTCGGGTGAGTTCGGCCGACTGCAGCGTCGGCAGGTCCGTCGCCGCCGCGCCCACCGGGCCCGGCACGGCTTCGAGGGTCAGCGCCAGCGCCTGAAGGAGGCGGCGCGCGCTCGGTGCGGACAGCAGGTCCGCGGCGTACACGGCGTGACCCGTCAGACTGCCGTCGCTGTCCTCCGCCAGATGCAGCGACAGTTCGAACTGGGCGCCGGGCGCGGGCAGTTCGAAGGGTTCGGCGCGTACCTCGCCGGACTGCCAGGGCGCCAGCGGCAGGTTCTGCAGCGCGAGCGCCACCCGCACCAGCGGGGCCCGCCCGTCGGCACGGTCCGCGCCGGCCAGCCGGACGATCTCCTCCAGGGGGATGTCCTGGTGTGCGTAGGCGGCCAGGCACGAGGAGCGGACCCGGGACAGGAGCTCGCCGAAGGCGGGGGCGCCGGAGGCGTCGACGCGCAGCGGCAGTGTGTTGACGAGCAGCCCTATCCGGTCGCTGGTGCCGGGGCGGTGGCGGCCGGCCGCGATGGCGCCGACCACCAGGTCCTGCTGCCCGGTCCATCTGCTCAGCACGGCGGACAGCCCGGTGAGGACCACCATGAACAGGGTGGAGCGGCGCATCGCCCCGTAGCGCTTGAGCCGGGCCACCAGGGGTGCCGGCAGCGCGAACGGCAGGGCGGCGCCGCGGAAGGCGTCCGGGTGCGCGGTGGCGTCCAGCGGCAGCGCCACCGCCTGCGCCCCGGCCAGGGTCTGCTGCCAGAACTCGGTGGCCGCCGCGTCGTCGCCGGCGTGCGGTGCGGCAGCCTCGACGACGTCACGGGACGGGGTGCGTCCCGCGAGGCGTTCGCGGTAGCAGACCCCCAGCTCGCGCAGCAGCAGGCCGAGCGACCAGCCGTCCACGGCGATGTGGTGGGCGGCCAGCGCCAGCGTCCACTCGGTCGCCGAGGCCCGCACGAGGACCGCCCTCAGCAGCGGCCCCGCCGTCAGGTCGAACGCCGCGCCGGCGAGGTCGGCCGCCACGTCACGGGCGTCCCGGTCCGAGGTCCGCTCCACCACCGGCAGCTCGAAGCGGCGCGGCGCGAGCGGGGTGCGCAGCAGCGTGCCGTCGGCGTCGGAGGTGAAGCCGCAGTGCAGCGCGGGGTGGCGCGCCACCAGGTCCTCCAGGCTCGCGCGCAGCAGCTCCGGGTCGACGGGGCCGTGCAGGTCGATGCCGCCCGCCACGTGGTAGGCCGGGCCGCCGCCCATGGCGTTCAGGAGCCACATCCACTCCTGCGCGCGGCTCGCGGGCGTGACGCCGGTGCTGCCGGCGCCGGGGACGTCCGGCGCGCTGCCGGCGGCGTCCTGACCGGCGCAGGCGGCACGATCGGCGACCACGGAGTCTTCGCCCTCGGCGCCGGCCGGTCCCCCTCGGGCGCCGACCAGCGCGCTGAGAGCGGCCACGGTCAGCCCGTCGAGCAGCTCGGTGGGGGACACGAGCACCCCGAAGCGTTCGCGCACCGCGTCGGCGAGCCGCACCGCCCGCAGCGAATCCAGGCCCATGACCACCAGCGGGACGCGCGGCGACACCTGCTCGGCGGACAGGTCGAGTGCGAGGGCGACCGCCTCCGCGACCGCCGGTGACACCGGGGCCGCCTCGGCGCCGTCCCCGGCCGCCTCCGCGTCCGCGCCGCCGGTCGCGACGGTCTCCAGGGCGCCGGCCAGCCACCGCTCGCGGCAGGTACTGCGGCGGATCTTGCCGCTCGTGGTGCGCGGGATGGCCCCCGGCCGCACCAGCACCACCTCGTGCAGGGACAGCCCGTGTTCGACCGCCACCGCCTTGCGCACCGCGCCGATCACGGCGGGCGCCTGCTCGGCGTCGAAGCCGCGCACCACCTCGTGGACCAGGACGGCCCGTTCCTCGGTGCCGTCGTCGTACGAGAACACCGCGGCCCGGGTGGGCTGCAGCATCGGGTGGGCGTGCTCGGCGCTCTGCTCGATGTCCTGCGGGTAGTGGTTGCGGCCACGCACCACCAGGAGGTCCTTGGCGCGGCCGGTGACGAACAGCTCCCCGTCCAGGGCGAAACCGAGGTCGCCGGTGCGCAGGAAGTGCCGGCCCGGGTGGGAGTCCAGCGTGGCGTGGAAGACCTCCTGTGTCAGCTCCGGCTTGTTCCAGTAGCCGCCGGTGACGGTCGGGCCGCTCACCCACACCTCGCCGGTCTCGCCGGGCAGGCACACGCGCCCCTCGGCCGGGTTCGCCACCACGACGACGTCCTCGCTGCGCGAGCGGCCGCAGCCGGTCAGCACCGCCGCGGCCGCCTCGCCCGAGGAGGCCAGCGCGGCCTGCCCCAGCTCCAGTTCGCGGCGGTCGGCGCGCAGCACGCGGGGCTCCCCCCGCTCGGGCGCGCCACCGGTGACGAACAGCGTCGCCTCGGCGAGCCCGTAGCAGGGGTGGAAGGCCGACCGGTCGAACCCGCTGTCGGCGAAGGCGCGGGCGAAGGCGTCCAGTGTCGCCGGCCGCACCGGCTCGGCGCCCACCATGGCGTGCTGCCAACTGCTCAGGTCGAGTTCGGCACGCTTGTCCTCGGGGATGCGGCGCACGCACTCGCCGTACGCGAAGTCGGGCGCCGCCGACACCGTCGCCCGGTGCCTGCTGATCGCGTCCAGCCAGCGGTACGGGCTGCGCATGAACCCCATGGGGGAGATCAGGGTGCAGGGGAAACCCGCGTAGAGGGGCTGCAGGATGCCGCCGATCAGTCCCATGTCATGGTACGGCGGCAGCCAGCTCACGCCCCGGCTGTCCGGCCCGACGCCCAGAGCGGTGCTGATGGACGCCGAGTTGTGGACCAGGTTGTCGTGGCGCACCATCACGCCCTTGGGAGTTCCCGTGGAGCCGGACGTGTACTGCAGGAACGCCAGGTCGTCCGGGGCCGGGCCCGGGCCCGCCCAGTCGTCGGCCGCCGCGTCCGGGATGTCCTCGGTGACCAGCCACTCGATCAGACCGGACGTGGTCAGCTCCGGGTAGGAGGCCGCTATCGCCTCCGTCACCTCCCGGCTGCTCAGCGCGAGCACGGTGCCCGCGTCCGCGCCGGTGGCCAGCACCGCGGACAGGCCGCGTCGGCCGGTCGGCACGTACACGGGCACGGCGACGGCGCCTGCGTACAGGCAGCCGAGGAAGGCGGTCACATAGTCCTCGCCCGGCGGGAAGAGCAGCAGGACGCGCTCCCCGCGCAGGCCGCGTTCGGTGAGCGCGGCGGCGACCGCGCGCACCCGGCGGTCCAACGCCGCGTAGCCGACAGCGTGTTCGCTGCCGTCGTCGAGCACGAACTCCAGGGCGGTGCGGTGCGGAGTGGCGTCCGCCCGGTCGCGCAGGATGCCGACCAGTGTGCCGCCGACGGGACGGACGTGAGTGTGCACGGTTGCCCTCCTGGCAAAGTCCTACGGTGAGTTCCGGTCCCGCGCCGCGGGCGCGGGCGGGGGTGTACGAGGGCGCTGCCGGGTGCCGGTGACGGGGCGTGTCGTCACCGCGATGAGGCCGCACCCTGCAACGACCGGGCGGCGCAGGCCGCGACGAACGCCGCGAACAGCTCCGGGTCGCCCAAGACCTCGGGGTGCCACTGCACACCGAGGACGAACGGCAGGGACGGGTCCTCGGCCGCCTCCACCACGCCGTCGTCGGCCCGCCCGGTCACGTGCAGCGCGCCCGGGTCGAGCACGGCCTGGTGATGGTGCGAGTTGACGACGGTCCGCTCCCCGTACACCGCGGCTGCCCGGCTGCCGGGAACCAGGTGTACGGGGTGCTCGCCGAAGACGCCCTCGGCCGGGCAGTGGCCGTTGTGCCCGACCAGGTCGGGCAGGTGCTGGTGCAGGGTGCCGCCGTAGGCAAGGGCGAGCAGCTGGAGCCCGCGGCACACCCCGAGGACGGGCAGGCCGGCCGCGAGCGCGGCGTCGAGCAGCAGCAGCTCCCCGGCGTCCCGGTCGGCACTGGGGGTGTCGGTCTGCGCATGGCGGGCAGCGCCGTAGCGCGCCGGATCGATGTCGGCGCCGCCGGGCAGCAGGAGCCCGTCGAGGCGGGCCAGCACGTCGGCGTCGGTGTCGTCAGGCGGCAGCACGACGGCGCGTCCGCCCGCCCGGTGCACCCCGTCGACGTAACCCTGCTGCAGCACGGTCGCGTCCGTGTCCCAGATGTTCCAGCGCGCGCGGTCGCGGTAGGAGGCGATGCCGATGACGGGACGGCTCACCGGGCCGCCTCCGTCAGGATGAGCTCCGCGGCCGTGCCGGTGCGCCGCAGGGCGCCCTCGCACAGTTCGAGTGCCGCGGCCAGCAGCGGGCTGCCCTCGGTCGCGCGGGCGCCGTACGGGGTACGCCTGCGCAGCGCCGCGGTGCGCTCGGCGAGCAGGGCGGGCGGCTCGGTGTCGCGCACGGCCGCGACGAAGACGTCGGCGAGCTCGTCGATGTCGTCGCCGAAGAGACCTTCGTACGTCGCCTCGTTGAGGCCGATGCGCACACCCTGCCCGGTGAAGCCCGGCAGCCCGGACATGAAGTTGACCTTGAGGCTGGCGGCGGAGAGCCGGGCGGCCGCGGTCTTCGCCGGGATGCCGTCGGCCTCCGTGTCCAGCCACAGCTGGTGCCCCGCGGAATGGCCGCGGTCGGCGGCGGCCAGGGTCAGGCCGCGCTCGGTCAGGAGCCGGCCGAAGCGGCGGGTGTGGTCGAGGACCGCCCGGGTGTAGGCGGGGCCGAAGTCACGGAACTCGAGCAGGGCGATGCCCAGGCCGATGGTGGCGGCGAAGTGGTGGTTGCTGATGAGGTAGTCCTGGGTGTCGCGGATGAGCTGCTCCACGGCCGGGTCCCGGGTCAGCACCACGGCCTTCTGCGGGCCGGGGAACGTCTTGTGGGTCGAACCGCCCCAGCTGTCCGCGCCCTGGTCCAGGGGGTTCGGGAACGCCCCGCCGAGCACCAGGCCGAGCCAGTGGCTGGCGTCCACGTGCACCAGCGTCCCCGGCGAGGCCGCCCGCACCGTGTCCACCAGAGCCTTCACGTCGACGGGGAACAGGCAGTGCGACTGGTCCACGTACACCAGCGAAGGCCTGGTCCGGGCGAGCAGTTCGGCGGCGTGCGCGAGGTCCAGGGTGTGCGGGTCGGGGCCGCGCAGGTACTCCACCCGGAGCCCGAGCCGGCCGGCCACCTTGGGCGTCGCGTAGTGGCCGCCCAGCTCCGGGGCGATGGTGACCACCGTGGAACCCGGATCGCCGCCGAGCGCCGCGAGCACCAGCGTCATCCCGTTCAGACCGCTCAGCGGTCGCACCGAGGCGTACGACGCCCGGCCCAGCTCCCGCAGAAGCGGGACGGTCAGCTCCATCTCCAGGTCGCGCAGGCGCTGGGCGCCGCGGAAGTGCCAGCGGTCGGGGTCGTCGTCCTCGTTGAAGAAGTAGCGGTGGTACGGGTCGAGGAGCATGGGCAGTTTGGCCAGGCCCGACATGGAGGTTTCCGACGGCACCATGCTCAGGGTCTGTCGTGCGCTCGCCTCGTTCTCACTCAGCAGGCGCACGACCGTGTCCAGGGTCAGATCGGTGGTCCACATCGGGCAATGCCTCCGTCGTCGGTCGAGCAGGGGTCGGTCATACGGGCGTCGGGGTGTCGCGCAGCCGGGCGTCGGCCACCATCACCTGGCCGAGCGCGATCCCGCCGTCGTTGGTGGGCACCAGCCGGTGAGCGTGGGCGTCGAAGCCCGTCCTGCGCAGCTCCACGAGGCAGTTGACCTGGAGGAACTCGTTGAGGAACACGCCGCCGGAGAGCACCACTTGGCGGATGCCGGTGCGCTCGCGCAGCGCGGTGCACCGCTTGACGACCATGTCGACCACCGCGGAGTGGAAGCGGCGGCTGATGTCCGCCACGGCGGTCCTGCGCGCCAGGTCCGCGGCGATGGCCCGCACCAGCGGCCTCGGGTCGAGGACGTCGGCGTCGCCGTCCGTGTCGACGCCGAAGGCGTACGGAGCGGTCAGCGTGAGGTCGCGGTCGAGCAGTCCCTCCAGTTCGATGGGGCCGTGCGCCTCGTACTCGGCGTAGGCACAGACGCCGAGCAGGGCGGCCACCCCGTCGAAGAGCCGGCCCATGCTGGACACCGGCGGGGCCTGGATGCCGCGGGCGGCCATCGTGGCGAACACGGTGCGCTTTCGTTCGTCGAGGACCTCCAGGGCGGGGAAGGCGGCGACGGCCCGCTCCGGTGTGTCGAGGGCCTGCAGCGCCAGCGCGTAGCCGGTGCGCACCGGTTCCGCGACGGCCTTGTCGCCGCCGAGCAGCGGGATGGGCCGCAGATGGGCCGCCCGGCGCACCGCGGCGAAGTCGCCGACCAGGAACTCGCCACCCCAGATGGTGCCGTCCTCGCCGTAGCCCGCGCCGTCGAAGACGACGCCGATGGTGGGGCCCGAGAGCCGGTTCTCGGCCATGCAGGACGCCATGTGGGCATGGTGGTGCTGGACCTCGACGACGTCGTCGGGCCGGTCGGTACCGGCCAGCACCCGGGCCCGGAAGGCGGGGTGCAGGTCGCAGGCGGCATGCCGGGGTTTCAGCTCGTACAGGTCGCACAGGTGGGCCGCGGCCTCGCGGTGCGAGGCATAGGTCTCGTCGTTCTTCAGGTCGCCGATGTGCTGGCTGACGTACACCTCGCCGCCGTCGCCGAGGGCGACCGTGGTCTTGAGCTCCGCGCCGTAGGCGATGACCGGCCCGCAGAGGCCGTCGACCTTCACCGGGTAGGGGGCGTAGCCGCGCGAGCGCCGCAGGAAGGTGACGATCGGCTCGTCCAGGGCGGGGTGCACGGAGCTGCGCACCACCGAGTCGTCCACGCGGACGTGGATGTCCCGGTCGTGGTGCAGGATCAGGTCGGCGACCTCGAAGAGCTGGGCCAGCGCGTCCTCGTTGCGGTGGGCGATCGGGTGGCCGGAGATGTTCCCGCTGGTCATCACGAGGACGTCCAGCCCGGGCCGGTCGAGCAGCAGATGGTGCAGCGGTGCGGACGGCAGCATCACGCCGAGGTTCGGGTTGCGCGGGGCGACCTCCTCGGGCAGGGCGCCCGGCAGCTTCCGCAGCAGCACGATGGGGCGGGCCGGGGAGCGCAGCAACTCCTGCTCGGCGTCCGTGATCCGGGCGATCCGGGCCGCCTGAGCGAGGCCCGCGGTCATCACCGCGAACGGCTTGGAGTCCCGCTTCTTGCGCGTGCGCAGCCGGGCCACGGCCGCCGCGTCGCGGGCGTTCACCGCGAGGTGGAAGCCGCCGACGCTCTTGACGGCGACGATCTTTCCCTCGGCGAGCGCCCGCGTGGTGCGCGTCAGCGCCTCCTCGGCCCCGGCCAGCACCCCCTCGGGGCCGGAAAGGGTCACCTGCGGACCGCACCGCGGGCAGGCGGTGGGCTGTGCGTGGTAGCGGCGGTCGGCAGGGTTCACGTACTCGGCGCGGCACTCCTCGCACATGGCGAAGACGGCCATCGTGGTCTGCTCCCGGTCGTAGGGCAGAGCCTTGATCAGCGAGTAACGGGGGCCGCAGTGCGTGCAGTTGGAGAACGGATAGCGGTGGCGGCGGTCGGCGGGGTCGAACACCTCGCGCAGGCAGTCGTCGCACACGTGCGAGTCCGGAGCCACGATGGTGTTGGCCCGTCCGGTGCGCCGGCTCTCGCGGATCTCGAAGCCCGTCGGCGGCTGCGTGCCGGGCAGGGTGGTCCGCCGCTCCACGTGTACCTCGTCCACACGGGCGAGCAGCGGGGCGCGGTCCTTGAGGGCCGTCGTGAACCGGGCGAGCGTGCCGGGTGCGCCGCACACCTCGGTCTGGACGCCCAACGTGTCGTTGAGGACCCAGCCGCTCAGGTCGAGGGAGGTGGCCAGGGTGTGGACGAAGGGCCGGTAGCCCACGCCCTGGACCACGCCGGACACGCGGATCAGCCACTGCTCGATGTCTGCCATGACTCCTCGTCCCACTCGTCGGCTCAGCAAAGGCGGGGGAGCTCGGCGCCCTGCAGTTCCTCGACCTCGCTGATCCGGCCGTCCTTTCCGGTCAGCTCCACGACGGGATCGGGTCGTTCGGTCACCTCGCCGATGACGACGGCGCCCTTGCCGTAGGGGTGGGCGCGCAGCGTGCGCAGGACGTCGTCCGCGTGCTCGGGGGCCACGAACAGCGCCAGACAGCCCTCGTTGGCGCAGTTGATCGGGTTGATGCCGAGCATGTCCGCGGCCATCGCCGTCTCGAAGCTGATCGGCAGCGCCTCCTCCTCGACGCGCAGCGCACGGCCGACGGCGGAGGCGTACTCGTGCAGTACGGCGTTGAGGCCGCCGCGGGTCACGTCGCGCATGGAACGCACCGCGGATTCGGGCACCGCGCCGCGCACCGCGTCGATCATGCCGTTGAGCGGGGCGCAGTCGCTGAGCACGTTGGACTCGAAGCCGAGGCCCTCGCGCACCGACAGGAGGTGGATGGTGTGGTCGCCGATCGGCCCGCTGAGCAGGATCTTGTCGCCGACGGCGACGTCCTTCATGCGCTTGGGCGGGGAGGTGAAGACGCCGACGCCCGCGGTGTTGAGGAAGATGCCGTCGGCTTCGCCCGCCCCGACCACCTTGGTGTCACCGGCGACGATCTTGACGCCCGCCTCGCGCGCGGTGTCCCGGACCGACTCCAGGGCCCGGTGCAGCTGCGCGATGGGAAGCCCGCTCTCCAGGATCATCGCGAGGGTGAGGTAGCGGGGCTGGGCACCGGCCACCGCGAGGTCGTTGACGGTGCCGCACACCGCGATCTTGCCGATGTCGCCGTTGCCGAAGAACGGCGGGTCGACCACGAACGAGTCGGTGGTGATGGCGAGCGCGCCGTCCAGCGGCGGGAGGACGGCGCTGTCCTCCATCTCACCGAGGTAGACGTCCGCGAGCACCTCCACGACGAACTCGACGAGCTCCCGGCTGAGCCGGGCCCCGGTCCCGTGGTCAAGGACGATCTGCTGGTCCAGAAAGGACGTCGTGGCCGTCGGCAACGTGACTCCCGGTGGGGTCGAGGACGTACGCACGTCACAGGGATCGGGCGTACCCGGATGAGGGGTTGGGATGCGGTGCGGGGCGACGCCGGGCGAGGGGCGGGACGCGTGCGGGCACAGGCCCTCAGGGGGTGCGGAACACCTTGCGCGGCAGGTCGCCGTCCGTGTCGAGGATGCGCACGATCTCCTCGGACGGTGCGACGGTCGCGCAGTAGCCGTCCAGCCAGTCCAGGGCGCGCACCTTGTCGTGCTCGCGGGCCGAGACCACGCAGTCGCTGGGAACCCAGACGTTGTAGCCACGGAAGAAGGCGTCGGCGGCCGTGGTCTGCACACAGATCTGCCCCTGCATGCCGGTCACGATGACGGTCTCGACGCCGAGCGCCTGCAGCCGGTCGTGCAGGTCGGTCTCGTAGAACCCGCTGTCCTTGTTCTTCTCGACGAGGATGTCGGTCTCGTCCAGGAAGACGGGCAGGATCTCGGCGCCCTGGGTGCCCTTCTGCGCGGGCAGCCGGCCGCCCTCGTAGCGCTCGGCGACCGGGTCGTCGGGCCTGTTGATCAGCTGCAGGTGGACCACGTGGTGACCGCGCTCGCGCATGTCCTTGAGGAAGGCCGAGAAGCTGGGCGTGGCCTCCGTCACGGCGTCGATGCGCTCCTGGTTCTTGTTGACCAGGTCGTACTGGAGGTCATTGGTGAGGACCGCGACCTTGCTCATGAACAACTCCTCGGGTCGGTGTCAGGTCTCGAACATCCCGCCGCCGGCGGCGTCCGGGACAGTCGGGCAAAGCCCTTACACGGCTCGGTCAGGCGCTTCTCGCCTGGTCCGCGGGGGCCACGGTGGCGGATTCGGCCAGCGCCGACGGGGTGCGCAGCCGGTACACGTCGCGCACGTCGATGCGGATGCCCGCGTCGCGCAGCAGGTGCACGATGCGCAGCGCGCGCAGCGAGTTGCCGCCCAGGTCGAAGAAGTCGGTGTCGGGTGCCACCGGTTCCCCGAACGTGACGCGCCAGGCCGCGAGCACGGCGCCCAGCGGGCCCTGCCCGAACTCGTCCTCCACGGCCGCGGGTTCACCCCCACCGGCCAGGGCACGCGGCTCGGGCAGCGACGCCACGTCCACCTTGCCGTTGACGGTGAGCGGCAGCTGGGCGAGCGAGGTGACGGTGGCGGGCACCATGTACTCGGGCAGCAGCCGGGCCGCGTGCCGGCGCACGTCGAGCGGCTGCGCCCCGTCCAGCACGACGTACGCGTCGAGGGTGGCGTCCTCGTCCGCGGGCCGCGTCAGCACGACCGCGGCGGCGCGCACCGCCGGGTGGGCCAGCAGCACCGAGCGGATCTCGTCGAGTTCGATGCGGTGGCCGCGCACCTTGATCTGGCTGTCGAGGCGCCCCAGGTGTTCCAGCCGGCCGTCGGGCAGCAGCCGCCCCTTGTCGCCGCTGAGGTAGAGGCGGCCGTCGCCGTCCGGGTCGTCGACGAACCGCTCGGCGGTCAGTTCCGGGCGTCCCAGGTACTCCAGGGCGGGGCCGTCCCCGCCGACGGCTATCTCGCCCGCGCAGCCGGGCGGCAGCAGCCTGCCGTGCGCGTCGAGGACGCGCACGCTCCAGCCGGGCAGCGGGCGGCCCACCGACTGCGAGGCGGCGAGTGCGTCGGCGCGGGTGACGGTGCAGGCCGTCACATGCACCGTGGTCTCGGTGATGCCGAACATGTTGACCATCCGGCAGGAGGACTCGGGGTGCGTGTCGAACCACGGCAGCAGGGCGCGGGTGTCGAGTGTCTCCCCGCCGAAGACGACGATCCGCAGGGTGAGAGGCGCGGGGTCCGCGACCTCCAGGCGCAGCAGCCGGGAGAAGGCCGACGGGGTCTGGTTGAGCACCGTCACCCGTTCCTGCAGCAGCAGGGCGCGGAAGTCCTCGGGGGAGCGGCAGGTCCAGTACGGCACGACGACCAGGCGCCCGCCGGTGCCCAGGCAGCCCCAGATCTCCCAGACGGAGAAGTCGAACGCCGCCGAGTGGAACCACGTCCACACGTCCTTCGGGCCGAGGCGGAAGTCCTCGGCGGTGGCGTCGAGGAGGCGGCCCACGTTCCGGTGCGGCACCACGACGCCCTTGGGACGGCCGGTGGAGCCCGAGGTGTAGATGACGTACGCCGGATCGTCCGGCCCCACCGCCGGTGCGTGCGCCGACTCCCGCTGTACGGAGGCGAGTTCGCGCAGCCGGGACAGCGTCACGGTGCAGCGGCCGGCGAAGGCGTCGCCCTGCTCGCCGTGGTCCTCGACCACCACCAGGGACATACCTGCGTCCTGCGCGGTGTAGTCGAGGCGGTCGGCCGGATAGGTGGGGTCCAGCGGCACGTAGGCGGCGCCCGCCGTCATCACCGCGAGCAGCACCGCCACGAGCCGCGCCGAACGGTCCAGGCACACCCCGACCCGGTCGCCCGGGCGCACGCCGAGTTCGTGGAGCGCGGCCGCGAACCGGTCGGCGGTGTCGACGAGTTCGCGGTACGTCCAGGTGGCGGACTCCTGCGGGTCGGTGAGGGCGATGTCGTCCGGGGCCTGCTCGGCGCGCGCCCGGACCAGCTGGTCGATGCGGCGCGGCCCGCTGTCCGTGCCGCGCGGGGTACGGCCGAGGGCCAGCAGGCGCGCCCGCTCGGCCGGGTCGTGCAACGTGATCGCGGCCAGCGGAAGGTCCTGGTCCCCGGTCAGCAGCTGTCGTGCCACCGTGGTCAGCCGGTGCCGCAGGTCCGCGGCCCGCCCGTCCGGCGGCGTTCCGGGCGGGGTCCAGCAGTGCACCTGCACGGTGCCGTCCGCCTCCTGCGCGGTCACCCGCACGGTGACCGGGTGGCGGGCGTCCAGCGCGGGCACGCGCAGCAGCGCGGGCACCGCCCGCGGCCGCAGGTCCACGTCGAGGGCGAGCCGCGGCCCGGTGCCGCCGGCCGTGGCGAGGGGCCGTGCCAGTTGCCCTTGCACCCACGTCCGGTAGGCGGCCACCGGCTGGTCCTCGTCCAGCGCGTCCGTGCCCAGTGACACCCGGTGCACCCCGTCGGCGGTGTGCACGGCGACGTCCAGGACCGGCTCGTCCTCGTGCGTGCGGGCGGCCACGAGGAGCAGTGCGCCGGCCAGGTCCGCCGCCGTCTCTCCGCCCCCGTCGAGCCCGGGAACCGCCACGGCCCGGCACCGGGGCCACGACGCGGCGCGGTCCTCGGCCTCGGGCGCCCGAGCCGCGGGGAAACCGGTGTCCGACCGGGCCGCCGTGCTGCCGAGTGCGGCCAGCGCGGCGCGGTCCAGCGTGTCGGGGCCGTCGTCGCCCGGCCCTGTGACGGCCACCAACTCCCGTACCCCGTCGGTGTATTCGAGCAGGGTGAGCCGTACGGCCGGGCCGCTGTGGCGGCCGTACAGTTCGCGCTCGCGACGGCGCAGGGCGGCCGGGCTGCCGGAGGCCGCCGGCACCGACTCGGTCCACAGGCGCGGCCGGCCGGGGCCGGACCACGGGTCGGCCGCCAGCGCGGCGCGGCAGTCCTCGGCCGTGTACCGGGGCGCGACCGGGTACACGGCGGCGTGCCGGGCGGTGACCGAGCTGGGGTTGGGCGACACGTGCGTCTCCTGACCGGTCCGGGTCAACGGGCGCTGTAGCCGGCGTCGACGGTGATCACGCCGCCGGTGGCGTGGCGGGACTCGTCGGAGGCCAGCCACAGGGCGGCCCCCGCCACGTCGTCCGCCTCCACCAGGGCGTTCATGGGCATCTGGGTGATGAACTCGGCCTCGTGGTCGGCGGGCGCGATCTCCATGCTGCGGCCGATCTCGACCAGCATCCGGCCCTCCCACTCCTCGCTGTCGCGGACGGAGCCGGGGCACACCGCGTTCACCCGCACCCGGTACGGCGCGTAGTCGAGCGCGGCGGCCTTCGTCAGACCGACCAGTCCGTGCTTGGAGGCCACATAGCCCGCGAAGTTGCGGTATCCGACGAGGCCCGCGGTGGAGGCGACGTTGACGACGGAGCCGGAGCGCTGCGCCACCATCACGGCACCCACGGCCTTGAGCATCCGCCAGGCGCCGTTCAGGTTGACGTCGATCATCACCGCCCACTCGTCCTCGGTGACCTCGTGCACGATCCGCCCCGAAGGGCCCGCGATCCCCGCGTTGTTGACCAGCACGTCCAGCGAGCCGAAGCGCTCGACGGCATCGGCCGCCACGCGTGCGCAGGCGGCCGGATCGCGCACATCGGCCTTGACGGTGAGCACCGCGGCTCCCCGCTCGCGGCACAGCTCGGCCGTGTGGTCGAGCTGGCTGGGGGTGGCCGCGGGGTAGGGGACACCGGGAAGGTCACCGGCGATGTCGACGAGGACCAGGTCGGCGCCCTGTGCGGCGAACGCGGCGGCGCAGGCCCGCCCGATGCCCCGCCCGGCGCCGGTGACGACCGCCGTCCTGCCCCCGAGCCGTCCGCTCACGACGCCCCGGCGGTCGACAGCCGCCCTGCGATCAGGTCGAGCAGCGCGGGCCACTCCTCCACCAGGTACATGTGCGCGCCCGTCAGCTCCGCGACGGTCAGCGGGGCGGTGGTGACCCGCTGCCACTCGGTGAGGTCGGCGGCCGACACCAGGTCGTCGGAGTCGCCGCGCACCGCGAGGACCGGCACGTCCAGGGGCTCGTGCGCGCGGTACACATAGCCCTCGTGCATCGCCACGTCGGTGCGCAGCGGGGGCAGCACCAGATCGCGCAGCTCCGGCTCGTCGAGGGCCGGGTGGCGGTACCCGGCGATCGCCTGGACGCCGGCGATGAACTCCTCGTCGCCCAGGCCGGTGATGCGTCCGGGCCGCTGCGTGCCCGGCCATGTCGCACCGGAGGCCACCAGGGTCAGCCCGTCCCGCTCGGCGGCGAGGACCCGGACCGTCTCGTACGCGAGCAGCGCGCCGAAACTGTGGCCGAAGAAGGCGACCTCGTCGAACCCTGCGGTGGCGGACCGCAGCTCGGGCAGGATCGTGTCCATCAGGGCGCCCAGCTCGGTGCACTCCGGCTCGGAGTACCGCTTCTCCCGTCCGGGCAGTTCCACCGGGATCACCGTCAGCCCTTCGCGCTGCCCGAGCCACGAGTGGAAGAAGCCCGCGCCCGCGCCGCCGGGCGGGAAGCACACAACCGCCGCATTCAACATGTCTCTCCAAAGTCCTTGGGTCCGCTGGGTGGTGGGGATCGGATGCCGTCGGCTCAGGCGCCCGCCTGCTCCCCGTCGGCGGTCATCCGCTGCAGAACGGTCCAGGCGACCGCCTCGACGGTGAATTCGCCGTACAGGTCACGCGTCGTCAGTTCCACGCCGAACTCGTCGCGCAGCCGGGCCGCGAGCCGCACCGCGGTCAGGGACTGGCCGCCGAGGTCGAAGAAGTCGTCGTGCACGCCGACGCGTTCCTTGCCGAGCAGCGCGGACCAGACGGCGGCGACCTCCTCCTCCAGCGGGGTGCGCGGCGCGACGTACGCGGGCGCGGGCCCGTACGTCGCGCCGGTGTCCGCGGCGCCGGCCCGCACCGTGGGGATCTCCCCGTCCGGGACGGCGGTCGCGAGCAGGTGGTCCAGGGGTTCCCCGGGCCGCGCGCAGACCGCCTCCAGGACCGCGACGAAGTGGCGTGCCAGGCGTTCGGCGGTCGCGGCGTCGTACAGCGCGGTGCGGTACTCCAGGGCCGCCGCGCAGCCGCCGTCCGCCTCGGGACGCACCTCGAGCACCAGATCCGACTTGGCGGTCGACGTGTCGGCGGGGATCAGCTCGAAGTCGAGGCCGGCGCTGCGCCAGTGACTCGGCCGGGCGCTCTGCAGCACCAGCATCACCTGCGAGCGCAGGCCCTCGGCGCCGGGCCCGCCGTGCCGGCGCAGCAGCTCGACGGCCTGCTCGATGGGCAGCTCCTGATGGTCGAACGCGTCCAGGGTGGCGGCGCGGGCCTCGCCGACCAGGGAGGTGAAGCCCAAGGCGCCGGACACCCGGGTGCGCAGCAGCAGGGGATTGACGAAGTAGCCGATCAGCCCCTCCAGTTCGGGGCGGGTGCGACCGGACACGGGGGAGACGACCGTGATGTCGTCCTGCCCGCAGTAGCGCGCGAGCAGCGCGTCGAGACCGGCGAGCAGCACCATGAACAAGGTGGCCCGCTCGGCGCGGGCCAGCTCCTCCAGGCGCGCGGTGAGATCGGCGGGCAGCGTGAAGTGGTGCACGGCGCCGTGCCCCGCGTCATCCGCGCAGGGCAGCCGGTCGGCGGGCAGGGCGAGCGGTGCGGCGTCCGCCAGGGCCCGCGACCAGTGCCCGGTCAGCCGCTGAAGGGCGGAGCCGGCGAGCGCGTCGCGCTGCCACGCCGCGAAGTCCGCGTACTGGATGGGCAGTTCCTCCCACAGCGGATCCACCTGGGCCAGTTCGGCGGCGTAGGCGTGGGACAGCTCCTGCAGCAGGATCGCCGAGGACGTCCCGTCGGTCACGATGTGGTGCAGCGCCAAAAGCGCGATGTGGTGCTCCGGTTCGAGCCGGAGCAGCTCCAGCCGCAGCAACGGCCCCCGACGCAGATCGAACGGCGCGAACAGCACATCGTCGGCGTACGCGTCGAAACGGTCCGGCCCGGTCTCGTGCACGGGAACCGTCAGCGGGCGAACCGGCCCGATCACCTGCACCGGGTCCGCACCGTCCAGAGCGAAGACCGTGCGCAGCACCTCGTGCCGCGCCACCACCGCGTTCAGCGCCCGCTCCAGGGCAGCCACGTCCAGCGGACCGCGCAGCCGGATTGCCGCGGTGATGTTGTACGCGGCGCGCTCGGGGTCCACCTGGTGCTGCAGCCACAGGCTCTGCTGGGCGAATGAGGTCACCACTGTCAGCGAATCGTCGGCCGTCAACGTCCACCCTCCCTGTCCGACTGCCAGGGCAGCCCTTCTCGGATGGTGGGCCCCTCCGGCCGTCGGGGGCAGTCAGGCAATGTCCTGACTGCCGCACGGGCGCGGGGGCCTGTTGCATCCAAGGACGGCTCGCGGGGCCTTACCCAGAAGACGCATGCCGATGCGATCCGACCGTGCCGCAGCGGCACCGGGCCGTCCACCGAAAGGGGACCGGACGCCGTGTCCGAGATCACCATGGCCGCCTCTCAGGCAGTGACCGCCGCCGTCGACGGCCTGTCCGGGTGGGGAGGCCATCTGCTGACCGCGCCCGAGGTGCGCCGGATGACCGGCACCGGTTCCGAGGACTGGGCGCGCTTCGCCCGCCACTGGGACGACCTCACCCTCGACACGTTCATGAAGGACGGGGGCACCTACCGGTACCGGCGCTACGGGCACTTCCACCTCGACACCGGGAACGGCCGGCTGACCGCGCAGCCGCACGCCCCCTACTACCAGGACAGCGCCGTCAACCCGCTCAACGGCGGGGTGCGGCGCCACTTCGACCCGCTCACCGATGCGTTCCTGGCGGACCCGCTGACGTTCGCCGTCGTGCGCCGCCTCGGCGAGGTGTTCTCCCGCGTCGAAGGGGTGCGGCACTGGGACGTCAAGCTGCACCCGTTCCGCATCGTGACCAGCTCCGACCAGGTCGGCAGGCCCGCCCCGCAGGGCCGCCACCGCGACGGTTCGACATACGTCACCTCGCTCCTGGTCGCCCGCACCAACCTCACGGGCGGCGAGAGCTCCCTGTACGACGACGACGGCACCCGGCTGTTCGCCGCGACCCTCGCCGAACCCGGCGACCAGCTGCTGGTGGACGACCGGCGGCTGCTGCACGACGTGACTCCGCTGACCCCCCTCGACCCGGACCGCCCCAGCCACCGCGACGTACTGATCGTCGACTTCGCCCCCGCTCCGGCCGACGTGGAGGAACAGCGATGACCGAGACCCTCTCCCCGGAGCCCTCCGGCCTGCAGCGCGCCGTGGCCGGCCTCAGCCCCGAGCGGCGCGCCCTGCTCGCCCGCCGCCTCGCCCAGGGCCGGACCGCCGCACACGTCCCCGTCACCGCTCTGCCGCGCACCGGGGGAACCCAGCGTTTCGTGGCCGCCCCGGGCCAGCAGCAGCTCTACTACCAGTACGAACTCGACCCGACCGCGGTGAACTACCTGCTGCCGATCGCGGTCCGGCTGCGCGGCGACCTGGACGCGCAGGCGCTTCAGCGGGCGCTCGCCGCGGTCGTCGCCCGGCACGAGGCGCTGCGCACCGGCTTCGAACTCGACCCGGAACGCGGCGTGGTACAGGTCGTCCGCGCCCCTGACGAGGTGGACGTCACCCTCGGCACCGGACGGGCCCGCGCCGACGAGGTGCCCGCGCTCCTCGGCCGGATCGCCCGTCCTTCCTTCGACCTGTCCGCCGCGCCGCTGCTGCGCGCCACGCTGTGGCGGCTGACCGACGATCCCGAGGCCCCCGACGGGCGCTCCTGGCTGCTGACCCTGTGCGTCCACCACATCGTCGTGGACGGCTGGTCGCTCGGAGTCCTCGTCGACGAACTCACCGAGTGCTACGCGGCGCAGGTCGCCTCCCGCCCCGCCGACCTGCCCGAACTGGCGGTCAATTTCCCCGAGTTCGCCGCCGCCCAGCACGCCTGGCCGGCCGACGACAAGGCCGCCCGGAAGCTCGCCCACTGGCGCGAGCGGCTCGACGGGGTGGCTCCCCTGGAGCTCGCGGGCGACCGGCCCCGCCCGGCCAGGCCGACCTTCCAGGGCGCCGCCGTCCGCATCGACCTGGACGCCCACCTGGTCGAGCGGGCGGCCCGGTTCGGCCGCACCGAGAAGGCCACCCCGTTCATGGTGCTGCTCGCCGCGTACGCCGTGGTGCTGCACCGCTGGTCGGCCGCGCGGGACCTGGTCATCGGCACCGCCGTGGCCGGCCGCGACCGGCCCGAGTGGGAGCCGCTCATCGGCTTCTTCGTCAACACCCTCCCGTTGCGTGTGCCCGTCGACGGCGCCGCCTCCTTCCGGGAACTGCTGCGCACCGCCCGCGACAGCAGCCTGGACGCCTTCGCCCACCAGGAAGTGCCCTTCCCGCAGATCGTGCGCGCGGCGGGAGGCGAACGCAGCAGCGGCCGCTCGGCCCTGGTGCGCGCCCTGTTCGCACTGCGCAACGTCCCTTTGAGCCGGCTGAAGCTGCCCGGCGTCCACACCGAGACGCTCAACCTGCCCAAGACCGGGTCCGACATCGACCTGTCCCTGGAGTTCTCGCCGGACGAGCAGGGCGGCGGCCTGACCGGCTGGCTGTCGTACTCCTTCGACCTGTTCGACACGGAGACCGCCGAACGCATCGCCCGCGCCGTCCGTCAGGTCCTGGCCGCCGCGCTCGCCGCCGACGGCGACGTCGCCGTGCGCGACCTTCCGGTCATGACCGAGGAGGAGCACACCCGGCTCGCCCTGCACTGGTCGGGCCGCGGTGTGCCCGCTGTCGGCGACGGCGGTCTCCTCGACGCCTTCCACGCCCACGCGGCGGCCACACCCGAGGCCACGGCCGTCGTCGCCGACGCCCCGCACCCCGCCACCGCGCAGCACCTCACGTACCGCGAACTGGACGAGCGGGCCAACCGGGTGGCGCACCTGCTGCGTGCCCGCTCCGTCGGCCCCGAGGACCGGGTGGCCGTCCTGCTGCCGCGCGGCCTCGACCTGATCGTTTCCGTTCTCGCCGTCCTCAAGGCCGGCGCCGTCCTTTTGCCGTTGGAGAGCGAGCATCCCGCCGGGCGCCTGGCCGGGATCGTCACCGACGCCGTGCCCCGCCTCGCCCTCACGGACACCTCCCTCGCGGCCCGGCTGCCCGAGGGCACCGAGGTGCTCGCCGTCGAGGACCTCCCGGCCCTCACCGCGGACCTGCCCACGCACCGGCCCGACGTGCGCGAACTGCCCGCCGCCGGCGCCTACGTGCTCTACACCTCGGGCTCCACGGGCGCCCCCAAGGGAGTGCTCGTCAGCCGCGCAGGACTTGCCAACCGGCTCGCCGGCATGTGCGCGGACCTCGGCCTCGACGAGGACGAGCGCGTCCTGCACAAGACTCCGCTGAGCGCCGACACCTCGATGTGGGAGCTCCTGGTCGCGCTCTGCTCGGGGGGCCGCGTGGTGCTGGCCGAACCGGGCCGGGGCACCGACGCCGACTACCTGTACTCCGTGCTCACCCGGCACTCCGTCACCACCTGCTTCTTCGTGCCCTCGGCGCTGCGCCCCGTCCTCGCCCTCGGCGGTCTGTCCCGCGCGGCGACCGCCCTGAAGCTGGTGATCAGCGCGGGCGAGGAACTCCCCGCCGACCTCGCCGACGAACTCCTCGCCCAGGCACCGCACATCCGCCTGGTCAACTCCTACGGGCCGACCGAGACCACCATCAACATCGCCGAGCACACCGTCACCGCGCCCGCCGAGGCTCCCGTGCCCATCGGACGGCCCGTGCCGGGCAGTGAGCTCTACGTCCTGGACGGCGCCGGCCGGCTGCAGCCCGTCGGCGTTCCCGGTGAACTCCACGCGGGCGGCGTACAGGTGGCGCGCGGCTATCTGAACCGCCCCGGCCAGACCGCGGACGTCTACGTCCCCCACCCCTTCGTCCCCGGCGCCCGCCTCTACCGCACCGGCGACCGGGCCCGCTGGCGCCGCGACGGAACGCTGGAGTTCCTCGGCCGCACCGACCACCAGGCCAAGATCCGCGGCTACCGGGTCGAACCCGCCGAGGTGGAGAGCGCGTTGCGCGCCCATCCCCGGGTCGGCGACGCGGTGGTCCTCGCCGCCGCGGCGCCCGACGGCGGCACCCGCCTCGTCGGCTATGTCACCGTGCCGCCCGGACCGGACGCGCCGGACACCGCGGCGCTCCGCGCCCACCTGCGCGCCCTGCTGCCCTCGCCGATGGTCCCGGACCTCTTCGTCGTGCTCGACGCCCTCCCCCTCACCCCCTACGGCAAGGTCGACCGCGCCGCGCTGCCAGAACCCGGCCCCGTCGCCGCCCCAAAGCGCCGGGCACCCGCCGACGACCTCCAGCACGTCCTGGCCGGCATCTGGGAGCAGACGCTGGAGATCACCGACGTCTCGGTCGACGACGACTTCTTCGAATGCGGCGGCCACTCGGTGCTCGCCACCATCGTCGTCTCCCGGATCCGTGAGCTGTTCCGGCTCGAACTGCCCCTGCACTTCTTCGTCGAGGCACCCACCCTCGCCACCCTCGCGACGCTGATGCGCGCCGAGGGCGCCGAGGCGGGCATCGACGTGGACCGGGTGGCCGCCCTGGTGCGGCAGGTGCAGTCCATGTCGCACAGCGAGGTCCGGCAGAAGCTGGAGGGCTGACCCGTGGCGCTGCCCAGGTCGCGCTTCGCGTACGGGTACGGGCGGCTGTGGGCGGCCACCACCGCCTCCGGGGTCGGCGACGGCACGCGCACCGTGGCGCTCGCCCTGTACGCGGCCACCCTCACCCACGACCCGTTCGCGGTCGCGCTGGTGACGGTGGCGGGGAAGCTGCCGTGGACCTGTGTGGGCCCGTTCGCCGGCGCCCTGGTCGACCGGCTCGACCGGTGGCGGACCCTGTGGATCTGCGACGTGGCCCGAGCCCTCGTCACCACTTCGCTGGTGCTGCTGATCCTCACCGGCCGGGCGGGCATCACCGTGCTCGCCGCAGTCTCGTTCGTGCTCACCTCGATCACGACGCTCGCCGAGAACCTGTCGCAGGCCGTCGTGTCCGACGTGGTGGGCGACGGCACCCTGGAGTCGGCCAACAGCCGCCTGATGGGGGGCCAGCTGGTGAGCAGCGAGTTCCTGGGGGCCCCGCTGGGCACCGCGCTGTTCGCGCTCGGCCACCCGGTGCCGTTCGCCCTGGACACCCTGTCCTTCGCCGTCTCGGCGGCCTTGGTGTGCAGCGTCCGCCTCCCGGGTGCCCGACCCGCGCCGCCCGGGGCCGGCGGGCTGACCGCGCGCGCCGTGGTGTCCGAGACCGCCGAGGGCATCCGCTGGCTGTGGCGCCACCGGGTGCTGCGCACCGTGTGCGTGCTCGTCGGCGCGCTCAACTTCGCCGTCGTCGCCGTCCTCGGCATCGCCGTCCTGTACGCGCTGAACGTGCTCCACATCAGCCAGCGCGCGTACGGCATGCTCCTGGTCGTCCTCGCGGTGGGCGGCCTCGCCGGGGTGCTGCTCGCCCCTGTGGTCACCCGCGTCCTCGGCCGCGCCCGCACCCTCCAACTGGCCTTCGCCCTCTGCCCGTTGTCGTTCCTGATCGCCGGGACCACCTCGCGCCCGCTGCTCGCCGCGGGTGCCCTGGCCTTCGTCGGGGCCGCCATCTCGCTGGCGACGGTGGTGACGACCTCGCTGCGGCAGGCGCTGGTGCCCGGCGCCCTGTTCGGCCGGGTCAACGGCGGCTACCGGTTCGTCGTCAACGGGGTGTCGCCGTTGGGCGGCCTGGCCGGCGGTGCGATCGCCGGGGTGGCGGGGCTGCGCGCGCCGTTCCTGCTCGCCGCCGCCCTGCTCGCCGCAGCCACCGTGACGGCGCTGCTGCGGCTGTCCCCGGATGCTCTCGACGCGGCTGGGGACGACGGGCGAGGCGCGCACGCCACCGCGCGCGCCCCGCACGCCACGCGCACCGACGAGGCGGCGGCGCACGAGCGGGCCGAAGCAGTGCAGCGGACCCAAGCACCGGAACGGACCTGAGCGTCCCCACGACAAGGAAGCAGCTGACCGATGGCCGATACCCGTACCACCCCCCGGGGCCTCACCGCCCTCCGGGAGCCGCGACCGCCCGCGCCGGGCCCGCCCCGCCCGTCACGGACGGTGCGGGTTCTCGCCCGTCTCCTGGTGCCGGTGCTCGCCCTGGCCGCCGCCCTCGCCGGTGTGCTGTGGACGAGCCTGACACCTGCCCCGGCGCCGAAGTCCGCGCCGGCGGGCTCCTTCTCCGCGGCGCGCGCCTACCCGCACGTCGCCGCCGTGGCGGGCGGCCCGCACGCCACCGGCACCGCGGATCACGACCGGGTACGCGACGAACTGCTGCGCCGGCTGCGACAGGTGGGGCTCGACGCGCGGATCGAGCCGGGCACCAGCAGCGCCACCGGGCACGGCGCGGCCGTGGCCGCCTGGACGCAGAACATCAGCGCCACCCTGCACGGCACCCACCCCAGCGGCCGGCTGCTGATCGTCGCCCACTACGACTCCGAGGAGAACAGCCACGGCGCGTCCGACGACGGCATCGGCTTCGCCACCCTCCTGGAGGTGGCCCGCGCCCTGAAGGCGGGCCCGGCACCCCGCAACGACATCACCTTCCTCATCACCGACGGCGAGGAGCCCGGCCTGCTCGGGTCCCGCGCCTTCGTCGCCCGCGACACGGCACCGGCGGCCTCCACCGTCGTCCTCAACCTGGAGGCCCGCGGCACCTCGGGCCGGACGGTGATGTTCGAGTCGGGCAGCGGGAACGCCGCTCTGGTCCCGGCACTCGGCGACCGGCCTCCGGTGGTCACCTCGCTGTCCGACGAGGTGTACCGGATGCTGCCCAACGACACCGACTTCACCGTGCTGCGCAAGGCCGGCATGACCGGCATGAACTTCGCCGTGATCGGCACCTCCGCGAACTACCACACCCCGCAGGACAACCTCGCCGACTTCAGCCGGCGAAGCCTGCAGGACATGGGCGACACCGTCCTGGCCGCCGCCCGCCGGCTCGGCGGCGCCGACCTGAGCAGCGCCCGGCACGCGGGCCGGGCGACGTACTTCACCGTGGGGCCGGTCCTCGTCCGCTACCCGATGGGCCTGGTGCTGCCCGGCGCGGGCCTGGCCGTCGCCGTCCTGGGCGCCGCCCTTTGGTACGCGGTCCGACGCGGCGCCCTGCGGCCCGCAAGGACCGCGACGAGTGCGGCCGCGCTGCCCCTCGCGCTGCTGGGCACGGCCGGCGCGGTGAGCCTGGTGTGGCCCGTCGCGACCTGGCTGCGGCCGCAGTGGACCGGGTTCGCGCTGGGCAGCCCCTACCGGCCCGGACCGCTGCATCTGGCCGCCGTCCTGCTGACGGCAACCGTCCTGTGGGTGTGCGCGGTGGTGCTGCGCCGCCGGGCGACCGCCCTGGAGGTGAGCGCCGCGGCGACCGCGTGGCTGACCCTGTGCGCGGTGCTGACCGCCGTGTGGCTGCCGGGCGCCTCGTACCTGTTCCTGTGGCCCGCGCTCACCGGGGCGGCGGGCCTCGCGGCCGCGGCCCGCGCCGGCTCCGGCTCGGTGTGGCGCGGCGCGCTCGCGACGGCGCCCCTGGTGCCGTGCGCGGCGCTGCTGGTGCCGGTGGGCGTGCTGCTCTTCGACACCGTGCCCGTCGCCCTCGCCGCGGCCCCGGCGCTCCTGCTCGCCCTCGCGTTCGCCCCCGCCCTGCCCGCCGTGCCCGGCCGCACCCGGCGCCGGTGGGCCGTCGGTGCCACCGCGCTCGGTACGGCCGGCGCCCTGTCCGCGCTCGGCGTGGCGGTGCTGACCGGTGCGCCCACCGCGTCCCGGCCCGCGCAGGTGAGCCTCGTCTACGCCCTGGACGCCGACACCGGCCGGGCCCGTTGGGCCTCCAGCGGTGCGGGCAGCTCCGGCTGGCTGGACCACTACGTCGGCGCCGCCACGGGCTCCCTGGAGGACGTCTTCCCGTCGCTGGACCAGCCGGCCCGCTGGCACACCGGGTCCGCGCCCGCCGCGACCGTCCCCGTCCCCGTGGTGAAGGTCGTTGCCGCCGCACGCACGGGCGACGTCCGCCGCATCACGCTCTCCGTGGCCGCCACCGGCTCGCGGGCGGCCGAGATCGACCTGTACGCGGACGCGGGCGACGCCACCGTGGTGCGGGCCACGGTCGCCGGGCAGCGCATCCCCGGTGGCGTCAACCGGCCTTCCGCACACGGCGGTTGGCGCTGGGGGCTGCTGCTGGCGGCGCCGCCCGCCGGGCCGGGCACCCAGGTGCAGCTGGAGGTCCGCGGCGCGCAGCCGTTGCGGCTGCGTCCACGCCGCCAGGGTACCGGCCCCGACCGGTATCGATACCCCTGCGGTATCGCTGCCCACCCGATCGGTGTTGGCCTGCTCCCGCCGGGCCCGG
>NZ_JBSFDG010000027.1:0-62865 GCF_053593775.1 Streptomyces sp. NPDC002092
ACCTCGCGGGCGCCACCGTCTTCCTCGCCTCGGACGCCGCCGCCTACATCCACGGCACCGTCCTTCCCGTCGACGGCGGATGGCTGGGCCGATGAGCGCCGACCTGGCCTCGGTACTGGCCGGAGCCCGTCTCCTGCCGGTGCTGACCGTGCCGTCCGCCGCGACCGCCGGCCCGCTGGCCGAGGCACTCGCGGCGGGCGGCGCCCGCTGCGCGGAGGTCACCTTCCGCACCCCGGACGCGGAGCAGGTCGTGAAGGCGATGGCCGCCCACGGTGGCCTCACCGTCGGCGCCGGTACGGTACTCACCCCCGAACAGGCGGAGCGGGCCGTGGCGGCCGGGGCCCGCTTCGTCGTCTCGCCCGGCTTCGACGACGAGGTCGTCGCCCGGTGCCGTGAGCTGGGCGTGCCCGTGATCCCCGGTGTCGCCACCGCCACCGAGGTGATGCGCGCCCTGAAGGCGGGCCTCGACACCGTCAAGCTCTTCCCCGCCGAACCGCTCGGCGGCCTGCGGACGCTGCGGGCGCTGGCGGCGCCCTTTCCCGGGGTGCGGTTCATGCCGACGGGCGGGATCGACGCGTACCGCATGGCCGCCTACCTGGCCGATCCGGCGGTGCTCGCCGTCGGCGGCAGCTGGATGGCCACCCCCGCCCTCCTCAAGAGCGGCGACTACGCGGAGATCCGCCGGCTGACCGCCGACGCGGTCGAAAGGAGCAGGACGTGACCGACGTGATCGCCCTCGGCGAGGTCATGCTGCGCTTCGACCCCGGAGAGGGCCGGATCAGCACGGCCCGCAGCTTCCAGGTATGGGAGGGCGGCGGCGAGTACAACGTCGTCCGCGGTCTGCGCCGCTGCTTCGGCCTGCGCACTGCCGTCGTGACCGCGCTCGCCGACAACGCGGTGGGCCGGCTGGTCGAGGACCTGATCCTGCAGGGCGGCGTCGACACCTCGCTGATCCGCTGGGTGCCCGACGACGGCATCGGCCGCACCGCCCGCAACGGCCTCAACTTCGTCGAACGCGGCTACGGCATCCGCGGCGCAATGGGCGTCAGCGACCGCGCCCACACCGCCGTCTCCCAGCTGCGCAAGGGCGACGTGGACTGGGACACCGTGTTCTCGGCCGGGGCGCGCTGGTTCCACACCGGCGGCATCTTCGCGGGCCTGTCGGACACCACCGTCGACGTGGCCGACGAGGCGATGGCGGCCGCACGCCGCCACGGCGTCACCGTTTCCTACGACCCCAACTACCGCCCCAGCCTCTGGGCCGGCCGTGGCGGAGCCGAACGGGCCCGGGACATCGATCTGCGGCTCGCCCGGCACGCCGATGTGGTCGTGGGCGCACTGGGCCTGGCGGGCGAGCATCCGGGCGCCGTGCGTTTCCGGGCGCACGAGGTGCCGGACGCGCTCGCCGCCGTGGCCGATCTGCTGCCCGCGGTGAACGTACTGGCGACGACCCTGCGCGAGGTGCCCTCGGCCGGCGTCAACGACTGGTCCTCGGCCGCCTGGTCCGCCGAAACGGGCTTCGTCACCGGCCCGCTGATGCCCGGCCTGCACGTCCTGGACCGCATCGGCTCCGGCGACGCCTTCGCCGCCGGACTGATCCACGGACTGCTCACCGGTGCAGGCCTGGAACGCGCCCTGGCCTACGGCACGGCCCACGGCGCACTCACCATGACCACCCCCGGAGACGTCTCCATGGCCTCGCTCGCCGAGGTCGAGGCGCTCGTCGCGGGCGCATCGGCCCACGTCAGACGCTGACCGGCGTCCCCACCCGTCACTCCAGGAGCACGTCTTGCACCAGCGGATGATCCAGCACACGTCCGTCGCCCTCACCGGCCTCGGCTTCGGGGCCTCCGTGATCGGCAACCTGTACCGCGTCACCCCGGTGGACGAGGCGACAGCCGCCGTGGACGCCGCCTGGGACGCGGGCATCCGCTACTTCGACACCGCACCGCACTACGGCCTCGGCCTCTCCGAACGCCGGCTCGGCGCCGCCCTGCGCGACCGGCCGCGCGAGGAGTACGTCATCTCCTCCAAGGTGGGCCGCCTCCTCGTCCCCAACGAACGGCCGCGGGGCGTCGACGACCAGGGCTTCGTCGTACGCGACGACCTGCGCCGGCAATGGGACTTCAGCCGTGACGGCGTGCTGCGCTCCATCGAGGACACGCTGGAGCGCACCGGCCTGGACCGCCTCGACATCGTCTACCTCCACGACCCCGACGACCACTGGCGCCAGGCCGCCGACGAGGCCATGCCCACCCTCGCGGAACTCCGCGACCAAGGGGTGATCGCAGCGATCGGCGCCGGCATGAACCAGTCCGCCATGCTCGCCCGCTTCCTGCGCGAGACCGCCGCCGACGTGGTGATGCTCGCCGGACGCTACACACTCCTCGACCAGTCCGCACTGGACGACGTCCTGCCCGCCGCACAGGCCCACGGCAAGAGCGTCGTCGCGGTCGGTGTCTTCAACTCCGGCCTGCTCTCCCGCGACCACCCCGCCGAGGGCATGAAGTACGACTACCAGGACGCCCCACCTGCTCTGGTCGCCCGCGCCCGGGCGATCGCCGACGTCTGCGAGGCGCACGGGACCACCCTGCCAGCGGCCGCGATCGCCTTCCCCGACACGCATCCCAGTATCATCAACGTCACCCTCGGCATGCGGACTGCGGAACAGGTCGGACGAAACGTGCAACTCCATGATCAGCGCGTCCCGGACGCCCTCTGGGACGAACTCCGCACTCAGGGGCTGATCAGGTCGGACGTGCTCGCGGGGCGCGATGGCGGGAGGGATGCGCGGTGTCTCTGACGGACAAGGCCATCGAGCAGATCCGGGAACTGATCCGCACCGGCGCGCTGCCGCCGGGCTCGAAGCTCCCGCCGGAGCCGGACCTGGCCGCGCAGTTGGGGCTGTCCCGCAACCTCGCCCGTGAAGCGGTCAAGGCACTGGCCGTCGCCCGCGTCCTGGAGGTCCGGCGCGGCGACGGCACATATGTGACCAGCCTGCAGCCGAGCCTGCTCCTGGAGGGGCTCGGCGGCGCGGTGGAACTGCTGCAGGGCGACTCGGTCGCCCTGCAGGACCTCATGGAGGTACGGCGGCTCCTCGAACCGCTCGCCACGGCCCTTGCCGCAACCCGGATCTCCGACGACCAACTCGCCGAGGTCAAGCGGCACTTGGACGCGATGCGGGATGCGCGCGATGACGTCGAACAGCTCAACGCCCACGACGCAGCCTTCCACCGCGCCGTCGTCTCGGCCACGGGCAACGAGACGCTCCTCACTCTCCTGGAGGGGATCTCCGGCCGCACCCTGCGCGCCCGCATCTGGCGCGGTCTGGTCGACGACAAGGCCGCGGGCCGCACCCTCGCCGAGCACGAGGCGATCTTCAACGCCCTGTCCACTCGCGACGCCGCCCTCAGCCAGGCCGCCGCACTGCTGCACGTGAGCAACACCGAGCAGTGGCTTCGGGAACATCTACGCTCGGGCGAGCCCCTCCGAAAGATCCCCTAGACCCTCTCGACCTTCAGATGAGTGCCACTCATTCAGGGGTCGGCCCCGTCGCACTGTCCATGCCCCGAAGCGGTAACTGAAATTAGTCGCCTTATCGGGTTCAACGTCCAGGGTATGTGCAGCTTTTCTTGTGTCAAAGGGTGGCTTGCGCGCAGTGATCGAGGGTGGTCGCATGCCATTGGTCAGGTTTTGGCAGCTTCTGCGGTAGGTGCAGTTCGGTGGTTCGGTATTGCGCTGCGAAAATGAGTACGACTCATATTGGGCTGCGGTATGATGCCGCTGGCTCGCAGCGACCCGTCGCTGTCTCGGCAGTCACCTTGGAGGCAGAACCGATGAACGACACGCCCGCGACCGAAGCGGCATTGCCGGAGCAGGCCGCTCCCGCCGCTGCCGCCGCGCAACCGGCGGCGAACGGTGCGGGCGAACAGCGCGACTACCGCCCCGGTTACGAGATCGTGGCGGAGCGGATCCTCGAGTTCATCGCCGAAGCGCGCCTGGAGGCGGGCGATCGGCTTCCCACCGAGAACGACCTGGCCCAGACGCTGAACACCAGCCGGGCGGTGGTGCGGGAGGCCGTGAAGATCCTCTCCGCGCTGGGTCGGGTGCGGGCCCACAAGGGGCGCGGGCTTTTCGTCGCGGACGACGAGGGGATGCTCATCACCAGCCGGTGGGGAGGGTTCTTCCGTCCCGTCGACCTTGACCATGTCCTCATGCTGTTCGAGTTCCGCAGGGTCCAGGAGATGTCCGCGAGCAGTCTGGCGGCCACCCGTGCCACGCCGGCCGAACTGCGCACCATCGAGATCGCCATGCAGCAGTGCCGCCACGGGTTCGAGCACGATCAGGTGGACGTCTTCAACCAGGCGGACGAGGACTTCCACGGGGCCGTCGCGGCTGCCTCGCACAATACGTTCCTGGTCAGTGCCGTGCGTGACGCGCGGCGTCTGCAGCGGCAGTCCAGCGCCATCGGTATTCACGACACCTTCGGCACCGGCACCCGGCTGGCGGTCGAGGAGCACGAGGCGATCTACCGGGCCATTCGCGACGGCCGCCCCGACGAGGCGGCCGAGGCCACGGCGGTCCACCTCGACAGAACGCTGGAGGACTACCGGCGGGAGATCCAGCGGCGCCTGTTCGGGTAACCGGCGCGCAGCCTCTGCCGACTCCCGGCCTGCGTACGGCACGCGGCGCCACGGTGGAGGGCCTTGGTTTCGACGACGGCGTCGCGCGGGCGCGGCCGGCCGGGCCCGCGCGAGGGCCGGACGCCCGCAGATGCCCGCGGCTGACGTCGATGCGATGCTCCTGGGGGTGCACCTGCGTGCCGTAACGCCCACCGAGGATGGATCGGCGCCGATTTCACCGGTCGCCCGTTCATCTTCTGGCGAGGCTCCGCGGCCACCGCGTGGCGGGGTCGGTCAGGCGGGGTCGGGCAGGGGGCGCCGGGCGACCTCGTGGGCGTCTTCCTGCGATACGCCCAGCATGCGCAGGACCATCTCGGCCAGGTTCGCCGCCGCCTCGTCGCCGTCCACGTCGGGGCGGGCGAATCGCAGCTCCACCAGGGACAGCAGGGTGCCGCCCACTGCCGTCAGGGCGACCGCCGGGTCCGTGTCGGTGAAGCGGCCGGAGGCCATGCCGACCTGGAGGTCGCGCAGTGCCCGCCGGGTCAGGCCGTTGTCCGTGTGGATGTGGCCGAGGCCGCGGCGGCGCAGGACCTGCAGCAGTTCCGGGTGGGAGTCGGCCATACGGGCGCTGAGCCTGAAGCCCGCCGCGACGAGTTCCGCCGGGTCGTCGATCCCTGCCAGGCGCTCGTCGAAGCTCTGGCCGAACTCCTCCAGGGCGTCCACCACGGCCGCGTCGAACAGCTCGGTCTTCGACTGGAAGTGGTTGTAGAAGGAGCCGAAGCCGACGTCGGCGCGCTCGGCGATCGCCTGGATGCTGGCGCTGGTGTCCCCGGTCTCGGCGAGGATCTGCCGGGCGGCGTGGATGAGCGCGCGCCGGGTCTCGGCGCGGCGCCGCTCGAACCGGTTGCTGGCTGGGGCTGACGTAGGCATGCGCAGAGTCTAACTGCGCGGGCGATGACGATCGCAGCTCTGATGAATCCATCATTTCTCCCTGTGGGCACCTTGACGACGAGTCTGTCAGACCTGATGATTTCCTCACTATGGCGATGTTGCTCGGAGGGCACCATGTCTGAAAGCCGCGTCCACGGGCCTGATGTCAAGACGGCCCACCAGGATCTGCACAGCGAACAGGGAGCCCTGCGCGGCGAACATCCCGGTCGCTCCCGCAATCCTGTGATCAAGGTCGCCGACCTGGCCTGGCTGGAGTTCGAGAAGCCGGACCTGATGCGGGCCGAGGTCTTCGCCCGGGACTTCGGCTTCCAGGTCGCCGCACGTACGGAACGGGAGCTGTGGCTGCGCGGCACCTTCGCCGGTACACCATGCATGGTGATCCGGCGCGGTCGTACGTCCCGGTTCATCGGGCCGGCCTTCCGCGCGGCCGATCGGGCCGACCTGGACCGGCTGGCACGCGCCACCGGGTCCGACGTGCGAGACCTCGAAAAAGCCGCCCTGCCGGGCGGCGGCAAGGTGGTCGACCTGCTCGACCCCTCGGGCTTCCCGGTGCGGATCGTGCACTGCGGCGAGCAGTTGCCGGCCCTGCCCGAGCAGCGGCCGCTGCTGCTCAACTTCGGCACCGCTCACCGTCGTACGAACACCCCGCAGCGCCCGCCGCGCGAGCCGTCCCGTATCCAGCGGCTGGGACATCTGGTCCTGGAGACCAGGGTGTTCGCACGGGCGCTGGACTGGTATCTGGACACCCTGGGCATGATCGTGTCCGACTTCCTGTTCCTGGACGGACAGCGCGAGCGCGGCCCGACCATGGCGTTCATGCGCTGCGATCTCGGCAGCGTGCCGGCCGATCACCACACCCTGGCGATGCACCTCGGGCCCGGCACCGGCTATGTCCACTCCGCCTACCAGGTCACCGACCTGGACTCGATCGCTGTCGGCGGCGAGTACCTCAAGGAGCGTGGCTACCAGCGCAGTTGGGGCATCGGGCGGCACATCCAGGGCAGCCAGCTCTTCGACTACTGGCGCGACCCCGACCGCCTCATGCTGGAGCACTTCGCCGACGGAGACCTGTTCTCCTGCGACGTCGAGCCCGGCTGGGCGCCCTTTTCGGCCGGCGGGCTGGCCCAGTGGGGCCCGCCGGCCACCCGTGACTTCCTCGGCGCGAGCCCGTCTCCGCAACGGGTCCGGGGCGTCATCCAGGCCCTGCGCGGCGACAACGAGATGGACCCGGCCCGCCTCATCGGCCTGCTCAAGGCCGCCAACTCCTGACCCGACCGACCCCTGATGAAGGCACTGACATGAGTACGAACGTCCTGCGCACCGCCGACGGGTGGTGGGTCGTCCGTGGCGACCGGGCCGTCCCCGTCGACACCAAGGCCGTCACCACGGCCGAACTGATCGCCGACCGTGACGCCGTACGAGAGGCCGCAGCTTCGGGCGAGGCGGGCACGCCCGTCGCCGGCCTGGTCGCCCTCTCCCCGGTCACCACCCCCTGCCGGGTGGTCGCCCAGATGGTCAACTACCGCAGCCACGCCCGCGATTCGGGCTTCACCGGCGACATCCCGCCCGCCTTCTTCCGCAAGGCGTCCGGCTCGGTCAGCGGCCCCGGTGACACCGTCGTACGGCCCTCCCACGTGCGGTTCCTCGACTACGAGGTCGAACTCGGCCTGGTCATGGGGGCGCCGCTGCCCGTCGGTACCGTGGTCGAGGAACGGGACCTGCCGTCGTACGTCGCCGGGCTGGTGATCACCAACGACGTCAGCGCGCGTGACGTTCAGCTGACGAAGACGCAGTTCTACGAGAGCAAGTCGTACCCGACCTTCACGCCGACCGGCCCGTACCTCGCGCTGCTGGAGCCGGAGGACTTCGTCCATCTCCTCGACCTGCGGCTGAAGCTGTCCGTCAACGGCGAGCTGCGTCAGGACCGCACCCTCGCCGACATGATCGTCCGCCCGGCCCAGGCCCTGACCCTGCTCGCCCGCTTCCAGGCCCTCGACCCCGGCGACCTGCTGCTGACCGGCACCCCCGGCGGCACCGCTCTCAAGGCTCCGCCGAAGCCGGTCGAGAAGATCGGCGCGCTGCTGCCGCCCGCCGTGAAGTGGAAGACGTTCTTCAAGTCGCAGGCGAAGAACCCGCACTACCTGCATGCCGGCGACGTGATCACGGCGACGATCGCGACCCCGGACGGCCGGATCGACCTCGGCGAGCAGCGCAACCCCGTCACGGACGCGAAACAACACCCGAAGTGAGCCGCACATGACCGTCCAACGCAACGGGGCAGACGCGCCCGTGGTGATCATCGGCGCCGGACCGGTGGGCGTGACCGCCGCCCTCCTTCTGGCCCGGCGCGGAGTTCGCACCCTCGTCCTGGAACGCCACCAGGACGTCTACCCTCTCCCGCGCGCCGCCGCCACCGACGACGAGGTCTGCAGGATCCTCCAGGCCGCGGGCGTGGGGGAGGAGTTCGCCGCCATCACCCGCCCGGCGAACGGGCTGCGGCTGCTGGACGCCCGGCACCGGGTGATGGCCGAGTTCCGCCGGACCGAGCACGGCCACCACGGCTACCCGCAGACCAGCATGTTCGACGACCAGCCCGAGCTGGAACGGCTGCTGCGCGACGCTCTCGCCCGGCGCCCGGAGTGCGAACTGCGCTGCGGCGTGGAGGTCACCGGCGTCAACCCGGACACCGGCGGCGCCGTCCGCGTGACCTACCGCGACGACGACGGCGAGCATCAGCTGTGGGCCGCGGCCGTCCTGGGCTGCGACGGCGCGAACAGCCTCACCCGCGAGGCCATCGGCGCGGTCTGGGAGGACCTGCGCTTCGAGGAGTCCTGGACCGTCATCGACGTCCGCACGACGGCCGACGTCCGCTGCTGGGAGGGCGTCGACCAGGTCTGCGACCCGCACCGCCCGTCGACCTTCATGCGCATCGGCGAGGACCGCTACCGCTGGGAGTTCCGCCTCGGGGGCGCCGAGATACCGGTGCGCGAGCTGATCGCCCCGTGGCTGCCGTCGTCCTACGACGGGGAGTTCGAGGTCGTCCGCGAGGCGCAGTACACCTTCCGGGCGCGGATCGCCGACCGATGGCGCAAAGGCCGGGTCTTCCTCCTCGGTGACGCCGCGCACCTCACCCCGCCGTTCATCGGGCAGGGATTGTGTTCGGGTCTGCGCGATGCCTACAACCTCACCTGGAAGCTCGCCCGCGTCCTCCAACAAGGCGGCGACGAGCGGCTGTTGGACACGTACGAGAGCGAACGCAAGCCGCATGCCCGGCATGTGATCAAGCTCGCCGTCGCCATGGGGTGGGCCATGACCGGCGGCCAGGACGGCGCCGCCGCACTGCGCCGCGGACTCCTCGCCGCGGCCTGCCGTGTCCCCGGCCTGACCGCGATGGCCGGCCGCGACCTCAGCCCGCCCCTGACCGCCGGGCCCCTCATCCGGCGCCGTTCCCGCCGGGGCCTCGCGGGCACCCACTGCCCGCAACCATGGGTACGCGCCGACGACCGGCGCACCCGTCTCGACGAGCTGCTCGGTGACTCCTTCGCCATCCTGACCACCGCGGAGCCCTGGCCCTCGCTGAACGCCCTCGCCCACGGGCTCGGCATCCGAGCGATCCCGGTGACCGACCTCGGCGACGACGGCACCCTCGCTGCCTGGCTGCGCGCCGGCCGGGCCGACGCCGTCCTGCTGCGCCCCGACCGCGTGGTCATGGACGTCGTCCCGGCCCGGGGCCGCGACTTCACCGACACCGCCGGATGGGCGCCCCTCCTGCACACCGCGCGCCGCCCCCACCCACCCCGCCCCATCGTCGACAACGGCCTGCTGAGGAGCGCCACACGATGACCGTGCCCCGACCGTTCACGACGCCCGACCCGCAGGTCGTCGCGGACAGCAACATCATGGATTTCGCCCGCCATGCCGGGATGGCCGGCGCCGAGTACGCCGCCCTGCACCGCTGGTCGGTCACCGACCTGGAGGGCTTCTGGGGCGCGGTGTGGGAGTACTTCGACATCGACGCGGACACCCCGTACGAACAGGTCCTCGCGGAGGAGCGGATGCCCGGCGCCCGCTGGTTCACCGGCGCCACGCTCAACTACGCCCACCACGCCCTGCGCAACCTCGCCGACGACGCCGTGGCGGTCGTCGCCCTCGACGAGACCGGCTCCTGCTACGAGGTGACCGCAGGCCGCCTGCGCGCGCAGGTCGCCTCCGTCGCCGCCACTCTGCGCGACCTGGGCGTCGGCCGGGGCGACCGGGTCGTGGGCTACCTGCCCAACACCCCCCATGCAATCGTCGGGTTCCTGGCCGCCGCGAGTCTGGGCGCCGTGTGGTCGGTGTGCGGCCAGGACTACGCCCCCAAGGCCGCAGCCGACCGCTTCGCCCAGCTCGAACCGACCGTCCTGATCGCCGCGGACGGCTACCTCTTCAACGGCACCGCCCACGACCGCCGGGACGCCACCCTCGAACTCGCCTGTGCGCTACCGGAGTTGAAGGCCACGGTGCTGGTGGACCACCTGGGCCTGCCGTCGCCGCAGCGGGCGTACCCGTGCCCGGTGGTGCCATGGGAGGACGCCGCCACCCGCACCGAGGAACTCACCTGCACGCCGGTGCCGTTCGATCATCCCCTATGGGTGGTGTTCTCCTCCGGCACCACCGGCCTGCCCAAGGGCATCGTCCACGGCCACGGCGGCGTCCTCCTGGAGCACCTCAAGACCCTCGGCCTGCACTCCGACCTCGGCCCCGGCGACCGCCTCCTGTGGTACACCACCACCCACTGGATGATGTGGAACCTGGTCGCCTCGGCCTTGCTGACAGGCGCCGCGACCTGCACGTACGACGGCAGCCCGGCGCCCCTCGCCCGGCCCGACATCCTGTGGAAGCTGGCCGCCCGCCATCAGGTGACCGTCTTCGGCACCAGCCCCCAGTACCTGCTGGGCATGGCCAAGTTCGGTATCGACCCCGCAATCCACGACCTGTCGTCGATCCGCGTGGTCGGCTGCACCGGCTCCGCCCTGCCGGCCTCCGCCTACCCCTGGGTCCGCGACCACGTCGGCGACCGCGTGCTGCTGGCGTCCATCAGCGGCGGCACGGACGTCGTGTCCGGCTTCGCCGGCAGCGCGCCCAACACCCCGGTCTGGGCGGGGGAGCTGTCCGCACCCAACCTGGGCGTGGCGCTGGCGGCGTACGACGCCGAGGGCTTTCCGGTCATCGACCAGGTCGGCGAACTGGTCATCACCCGCCCGATGCCGTCCATGCCGCTGTACTTCTGGAACGACCCCGACGGCAGCCGCTTTCGCGGCGCCTACTTCTCCTCCTATCCCGGGGTGTGGCGGCACGGCGACTGGATCACGGTCACCTCGCACGGCTCGGTGATCGTCCACGGCCGCTCCGACTCCACGCTGAACCGCAACGGCGTACGCCTGGGCAGCGCCGACATCCACGACGTCGTCGAACGCCTCCCCGAGATCACCGAGGCCCTCGTCATCGGCGCGGAGGAGCCCGACGGCGGCTACTGGATGCCGCTGTTCGTGGTCCTCGCGGCCGGAGTCGCACTGGACGACACTCTCCGTGACCGCATCCGTGAGGCCATCCGCGCGGGCGCATCACCCCGCCACGTACCCGACGAGATCCTCGAAGTGCCGGGCATCCCGCACACCCGTACTGGCAAGAAGCTCGAAGTCCCTGTGAAACGCCTCCTGCAGGGCGCCCCCGTCGAACAGGTCGTCAATCCCGGGAGTATGGACGCCCCGGACCTCATCGCCCACTTCGCCCGCCTGGGCGCCGAACGCCGGGACCGATCAGCATGACCACTGCACACACCGTCCTCGCCGTAGCGTTGTCCCTGGTCTTCCTCCCTCTCGGACTGGCCAAGATCACCGCCGTGCCGTTCATGCGCCAGGCAGCCGCGCACCTCGGCATGTCACCCGGCCTCTACCGCGTCATCGGCACGCTGGAGTTCGCCGGTGCCGCCGGGCTGCTGCTCGGCCTGGCTTCGGCCCCGCTGGGTGCCGCCGCCGCGATCGGGTTGGCGCTGCTCATGGCGGGTGCCACGGTGGTCCACCTGCGCCACGGCGACCCTCCGGTACGGGCTCTCCCAGCCGCCGTGCTGGCCCTGACGGCGGTGGCGTACGCCGGGTTGGCGATCGGCACCGGCTGACGGCCCCCGGCGTGGGTGTCTCGGGTGCGGGGCCTTCGACGCCTGAAGGCCTCACAGGTTTCCTGCCCGGCGTACCGCCGACAGTGGTGTGGAGTACTCTGCCGCCCGGCCCGCCGCTGGGCCTGGGCGGCCTGCCGTTCGAGGCGGCGGAGGTCGATCGGTCCGAAGGCAGCCTGCTCGCCCTGCACAACGACGGTCTGATCGAAGCCCGAGACCGCGACATCGAGACAGGTCTCACCCGCCGACGTCACGCCCTCGCCCGGCCGTCCGCTTCCCTGGAGGCAGCCTGCGTCAGCGCGCTCCGAGCCCTGCTGCCAACAGGCCGGCCCGACGATGACGTGGCCCTGCTGCTGGCCCGCACCCGCGCCCTCGGGGAGCATCAGGTCGCCGCCTGGGACGTGGACGCCGACCCGTCAGCCGTCGCGCGGGCCCGTTCGAGTGCGGCCCGGCAGCTGACGGCCTGGGGTCACCTGCGCCGGGCCCGCGCCTTCGACGAGGGCGGACGCAGCCACCTCCTTGTCGCCCAGCTCGCCGAGCGCTGGGACACGGCACGCCGGGTCCACGGAGTCGGCCTCTCTCTGTGGGCGCCGTAACCCTTGACGGTGCATTCCATCAAGGTTGATTATTTCCTCACTATGGTACCGGCGGCGAAGGGATGCCGTCATCACCCACCCACGGGCTCTGCCCTCCTCGCGCGCCCCCCCGCCTCCGCTCTCTCACGGCTCCTTCAGGAGGGCTCCTCATGTCCACGCATACGAAGTTCCCCGTCTACCACCCCGATCTGTACTCGGCCTCGGCCATCCGCGACACGCATCCGCACTACGCCGCGCTGCGTGAGCTCGGCCCCGTGGTCTGGCTGAGCAAGCACAAGGTCTACGCGCTGCCGCGCTACGCCGAGTGCAAGCAGGTGCTGCTGGACGACGAGACCTTCGTCTCCTCGGACGGCGTGGCCTTGAACCCCGTAGCCAACCGCGTGGGCCAGGGCACCACCCTGTTCAGTGACGGCGACGACCACGCCCGCCGCCGCTCCCTCCTCGCGCACCGCCTCACACCCAGGGCGCTGCGCACGATGAAGGACACCGTCGACCAACAGGCCGCCGCCGTGGCCGAGGCCGCCGTCGCCCGGCGGACGGTCGACGCGGTGGAGGTCGCCATGGCCCTGCCGCTGTCCGTCGTCCCCGACCTGGTCGGATGGCCCCAGCAGGGCCGTGAGCACCTTCTGCGCTGGGCCGGCGCCGCCTTCGACGCCATGGGCCCGCTCAACCGCCAGACGGTGCGCACACTCCCCGCGTCCCTCGGCATGCTGCGCTACGCGCGGGCGGTCGTGCGCGACCGGTCCGTCCTGGACGGCAGCATGGGCCACGACCTGCTGCGTGCCGCCGACGACGGTCGGATCATGCCGGCCGAGTGCGCCACGATGATGATCGACTACCTGGCGCCGTCCCTGGACACCACGATCAGCGCCATATCCAGCGCCCTGCACCTGTTCGCCGCCCACCCCGACCAGTGGCGCCTGCTCAAGGCGGACCCCGGCCTCATCCCGAAAGCGGTCAACGAGGTCGTCCGCTACGAATCCCCGATCCGGGCCTTCTCCCGGACCGCCGCCCACGACACGGAACTCGCCGGCGTCCCCCTGCCCAAGGGCTCCCGGGTGCTGGTCCTCTACGGCTCCGCCAACCGCGACCCGCTGGAGTGGGACGACCCGGACACCTTCGACATCCGCCGCGACGCCGCCCGCCAACTCGGCTTCGGGCAGGGCACCCACGGCTGCGCGGGCCAGGGCCTGGCCCGGCTGGAGACCTCCGCGCTACTGAGCGCTCTGGTCGAACGCGTCGACCGCATCGAGGTGGCCGGCCCGCCCGAGTGGGCGCTGAACAACGTCATCCACCGCCTTGAGCGTCTGCCGCTCGAACTGATCCCCGCCTGAACCCGCTGCTCCCCTTGTGAGGATCGCACGATGAAGATCTCCGTCGACAACGCACGCTGCGAAGGCCACGGTCTGTGCGCCGACCAGGCTCCCGGCGTCTTCAGCCTGGACGACGACGCCGAACTCACCTACCACTTCGAGGGCGTTGAGGTCCCCGACCAGCATCAGGCCGCAGCCCGCGCCGCCGTCGACGCCTGCCCCGTCGCCGCCCTGCGAGCCCTGTCGTGAGCGCACCGCGCTCGGTGCTGGTCGTCGGCGAGTCACTCGCCGGCACCACCGCCGCCCGCCACCTGCGCACCCTCGGCCACACCGGGCCGGTCACGGTCATCGGCGCCGAGGAGCACGGCGCCTACTCCCGGCCGCCCCTGTCCAAAGCGGTCCTGAAGGACCCGGCCGCCGACGACGCTCTGGGGCCGACCCTCGACGGGCTCGACGTTGACGTCATCCGCTGGGCCGCCGTCGCGGCCGACACCCGGCGCCGCATCGTGACCACCGCCGGCGGCCGGGAGGTCGACTACGACGTGCTGATCGTCGCCACCGGCGCGGACGCCCGCCGCATTGCCGCCCCCGGCCAGCGGGGCGAACTCGTCCTGCGCACCCTGGACGACGCCCGCCTGCTCCGCGACCGACTGGCGCACGCCGGCTCGGCGATAGTGGTCGGCGCCGGATTCCTGGGCATGGAGGTCGCCAGCGCCTGCGCTGCCCGAGGCATCCCGGTCACCGTCGTGGACGCCGACCGGCCGCTGGAACGCGTCCTCGGCGGCTACCTGTCCGCCGCGCTCATCACACACGCCTCGGCGCACGGCATCCGCTTCGTGCAGGCCACCGGCTTCGCCACCCTGACCGGCGACCCCGTCAACGGAGTGCTGCTCCCCGACGGCTGCGAACTCACCGCGGACCTGGTGGTGACCTGCGCGGGAGAGGTGCCCTGCACCGACTGGCTGGCAGGGACGGGCCTCGCCGACCGCCTGGGCGTCGGGGTCGACCATGCCTGCGCCACCACCGTCCCCGGCGTGTTCGCCGCCGGCGACGTCACCTACCTCCGAAGCGACGGCACCCGGCCCGACCGGCGTAGGCCCTTCTGGTCCAACGCCGTCGCCCAGGGCAGAACTGCGGCGGCCTCCGCCCTCGGTCTCCCTCCTTCCGGACCGTCGCATGATGATTACTTCTGGACCGAGGTGGCCGGTCTCGCCGTCAAGATCGTCGGCCGTCTGCCGCTCATCGGCGAACCCGCCATGGTGCAGGGCAGCGTGGCAGACGGACGCGCGCTGCTGACCTGGAGCCATGCCGACGGAACGGCGACGGCGGTCGCGTACGGACTACGCAAACCGGTAGTCGCGCTGAGGAACTTGGCCGCCACGTCTTCGCCGCCGTCGCCGTGACGGCGGGCGATGAACGACACCAGTGAGGGAGCCACGGGGCGCGGGCGGAGTGCGTTGTCGCGGTGCGCCGCCGGCCGACCCGGCTCCCGCCGCGAACCCCGAGCTGATCAGCTCCGCTCGGAAGCTCCGTGCTCGGCGGCACGGATGTTCTGCCACGTCTACGGCCGCGCGAAGACGGCCTCGCAGTTCATTCCGGGCTGGCCCCACTCCTTTGTCGCAGTGCTGAAGCCGGGGGCGACGTCCTGGACGGCGATCCTGGACGCCGTGCGGCTCGGACCGGTGGACGACGCGACCGCCGTCACTGCCGTCCAGTTGCGGGGTGTCGTGGAGTGGCTCATCGCCGCAGGCCAGTGGCAGGCCGAGGACCGCATATCGTGATCGTCAGCGACGCCGGCTATGACGTCAGCCGCCTGGCGTGGGTCCTTCGCGACCTACCCGTCGAGATGGTCGGCCGGGTCCGTTCCGACCACGTGATGCGTCTGCCGAAGCCGCCGAGGATGCACGGCGTCAATGGCCGGCCGCCCAAGCACGGCCCGGAGTTCCGCTTCACCCAGCCGGAGACCTGGCATCACCGTCGGGGTGGGGGCTGGCCCAGGGTCTCGGCCGCGGCTTCGGCGAAGTCGTGGATGAGGGGGGAGCGGCGGGAAGCCACCCAGGCGAGGGCCACCTCGTCGGGGCCGATGTCTTCGACGGGCAGCGGAACCACGTCCGGCCGGGTGTAGAAGTTCGCGGTGGACAGCGGGATCACACAGATGCCGGCTCCGGAGGCCACCAGCTCCAGCTTCTCCTCCACCTGATGGATCGCCGGAACCTCGGGGCGCTGCCTGCCGCGCAACTCCAGTGCCACGTCCCGCCACTCGGGAACGGCGTCCGGGTCCTGCAGCAGGTGCTCGGAGGCGAGGTCGATGACGGTCACTGACGGTCGGTCGGCCAAGCGGTGCCCCAGAGGCAGCACGACGACCCGGGGCTCCTGGAACAGCGGTCGTACTTCCAGGCCGTGCTGGTCGATGGGCAGCCGTACGACACTCACGTCCGCCCGGCCGTCCAGCAGCACCTTGACCTGGTCGTCCCAGCTCGTGCGCAACAGGCGTACGTTCACGTCGGGCTGACGTGCGGTGAAGGCCGCGGTGGCCGGGGTGAGCATGATGCCGGGCATGAAGCCGATGGTCAGTGTCGGTGTGCCCTGCGCCTCACCGAGCTGGTCGGCATGCCGCCCGGGGCCTTCCGGCGCCAGGCGGCGGATGTGGCGGCCGACCATGCTGATGCTGCGGGAACGGCGCGCGATGCAGGGTCGGCGATCACAGTGGAGGGGATGCCGGCGTGCGTGGCGAAGCAGGTCTCAAGACCGGTCAGGAATCGAGAAGCCCCGGCCGCCCAGCAGCCTCTAGCGTGATGGCCATGGCAACCACCGCTTCCACCGCATCCCCCACGTCCCTCGCGTCCGTCACCCTTGAGGTGGCCGACCCCGAGGCCGCCCGCCGCTTCTACAGCGCCTTCGGTGTGGAAACGTACATACGCCTGCGGGCGTCCGAGGCGCACTCCACCGGATTCCGCGGCTTCACTCTGGCGCTCACGGTTTCCGGGCCGGCCACCGTCGACAGCTTCGTCGGCGCCGCCGTGGACGCCGGCGCCACGGTGCTGAAGCCCGCCGCGAAGTCGCTGTGGGGCTACGGCGGCGTCGTCCAGGCTCCGGACGGGACGATCTGGAAGGTCGCGACCTCGGCGAAGAAGGACACCGGTCCGGCCGCCCGCGAGATCGACGAGGTCGTCCTGCTGCTGGGCGTCGAGGACGTGAAGGCCAGCAAGCAGTTCTACGTCGGCCGGGGCCTGACAGTGGCCAGGAGCTTCGGCGGCAAGTACGCCGAGTTCACCTCCGACGAGTCCAGCCCCGTCAAACTGGCGCTGTACAAGCACCGCGGCCTGGCCAAGGACCTCGGCGTCCCCGCCGACGGCACCGGCTCGCACCGCATCGTCCTCGGCAGCACCGCCGACACCTTCGCCGACCCCGACGGATTCGCCTGGGAGGCAGCCGCGTAGCTCGCCCCCCGCCCTCCACGGCGCTGCCCTGTCCTGACTCCCGCCCCGCCTGACCCTGTACGAGAGGAAAACTTGCCATGCCGTCCACGAAGTCGCCCGCCGAGGACTCCGGCACGACCACCGAGCAGTACAGCGGATTCACCGCCGAGGAGCGGGCCGCGATGAAGGAGCATGCACGCGAGGAGAAGAAGGCGGCGGCGCGGCGCGGTTCATCCCGGGCGGAGAAGGAGGCGGCGGCGGAGCGGGACGTGCTCGCGAAGATCGCCCAGATGCCGGAGGCGGACCGCGTCCTCGCGGAGCGGATCCACGAGATCATCAAGGCCGCCGCTCCGGACCTCGCGCCCAAGCTCTGGTACGGGATGCCCGCGTACACCAGAGACGGTAAGGTCGTCTGCCACTTCCAGAGCGCGGAGAAGTTCAAGTCGAGGTACGCCACGCTCGGCTTCAGCGACCAGGCGGCACTCGACGACGGCGCCATGTGGTCGACCGCCTACGCCGTGCGGGAGCTGACCGCGGCCGACGAAGAGCGCATCAGCGCGCTCGTCAAGAAGGCGGTGGGCTGAGGGCAGCCCGGGCAGAACCGGTGGCGAAGGGACCGAGCGGTGGAAGTCGTTCACTGGCTTGGCACAACGCGTCGCCACGGCCAGACGCCCCGGCAGCGTACGACCTCGTCCTTGAGGGCCTGGAGGCCGGTGGGCTCGTCCAGCTTGGGCACGCCGATCCACGGTGGCGCAGTTCCGTGCTCAGCTGGAGGAGTTGGCGGCTGTACTGGCCGCCCTTGTAGGTGTACAGACGGAAGAGGTTGACGGCCTGTCGGAGGGCAGGAGCCGGGCGAGCCAGTCGGTGCGGGTTCGCCGGGGTGTGGCGGAGATGGTTGCCTGCGGATACAGGGCGTCGAACCCGTGGAAGCCGCCCGCCCAGACGTGGAGTTCGGCTTGGCCGCCGGCCGCCCAGATGCGGGTGGCGTAGTCGGTGTCCTCGTCTCGGAAGACCTCGGTGGAGCCGGTGTCGATATAGGTGGTAGGCAGGCCCGAGAGGTCCTCGGCCAACGCCGGCGAGACGTACTCAGACACCTCGTCGTCAGTGAGGTCGCCGAGGACGGCGCGCCATGCGAACTCGTTCATCTCGCCCGTCCAGACGCCGGGCCCGCCGGAGTACCGGCGACTGGAGGCGCTGGTGTTGCGGTGGTCGAGCATGGGGCAGATCAGCATCTGCGCGGCGATCGCCGGGGTGCCGAGGTCGCGCAAAGAGGGTGACACCAGCGGCGAGGCCGCCGCCCGCGCTGGCGCCGGCGACGACGATCCGGGCGGGGTCGATGCCCAGTTCTCCTGGCAGTTCTCGTCGGGCGGACGTCGCGTGCCCGGCCGGTCCGAGCGGTGGATGCTGCACAGGGAACAGGCCGGCAATTACGCGGACGCAGCTGCATATGGCACACCGTGGGCGCGGGCACGAAAGTACGTCGTGACCCGTACAGAACTCGCCTCCAAGCTGGCCAAGCGGCCCTACGATCTCCGGCACGCCGGGGAGTGCGCTCGTCGCGCGGGCCAGAGCATTGAGGTCCTCTTCCGCCACTACGCCAAGTTCCTGGACGGCGTCCGAGAGCAGGCCAACCGGCTCATCGAGCAGTCCTTGCAGGAGTGGGACCGAGTCAGCCAGGGCGCGAAGTCTGAAGGGTGAGTCGGAGTTTGGTCCGTGAGTGATCCGGACGTACTGGTCAGGAGCGGGACAGCGGTGGGAGGAACTCGGAGGTATGGCGCAAGTCGGTCCTTGCTCTGGGCCGGCCGAGGGGAAGGCGCCTGGCGGGCAAAAGGCCAGGCCAGGCCAGGCGCCTTTTTCGTGCCTCTAGAAGAAGCCCAGCTTCTTCGGCGAGTACGACACCAGCAGGTTCTTCGTCTGCTGGTGGTACAGCATCCGTACGGCCTTGACCAGCGTAAATGAGAGGGTTGGAGAAAGGTTGGCAGGCGCTGGCCCGTATGTGGTCCGGATCTTGGGCGAGGGCTTGGGCGGTGGGGCTTGGCTACGGCAATCACGGAGCTTGCTGGTCCTGGGGCCTTGCCCTATGCGTGCACCTGCCCCCTGGGTGGTTGCCTGCTGGCCCGTCCGTGAGGCCGCGGCCATGAGCACCTGCGGCGCCTTGTACGCCCACACCGCCCTGCGCGTCGGCTACTACCCGGCGTACAGCCCGACTCGTCTGCCGCTCTTTATTTCGCAGTTCAGAGGCCATGTTTTCCCACTGAACAAACTGCCCGGGGCGAATCCGGGTCGCATTCGGGCCTGTGCGGATCGCGGCACGTGCGAACCGGATGCCCCGTGCCGTCAGCGCCAGACCGGGGACTTCCGCGACGCCGCAGCGCCACGGGGCGAACGGCCCGAGCGTGGGAAGCATGGCCCCTTGATCGCACCGTCCGTGACCGATGATGCCGAGGAGCTCGTCGCCCATCCATCCGAAGTGGCGCAGCAGGCCGGCCCGGCGCAGCGCATCGTCGACCTTGGACAGAGCCGGGTCCCCAGTGGGAACGGATTCGACCACGACGACGGTCAGGGCGACGTGCTCGGAGAAGCCCAGCAACGTCGAGGCCTCGGCCACTGTGGAGGGATCGTGCTCGCCTTCCAGGACGAGGCGACTGAAGGCGCGGTTGCGCACCTCCGTGCGACGGCCGGCCAGGTCGCGCTCCGTGCGGCGATAGGCGTCGACGACCTCGACGCTGTTGGCTTCCGTCGCCTCCCAGACGCGAATCAACCCGTCGAGGAAGTCGGGATCGGCGCTGATGCCACGTGCCCGCCCCGCGGCCAGCACGGCCTCCCACAAGGTCCTGAGGTCCAGCTGGAAGGAGTGCATCAGAGCGGTCAGGGGAAACGCCTGCTCCGCTCGCTCGCGTCCCACGTCCTCGGTAGCGCGCGAGACCGTCCTGGGCACCGGACCGCCGGCCAGCCGGGTCAGGGCGAGTTCGAGGGTCCGTCGCATCCCCTCCCGTTTCTGGACCGGATCCCGGCCCGCCGACGCGTATGCGGCCTCCTCGGCTTCCAGCTGTTCGAGGGCGCGAGAGGTCAGTTCGTCGAGTCGTTCCTCGAGGAGCTGGTGCGCGATCGCCTGCACCACGTCGTGGCGGGCCTCACCCTGACGGCGTCCCGGGCCGCTCACGAGGACCGCCCGGCCCGACGACAGTCGTCAGCAGACGGATACGGGGCAGTCTCCGGGAAATGCCGCTGACATGCCGGTCGGACACCCTGACAGAAATTCAGGCGGAGGTGCCGGTGACCGCGGTGCCGGACCCGGTCAGTGTGTACGTCAGTCGCGTCCCGCTCCAGAAGTAGAAGGTGAGGGTCACGGCGGCGCCGTCGGTGACCTCGCCGAAGAACGCGGTCGGCAAGGTGATCGTGCCCGCGGTGTAGTCCGGCGTGAAGGCCACGTTGAACTGCTTGTACGTCGTCCAGGACTGCGGACCGGCGGGGCTGCCGTCGGCGTAGACGGCTTCCATGGTCGCCAGCTTGTCGCCGTTGAACGCGGTGGGTATCACCAGCGAGGCCGTCGTACCCGTCGCGCTCGTCAGCACCGGCTTGTCATAGGTGATGACGTTGACGGCCCAGGGAGTTCCGTCCGAGAACCGGAGGGACAGGACGGCATTCGTGCCGTGCTCCTGCGACGCGGTCAGCCGGCCGAGCGTCGCCGCCGCGATCGTCAGCGTGCTGCCGCTGACGGTGTAGTCCACGCCTCGGACCAGGTGGCGGGCGCCGACGACATCGATCCTCGTGAGCCGTGTGCCGTTGAGATTCAGCGTGATCGTCGCGTCCGCCGGGGTCCTGCCCCTGGGCACGAAGAGCTGATCGGTGGAGGCGGTGCCGGAGCGCCCGGTCCAGCTCGAACGGATCTGCGCATAGAGGCTCGGGTCGTTCCATTGCAGGGTGCGGCGGTTGAAGCGACTGCCGTTGTCCCACAGCATCGTGGTCAAGCCCCGGTATCGCGCGTAGTGGCCGAGATACTCGAGGTACTTGAGCGTCTCTCCCTCTTCGACCGTGCCGGGGCCGGAGTCCCAGCCGAGCAGCCCGTACTCACCGACGACGGCCGGGATCCCGTTGGCCACGAAGGCCTTGTGGACCAGGTCGAACGTGTCGGTCAGGTCCTGCTGGGTGGCCGCGTTGAAGGTCGTGTAGCCGGCGAGGTTCACGCTGAAGGGCCAGAAACTGTAGTAGTGGACCGAGGCCACGAGATTCGGGTCGTCGAGCGCGGCGAAGGTGTCGACCAGGCCGTCGATCTTGGCCTGATCCGGAGTGTCCCCCAGGGTCGGCATGACGAGCAGCCGGTCGGCATTGCCTCCGCCGGTCGCGCGCACGACGGAGTGGAAGGTCGTGTTGAGCTCGTTCATCAGTACGGCGTTCTGCTCGTCGCCTGAACTGCCCGTGAAGAAGGGCTCGTTGACGCTCTCGAAAAGCAGTCGGCGCGGCTCGTCCCGGAAGGTGGCCGCGATCTGCTGCCAGGTCGCCGTGTACTGGGCCAGGACCGCGTCATGCCGGGCCGGCATGTTCAGCACCCACTGCCACGCGTCGCCGTGCATGTTGATCAGAACGTGGAAACCATCGGCCAGGGCCCAGTCGACCACCTCCTTGATCCTGGCCAGGAACACCGGGTCGAGGGTGTAGGCCGGAGCCGGGCCCTCGTGCTGGCCCCAGGTCACCGGGATCCGGATGCTCCTGAAGCCCTGCGCCTTCAGCCTGCGGAAGAACGCCCGGGTCACCCGCGGGTTGCCCCACGCCGTCTCGTCGGCGCCGATGGCCTCGAAGGTGTTGCCCAGATTCCAGCCCGGCTGCATGTCCGCGACCACGTCCAGCGCGGACGCCGACGCGGCGGAACCAGCGGACCGGGCGGCGGATCGGGCGGCGGCCTGGGCGGCCGATGGGGTGGACAACGCCGCGACGGCGAGGGCCGCGGAGGTCGTCATGGCCTGGCGGCGAGTGAAACCGGCTGAACTCGGCATAGAGCTCTCCATTGAGTCGAAAGGCCTGCCCTCATGTCGGCGGCGTCAACTCAACGTCGAAGCGCTTCGACACGATGCGGGAGCCTAGCGCAGCCTGGCGACGGAGAGAATGGTCTGATCCGCATGGAAACTGCATCGAGGCCGAAAGACCTTGCGTCGAAGCGCTTCCCTGCAATAGGCGTCAGGCGCGGTGTCGCGCAGGCTCGTCGGGGTTCCCTGCCCATTTGCCGCCGACGCCGACGGGATCGGCGGTCGCCCGGCATCAACGCGGGGAAGCAGCCGGTGACCGAGCGGCGCGGAGCCTCCTGCTTCCACCACGCCGACTCGTTCGCCATGATGCGCGGAGGGCACCGGGACATCTGAGTGCTCGGGGCGTTCCAGATATCCGAACACGGCGACCTGGCCAACTGGCACACCGGCGCCTGGTCGTCGGTGAATCCCGCTGTCGTGGCGACATCGGTGAATGCACTGGCGCTGAGAGACGGGATCACCCGGGGCCGGCTCGGGACTCGCGGAGCACGTTCAGTCGGTGAGGGCGGAATGACCCTTCGGCTCCTGTCCTTCGCGTCGCAGTCTGGAAGGTGACGTGTCGAACCACCGACGTACCGCACGAGTGAGGCTGGACTGTTCCTGCATCCCCAGGCTGGCCGCGATCTGCGAGAAGGACAGGTCGGTCGTCGTGATCAAGTGCAGGGCCTGACTCCGGCGTACACGATCGACGACGCCGGAGAAGGTCGTGCCCTCCTTGGACAGGGACCGCTGCACTGAACGCGGGTGGAGACTCAGCAGGCGCGCGACTTTCGACAGGTCCGGACCGCTGGATCCGAGCTGTTCGCTGAGAATCGCTGCGACCAGGTCCGACATCGGCACGTGCTGGTGGCCGAAGTGCGTTTCGAGATGGTCCATCGCGATGTCGTGAAGCAGGTCGTCGCCGCCCCTGACCGGTGTCGAGAACAGGTGGCTCGGGACACGCAGGGCCGCGCTCGGACAGTCGAATCTGACCTCGGCCCCGAAGTACGCCCGGTAGGAGCTTTCCGGTGCCAGGCGGGGGTGTGGCAGCAGGACCGAACGCAGTCCGTAGGGTGCGGTGCCGTGGAGCAGCGTCAGGACTCGGTGGACGATCCCGATGCCGTAGTCGATCGCCTGTGGTGAGGCGTTGACGCCCGTGGTCGTGTAGCGGAGGCCGACCACACCGGGGCTTCCCAGCGGATCGTCGGTTTCCTCGAGTGAGAGGGCCGGGCTGTAGACGAACAGGTACCGGCTCGCGCACTCGACGGCCTCGCCGATCGTGCGTGAGTTCTCCATGGCGATCGCCAGCGGTCCCAGCACATGCAGATCCTGCTGCGCCGCCATCCTCAACCCGAGGTCCGGAATCGCGAATCGGCGGGCCGTTTCCTCGAGAACGCGCTCGACCAGCCGGAGACTGGCGAACGAGTTGCCCTCGGCGATCCTCGCCTCGTCGAAGCCGTATGCCGCGAGGAGTTCCGGGCCCGAGCCGCCGATCTCGGTGACGAGCGCGGAGAGCCCCCGCAGGGCAGAGCACCGGACAGGAAGATCGGTGTCACGCAAGGACAAATCCTTGTCGCCTCAGGGCAAGTACCAGAATGTTTCAACGAAGCAAACTACACGTCACGACCGAGAGGACAGCTTCTACCGAGCTGGAGCCGAAGTGACTGTCGCCCCACCCATGCTAAGCCCCGCCGACCTGCTGACATCCGAAGAGTTGGACGTCCGCTGGAGGCTCGCCGTCCGCGACCGCCTTGCCTCCATGGACCTGCGGCTCACAGGGCCGGCCAAGCGCCTCGGATCTGCTGAGGAACTGGACCTCGGAGACCTTCTCATCACCGACTGGGTGTGCGCGCAGGTCGAAGGGACCCGAGGCAGAAACGCAGTGCGTCAGGACGACGACGCGCTGCTGCTCCTCGCTGCCAGCGCCGGCCGGCAGATCATCGAGACCGCTGACGAGGCCGTCGTTCTGCGACCAGGAACGGTTCTCATCATGAGCACCCGCACCACCGGGCGGTTCGTCATCCCGGATCACCTGGCCAAACGAACGGTCCGGGTGCCCATGAGCGCGCTGTCCTCGTTCGACGCGGGGGGCGGTGCACCCGGTTGCCTGCTCCTGGACACGGCTCAGAGCCCTTTGGCCAACCTCCTCCACGGCTTCCTCATGAGCCTGGACCGTCACATCGGGCGGATGTCCGCGGCGGAGGTCGAGGGAGCGCGCAACGCCCTCCTTGTCCTCATCGCCGGCATGATCCGTGCGGGTCGACCCCACATCGGCGACGACGAGTTCCTGCAGTTGTTCCGACGGCGGCTGGAAGACTGGATCATCGACCATCTCGCCGGTGGACCGATCAGAGTCGCCGACCTCGCCGCCGCCCACAGCGTTTCTCCGAGGACGGTCCACCGGGCCTTCGCGTCGACCGGGGACACCGTCGGGACGGTCATCCGCATGCACCGCCTGGCGGCGGCCAGAGGCGACCTGGTGAACACGAACCTCTGCATCGCCGCGATCGCGCACCGGTGGGGCTTCTGCGATGCCAGCCACTTCGGACGGGAGTTCCGTCGAGAGTTCTCGCTGTCGCCCGGCGACTACCGGGAAGCCCACGGATGCGCCTGACCGTCTCCTCGTAGGCCGTGGCACACCCGTACCAGCCCGCGGCGCGATCCTTCTATGAGCCCTCACATGCATTCGTGGATTCTGGGCCCGGCACCACTACTCGCGAGTGTCGGATCACTCCGAGTGAACCTCCACACGACCGACGGACCATCGCAAGCGAATCGGAAGATCCCATGAATCGAGAAGACATCGAGTTCCAGGGCGAGGGCGGCGTCACCCTCCGGGGCTGGTTCTATCCGGCCAGGAACACCATCACGCCGGCACCGGTCGTGGTCCTGGCGCACGGGCTGTCATGCGTCAAGGAGATGCACCTCGACGACTATGCCGTGGTCTTCTCAGAAGCCGGCCTCAACGTGCTCGCCTACGATCACCGGAACTTCGGCGACAGTGAGGGAACTCCCCGCCAGGAGGTCGACCCGGTCCTGCAGTACCGGGATTTCCGGAACGCGATCACCTACGCCACCACCCGCCCCGAGGTGGACGCGTCGAAGATCGGCATCTGGGGCTCCAGCTTCTCCGGTGGACACGTCCTCATGGTCGCGGCGATCGACAAGAGGGTGAAGGCCGTCGTCTCCCAGGTGCCGTTCATCACGGGTCCGCGCACCCTGAGCCGTGCGATCCGGCCGGACTTCATCCCGGTCTTCCGTGCGATCCAGGAGGGCGACCGCCTCAACCGGTTCACCGGCGGAGAGCCCGCCATGGTCCCGGTCGTCGCGGCCGACCCCACGGCGCAGGCCGTGATGCCCGCGGCCGACGCCTACGAGTGGTTCAGCAAGACGTCGGCGGACCGGGCGCCCAACTGGAAGAACGAGCTGACGGCTCGAAGCATGGAAATGGTGACCGAGTACGCCCCGGGTACCTTCATCAGCCGTATCGCGCCGACCCCGCTCCTGATGATCGTGGCCGACAACGACAGGGTGGCACCGTTCGAGTTGGCCCTCGACGCCTACGAAGAGGCCCGGGAGCCGAAGCAGATCATCGTCAAGCAGGGCGGCCACTTCGACTTCTACAGCGGCCCCGGCTTCGACGAGCTCTCCGCAGCCGCACGGGACCACTTCGTCAAGCACCTCCGGGGCTGAGCCCCCTCCTGAGCAGCGTCACGAGCCGCACCTCCCGCCACCGATCCATCCATCAAGGAGCCGCAATGCCGTACTGGGAGATCTTCACCCCCGAGAGCGCCTTCACCCCGCAGGACAAGGAACAGCTGTCCCAGAGGATCACCTCGCTCTACACGGACTACGCCTATGACCTGCCGAAGTTCTACGTCGTCGTCCTGTTCAAGGACATGCCGGCGGACACCATGTACGTCGGTGGCAAGGCGAACAACAACTTCATACGGATCCGCACGGACCACATCGCCCGGCAGATGGACGACCCCGAGATGCGGTTCCTGTGCATGGAGGTCATCGAGGAGAAGCTGGCGCCGTTCGTGAAGGACCGCGGCTACGACTGGGAGGTCCACATCGACGAGACCCCCATGGATCTGTGGCGAGTCCAGGGCCTCGTTCCGCCTCCGCCGGAGTCCGACATCGAGAAGCTCTGGGCCAGGGAGAACCGGCCCGTCCCCTACGAGCAGCTGGCCGGCTGACCCCCTGACCGAGGTCCCGAGGCACCGTGGGGGTCCTGTCCACCGTGCGGGCCCCGGGGCCTCATCCATCTCCGGATCCCGGAGGGAGACCTGGGAGCCGGGGACAGCATTCCCCATATCGACCTGCCGAACGGCGCGTCGCGCCGACCGTCGCGATCACTCCGGCACTCTGCGCTGCCGCGGTGGTGCTTCAGAGCGACGTGGCGCTCGCTTACCAGCGCTCGGCGCACTCGTTCTATCAGCCACCGAGCGTGCGTTCATAACGTGACTTCGCCGCCGACGTGCGCAAGGCCGCGTCGGCCGACAACACCGCAACCGGAGATGCCTCGTGACCACTGACACCTACTCCTCGCCGGCCGCACCCATTCGGGCCACGGTCTTCGTCGGTCGCTGGCCGAATGTCCCGGCCGAGGAGTTTCCCGGCGTACCGAACGGCACCTTCTCGCCCACCACGGCCACGCTCGTGAGCGGCGCCACCGAGGTGGTCCTGATCGACGCGCTCTACCTCAAGGACGACGTCCGCGACCTCGGTGACCTGATCGAGCGCACCGGCAAGAAGCTCACGACGATCTACATCACCCATGATCACGCCGATCACTACCTGGGCTTCGGACCGCTCCTGGAGCGGTTCCCGGAGGCGAAGGCCGTGGCGCTGCCCCACGTGGTCGAGTCCATGAAGCAGACCATGCAGCTTCAGATCGAGCAGTGGGGCATGCTGTTCGGCGACTCCTGCATCATGGCGGGGCCGCTTCCGGAGCCGCTCGAAGGCGACACGCTGTACGTCGACGGATCTCCCCTGCACATCATCGAGGTGAAGCAGGCCGACATCCATCCCACGAGCATCGTGCACATCCCCGAGATCGACGTCGTCGTGGCCGGTGACTCCATCTACAACGAGATCCACCCGATGCTCGGCCTGTCGACGCCCGACGAGTGGCAGGACTGGCTCGACACGGTCGACACCGTGGAGAGCCTCCGCCCGCGCATGATCGTGTCCGGACACCGCAGGCCCGACGGCGACGACTACGCGGTCGAGACGATGATCGCCCAGACCCGCGCCTACATCCAGGACTTCGCGGCTGCCTCCGAGCTCGCGAAGGACGCCGAAGAGCTGATGGCCACCATGGTGGACAAGTACCCGCACCACGGCAACGTCTGGACGCTCCAGTTCTCCGCCGGCGAGGCGATAGCGAAGCGCGACGCCGCTGAGTGACCGAGTCTGTCACCCGAAGTCCGCACTGTTGCCTTCGCGTTGAAACGCGCCACACCACGATAGGTGACCTCACCATGAATTTCGCCTCTCTGCCCGACCGTCGCGCCGCATCCACTCCGGACGGGCCCGCGGTCGCCGACGGGCGTCAGTCGCTCAACAACGCCCAGTTCCTGACCCGTGTCCGGGCTGCTGCTCGTCACCTTGAGGACCTTGGGATCGGTACTGGCGATGTCGTGGCGCTCAAGCTGAGGAACCGCGTCGAGTTCGTGCTTCTGCTGTTCGCGGTCTGGCGGCTCGGGGCGACCGTCACCCCGGTCAATCCGAGCCTGACCCAGGGCGAGGTCGCACGGCAGCTCCACGACTCGGGCGCACGCGTGCTGGTGGTCGAGGACGGCACGACCGCTGCGGGCGTCACCACGCTGCCCGTCGACGACCTGTACGGGGAGGCGGTGGGGCCGGGTCCGACGCCGCAGCCGAACTCGACCGCGCCCGCACTCCTGATCTACACCAGCGGAACGACGGGCGTACCGAAGGGCGTGATGCTCGACCACTCCAACATCGACGCGATGGCGGCGATGGGGTGCCAGGCGGTCGAGACCGGGCCGACCGACCGCTGCTTGCTGATCCTGCCGCTCTTCCACGTCAACGCCATTGTGATCAGCGTCCTCATGCCGCTGGTCGCAGGCGGCAGTGTGTTCATCACCGACCGGTTCGACCCCAACACCTTCTTCGATCTCGTCGAGCGGGAGCGGCCCACCTACTTCAGTGCCGTACCCACGGTCTACAACATCCTCGAGGCGCTGCCGGCCGACGTTCGACCCGACACGTCCTCGCTGCGATACGGCACGTGCGGTGCGGCACCCGCCTCCGCCGAGTTGCCGGTCCGTTTCGAGGCCCGGTACGGCTTCCCCATCATCGAGGGTTACGGGCTGTCCGAAGGAACCTGCTTCTCCACCGTCAACCCCGTCGCGGGTCCGCGCCGCGCGGGCACCGTGGGGGTTGTCGTGCCGGGGCAGGAGCTCCGGATCGTCGACGAGCGGGGTGACGAGCTGGCGACCGGTATGGACGGTGAGGTCATCGTGCGTGGCCCCAACGTCATGCGTGGCTATCTCGGCCGGCCGCAAGACACGGCCAAGACGATCGTGGACGGCTGGCTGTACACGGGCGACGTGGGCCACCTGGACGCGGACGGCTACCTGACCCTGGTCGGGCGGTCGAAAGACATGATCATCCGCGGTGGCGAGAACATCTACCCCAAGGAGATAGAGGACGTCCTCACGGCTGACCCGTGTGTTCTCGAGGCCGCTGTCATCGGTGTGCCTGACGACAAGTGGGGAGAGGTGGTGGTCGCCTACGTCCAGCCGCGATCTGGTAAGACTGTCGACCCCGCGGCTCTGGAAGCGCTGACCGCGCGACACCTCAGCGGCTACAAGCGGCCGACGTCGTTCCTCGTGGTCGACGCCCTCCCCAAGAACGCTGTCGGCAAGATAGACAAGCCCTCGTTGCGGGCCGCTCACGCCGCAGCCCTGTCATCCCACTGACCGCCGGCAGTTCCTGGTCATTGAGGGCTCGCCCTCCTCGAAGGTCGGGTGGCCCGAGGGGCTAGATTCCCTCCCGCCACCCGACCGGGCGAGCGTTTGGCGAACGGCTTCATGCCCCGCGCCACGTCCGGCCGCCGCAACCCACCACGGCCCGCGCGACCGACGACCCTGTCTGCATCTCGGCAGCGCACCTCGGCCATCGCGACGCACACAACGGGACGGCGCAGGCGGTCGGGACCCGGCTCACTTTCGGCCAGCGTCGACGCCCGGTCGGACTGATGGCGCAGCGGAGTCCCGAGCGTCGCCCGGACGCGTGGGTGCGAACTGCCGGAGCGAGGCAGAGGCGCCCAGTGAGGTCCGGCAGGCCGACCATCCCCAACTCGGCATCGGGGTGCTCGACTACGCCGGGAAACCGGGGCGCCCGTGGCTGACCGGGCAAGACATGGCCGTGCTCGGAGAGAGCCGACGTCGTTCGTCAGCCTGCGGTCGCGGACCGGTGGTCGGTGCCCAGCATGGCCAGCACCAGCGTCGCGTAGCGGCGGCCGAGGCTGACGGGAGTGTGGTGGCCGCCGGGGGAGTACCAGCGGCTGACGTCGATGCCGAGGGAGAGTACCGCCAGCGCGACACCGCCGGGGTCCTCGGTGCGGAACGCCCCGGACGCGATGCCGGCCGCGATTTCGTCGAGCACCACTTCCTCGGTGCGGCGGCGGAGCCGGAGGATCTCGTCACGGTGGTCCGGAGTGAGTGCGCCGAGCTCGTACTGGACGACGCGGGCCAGCTGGTGGTGGCGGGCGTGCCAGGCGGTGTAGTCGTGAACCAGCGCCCGTAGCCGGCCGACCGCCGTCACCTCCTCCGCCAGGGCGCGTTCCACTGCGGCCAGTGCGCTGCGGTGGCCGGCGAGGCTGATCGCGTGGAGGAGGTCTTCTTTCGTGCGGTGGTGTGCGTAGACGGCCGACGGGCTCATCCCGGCGGCGGCGGCGATGTCGCGGGTGGAGGCGCCGTGGTAGCCGCGGGCGGCGAAGGCCGTGAGCGCCGCCTCGAGGATGCGCCGGGAGCCGGGGCCGGCTTCGCCCCACAGGTCGTCGGTTGCGCTGGTTGTCACGCGCCCATTCTTGCGGATCACGTCTGTCGGTCCGCTCAGCTGATGGTGAGGCCGCCGTCGACGGTGAGGGTGGTGCCGGTGACGTAGCTGGAGGCGTCGGAGGCGAGGAAGACCACGGCGGCGGCGAGTTCCTCGGGTTCGCCGGTGCGGGGAAGCGGGGTGCGGCGGACGATGTCGTCGATGTTGTCGGGGTCCTGACGGGCGGTCATTTCGGAGGCGAAGTAGCCGGGGGCGATGGCGTTGACACGGATGTTCTTGCGGTGGCTCCACTGGGCGGCCAGGTCGCGGGTGAGACCGAGCAGGCCCGCCTTGGAGGAGGAGTAGCCGGCCTGCGGCAGGCCGGTGTTGACCAGGCCGAGGACGCTGGCGATGTTCACGATGGAGCCGCCGCCGGTCATCACTCGGGCCGCAGCCCGGGCCATCCAGTAGGCACCCATGAGGTTGATGTCGATGATGTGCCGGAAGTGTTCCGGTGTCTCCCGGCTGGCCGGGACCGCAGCGGCCACACCGGCGTTGTTGACCAGGACGCCGACGTGGCCGAAGTCCGCGGCGGCCGCCGCGACCGCGTGACAGTCGTCGGGCGAGGCGACGTCGGCCTTGACGCACAGGGCGCGGCGGCCCGCGGCCTCGACCAGGCGGGCGGTTTCGGCGAGTCGGTCGGTGCGTCGGGCGGCCAGGACGACGTCGGCCCCGGCTTCGGCGAGGGCCTGGGCGAAGGCGACGCCGAGACCGGAGGAAGCGCCGGTGACGATGGCGACGCGGTCGTCGAGACGGAAACGGTCGAGGATGTTCACAGGGGCTCCAGAGAGGTCAGATGGACAGGCCGCCGTCGACGGGCAGCATGGCACCGGTGATGTAGCCGGCCTCCTCGGAGGCGAGGAAGGCGACAGCCGCGCACATCTCGCTCGGGTCGCCGAAGCGGCCCATCGGGATGCCGGCCGTCAGCTCGGCGCGCTTCTCGGCGGGGACGGAAGAGACCATGCGGGTCTCCGCGTTGGGGGAGATGGCGTTCACGGTGACGCCGAAGCGGGCGAGCTCTTTGGCGGCGGTGCGGGTGAAGCCGATGATCCCGGCTTTGGCGGTGGCGTAGTTGGCCTGGCCGATGTTGCCGTGCAGACCGGAGTAGGAGGTGACGTTGACGACCCGGCCGTACCTCTGCGCGCGGAAGTGGGGGACGCACGCCCGGGTGAACCGGAAGGCGCCGCCCGCGTGAACGGCCAGTACGGCGTCCCAGTCGTCGTCGGTGAGCTTCCACAGGACGCCGTCGCGCAGGATCCCGGCGTTGTTGACCAGGACGTCGACGCGGCCGGTCTCTGCCAGCGCGGTGGCGACGACACGCTCCGCGTCGGAGCTGGAGGTGACGTCCGCAGCCACCCACAGAGTGTCCAGCTCCTCCGCCGCCACGCGGAGTTCGTCCTCGTCTCGGTCGACCAGGACCACGTCCGCGCCTGAAGTGCGCAGGTGGCGACCGAGTACGAGGCCGATGCCGCGGGCCGCGCCGGTGATGATCACGGTGTGGCCGGTGAAGTCGAAGCTGAGGTTGCCCATCGGGCGCTCCAATCCGGAAGGCGAGGGGCCCAAGGGCCTTACAGGCCGAGGTCGCGGCCGATGAGTTCCTTCATGATTTCGTTCGAGCCGGCCCAGATCTTGGTGACGCGGGCGTCCTGCCAGGCTCGGGCGACCCGGTACTCGTTCATGTAGCCGTACCCGCCGTGCAGTTGGACGCAGGCGTCGAGGACCTCGTTCTGCACCTGGGCGGTCCACCACTTGGCCTTGGCCGCGTCCACCGCCGAGAGCCGGCCCGTGACGTGGGCGGCGACGCACTGGTCGACGAAGGCCTGGGTCACCTCGATCTGGGTGACCATCTCGGCCAGCCGGAACTTGTTGTACTGGAAGGAGCCGACGGACTGACCGAAGGCCTTGCGCTCCTTCACATACTCCAGCGTCTCGTCCAGGATCTGCGCGGCGTGGGCCAGGTTGAGCACGGCGGCACCGATCCGCTCCTGCGGGAGCCGCTCCATCATGTGGATGAAGCCGCGGTCGACTTCGCCGATGACGTTGGCGTCCGGGACGCGCACGTCGTGGAAGAACAGCTCGGCGGTGTCGGCTTCGTGCTGGCCGACCTTGTCCAGCTTGCGCCCGCGCTCGAATCCGGGCATGTCCGTCTCCACGGCGAACAGCGTGATGCCCTTCGCGCCCTTCTCCGGGCTGGTGCGAGCGGCGACGACCACGAGGTCTGCGCCGAAGCCGTTGGTGATGAAGGTCTTGGAGCCGTTGAGGGTCCAGTTCTCCCCGTCGCGCACGGCAGTGGTCCGCAGGGCCGCGAGATCGGAACCTGCCGAGGGCTCGGTCATACCGATCGCGGTGACCAGCTCGCCCGCGCAGAACCGCGGCAGCCAGCGCTCACGCTGCTCCTCGGTGGTCAGCTCGACCAGGTAGGGGGCGACGACCTCGCAGTGGATGGTGAACGAGGAGGCGAACGCCACCGACAGCCTGGCGAATTCCTCGTGCAGAACCGCGGTGAAGCGATAGTCGCCCGCCTCGCTGCCGCCGTACTGCTCCGGTATCAGCAGCCCGAGCAGTCCTTGCCGCCCAGCGGCCTTCCACGCGGCGCGGTCGATCGCCCGCTGCTGGATGAACTTCTCCTGGCGCGGCCGCAGCTCACGCTCCACGAACGCCCGGACGGAGGTCCGGAAGGCTTCATGGTCGGCATCGAAGACAGTACGGCGCACGGGAGCTCCTCGTCGCTCGACGGAAAGAGGAAGTAAGAAGCAGGAAGCAGGAAGTAAGCGAGTGCATAGTAACTATGCGAGTGCTTAGTTTTCTTAGGCGGGTCGATTCCGTCAACCCCGTCTGCGAGGTAGGTGGACATGACGTACGCCACGGGAGTCCTCCACCGCGCGCAGTGGAGTCCGCACGGTCACCGAAGGCGTGCGGGAGGACGGCGGGCCGGGGCGAGGCGCTCACCGAGGTACCCGAACCAAGACGGAAACGGGCAGGGGCCGTCTGGCGCGGACGTACCACGGCGAGGCGCGATCGTCCTATGGGGCACCTGTTTCGGGTGGCTACCTTGCTGACGTCATCCCTGTTCTGCCGGAGCTTGAGAGCTGCTCGCCCGGACAGAACCCACCACCTGATCTCCGAGAAGAGCACTCAGATGCCCGAAGCCGTGATTGTGTCCTACGCCCGCTCGCCGATCGGTCGGGCCTTCAAGGGGTCGCTGAAGGAGATGCGCAGCGACGATCTCGCCACGCAGGTGATCGCTGCGGCGCTCGCCAAGGTCCCGGGACTCGACCCCGGCGAGATCGGAGACCTGATCCTCGGCTGCGGTCTCCCCGGTGGCGAACAAGGCTTCAACCTGGCGCGCAACGTGGCGGTCCAACTGGGCTACGACAACCTGCCGGGCACCACGGTGACCCGCTACTGCTCATCGTCGTTGCAGACGACGCGGATGGCCTTCCACGCGATCAAGGCAGGCGAAGGCTCGGCCTACATCTCGGCGGGCACAGAGGCCGTGTCCCGGTATCTCAACGGCAACTCGGACTCCTGGCCGGACACGCAGAACCCCGCGTTCGGCGTCGCTCAGGCACGCTCGGCCGCCAGGCAGGCGAGCCACGAGGCCTGGACCGACCCTCGCGAGTCGGGACTGGTGCCCGACGTGTACATCAGCATGGGTGAAACCGCGGAGAACGTCGCCTCCCTCACGGGCATCAGTCGCGAAGAGCAGGACCGGTGGGCGGTTCGTTCGCAGCACCGAGCCGAGGAGGCCATCGCGCGCGGCCACTTCCGCAAGGAGATCACTCCGATCACCCTGCCCGACGGGTCGATCGTGGCCGAGGACGACTGCCCGCGGCCCGGCACGACGCTCGACGCGGTCTCCGCGCTCGAGCCGGTCTTCCGTAAGAAGGGCTCCGTCACCGCCGGCAACTCATGCCCGCTCAACGACGGAGCGGCGGCCCTCGTCATCATGTCCGATGTCAGGGCGTGTGAACTCGGCCTGCAGCCGCTGGCCCGCATCATCTCCACCGGCGTGACCGCTCTCTCGCCGGAGATCATGGGCCTCGGCCCCATCGAGGCCACCCGTCAGGCGCTCGACCACGCGGGCCTGACCATGAGCGACGTCGATCTCGTCGAGATCAACGAAGCATTCGCCGTGCAGGTGCTCGGCTCTGCACAGGCGCTGCAGATCGACGAGGGCAAACTCAACGTCTCGGGCGGGGCCATCGCGTTGGGCCACCCCTATGGGATGACCGGAGCGCGGATCACCGGATCGCTCATCAACAACCTTCAGGCCCATGACAAACAGATCGGCCTGGAGACGATGTGCGTCGGCGGCGGGCAGGGCATGGCCATGCTGATAGAGCGGCTCGCCTAGGGCGTAGCCCGTCGGTCCCGGCATGCGCAGAGATCCATACAGTCGCGCGATGCGGCTGGATCGACCGCGGCCACCGCAGGCCGAACCTTCGCCGAAGCGGGCCGGCACAGCCTCTACGCGCCTTCGACCTCGTCATCAGCAGTGCCTTCGGCGTCTGATCCAATCTGGTTCCCAAGGAGATCGGCCCTCTGCGGCCCCGCGCCCACACCGGTGCGACAGGGGGTCATGACGCCGGCGGAGGGCTGCTCTTCAGCGGGGTCTCCCCGCTGATCGACAGCATGCACCGCCATGAGCTACAGGACGATCTACTGACGGGCCGTACACCAGCTTTGGTCCCCAGTCACGAAGTCTTGGGCGGACGCAATTGCCGTGCGAGGTCCCGCCCGCTTTCGCGTTCGATCTGTTGCGGCTGTCCGGGACGGACACGACCTCTCGGCCGTATCGGCGGGCAAGGCCGCGCGGGAGTCCGTGTACGCCGCCCGTCGGCTGTCGGCGCCGTGGGTGTTGTGTCCGTCGACCACTGAGGTCGATGTCGTGCGCGAGTGGCTGACGTAGGCGTCGGTCGGGATGGAGGGGGGTGGTCTTCAAGAGGCTGGACGACGCCTACCGCGCTGCTGCTCTGCAGGTACGACACCGAAGGCCGCTTTCAGGACCGGCCTGCTCGCTGCGGGGCGGCGCGGTCATGGACCTGCCGTCGACGTGCCGGTGTGGCGGTGGGAGTTCAGCTGACCTCGTTGCGGACGGCGGTGTCGAGGTCGGTGGCGGTCAGGCCGAAGGTCTCGGCGGTCTCCGTCGCGTCCATGTGGAACGGCGCGTACCACTGGTAGTCCATCTCGGCCATCTCGCGGGCGATCGGCACGATCAGCCCGGCCGTACGCGTCACAGAGCGCGGTATCTGGATCAGTTTGATCGGCGGCCGGCCTGCCGCGACGGCGTAGCGCCGCACCAGCTCGCGAATGGTGACGGCCGGCGCAGACGGCACGTGCCAGGGTCGGCCCCATGCGTGTTCTTCCGAGGCCAGCGTGATGAGGGCCTGTGCCATGTCGCCGTTGAAGGTGAAGGTGTGCGGCATGTCCAGGTGGCCGGTGATCCAGGCCGCTTTTCCCTTCTGCAGGGCCGACTTGATGAGCAGGGAGTAGATGCCGTTGGCGTCCTTGCCGATGTAGTCGGAGCCGCGGACCTCGACGGTGCGGATCCCCCCGGCGAGGGCCTGTTCCCACATGCGTCTGCGCAGGCGGCCCTTGTGCCCGGTGGCGGCCATGGGGGTGTGTTCGTTCATCCGGCCACCGGGCTGCGGACCGTAGGCGTAAAGGCTGCCGGTCAGCGCGAGGACCGCGTCGTTCGCCTTGGCGGCGGTGATAGCCGCCGTCTGCAGGGGCGGCAACAGGCGCTCCCACACCGTGTATGAGGGTGGATTGGCACAGTGGTAGATCACTTCCGCGCCGCGGGACAGCTCGGTCAGGCGGGACGGGTCGGACGCGTCCGCGGCGACCCGGTCGACCAGCTGGTGCTCGGGGCCGGAGCCGCTGCGGGTGACGATCCGGACGCTCTCGCCGCGCTCGGCGAGCAGGCGAGCGACGTTGGTACCGATGGAACCGGCACCGATGATGACGTGCTTGGCCATGACGGTTTCTCCTTCTCCGGGGTATCGGTCAGTCGTCCACGCCGGAGCCGGTATAGGTGGGCACGTCTGCGAGCATGCCGGCGATCTGCGGGTTGAGCTCGTTGCGGCGCCGGTGCAGTTCCTGGATCTTGGCATTCAGGTCAGGGTCGTCGTCACTGACGTCGAAGATCTCCAGCCGTTCGACCAGGTGCAGCCCGAGGTGGTCGGTCTGGTAGGTGGTCGGACGCGTCAGGTAGGCGAAGAGCCCGTCAAGATGTTCGACGACGAACACCGCGCCGTACGTGTAGTCGCCGCCGTGGTCACGGCCGACGACGAAGGACTTGATGGCGGGGTTCGACCGGCCCTGATTGCGCCAGCTCTCCAGCACCCCCTCGATCTGCTCAGGCGTCGCAGTGGCCTTCATCGTGACTCTGTTGATGTGGTAAATCATGACTTATTACCTGCTTCTAACGCTGTTAAATTTCCTAACGCCGTTAACTATGACGCGCGTCGTCGGCGCGGTCAAGGCGGTGACTAGTGTTCGAGGACACCATCGAAGCGAAGTGACGGACCATGTCGACCAGTACGAGACGGGCCCGCGAACGGGCGAACACCCGGGAGCGGATCATCGAGGCCGCGCTGCACGTTCTCGAGACCGAGGGCGTCGCGGCCCTGACGATCCGGCGCATCGCCACCGACGTCGAATATTCCGCGCCCGTCGTCTACCAGCACTTCGCCAACAAGGACGCGCTCGTACTGGAGCTGGTCGCGCACGGTCACCGCCTGATGCTGAGCGAGTTCCGCCAAGCCGCGCAGGAGCCCGATACGGACCGGCGCATGACGCGCATTGCGTCGCAGTACGTCCGGTTCGCCGGCGAGCACCCCCACCTCTTCCAGGTCATGAACGACCCGATGGTCGACGCGGACGAACGCCGGCGCGTCGCGGAACCGGTCATCGACGTCCTCAAGGAGCTGCTCACCTCCTGGTCGGCTGCACACGACGTGGTCCTGGCCGATTTCGACCAGGCTTGCGAAATCCTCTGGGGCACGCTGTACGGCATCGCGTCGCTCAGTTACATCGGCAGCGTCGGCAACGATCGCGCCCGCTACCTCGCCGAACAGGCGCTTCGCACGATCCTCCTCGGCTGGCGAACCGAGACGCCGGCGAACGGTCGATCGGCGAGCAGCTAGGTGCTCTGACCGCTGTGGTTCGCCGGGTTTAGAGGGAGGACCGGAGTGTTCGTCGAGATCGTCTTCGTGGGGCTGCCGATCGATCGTGCTGGAGACGGCGTTCGAGCTCGACGGCGAGGTCACCGGCGCGGGCAGCGGCATGGGTCGTTGCCATCTTGACCTTGAAACCGCGGAGAGCCGGACACGACCGCGGCCCTGGAGCGACTCCGGGCGGTGCTGTCCGAACTGGAGTCGAGGACTGCGCGACGTTGACCGTCAGCGAATGATCAAGCCGCCGTCCTCGCTCGTCCGCCCCATCGGATGCCCTTCTCACTGCGGCTGCGGGCGCGCTCTCGACGCTGGGCGGCAAGGACGTCGGGGTGGCGGGCGTTGGCGTTGCGCCAGCGGAGACAGGCGTGGAGGGCCCGGGTCTGTGTGGTGTGGTTGCGGTGGTTGGAGTTGGCGATGGTGAACTGTCGCAACGGCCCGAAGTGGGCCTCGATCGGGTTGGCCCAGGACGCGTAGGTCGGCGTGAAGCACAGCTCGACCCTGTTCTTTTTCGCCCAGCGGCGGATGGTGTCGCCCTTGTGGGCGGACAGGTTGTCCAGGATGACGTAGATCGGGGCGCCGTCCGGGCGAGCGGCCCGGTCGGCCTGAGCGCGGCCAGGGTGTTCGCGGCGCCCTTCTTGCGACGGTTGACGCCCCACAGGGTGTCGTCGCCGATCGAGTAGCAGCCGTGGAAGTACCTCACTCCGTGAGTGCGGTGGTACGTCGCGGGATGGCGCTCGGGGTGACCAGCAGCAGCCCAGCACGCGCCGGCGGCGGGCCGGATACCAAGCGGGCCGAACTCGTCGAACGCGAACACCCGGTCAGGGAAGCGTTCCAGCACGTGCTCTATGCAGTCGAGCTTGGCGTCGCGCTCGGGGTCCGGTGACTCCTTCCAGGTCTTGGTACGCTGGAAGGTGATGCCGCGGCGGGCGAGCAGGCACCGTAACGCCTCGCGGCCGGTCTGGATCACGCGGCCGTGCACTTTCCGCAGGTACGTGGCGAGTTTGCGGATGGACCAGCGGGTGAAGGGCTGGCCGAGCTTGGTGGGGCGGGTGGTGGCCGTCTGGATGACGAAGTCCTCGTCGTCAGGACTGAGCAGGCGGGGACGGCCTCCCGCCCACTGAGGGGCCAGGCAGGCCAGGCCGATCTCGTTGAACCGGTGGATCACGTCCCGGACGGTGTCCTCGTCGGCCTGCACCAGCTTCGCGATCACCGGCACCCGGTTCCCGCCGGCCGAGGCCAGCAGCATCATCGCCCGCCGGAACCGCACCGAACTGGTGCTGCCCCGGCGCACGATCTGCTGCAGTTTCTGCCCCTCCTGATCGGTCAACCTGCGCACACGGACAGGCTCTGCCACCACACCCCCAGCGGTCGGGACGGACGTCAGTGCACATCCAACCGCCACGACCACCACCCCGGCGAACTTACGCGGTCAGAGCACTGGCTTCGGTGTCTACGCCGCCTCCAAGTGGGCGGTGGAGGGGCTGTCCGAGGCCCTGGCCGCCGAGGTCGCCGGGCAGAACATCAAGGTCACCCTGGTCGAGCCCGGCCCTTATCCCACCGACTGGCCCGGCGCCTCCGCGGTCAACTCCGAGCCCGACCCGCTCTACGACGGAGTCCGCCAGGCCCTGGCCGATGGCCTGGACCTGTCCGACATGGGCGATCCGAAGGCCGTCGGTCCCGCCCTGCTGGCGATCGTGGATACCGAGAACCCGCCGCTGCGGGTGTTCTTCGGCAGGCCGCCGATCCAGCCGGCCAAGGACCACTACCGGACTCGGCGAAGGGGGCAGTTCGATGGCCGTGGTGACCTTGGTGAGGGAGCCGTTCCTGCCGATGCGGAAGCCGTCGACGGTGCCGGGGGTCCCGCTCTGTACGTACAGGAACTTCTCGTCCTGCGTCACCGCCAGGTCGATGACCCCTTGGGACATCGCCGACGGCGGTGTGGCGATGCCGATCTCGTTGGTGAGCGCGAGCCTGCCGTGCCGGTTGGTGCGGTGACCGGTGACGGTCTAGAAGAACCCAAGTTTCTTCGGGCTGTATGAAACCAAAACGTTCTTCGTCTGCTGGTGGTACAGGCGTCACACGTCGCTGACCTGCGTAAAACGTGGCTACATGTGGCTCGTTGGAGCCGTCGGCCCGGGAATGGTCCGGATCTTGTTCTCTGTGAGACGGGCCTGGTTATCTGTCGACACCGCATCCCTCGGCTCGTGGACTGCTTCAATCGGATGTGTCGGCCCGTCGAGTGCTCGCTGGGGGCGAGGGCACGGAGGGCGGACCCCAGAAGCCGGTGGTGCGGCTGGTGCAGAGGAGGGTGCGGACTCCTCCCGAGGCCCTGCCAGGGCGCCGGCCGTTGTCGATGTCGCCCTGGCGCAACCACTTCGACAACGTGACCGGATGGATGCCGAGGTCAACGGCGGTCTGCTGCTGTTCTTTTCCTGCCCGCACCAACGCGATGGCGCGGGCGCGGAACTCAGCGGGGTAGGCGCGGGGCCTGTCCGGCAGCCTTTCGTGAAGGCCGTCAGTTAGCCAGCAGAACTGGAACCTGAGAGGTGGGGCAGGTCAAACCTGTCACCCAAAGCTGCACCAGACCCCCCTCGTCCTGCTCGCGCGAGCACGACCGCACCATCTGAACGATCACGCAACGGCGTGGATCCATTACTGGCAAAGACTTGAGATATTCCTTGAACTATCAAGCTGTCATGACATACTCACCTCCTGCATGCGATCACCCCGGCTGGTTTGCGAGAGTGAATGTTTGTGAATGTGAGAAGCCGAGTGCGGGAGCGGCCGTGAGCAGCCGACAGCGGGGACGCCCCGAGCGGCTGCTCGATCCCGACGCGGGGCCGGTGCAGCGCTTCGCCCACGAGCTGCGGTCACTGCGCGCGCGGGCCGGCTCCCCGTCGTACCGGACGATGTCCGAACAGGCCCGCGTCTCGGTGGCCGCCCTGTCGCGGGCGGCCTCGGGCGAGCGGCTGCCGTCGGTGGCGGTCGTGCGCGCGTACGCACGGGCCTGCGGAGCCGATCCGGACGAGTGGGAGAGCCGGCTGGCAGCGGTCGACGACGTCGCGGCCCGCGAAACCGAGGGCGGCGAGTCACCGTACAAAGGACTCGCCCAGTTCGAACCGGCCGACCAGGAGCTGTTCTTCGGCCGGGACGAGCTCGCAGAGGACACGGTGAGGCTGATGAAGGAGCACCTGTTCGCGGTGCTCGTCGGCGCATCCGGCAGCGGCAAGTCCTCCCTGCTGCGGGCCGGCGTGCTGCCCCGCCTGGAGAAGGTCGTCCAGGCGGCAGGCTGCGCGGCGGAGCTCTGGCTGATCACACCCGGCGCGCGGCCGGCCGCCACGCACAGCCGGCTGCTGGCGCCGGGGCCGGACGAGCCGCACCGCATCGTCGTGGTCGACCAGTTCGAGGAGATCTTCACGCTCTGCCGCGACCGGGCCGAACGCTGGCTGTTCGTCGAGCAGTTGCTCGCCGCCAAGGACTCGGGCGGCCGGCTGCGCGTGGTCGTGGCGGTGGGCGCCGGCTACCACGGCCGGTGCGCCGAACACCCAGGCCTCGCCGAGGCACTGCGGCACACGAGCCTGACGGTCGGCCCGATGACCCGGGAAGAACTGAGGGACGCCATCGTCAAGCCCGCCACGGCGGCCGGCTTGCGGGTCGAGCGGGAGCTCACCGCCCGCATCGTCGAGGAGGTGTACGACCAGCCCGGCGCGCTGCCGCTGCTCTCGCACGCCCTGCGCGAGACCTGGCGCCGCAGACGCAGCGGAGTGCTGACGCTCGCTGCCTACGAGCAGGCGGGCGGCGTCCACGGAGCGATCGCCGCGGCGGCCGAGGAGGTCTACGGCGGCCTGTCGCCCGACCAGACCGGCACCGCCCGCCGGCTCCTGCTCGCCCTCATCGCCCCCGGCGACGGCACACCCGACAGCCGCCGCCCGGTCAGACGGGCCGACCTGCGCGAATGGCCCGACCCCGAGGTGCCCTTCGTCCTCGAACGGCTCTCCCGGGCCCGGCTCGTCACCGTGGACGAGAAGAACGTCGAACTCGCCCACGAGGCCCTCATCACCGGCTGGCCCCGGCTGCAGTGCTGGCTCGAGGAGAACCGCGAGCGGCTGCGCATGCACCGCCACCTCACCGAGGCCGCCCGCAACTGGCACGAGCACGGCCGCGACCCCGGCACCCTGTACCGGGGGATCAACCTCGCCGTGGCCGACGTGCTGTTCACCCGCGAACGGCAGGACGACGACCTCGCCGCACGGGAGCGCGCCTTCCTCAGCGCCTCTCGGGTGGCCCACCGCATGGAGCGCTGGACAACCGCCCAGGTGCAGCGCCGCATGCGAAGACTCGTCGTGGCGCTCATCTGCGTCGTGTGCGGGGTCCTGGTCGCCGGGCAGATCGCCTGGCACGAGAGCGACATGGCGAAGAGGGAGCGCAGCCTGGCCGGAGCCCGCCGGGCCGCCGGCCTCGTCGGCGGGGAACGGGTGACCGATCCCCGCACCAGGGCCCTGCTCAGCATCGCCGCCTGGCGGCTCGCCCCGCTGCCCGAGAGCCGCGCCGCCCTCTTCGACGCCCTCGCCGAACCCGAACGCGACGCCTTCACCGACCCCGACCAGAACGACGAGACCCGCGACTTCCTCGCCGACTCCGGGCGCACCCTGCTCGGCGTCGGCGGCAGCCGGTGGTCGGCCTGGGACGTGGCCACACATCGCCGTACCGGATCGGGACGCCTGCCGGACCGTGCGGTGACCGCGGTCAGCCTCGACGGGCGGACCCTCGCCCTGGCCGGTACTGACGGTGACAGCGCCTCCCGGCTGTGGCGGCTGCCGGCGGGGACGGAGGACCCCGTCGGGTATCACGCGGCGGCCGACTCGGAGCTCGGCGTCGGTGCGTACGTCGTGAACGGCCCCGATCCGATGGCGCAGTTGAGCGCGTTCACGGACGACCCGGTGGTGCTGGAGCGTTCCGCCGCAGGTGCCGCCGGTGCCATGGATGTCGTCGTGCCGAGCGCGGACGGGCGCCTGGCGGCCGTGTGCGCGCAGGACCAGCCGCTCATGCTGCGGGACATCGTCCGCCACCGCACGGTCATCGGCGCCTGGCAGGACTCGTCGGCGGTGGACTGCTCGTCCGCCGCCCCCGTCTTCGACCATGCCGGGACGCGCTTCGCGGCGGTCTCCGGCGCTGCGATACGCGTCTGGGACACGGCCTCGGGCCGGCAGCTCGCGGACATCGCCCAACCCGGAGTGTCCCATCTCGCGTTCACCCCGGACGGGCGGTTCCTCGCGGTGGCCGGCCCGGACGGGACGACGGCCTGGCGCATATCGGCGGCGGAAGCACCGGTGTTCCGCCACGCCCCCTCCGACGGGCCCATCACCGCCCTCGCCTGGGATCCGGACGGCCCGACCCTGCGCTACCTGACCGGCGGCACCGTGCACTCCCTCGACCTCTCGGTGCCCCTCACCTCTCCGTGGCTCGAACGGCCGCTGGCCCGCGAGACGTTCAGCCCGGACGGCCGTCTGCTGGCCGCCGCCGAACGGCACGGCGACCACTACCTCTTCAGCCTGCGCGACACCCGGACGGGGCGTGTCCTCGCCCGGCTGCCCTCACTCGCGGCAACCGACGGCCGGAGTGGGGCCGGGGGCGCCGGGCCGCTGATGACCTTCAGTCCGGACGAGCGGGACTTCGCCTACGGCCTGGGTGAGCCGGAAGCGTCCGGCGCGCGGTTCGTCGTATGGAATGTGACAGATCACCGAGTGCGGGCGGTCCTTCAGCCTGGCGGATCGTCCCCGGTCCGCTCCATCGCGCTCACCCCGGGCGGCGGGAAACTGCTCCTCTCCCGGGCGACGGCCACCGGCTCGCCCACCGGCGAGGTGTGGAACACCGCCCGCGGAACGCGGACCGACCGGCCCGAAGCCCTGACCGCAACCCTGAAGTCCGCCCTGGCCTCCGGTTTCACCGGCCCCGCCTCCGCGCTGCCGTTCGGCCTGGACACCGACGTGCCGCCCGGCCCGGACGGCGACGCGGAGGTTCTCGCTCTCAGCCCCGACGGCGTCCACCTCGCCACCGGTGGCGGCTTCGGCAGCGTCACGGTCTGGCACGGCCGTACCGAACGCCACCGGGAGGCCGTCATCCCTCCCGTCGCCGGAGTGGCCGGCGACGGAGCGATCGGCGCCCGGGTCACCGCGCTCGCCTTCAGCTCCGACGGCCGCACCCTCGCGGTGGGTTACGCCTCCGGCGCGCTCCGGCTGTGGGACACCGCCACCCGGCAGCCTCTCGGTGGCAGCCTCACCACGCCCGGCGAGGCGATCCGCTCGCTCGCCTTCGACGGGCACGGGGACTCCGTCCACGCCAGCAGCGCCCACGTCCCTGTCCAGCGGTACGCGGTCGGACCCTCGCAGGTCGTCACCCAGCTCTGTGCGCGCGCCGGCCGCAACCTGACCGCCGACGAATGGCGGACCTACCTCTCCGATGTGCCCTACCGGCGCCTGTGCGCCGTGTCCGGTACCGCCGACCCGGTCGCGGAAGCCGGCCCCGACCCAGTAGCGGAAGTCGGCCCCGCCCCAGCCGCTTCGCCGAAGCCGACCGGGACTCCGGCGCCGGCGCGCACCACCTCGTCGCCGCCCGTCGCTCGGCGGCACGTGTCCCGGAAGCCCGGCGCGTCCGCGCACGGCATCGTGACGCCCGAGGCCGTGCCGCCTCCCGGAGCACGGCGCGAAGCCGCGCCTCCCCCGGCCGACAAGGCACATCCGCGCTCCAGGCCACGGAAGACCGCACACCGGCCGCTCGTAGGAAAGGCCCCCGGTTAATGGAGCGTGAACGGGTTGCAACGTGTCCCGTTTCCGTCCCCCGAAGGGTTGTTTACGCCTCTGAACTGCATTGATAGACAAATCCGAGGCGCCAAGAGTGGGGCTCACCCGGTTCGCTGCACCCCCCGGTCAGTGAAACCGGCGGGCAGCCGACGGCGACCCCGTCGGCTGCCCGGAAGCAGACCGCCCGCTTCATCCCCCGCTCACTGGAGTCAACGATGGCATTCGCCCGCCGCAAGACCTCCTCCTCGTCCCCCAGGCGCACCCTCCGCACCGCCGGAGCCGTCGCGGCCCTCGCCCTCGGCGCCTCGCTGATGGCCGCTCCGCAGGCCTCCGCCGCCGACAGCCCCACCACGAAGCAGCTGCTGGACGCGTGTGGCCACAGCACGGACCTCTGCGAGTTCCACGCCACCGCCTACTGGACCTACACCGGTCCCAAGCACCTGGTCGGCCACACCGCCTACAACTGCGGGAGCCTGACCAACACGGTGTCCGTCGGCGGGTCGGACACGACCGGCTCGACCAACACCTTCGGCATCTCGATCAGCGCCGAGTACAAGTGGTTCGAGACGTTCTCCACCGAGATCACGGCCAGCTACAGCCACAGCTGGGTGGCCTCGCACACCGACATCGTGACCGACACCGTCAACATCAAGCCCGGCTGGAAGGGCTGGATAGAGCGCGGCACCTCCAAGCAGCAGGCCAAGGGCTGGTACGAGCTGCACTTCGGCAAGCGCTACTACGGCCACTACATCTGGTACATCAACAACTACCAGTCGGCCGGCTTCAACAACGACCAGCCCAATAAGGGCTATGTCAACTTCAGGGACGCGCAGATGACCTCGGGCGAGCGCGGCGCCCACTGCCAGTGAGTTAGGACGGACAACAGCATGTGGCGCTCCGCGACCTCCGCGACCTCCGCGACCCGCTCCCGGCTCCGGCTCGCTGCCGCCACCGTATGCTCGCTGGTCCTCCTGACCGGCTGTGCGGCGGGGGCGACGAGCAAGCCCGACACCGCATACGCGGACGCTGTCGGACCGACGGTGATCGGCACCGACACCTCGGCGGAGAGCCGGGTGGTGGCGGCCATGTACGGCGAACTCCTCACCGGGGCCGGGCAGAAGGTGCGGATGGTGACGACGAGCTACGCCTCGCCCTCCGCCACCGCCAAGGCCGTGGTGGCGGGCAGGATCGGGCTGGCTCCGGCGTACGAGAGCACCCTGCTGCGCACATTCCCGGGCGGGGACACCCTGCCCGGGAACGTGTCGACGACGCTGAGCATGGCGCTGCCGGTGGGCATCACCGCCCTGCCCCCGGCCGCGGCCGACCGAGGTGTCGTCCTCGCGGTCACCAAGGCCACCGCCCGGGCCCATGACCTGCACAGCCTCGCCGACCTCCCCAAGGCCGGCAGCCGCCTCACCCTCGGCGGCGCCGCCTCGAAGGACCCCGACGCCCCGACACCCTCGTCACTGAAGAAGGCGTACGGCGTCACTCTCACCACCGCCGGCACCTCGGCCACCGCCGACGTACTGGCCCTGCGCAGCACGGACCCGTCCCTCACCAAGGGCAAGCTGGAGGTGCTGACCGATCCCGAAGCCGTCATCCCGCCCGAGCACGTCTTCCCTCTCATCCAGGCCCCGTACGCGGGCCTGGCCGCGAGAAAAGCCCTGGCCCGAGTCAACTCGGCGCTGACGACAGAGCAGTTGGCCGCGCTCGCCTCCTCCGTAGACGCGGGCGAATCCCCCGCGAAGGCGGCGCGGACCTGGCTGCGCTCCAAAGGGCTGCTCAGCTGATCCCTCTTCACCCGAACAGAACGGTGACAGTGAAATGCGTGACGTCAGAAGGAAGTTCGCCGTAGCCGCGCTCACGGCGGCCGCCGTCCTCGGCGGCCTGGCCCTCCCCACAACGGCCAGCGCCGACGGGGTCCCCGCCGTGCAGATCACGGTTTGCAACGACTCGAACTCGAACCTGCGGTTCTGGGTCAAGGGCTACAACCAGTTCAACGAGTGGGACGACTCCCCGGTCTGGGACGCCTACGCCCACACCTGCGCCACCATGTGGGACTACTGGTGGAAGAAGAACTCCTCGGTCGAACTCCACTACCAGTTCGGCAGCGGCGCCTGGAACTGGAAACAGCAGTACGTCCCCAAGACGAAGGCCAGGACGACGACGTTCCACATGTCGTAGACCGCATGGGCGGGACTCGAAAGGGTCCCGCCCCCCTGCTCGTCGAGACGGCATGGGCGGAAACCCGTACGGAGATGAGCACCGCACGCATGCCCGAGCGCGCCTCCCGGTCCACCGCGGAGAACACCCCTCACGGACCGATCCGCAGGGACCCGCCATGTCGAACGCCTCCCGCGCTTCCCTCTCCGACGGCTGCGCCGACTACTCGCGCTATTTTGAGGGACTCTGTCGGGAATCTTGAGGATGGGCAGTTGGCGATCGTGACGTTGCGTCAGGCTCGTTGACCGTTCTGCCGATGCTCCCCAGGAGCCTGATATGTCCCTCCAGTCTCGCCCCGGAGCCGAGATCCCGCCGCTGACCGTGCGGGTCGCCCGGGCCAGCAACCCCCACGGCACCACCTCGATGTGGATCCGCGACCGCCTTGACGGCCTGTGGAACGATGAGGACTTCACCGCCTGGTACCCGCGCGACGGTCGCCCCGGGCTCTCGCCCGCGCAGTTGGTCACCGTCTGCGTTCTGCAGTACGTGATGAACTTGTCGGACCGCCAGGCCGGGCCATGTGGGCCCTCGTTGGCGAGGAGGCGCCGGCGCAGCTTCACCGCGAGCGACGGCTATCCGGATGCGAGCACCTCATGGACGACCACGAAGGTCAACGGTCCCACCGTGCTCAACGCCGGGACCGACGCCCCCTGGATCAGCAGCAACTCCACGGCGCTGTACGGTCTCGCGGCCATCCAGGACCTCGCCCTGGTCGGTGACGCACTGAGTTGAGCCCAGGCCCGCGCCTGAGCGGTGCGGGCCTGCGATGCGCTTCCGGGGATCAGACGCCATCGCGCATAGGCATCCGGACGCCCCGCTCGTCGGCGACCGTCTCCGCGATGTCGTAGCCGGCGTCGACGTGGCGGATGACGCCCATGCCGGGGTCGTTGGTCAGCACGCGGCGCAGCTTCTCGCCGGCGAGTGCGGTGCCGTCGGCGACGGAGACCTGGCCGGCGTGGATGGAGCGCCCCATGCCGACGCCGCCGCCGTGGTGGATGGAGACCCAGGACGCGCCGGAGGCCACGTTGACCATGGCGTTGAGCAGCGGCCAGTCGGCGATCGCGTCGGACCCGTCGAGCATGGCTTCGGTCTCGCGGTACGGGGAGGCGACGGAGCCCGAGTCGAGGTGGTCGCGGCCGATGGCGAGCGGGGCGGCCAGCTCTCCGCTCGCCACCATGTCGTTGAAGCGCTCACCGGCCTTGTCTCGCTCGCCGTAGCCGAGCCAGCAGATCCGGGCGGGCAGGCCCTGGAAGTGGACGCGCTCGCCGGCCATCTTGATCCAGCGCGCGAGGGACTCGTTCTCCGGGAAGAGCTCCAGGATCGCCTTGTCGGTCTTGTGGATGTCGGAGGCCTCACCCGACAGCGCGGCCCAGCGGAAGGGCCCCTTGCCCTCGCTGAACAGCGGCCGGATATAGGCAGGCACGAAGCCGGGGAAGGCGAACGCCCGGTCGTACCCGGCGAGCTGGGCCTCGCCCCGGATCGAGTTGCCGTAGTCGAAGACCTCGGCGCCGGCGTCCATGAAGCCGACCATGGCCTCGACGTGGCGGGCCATCGACTCACGGGCGCGGGTGGTGAAGCCCGCCGGGTCCTTGGCTGCGGCGTCGGCCATGTCGTCGAAGTCGACGCCGATGGGGAGGTAGGCGAGGGGGTCGTGGGCCGAGGTCTGGTCGGTCACGATGTCGATGGGGGCGCCCTCGGCGAGCATCTGCGGGAGCAGTTCGGCCGCGGTGCCGAGCAGGCCGATCGACAGAGGCCGGCGGGCGTCCCGGGCCTCCACCGCCAGCTGCAGGGCGTGCTGCAGCGAGTCCGCGCGCACGTCGAGGTAGCGGTGCTCGATACGGCGCTCGATGGCGCGCGGGTCGACGTCGATACAGATCGCGACGCCGTCGTTCATCGTCACGGCGAGCGGCTGGGCGCCGCCCATCCCGCCGAGGCCGGCGGTGAGGGTGATCGTCCCGGTGAGCGCGAGCCTGCCGTGCCGGTTGGTGCGGTAGCCGGTGACGGTCTAGAAGAACCCAAGCTTCTTCGGACTGTATGAAACAAGAAGGTTCTTGGTCTGCTGGTAGTGCTCCAGCATCATCTTGTGCGTCTCGCGCCCGATCCCGGACTGCTTGTAGCCTCCGAACGCCGCGTGCGCCGGGTAGGCGTGGTAGCAGTTCGTCCAGACGCGGCCCGCCTGGATCGCCCGGCCCGCCCGGTACGCGGTGTTGATGTCCCGCGTCCATACGCCCGCACCGAGGCCGTACAGCGTGTCGTTGGCGATCTTGATGGCGTCGTCGAAGTCGTCGAAGGACGTCACGGAGACCACCGGGCCGAAGATCTCCTCCTGGAAGATCCGCATGCGGTTGTCACCTTCGAAGATGGTGGGCTGGACGTAGTAGCCGCCCTTCAACTCGCCGTCGTATTCGAGGCGTTCACCGCCGGTGAGGACCCGGGCGCCTTCCTGGCGGCCGATGTCGAGGTAGGAGAGGATCTTCTCCAGCTGGTCGTTGGAGGCCTGGGCGCCGATCATCGTGTCGGTGTCGAGGGGGTGCCCGGGCTTGATCAGCTCGGTGCGGGCGACCGCCGCCTCGATGAACTCGGCGTAGTTGCCGCGCTGCACGAGCGCCCGGGACGGGCAGGTGCACACCTCGCCCTGGTTGAGCGCGAACATGGTGAAGCCCTCGAGGGCCTTGTCGCGGAAGTCGTCGTCGTGCGCCCAGACGTCGTCGAAGAAGATGTTGGGCGACTTGCCGCCGAGCTCCAGGGTGACCGGCTTGATGTTCTCCGAGGCGTACTGCATGATCAGCTGGCCTGTCGTGGTCTCACCGGTGAACGCCACCTTCGCCACCCGCGGGCTGGACGCGAGCGGCTTGCCCGCCTCCACGCCGAAGCCGTTGACGATGTTCACCACGCCCGGCGGCAGCAGGTCCGCGATCAGACTCATCCAGTAGTGGATGGACGCCGGGGTCTGCTCGGCGGGCTTGATGACGACCGCATTGCCCGCGGCGAGGGCCGGGGCGAGCTTCCACACCGCCATCAGGATCGGGAAGTTCCACGGGATGATCTGCGCGACGACGCCGAGCGGCTCGTGGAAGTGGTACGCCACGGTGTCGTCGTCGACCTCGCCGAGCGAGCCCTCCTGGGCGCGGATCGCGCCGGCGAAGTAGCGGAAGTGGTCGATGGCGAGAGGGATGTCGGCGGCCAGCGTCTCACGCACCGGCTTGCCGTTCTCCCAGCTCTCGGCGACCGCCAGCTTCTCGAGGTTCGCCTCCATCCGGTCGGCGATCTTCAGCAGGATGGCGGAGCGCTCGGTCACCGAGGTGCGGCCCCACCCGGGGGCGGCCGCGTGCGCCGCGTCCAGCGCCCGCTCCACGTCCTCCGCCGTGCCGCGCGCGATCTCCGTGAACGGCTGCCCGTTCACCGGCGACGGGTTCTCGAAGTACTGTCCGCCGGCCGGCGGCACGTACTCGCCCCCGATGAAGTGGTCGTAGCGCGCCTGGTAGGAGACGATCGCGCCCTCAGTGCCGGGCGCCGCGTAACGGGTCATGCTGCTCTGCCTCCCTCGAAGCGCTGCCCGCCGTTGGGCAGCTCCCGTCGGGAGGCTAGGGACGGCGACGTTGCAACTACGTTGCCGCGAGCGCCCCGGGGATCCGAGCGTGGCGTACGCCGGTGCGGCTCCCCGGCGGTCGACGGTTGAGCTGCCGGGGCGCGGGGCGCGGTCAGTGCCGTGCGGCGGCAGCGCTACGTCGGCGTGGTTCCTCGGCGGCCGGCGGTTGCGGGCCAGGTGGCCGGTGCGGTCAACTCGCCCTCCAGCGCGGCCAGTCGGGCCCGCACCGTCGCCGTCGGCCGGAGCACGGCGAGTGCCCGCCACACGTCGAGGTCGTCCTCGCCCCACGGCGCATGCGCCCAGTCGGCCAGCAGGTCGGGGTCGCAGCGGGTGATCAATGCCGTACGCAGGGCGTCGGCGAGTCGGTGTCTGAGCCGCACCACCGCCGGGGCCTGGGAGCCGGGCAGTAGCGGACCCGTGTACGCCGCGGCGGCCGCCGTGACCGCTCCGGACTCCAGCCGCCGCTCGACGACGGCCACGTCGCACTCGACGGGCACGGTCAGCCGGTACGGTCGCGAGGCCAGCAGCCCCGGGCCCAGCACCCTGCGCAGCCGGGCCAGTTCGGCGCGCAGCGTCACCGGCGTCACCGACTCGTCCTCGTACAGCGCGCACAGCAGCTCGTCACCGGTCAGCCCCTCCGGATGACGGGCCAGCAGGACGAGGATCTCGCTGTGCCGACGGCTGAGCCTGATCCTGCGCCCGCCGGTGAGAAGGTACGCCTCGTCCCGGCCCAGCGCCGTCAACTCGGACGTGTCGGCGGCGGGCCGCTCCGGCGTGAGCAGCGCCAGCTGTGACTCGGCGGCGCGCGCGACCGCCTGCACGAAGCCCAGGCTGTGCGGATGCGCGAGACCATCACCGCCGGTGATGTCCACGGCGCCGAGCACCCGCCCGGTGCGCGGATCGTGTACCGGAGCGGCCGCGCACGTCCAGGGCTGCACCTGCCGGATGAAGTGCTCGGCCGCGAAGACCTGCACCGGCCGGTCGACGGCGACCGCGGTCCCCGGCGCGTTGGTGCCCATCGCCGTCTCCGCCCACCGGGCACCCGGCACGAAGTTCATCCGCCCCGCACTGCGCCGGGTGGCCGGATGCCCCTCGACCCACAGCAGCCTGCCGCCCGCGTCGCACACCGCGAGCAGATGCTCCCCGTCGGCCGCGAACGTCCCCATCAGCTCACGGAACAGCGGCATCACCCGCGCCAGCGGATGCTCGGCCCGGTAGGCGCCGAGGTCTCCGTCCACCAGCTCCACGCTCGCCGTGCCGTCGGGCCCCACGCCGGCCCGGGCGGAGCGCCGCCACGACTCGGCCACCACCGAACGCACCGGACGCGCCACCGTGCCCGCCTCGGTGAACGTCTCGTGCGCGCGACGCAGCATCCGCGCGTGCTCGGCAGGGTCGGCCCCCGGCTCCAGGGCCACCCACGGATCGGTCAACTCGGCCTCCCCGAGAGGTGATGCGGCTGAGGACATCGTCACTCCCGGTGCGCGCGCCGACAACCGTTTCGACCAGGTCACCCGAATGGCGGCCCGTCCACCGGGTCTACGGCATTCCCACCGGGCCCAACCGCCTCCGCCGCGGTCAGCCGACGGCGACGAGCTTCATGTAGCGCCTCCAGTCCCAGTGGCGTCCGGGGTCGGTGTGGTCGGTCCCCGGCACCTCGTAGTGCCCGATGATGTGGTCCCGGTCCTTGGGGATGCCGTACTTGGTGCAGATCGCCGCGGTGAGTTTGGCCGACTGTTCGTACAGGGCGTCGGTGAAGTACGCGGGCCGGTCCACCCAGCCCTCGTGTTCGATGCCGATGCTGCGCGTGTTGTAGTCCCAGTCGCCCGAGTGCCAGGCGATGTCGGCCTCCCGCACGCACTGCGCCACATGCCCGTCCGCCGAGCGCACCAGGTAGTGCGCGGTCACCTTCTTCTCCGGGTTCTGGAAGATGGAGAGCGTCTTGGCGTACGTCTCCTGAGTGACATGGATGATCACGCAGTCGAGGGGATAGGACGCGGGACGGTCCGATGCCGTGTAGTTGGACCTGCTCGCAGGCTGCCAATCCGCGCCCGGGTAGTCGACGGCTTGGTCCTGCGCCCCGGCCCGCGCGTCGGGAAGTAACGCGTAAGGGACGGCGGCCAGGGCGGCGCCTTTGAGGAACCACCTTCTGGATGTGCTCGGTCCTGCCCGTTCCATGAAGCCGTGCCTTTCGAGGTGGGGGAGGCTCAGCCCCGCACAGTCGTCGCGATCTCGCGCAGCTGCGCGTGCACGCCGCGATGAGTCTCGCGCGCGGGCAGCCACTGTTTGCGGATCTTGGCCACGCAGGTGTAGTTGGTGTCGCACACATTGGCCAGCGGTGACTCGACCGCCTGGGTCGCGAACTGATAGGCGTCCAGCTCGCTGAAGCCGTAGTCGCGCACCAGCCACTGCACCAGGTCGAGCTGCGATATCCGGAACGCGTCCTCCAGCGGGCGGGCCGAGCCCGTCGAGATGATGTGCGTGTCCGACTCGATGCGCGGCCACGGCGTGGCGAGCCCCTTGAGCAGTTCCACGATCACCACGGTGTTCATCGCACACTCGACGGCGACCCCGCAGGTCTCGCCCTCGCCCTGGCGAGCATGCCCGTCGCCGAGGCTGAGCAGCGCGCCCTCCACATTCACCCCGAGGTAGCAGGTGACGCCGGCCCTCATCTCGGGCGTGTCCATGTTGCCGCCGTGCGCGTCGGGCACCAGGGCCGAGCGGACCTCGAGGTTGGCGGGGGCCACGCCCACGGTGCCGTGCATCGGGTCCATGGGCAGCTCGGCCTCGATGTCACTGTCGTGCGCCCGGAACAGCGCAGTGCGGCGGGCGCGGTCGAGTTGCCAGATCCACACCGTCTCCGGCAGCGCCGGCTGGAGTGTCGCCGTGGTGTGCGTGGAGGTGAGCGCGCCGAACAGCGGGACCGTGGTGGACGCGGCCCAGTCGCGGGCCGGTTCGACGGACACGAAGTGCACGGCGATGGTGTCGCCCGGTTGAGCGCCCTCGACGTAGAACGGCCCGGTCTGCGGATTGAGGAAGGGGAACTCGCACACCTCGGACACCAGATCCTTCTCGGACCGCACCCGCCCGGCGAAGCAGTCCTCGGTGTACAGGTCGAGGACGGTGCCGGGCGCGATGCGCGCCACGGGCGGTGCGCCGCCGAACGTCCAGGCGTACTCGCCCGGCTCGGGCCGGACGGTCAGGATGCGGGGGTCGCTCATCGGCGTACTGCTCCGTTCTGCGCAGGATCGGTGGGGGAGGGGTCGTCCAGGTGGACACGGGCGGTCTCGGACATCCGCTCGGGATGGCGCCGCATCAGCACCAGCAGCACCACGACGCCGGCAGCCATCCACACGGCGACGATCGGTCCGGCGTACGACACCGGTGCGGTCAGCTCAGTGACGAAGTCGAAGGCGGGCAGGCCCGCCGCCGTCAGCAGCGCGGGCACGAACGCGACGATGCCGAGCAACGGCAGCAAAAGATGCCGTACCGGTTTGAGCAACTCCCGTCTGCGGCGCAGGAAATAGCCGGCGCAGGCGAGGTCGACGACGATGTAGACGCCGATCACGACGGTGACGATCACCGTGGCGAGCAGCAGGAAGGCCGTCACCGGGTCGTAGCCGAAGCCGAGCCCCAGCACGGCACCGACCGCCACCACGCTCTGCACGGCGATTCCGACGACGGGGGAGCGGTATCTGGGGTGGAGCGCGGCGAGAACGCCGGGCAGGACGCGGATGCGGGCCAGGGCGTAGGCGGTCCGGGTGGAGACGTTGGCGCACGCGTTGGCGTTGGCGATCGTCGAGTTCACCACGGCCAGGAACACCAGCACCCAGAACAGGCCGAACGACGCCCGTGCCACGCCCTCCCAGGACGCGGCGCCGGAGGCCCCGAACTTCGCGAACCGGTCCGGTCCGAAGTACACCGTCATGGCGTAGGTCGTGACCACGTAGAGGAGGCCGATCCCGAGCGCCGAACCGAGCACTGCCCGGTGCATGGTGCGGCGCGGGTTGCGGGTCTCCTCGGCGAGCGGCGCCGCGGCCTCGAACCCGGCGAAGGCCAGCACCGTGTACACCGACCCGGCAAAAACCCCGCTGACCCCTTGGTAGCCCTCGGCCGTGTGCGAAGTGCCGAACACCGAAAGGGTGTTGTGCGCTCCCGCCCTGCCGATCAGCCAGACGGCGAACACCAGGAAGACCAGAACCTCGAAGATGCCCAGGACGGTGCCGAAGCGGGCCGAGGCACGCACCCCGAAGTACCCGGCGGCCGCGATGATCGCCGCACCAGCGAGCGCCCAGGGCCACCACAGGTCTGCCGGATACGAGGACCACTCCTGGTGCAGTGTGCCCGCCGTGGTGAAGCCGAGCTGAAGAAGCAGCAGCGGCGGCACCAGTGCCTCCACGAACACATAGCCCCAGCCGACGAGGAAGCCGACCGCCGGATGCAGGCCCTGCGCCGCATACGTCGACACCGAGCCCGCCGCGGGGAGCTCACGCGCCAGCTCGGCCACGCAGGACGCGGTGAACAGACAGGCCACCAGCGCGATCAGAACGGCCAGGGGCAGACTCCCGCCGGCGAAGGCCGCACCCGACGGGATGGACGCAGCGACGGCGGCGGCCGGCGCCATCGCCGTGATGCTCTGGAACAGCACCTCGCGCAGCCCGATCGCGTCACGCCGGAGACCTGCGTCCGCCGCCACATCCCCCGACATGTGAATCCCCCTCAACCCACGCCGACTTGCCCGACACCTCCCGACCCGGCGGGAGTGCTTCGCGTGAATCACGGTACGGCGCTTGCGTGTTGGGCAGAAGGGCGCAGCGTGCTTCGGTGGACGACGGCGCGAATGTGGAAAACCCGGCCACCCGTAGGGGTGAAGCCGACGGTTGAAGCGATCTACTGCGTACGCCCCAGGCTTGCCGAAAGATGGTGCTGCAACGGCCGGCCGACCGCCGCGAGGTCGAAGGCGAAGGTGAGGGTGGCGTCGTCGGCGAGGGTGTAGCGGCGTCGGGTGGCGGTGACCTCCTTCGCGGTGGGGGTGAGTGCCACGTTGTGGGTGGAGAGGTCCACCGTGCCCTTGCCCGCCTGACCGACGGCGATCTCCGCAATCCCCGTGGGCTGGGTGATCAGCGCCTCCACCCGGCCGTCGGGCTGAAGCCGCCACCAGCCGCTCTCCCGGGCCGCCGGACGCAGCGGCGCGTCCTCGGCATCGAGGAGCCAGGCCCGGGCCTCATAGCGGAGGAAGGGGCGCCCGTCATGGCTGAAGACGACCTCCTGACCGTACGCGAAGTCCCCGTCGAGCGTCGGGTAGCCGCCCTCGCCCCGGCCCCGCCATGTGCCCAGGAGACCGAGCACTGGCGCGAGCAGCGGATGCGGTGCGGGCGGTGCGTCCGGCCGCTGGCTGTCGGGGTACGGGTGTTCAGCTGCGGGGTCGAACATCGCTGCGCTCCTCGGGTCGTGCCGGTGCCGGGGAAAGCCTAGGGCGGGTGCGGGGTGCTGATCCGCAACAACGGCGCGGGTGCGGGGGTCAGGCTCGTTGAGCGTCGCTGTGGGCGCGGGGAGCAGCCTCGTTCGGCCACCGCTGTGGCTGCCGGGATCAGGCTCGTTCAGCCGCCGCTGCGGTTGCCGGGATCAGGCCCGTTCAGCCACCGCTGCGGTTGCCGCGATCACCCCGTTCAGCCACCGCTGCCGGTGCCGCCATCAGGTCCGTTCGGCCACCGCCGCGGGGTCGTCCAGCACAGCTCGGACCACCGAGTGCGCCGCCCCCAGAAGCGGCCCCTCCGGGCCCAGCCGGGACACGGACACCGGACAGGCCGGGCCCGCGGTACGTCGGTCCAACTCGGCCTCCAGCGACGGCAGCAGCCACGGCGCGAGCCCGGCCAGGGCGCCGCCCAGCACCACGCTCTCGGGGTCCAGCAGATTGACCGCCCCGGTCAGCGCGATGCCGAGCGCCCTGCCCGCGTCGCGCAGCGCACCCCGTACGGCCTCGTCGCCCACGGCGGCCCGGCCCGCCAGCAGCCCGACACGGTCCTCGCCCGGCTCCAGGCCCGCCGCACGCAGCACCGCCTCCTCACCGGCGTACTGCTCCAGACAGCCGCGCCCGCCGCACGCGCACACGGGCCCCTCCGGCTGCACCGGCACATGCCCCAACTCGCCCGCGAAACCACGCGTTCCCCGCAGCAGTCCGCCGGACACGACGACCGCCGCGCCGATACCGATCTCCGCCGACACATGCAGGAAGTCGTGTGGGGTGCGCTCGCCGAGCCAGAGTTCGGCGAGCGCACCGAAGTTCGCCTCGTTGTCGACGGTCAGCGGGATGTCGGTGGGCAGCAGCGCCCCGATGTCGGTGTCGTGCCAGTCCAGGTTCGGGGCGCGCACGACGGTGCGGGCGTCGCGCGCCACCAGACCCGGCACGGCCACCGCGAGGCCCGCGGGCCACAGCCCCTCGCGCTCCGCCTCGGCGACCACCCGGCGTACCAGCGCGGTGAGTTCCTCGGTCACCGGCTCGGGCAAGCGGCCGCGGTTGGCGCCGTGTCGCACGGCACGCGCGCGTACCTGTCCGCGCAGGTCGACCGCGCAGACCGCGAGGTGGTCCACACCGATCTCGGCGCCGATGCCGGCGGGGCCGTGCCCGCTGACGGCGAGCGCCGAACCGGGACGGCCCACGCGTCCGGGCCGCTCGGGGCCCAGCTCCTCGAGCAGTCCGGTGCGTATGAGCTCGTCGACGAGGGTCGACACCGCTGCCCGGGTCAGCCCGATGCGAGAGGCCACGGCGGCACGGGAGAGCGGACCCTCGGCGCTGACGGTGTGCATCACCCGGGCCAGGTTGCGGCGGCGCATGCCCTGCTGGGTGTCGGGCAGCACCCGCCCAGGGCCGGCCGGGTGGACCTCGTGCAGCGGTGCTGTCATGCCCCCGTCCTCAGCTGTCGGTGCTCCGCTCCAGCAGCGGGGCCGCGTCGGAGAGTACCCCGGCGATCCTCGCCAGCGTCGCCTCGTCCCGCTCCACGGCCTCAAGCACCGGGCCCGCGGCGGTGTTCCAGCGCCGGGCGACCGCGGCCGGATCCTCCCCGGTGAGCAGGCCGGCCGCCTGCGCCGCGGCGCCCAGCGCGACCAGCTCCTTGGCCTGGGGCACCTGGACCGGACGGCCCGACAGGCGGCGTACGGTCTGCTGCCAGGCCGTGCCCCGGGCGCCGCCCCCGATCAGCAGCAGCGGGACCGAGCGGTCCGCGTCCTCGTCGAGGACCAGGTCGAGTGCGCCGAGCAGCGAGTGCACGGCCCCGTCGTAGGCGGCCTGCAGGAGCTGGCCGCCGGTGGTGTCGTGCCGCAGTCCGTGGAGCAGGCCGGAGGCGCCGGGCAGGTTGGGGGTGCGCTCGCCGTCCAGATAGGGCAGGAGCGTGACGGCGGTGGTCGGCTCGACGGCCTCGCGGTCCAGGCCCAGCAGTGTGGCGACGCGGTCTACGGCGAGCGTGCAGTTCAGGGTGCAGGCCAGCGGCAGCCAGTCGCCGTGGGCGTCCGCGAAGCCCGCCACCGTGCCGGTCGGGTCGGCCGGGCGCCGCTTGGAGACCGCGTACACCGTGCCCGACGTGCCCAGGCTGAGCACCGGGGTGCCGGGACGCAGCCCGAGGCCCAGCGCCGCGGCGGCGTTGTCACCCGTCCCCGGAGCGACCAGGGTGCCCTTGGAGAACGGCAGGTCGTGGCTGTCGCGCACGGTGCCGGCCACCTCGCCGGGCCGGACCACCCGGGGCAGCAGCGAAAGGTCGAGCCCCACGTGCGCGAGGGTCTCCTCGTCGTAGGACTCCGTCCCCGAAGCCCACCAGCCGGTGCCTGAGACATCGCCGCGGTCGGTCGTGCCCTGCCCGGTCAGCCGCTCGGTGAGGTAGTCGTGGGGCAGGCGCACCGCCCTGGTCGCGCGGACCGCCTCCGGCTCGTTCTCGGCCAGCCACGCCCACTTGGTGACCGTGAAGGACGGTCCGGGCACACTTCCGGTGCGCTCCGCCCAGGCCTTCGGGCCGCCCAGCTCCTCGACCAGGCGGCGGGCCTGCGGCGCCGAGCGCACGTCGTTCCACAGCAGCGCCGGGCGGACCGGCTCACCCCGCTCGTCCAGCGTGACCAGACCGTGCTGCTGTCCGCCGATGGAGACCGCGGCGGCCTCGTGCGCCGCGTCACCGCACTGGTCGAGGGCCTGGCACAGGGCGTCCCACCACTGGCGCGGGTCGCTCTCGCGGCCGGCCCCGGAGGAGACGGTGTGCGGCGCCTGGCCGCTCGCGACGACCTGACCGGTGGCCGCGTCGACGACGAGCGCCTTGGTGGACTGGGTGGACGTGTCCACGCCGACGACGAGCGGACCCTCGGCTGCTGACATCGGGCTCTCCCTTTTTTCCGCGGCTCTGCGGGCTCTGACCTGCTGGTTCGAGCGTTCCCGGGCCCTGGCGGCCCGGAACCTCACCCCTTCGGGGACATCTTGTCCCTTCCCAGGGATGCGTCCGCATACTAATTTGTAAACCGCCATGACGAAATAGTCGTAAGGCAACGGTCGCAAACGAGCAAGGAGCCGCGGCATGAGCTACCAGCCCACCCCCGAGGACAGGTTCACCTTCGGCCTGTGGACCGTCGGCTGGCAGGGAAGGGACCCGTTCGGCGACGCCACGCGGCGTGCCCTCGACCCGGTCGAGACGGTGCAGCGCCTGAGCGAGCTCGGCGCGTACGGCGTCACCTTCCACGACGACGATCTGATCCCATTCGGGTCCTCCGACACCGAGCGCGAGTCGCACATCAAGCGGTTCCGCCAGGCCCTCGACGCAACCGGCATGACCGTGCCGATGGCCACCACCAACCTCTTCACCCACCCCGTCTTCAAGGACGGCGCGTTCACCGCGAACGACCGCGAGGTGCGCCGCTACGCCCTGCGCAAGACCATCCGCAACATCGACCTCGCGGCCGAGCTCGGCGCGAGGACGTACGTCGCCTGGGGCGGCCGCGAGGGCGCCGAGTCCGGCGCAGCCAAGGACGTACGTGTCGCCCTCGACCGCATGAAGGAGGCCTTCGACCTCCTCGGCGAGTACGTCACCTCCCAGGGCTACGACCTGAAGTTCGCCATCGAGCCCAAGCCGAACGAGCCCCGCGGCGACATCCTGCTGCCCACCGTCGGCCACGCCCTCGCCTTCATCGAGCGCCTGGAGCGCCCGGAGCTGTACGGCGTCAACCCCGAGGTCGGCCACGAGCAGATGGCCGGGCTGAACTTCCCGCACGGCATCGCTCAGGCCCTGTGGGCCGGGAAGCTCTTCCACATCGACCTCAACGGACAGTCCGGCATCAAGTACGACCAGGACCTGCGCTTCGGCGCCGGTGACCTGCGTGCCGCGTTCTGGCTGGTGGACCTCCTGGAAAGCGCCGGTTACGAGGGTCCGAAGCACTTCGACTTCAAGCCGCCGCGGACCGAGGACCTCGACGGCGTGTGGGCCTCTGCCGCCGGCTGCATGCGCAACTACCTGATCCTCAAGGAGCGCGCGGCCGCCTTCCGCGCCGACCCGGAGGTCCAGGAGGCCCTGCGTGCCTCGCGCCTGGACCAGCTCGCCCAGCCGACCGCCGCCGACGGCCTCGAGGCCCTGCTCGCCGACCGCGGCGCCTTCGAGGACTTCGACGTCGAGGCGACCGCCGCGCGCGGGATGGCCTTCGAGCACCTCGACCAGCTGGCCATGGATCATCTGCTGGGGGCTCGCGGCTGAACGGCACGCGTGTGCGTGCGCGTGCGTGCTTGATCCGTGCGTGCACGCGCGCGTGCGAGCGATCCCCGCGTGGAATGCCCCGGAACGGTACGGTCCACGGCATGGGGCCGTATCAACTTCCGTGCGGGGGTCGCCGGCTGCCCGATGTGCGGCGACTCTGGACGGCATGGCCATACCGCCGGTACCGCCTCAACCGCCCGGACCGCCGGGTGACACCGCGCCGCCGGGCGGCGGGTTCGGACCACCTCCGGCCTACGGCGACCGGCAGCCGCCCCCACCGCCCGGGCGACGGCGCAATCCGCTCTTCGTCCTCCTGGTCGCCCTCGCGGCGGTCGCCGCAGTGGTCGCCGCCGTCCTGCTGGCCACCGGCAACGACGACTCGCCCGACAAGAAATCACCCAACGACACCAGTGCGAGCTCCGGCGGCACCTCGTCGCCGTCCCTGAGCATCCCGACAGAACTGCCGAGCGATTTGCCCAGCGGACTCCCGTCGAAGCTGCCCGGCGAACTGCCGAGCGGTGTCCCGAGCGACCTCCGATCGCTGATCCCCTCCCTGGGGGGCCTCGACCTGCCGTGACATGAGGCCGGGCACCGTGAGAAGTCACCACGCGATGCCAACGGCCAGGCGGTGAAGGCGAGTTCAGGGGGTGACGGGCCACCGACTCGACCCGGATACTGGGGACGTGCAATTCGTCTTCTTCATGACCCTGCCCGGGCTGGTCATCGTGCTGACCCTGCTGGCCTTCGTCGACCAGCTGCTGATGCGCGCGGGTCGGGCCGGAGTGCTGCCATGGCGGAACAGCGCACGTCAGGGGCAGATATCAGCGACCGGATTCGAACAACTGCATGCAAGCCTTTCCCCGGGCAAGCAGCACGAGCTGAAGGAACGGCAGTCGTCGCTGGTCTTGCCGGACAACGAGGATGACGGGGCCCCGCCGAACAGGACGACGGTGGACCTGACCGCGGGGACGGCGGTCGTACGGATGCCGCGCCCCGGGAAGTAGGAGCATCGCCCGACCGTCGAATGCGCACGCGCCGGGTTCGTCATCACACGGCATGTGGTGGATCGTCGTGTGGAACGTCTCCTCGTCGATCCATGTGCGCCCGGTGACCCGCGCCAGCGTGGCCGGAGCGCCGACCATGGGCGCGGAACATCGATGCCGTGGCCGGGCTGAGTCAGCGCGAGCGACTACGAGGCAACAACGAGCCCGCAACGGGTGGACGGCGACGCTGCAGCCACAAGTCGCTCGCCCTCTATCATCCCAGGCAGGGGGGCCTCAGGCGTTCCCCCGGGCAGGGGGCCAAGCGTGGGGCCGACCACTTCACGTCCGGTGCCGCGGCGCTTCGTCGGCGCCGTCGCGGTCGGCGTGGCCCTGGCCGCAACCTCGGGATGCACCGTTTCCCCCGACGCCGTCGCCGGCGTCTCTGTGACCGCCGACGGCCATCTGCTGGGCGTCATGATGGTCTGCGGACATCTGATCGACGGCGCAACCCTCTACGTGGACAGCGACGACGTCAACAAGCAGATGACGGTGGGCTCATGGACCGCCGACCGTCCCCTCGCGCCGGGCCTCGCCTCCTGGACCCTCGATGCTCCCGCCGCCGGCTGGACCACCACCACATCCCTCGCTCCGCTCACCGCCAAGACCACCTACGCGCTGTACGGCTGGACCAAGGACAACTCGTGGTCAGCCAGCAGCATCTCCTTCACCCCGGCCGACCGGGACCGGCTCATCCCAGGCCAGGTCCGCTACGCCCGCATTTCCGGCAACGGCGACGAATCCGCTATCACCGTCTCCATGGCGGACTTCAAAGCCAAGACCTGCCAGAAGACGTAACGCTGCGGCGCCTCCGGCCATGTCGTGACACTCACGTAGGACCGAGGCGACGAAAGTCGACGTGCCATTTCGTCGGTACGCCGACGGGCCGGTGGCCATATCTGATGGGTGGACGACCGATGCGGCGGGGCTGCCCGGCACCCTCAACCGCCCTGGTCGCTGCACTTGCGCAGTCCATGCCAAGGCTCTATAACGTCTCCAGCAGGTATCGGCGGGGATGGCCGGAAATGGCAGTTGCCGCCGACCAGGGGGGATCCTCGGCTCCGTCGCCATCGGCATCAATGCCCGCAGACCGACGGAGACCGAACCATGACCAACGACGCATATCGTGCTGCCCTGACCCGCCTGGCCGTCGACCCGGCCTTCCGTGCCGAACTCGACGGCGACACCGGTGAGGTGGCGCGAAGACTCGGCCTGTCGCCCGCCCAGGTCGCCGAACTCCGCTCCCTCCGCGTCGAGTCCGCCACCGACGGGGGACCGGCCGCTCTGGACCCACGGCTGTCCAAGTCGTCCCTGTTCTTCGGAAGTGCGGCGCACGCGCTGGCGCATCACGACATCACGCCTGACCACGCCGTGCCCGTCGACCACCAGGCCGCGGTGACGCACGAGGCCTCCACGACCCACGCCGTCCCGGCGGAGCAGGTCTCCGGCGACCACCGTGCCGGTGCTCCGGCCTCCACCGAGCACGGCTACGACCTGTCAACTCCCGCCGAGGGCCAGGAGGGCGCCGACGGCCCGGGCACGGCCGCCACCGGCGCCCACAGCCTGCTCGGCGGCCCCCTGCTGGACCGGTCCCCGGCCGAAGCGGCCGGCGAGCTGGACCAGGTCGGCGACTTCGGCGATTTCGGAGGGTTCGGCGAGCATGCCGGCGGCGCCGAGGGAGGCCTCGGTGATTTCGGCGCCGGGGGCGACGGTGGATTCGGCGGCGGCGAAGGGGACTTCGGCGGGTTCGGTGGCGGTGCGGATGGCGGGTTCGGCGGTGCCGGTGGCGGGTTCGGCGAGGGCGGCCTCGGTGACGGCGGCTTTGGTGACGGCGGTGCCGGTTCCGGTGGGTTCGGCGACCTCGGCGGCCATGGCGGCTTCGGCGGTGCCGGCGGGGAAGGCGGCGGGGACGCCGGTCACTTCGGCCACGGGGGCATCTACGACCGTGACGGCGGCGAAGGCGGCGGCGAGGGTGGCGGTGGTGGTGGCGGTGGTGGTGAGGGCGGTGGTGATCCGGAGAACACCAATCGCCCCAGTGGTGGCGGTGGCCATGGTGGTGGTGAGGGTGGCGGTGGTGGTGAGGGTGGTGGTGATCCGGAGAACACCAATCGCCCCAGTGGTGGCGGTGGCCATGGTGGTGGTGAGGGTGGCGGTGGTGGTGAGGGTGGTGGTGATCCGGAGA
>NZ_JBSFDG010000027.1:62962-104892 GCF_053593775.1 Streptomyces sp. NPDC002092
AGAACACCAATCGCCCCAGTGGTGGCGGTGGCCACGGCGGTGGTGACGGTGGGGGCGACGGAAACGGCGGAGGCAGCCAGGAGAACATCGGTCGGCGTCCCGGCGGTGTCGGTGAACCCGGCGGTGGCAACCGCATCATCGTCCAAGGTGGCCTGCCCGCCTCGGGCGAGGACGGCAGCGGTGATCACATCATCGTCCAGGGTGGCCTGCCGGCCTTCGGCCTCGGAAACGCCGCCACGCACCTGCCGGATTCCGGCCCCGCAGCGGAAGGCGACGAAGGCTTCAACGGCGGTGCGTTCCTCAGCGGTTCCGGCGCAGGCTGAGTCACCGCATGCTCTGCCGTGTCTGCCGCGTCCACGTGCGGCGCGACTTTCCGTACTGCCTGCACTGCGGCACCCCGCGCCGGGGTGTCGCACCGACCTCGTTCGCCGCACCCCAGCTGCGCGGCCTCGACGACCCCACGCTGCTCGTCGCGCTGACCGGCCCGGTCACCACGCTGGGCCGCGGCGAGGACAACGACGTGGTTCTGTCCGACACCAGCGTCTCGCGCCGCCACGCCCGCATCGTCCGCACCGCTGAGGGCTTCCGGATCGAGGACCTGGACTCCTTCAACGGCACCGCCGTCGGCGGCGTCGACCTGCACGGCGGTGCGGCCGGCCTCGCCGACGGCACCGAGTTGTCCGTCGGCGACGTACGCCTGGTGTTCGAGCAGCCCCGCGACACCCGGATCGGCTCGCGCACGATGGTCGTCGGTACGCAGCTGACCCAACTGCCCGCCGCCGGGCAGGCCGGGCAGGAGGAGGCCCCCGAGGCGAACGGTCCGCTCACCGCGCGGCCCCGCCGCCGTTCCGGCTGGGCCCTCAAGCAGATCCCCACCGAACGCGGCGCACCCCGCTGGGTGCTCAGCAGCACCCGTACCGGCCGCTATCTGGAACTGGACGAGCGCCAGGTGTTCCTGTGGCACGCCGTCGACGGCGAGAACACCGTACGGGACCTGCTTTTCGCCTACGCCGACCGCTACGGCGAACTCGCCCTGCCCCGCATCGAGTCCGCGCTTGCCGCGTTCGCGGACGCCGGGCTGCTGCGTGGCCTGCCGGGACGGCCGGAGGAGGAGCGGCCGAAGGGCTGGCAGCGGGCGGCACGTGCCGTGTACCGGGCGCTGCTGAAGCTGGAGGTGTCCGTCCCCGGCCTCGACCGGCTGGTGACCCGGCTCTACCAGGCTTTCGGCTGGCGGCTGTTCACCCGGACAGGGGTGCTGCTCGCCTGGCTGTCGGTGGCCGGCGGCCTCGGCGCCTTCGTCGTCGCGCAGGGCCGGCACCATCTGCTGGACTTCGGCGGGGCGGGCGTGTGGGGCCCGGTCGCGCTGGCCGCAGGCTATGTGAGCGCGCTGCTCATCCACGAGCTCACGCACGCGCTGGCCGTGAAGTCGTACGGCCGCAAGGTCAGGCGCGGCGGGTTCCTGCTGATGATGGGCATGCCGTTCGCGTTCGTGGACACCAGCGACATGTGGTTCGGCTCCCGCTGGTCACGGGTCGTCGTGGCCCTTTCCGGGCCGCTGTCCACGGCGGCGCTGGCCGGCTGGTGTGCCACGGGCGCGGCCCTGCTGCCCGCGGGACCGGCCTCGGCCGTCCTCTACCACCTGGCCTTCGGCCTCTACCTGAACACCCTCTACAACTTCAACCCGCTGATGCCGCTGGACGGTTACCAGGCGCTGACCGACGCCCTCCGGGTGCCCCGGCTGCGCGAGGAGGCGAGCGCCTACTTCCGCACGAGCCTGTGGCGGGACCTGCGCGCGGGCAACCGGCCCGGCCCCCGTCAGGCAGGCCTCGCCGCGTACGGCCTCGCGGTCGTCGTGGGCACCTACGGCTTCCTCGGCCTCGCCCTGCTGGCCTGGCGCTCCCGCATCGGTGACCTGCTGGACGGCCGCCTGCCCGAGCCGTGGACCACGGTGATCGAGGCGGCCGTGGTCGCCCTGGTCGCCTTCCCGGTGTGGTCCACACCCGCCCGCTGGCTGCTGCGCCGGATACGGCGTCGACGGGACGCGAGGCACGTACCGCAGGGGGCCGGGCTCCCCGCACCGGTGGAGAGGACCGCATGACCCAGGACACGCACACCGAGGGCGGCTGGGCCGTCCCCGGTTACGCGGCCGTCCGGACGCTGGGCGAGGGTGCCGGCGGCCGGGTCGTCCTCGCCCGGCACACCGCGATCGGCGTCCCCGTCGCCGTCAAGTACCTGAGTGAACGCCTGTGCGTGGACCGGGAGTTCCTGGCCCGCTTCCGCGCCGAGGCCCGACTGCTCGGCGAGCTCCGGCACCCGTGTGTGGTGCGGCTGTACGAGTACGTCGAGGCACGTGCCGGGGCTGCGATCGTGATGGAGGCGGTGGACGGCGTCAGCCTGCGCCAACTGCTGCTCCGGCACGGGGCGACCGGCCCCGAGACAGCGCTCGTCCTGCTCAAGGGCTCCCTGCTGGGGCTGGGCGCGGCCCACACGGCCGGGGTGGTGCACCGCGACTTCAAACCGGAGAACGTCCTGGTCCGCGCCGACGGCACCAGCGCGCTCGCCGACTTCGGCATCGCGGTGCGCAGCGGCCGGGAGACCGACGTCGAGGGCACGCCCGCCTATATGGCGCCGGAGCAGTGGAACGGCGAGCCGGCCGGCCCGGCGGCCGACGTCTACGCCGCGTCTGTGGTGTTCTTCGAGTGCCTGACCGGTCGGCGGCCGTTCCCCGGCGACGACGTGACGGCTCTGCGCCTGCAGCACCTGCGCGCCCCGACCCCGCTGGACGACGTACCCGCGCCGGTGCGTCCGCTGCTGCGCTCAGGCCTGGCGAAGGACCCGGCGGACCGGCCCGGCGTCGAGACGTTCCTCGCCGACCTGGAACGGTCCGCCGCGGAAGGCTACGGCGCCGGCTGGGAAGAGCGCGGCCGCCGTCGGCTGGCTGAACTCGCAGCGCTGCTCGCCCTGCTGTTCCCGTTCACCACGACCGCGACCCTCGAGGGCTCGGCCAGTGCGCTGACCCTGCTGGACCGGCTGAAGCGCGGGGGATGGAAGGCGGTGACCGGTGGGGCGGCCGCGCTGGTCGTCGTCGCGGGCGGAGCGACGTACGCGACGGGCCGTCCGCACGAGACGTCGACGACGGTGGCGAGCTCGACCCCGGCACCGGTCAACTCACCCACAGCGCCCGGCGTTTCACCCTCCCCTTCCCCTTCGGCGAGCAGCGCCCGGCCCACGGCCGACACGTCACCCACGACCACCCCCTCGGACAGCCCGTCGACCTCGCCCACGCCGTCCACGGAGACGACCGCGCCGGCCGTGACGCCGACCACCGGGTCCCCCGGCCCGGCCACCGCCGGCACGGTCAGCCTCACCATCGGCTCCTGGCAGCGTGGGCAGAAACCCGGCACGCTCATCGCGGCCGTGACGGTCGAGACGACGGGCACCGGTCCGCTGACCGTCACCGCGAACTACTACGTCGACACACCCGCCGACCCGTACGGCTCGCAGTCCCGGACCCTGTCCGGAAGCACGCACTACGACCTGACCTTCGAGGGCGATTTCTCCAACCATCCGTGCCGGGGGACCTGGGAGGTCTCGCTCAGCAGCGACCCGGCGGCAGCGAACGGTCCCCAGACGGCCTCCCTCGACGCACCTCCGTGCTGACCAGGCCCCCGAGAGACCCGAGAGACCTCAGAGCCACTCCCCGCCGCGACGAGAACGGATCGACATGACGACAGCCACCACAGTGGCCGGACGGCCCCTGTCCGGCTGGTCACGGGACGCCCGCCACGGCACCTGGTACGCCCTGTTCCCCGCGCGGTCCGGCGAGCGCACCCTAGGCGCGCTGCGCATCGACCGCGCCCTGCTGGCGCCCGAGGGCACGCGCGAGCGCCTGGCGGCCGTGGTGCTCGCCACGGCGAAGCTCAGGCTGCCCGGGCTGCTGGGCACGGTCGACCTCGTGGCCGAGGCCGATGAGGTGTGGCTGCTCACGGCCCGGCCGCCGGCTCCCACCCTGGCCGACGTCCTGTCATCGGCGGGGGGCCCGCGCCCGGACGCGGGCAGCGCGGCCAGCATCCTCAACGAGACCGCGCAGACCCTTCTCGCCCTGCGTGCGGCAGGCCTGCCCCACGGCCCGCTCGGCCCCGACACCGTCGTGATCGCTCCGGACGGTGTCGCGCTGCTGGCCGAGGCGGAGCTGGGCGCGGTGCTGGGCGACGCGGCCGTCATACCGGTGTCGGGCGACGCGCCGCACGCCGATCGCCGGGCAGCAGTCGCCACCGCTGCCTGGGCCGCTTTGGCCCGCACTCTTGGCGACGCCTGGACGCAGCCAGAAACCCCCGCGGCGGATCTGTTCGCCCGCTGTGCCGCCATCGCCGAGTCGCAGGGGCTGGCGGCGGCCCGGAGCGCGCTGGTCGCCGGAGGGGCGGTGCTCCCGGCGGACTTCCTGCGCCGCACGGCGCTCCGGGCGGTGGCGGTCGCATCGACCCCGGAGTTCGCACCGCCCAAGGCACAGGCACCGTTCGTCACGGCGGCTCCCGGTCGCCCTGCTCCACGTACGGACCCTCACCCGGTGCCGGACGCAACCGACTCCGACCCACGCCCCACGGCCCCCGAAAACCCCGCTCCCGCACCCGACCGCTCTGCCCGCCCCACCACCACCGTCGGCCAGCCCGCCACGGCGGCCCACGGAGCCGGTGGCCCGGATCCGCGAACCTCCCTGGCCGCCCCCGTCCCTCACTCCTCAGCCGCCGACCAGATCACCACGGTCGGCCGCGGTCACCGTTCCCGTGCCGCGGACACCCAGGCAACCGTCCTCGGCAAGCGCAACCGCGTCGTCAGGCCTCCGGCAGAGGCGGGGGAGGACTCAGGCGGGATCTTGCTCCGGTTCGGGCCAGGGGTCCCGTTGGAGGAGCAGGACGTCCTGCGGGCCCGATGGCGGACCGAGGCAGCGGTTCCCGCCGCCCCCCGCTCGCGGCGCGGACGACGGGGCTGGATCGCCACCACCGGCGTCGTCGCGATCGCCGCCGTACTGCTCTGGCTGCTGCTGCGCCCGGCGCCCGCTCCCGAGGTCGTCTCCGTCCGAGTCGACGCCCCCGCCCGGCCGTTGCACTGCGGTCAGACGGCCGACCTGACCGGTGTCGTCACCACCGACGGGCACGGCGGCCCCGTCACCTACCGGTGGCTGCGCGAGGACGGCCAGGACTCGGGCGAGCTGGTCCGCACCGCCGATCGCGGTGAGCGCCGGGTCAAGGTGCACCTGCGCTGGACGGTCCGCGGTTCCGGCCGCTTCCGGGGGACCGCCCGCCTGAGGATCACGCACCAGCCGGCCCCGATGGAGGCGAGGGCGAGCTTCACGTACGTCTGTCCCTGAGGCACCTGTCCTTGACGAGTGTGTCCTTGGGCATGTCGTCGGCGTGAGCCGCGTCGCATCGGAGCGGGCGAGGTTGCTATGCAACGAGTTGCATAGCAGGATCGGTGGCATGGCCCTCGAACACGCGATCTTGGTGTCGCTTCTGGAGAAGCCAGGATCCGGCTACGAGCTGGCCCGGCGCTTCGAGCGGTCCATCGGCTACTTCTGGACCGCCACCCACCAACAGATCTATCGCGTGCTCAAGCGCATGGAGAACGACGGCTGGATCGACGTCCGGGAGGTCCCGCAGCAGGGTCGGCCGGACAAGAAGGAGTACTCCGTCGCCGACCTCGGCCGGGCCGCGCTGTCCTCCTGGCTGCAGGATCCGATCGAACCGGAGAGTGTCCGCCACGACCTGGCCGTGAAGATCCGCGGAGCAGCCTTCGACGATCCGGCCGCCCTGATCCGCGAGGTGGAGCGACACCGCCAGGCGCACCGGGACCGCCTGGCGCACTATCTCGCAGGAGAGGCGCGCGACTTCACGCCCCAAGCAGGCACGCCCGGTCCTGGTGCGCCGCTCGACGCGGAGCGGGAACTCCAGCACGTGGTCCTGCGCGGTGGCATCGCGTACGAGCGGATGATGATCGACTGGCTGGACGACGTGCTCGCCACGCTGGCCCGATTCGGTCCCGCCCGCTGACCGTCGCTGTAGCCGCCGCCGATCCTCCCGATTCCCCGCTCCGTCCGATTTCCCGATCCGATCCGGTCCGTCCAGCCGTCCGACTTCCCGTTTCCCGCCCGTCCACCAGCCGAAAGGCGTCACACCATGGCCGACCAGCTGCTGTTCAACCCGCGCACCTACGACCCCGCGCACTTCGACCCCGAGACGCGGCGCCTGCTGCGTGCCACCGTCGACTGGTTCGAGGAGCGCGGGAAGAGGCGGCTGATCGAGGACTACCGGACGCGCGCCTGGCTCGGCGATTTCCTCGCCTTCGCGGCGAAGGAGAACCTGTTCGCCACGTTCCTGACGCCGTCGTCCGCCGCGGGGGAGGGAGAATCCGACAAGCGGTGGGACACCGGCCGGATCGCCGCGCTCAATGAGATCCTCGGCTTCTACGGCCTGGACTACTGGTACGCCTGGCAGGTCACGATCCTCGGCCTCGGCCCGGTCTGGCAGAGCGACAACGCCGCCGCCCGCGCCCGCGCCGCTGAACTCCTCGCCCAGGGAGAGGTGTTCGCCTTCGGCCTGTCCGAGAAGGTCCACGGCGCCGACATCTACTCCACCGACATGCTGCTCGAGCCCGACGGCAACGGCGGCTTCCGCGCCACCGGCTCCAAGTACTACATCGGCAACGGCAACGCCGCCGGACTCGTCTCGGTCTTCGGCCGCCGTACCGACGTCGAGGGCCCCGACGGCTATGTGTTCTTCGCCGCCGACAGCCGTCACCCGGCCTATCACCTGGTCAAGAACGTCGTCGACTCCTCGAAGTTCGTCAGCGAGTTCCGCCTGGCGGACTACCCCGTGGCGGCCGAGGACGTCCTGCACACCGGCCGCGCCGCCTTCGACGCCGCGCTCAACACCGTCAACGTCGGCAAGTTCAACCTGTGCACCGCCTCGATCGGCATCTGCGAGCACGCGATGTACGAGGCCGTCACCCACGCCCACAACCGCATCCTCTACGGCCGCCCCGTCACCGCCTTCCCGCATGTGCGGCGCGAGCTGACCGACGCGTACGTCAGGCTCGTCGGCATGAAGCTGTTCAGCGACCGCGCTGTCGACTACTTCCGCTCCGCCGGTCCTGACGACCGCCGTTACCTCCTCTTCAACCCGATGACGAAGATGAAGGTGACCACGGAGGGCGAGAAGGTCATCGACCTGATGTGGGACGTGATCGCGGCCAAGGGCTTCGAGAAGGACAACTACTTCGCGCAGGCGGCCGTGGAGATCCGCGGCCTTCCCAAGCTGGAGGGCACGGTCCACGTCAACCTGGCGCTGATCCTGAAGTTCCTGCGCAGCCACCTCCTCGAGCCGGTCGACTACCCCGCCGTACCGACCCGCCTCGACGCGGCCGACGACGACTTCCTCTTCCGGCAGGGACCGGCCCGCGGTCTCGGCTCGGTGCGCTTCCACGACTGGCGGCCCGCCTTCGACACGTACGCGCACCTGCCGAACGTGACCCGCTTCCGCGAACAGGCCGACGCACTCTGCGAGTTCGTCGCCACGGCCGCGCCGGACGCGGAGCAGAGCCGGGACCTCGACCTCCTCCTCGCGGTCGGTCAGCTCTTCGCCCTCGTCGTGCACGGACAGCTCGTCCTGGAGCAGGCCGCCCTGACCGGCCTCGACGAGGATGTGCTCGACGAACTCTTCGCCGTTCTCGTACGGGACTTCTCCGCGCACGCAGTCGAACTGCACGGCAAGGACTCGGCGACTGAACAGCAGCAGGAGTGGGCGCTCGGTTCGGTCCGGCGGCCCGTCGTCGACGAGGCACGCACGGAGCGGGTCTGGCAGCGGGTCGAGGCGCTGTCCGGCGCGTACGAGATGGCCCCGTAGGCGCGCGCGTCACCAGCCGGTGGCCGGGCGGCGTGGGCCCGGCCACCGGTCGGCGAGGCTTCAGCCCCGCTGCAGTTCCGCGGTCCGGCCGAATGCAGGGCCCGTCAGGCGGGCTCCTCCCCGGGGTCCGGCTCCGCCGAGGCCAGAGCGGTCGCCGGATCCTGGCAAGCCGCTCCGGCGGGCACCCAGCGGCCCCGCTCCTTGCGATACGGCCACCAACGCCCGTCCCGCCCCAGGCGCAGTTGGGCCGGTGCGCCGACGACTGTCCACCGGTTGCCGCTCGCCCGCAGTGACGGTCGCTCGTCCTCGTCCCAGGCCGACTCCAGGGCGGCACGCGCGCGTGCGAGAGCCTCGCCCGAGACGGTCCACTCCTCCTCCAGCACGGACAGCGCGGCCGCCCCTGCGAGGCGCCACGCGCGCGTGGCCCGCGCCAGCCCCTGCCGGTCGCGTCCGGACCCCTCGGCCAGCCGGTCCACCACAGCCCTGTCATCGGGTCCTGCGGCGAGACGGACCGCATCCTGCGCGAGCGTCAGCACCTCTTCCGGGGCCTGCGCTTCGCTCCCGGAACGGAGAGCGTCCGCGAGCAGGCGGTGTGCCTCTGCGGCCGTTCGCGCGGCCAGATACTCCAGGGCGGCCGGGTCCACGCCCGGCCCGGGAGGGGCCTCGGTGTCCAGGCATGGCGGAATACCGGGTTCCGCGGGCAGCTCCGGCGGGGTGGGCAGGGGCGGCAGGATGTCGCCGGTCCTGTAGGCCTCGGCGGCGTCCACCCCCTCCGGTTCGGCCGGCTCCTCAGTGGGTGTGGTGTCGCGGGCCTGGAGGTCGTTCAGGAGGGCCCGTTCGCCCCGGCCGCGGATCAGCAGCAGCACGAAGGGATCCTGGTCCAGGAGCCGCGCCACCTGATAGCACAGGGCCGCCGTGTGCCCGCAGTGGTCCCAGGCGCCGCAGTCGCACGCCGGTTCAAGATCGCCCATGCCCGGCAGCAGTTCGATGCCCGCGGCCGCCGCGTCCTCGACCAGATGCGGTGGCATCTCGCGGTCCAGCAGCGCCGCGACGTGTCCGGCCCGCTCGACCGTCATGTCCAGGAACCGGTCCCACCGTTCGCCGTCCAGCTCCTCCAGCAGGACGTCGGCCCGGTGAGGCGTGCCACCGCGGCTCTGGACCACTGCCGTGATACGTCCCGGGCGTACGGACACCGCGCCCACACACCCCGCACGCGCCAGCCTGCGGCCCGTCTTGAGCTGTTGGGAGTCGAGCGCCGTGTCCTCCAGGGCTTTGAGCCAGGCCTGGCCCCACCAGGTGTGCGCAAACCCCCGCCCGTGCGCGGGCGGCAGCGCGGCTAACGTACGCTCCATGTCCTGGTCGTGCCGGTTCATCGGCTGCCCCCTCGCAGCTCCACCAGATCGGCCAGCTCCGCGTCCGTCAGCTCCGTGAGCGCCCTCTCGCCGGAGCCCAGTACCGCGTCGGCAAGCTCCCGCTTGCGGCCGAGCATGTCGGCGATGCGGTCCTCGACGGTCCCCTCCGCGATCAGCTTGTGGACCTGCACGGGCCGGGTCTGACCGATGCGGTACGCACGGTCGGTGGCCTGCGCTTCGACGGCGGGGTTCCACCAGCGGTCGTAGTGCACGACGTGTTCGGCCCGCGTCAGGTTCAGCCCGGTGCCCGCGGCCTTCAACGACAGCAGGAAGACGGGGACCTCACCGTCCTGGAAGCGCCGCACCATGGCCTCGCGTTCGGCGACGGGCGTGCCGCCGTGCAGGAACTGCGAGGTGACGCCACGGGCCGTCAGGTGCCGTTCGATGAGGCGCGCCATGCGCACGTACTGCGTGAAGACCAGAACGCTCGCCCCCTCGGAGAGGATGGTGTCGAGCAGCTCGTCCAGCAGCTCCAGCTTCCCCGAACGACCGTCGATCCGCGGCCGTTCCTCCTTGAGGAACTGCGCCGGGTGGTTGCAGATCTGCTTCAGCCCCGTCAGCAGCTTCACGATCAACCCGCGCCGCTCCATGCTGTCGACCGCGGAGATCTCCGCGAGCGTCTCGCGCACCAACGCCTCGTACAGGCCCGTCTGCTCCTTGGTCAGGGACACCGCACGATCGGTCTCGGTCTTCGGCGGCAGCTCCGGCGCGATCCCCGGATCCGACTTGCGGCGGCGCAGCAGGAACGGCCGTACGAGACGGGCGAGCCGCTCCGCGGCGGCCGGGTCCCGGGCGCCCTCCACGGCCTGCGCGTACCGCGTGCGGAAGGTGCCGAGCCGGCCCAGCAGCCCGGGGGTCGTCCAGTCGAGGATCGCCCACAGCTCGGAGAGGTTGTTCTCGACCGGGGTCCCGGTGAGCGCCACGCGTGCGCGTGCACCGATGGAACGCAGCGCCCGTGCGGTCGCCGAGTACGGGTTCTTCACATGCTGGGCCTCGTCCGCCACGACCATGCCCCACGCAATCTCGCCGAGCCGACCCGCGTCCAGGCGCATCGTCCCGTACGTGGTGAGCACGAACTCCCCGTCGGTCACCGCGCCCAGGCTGCGCCGCGCCCCGTGGAAGCGGCGCACGGGCGTGCCGGGCGCGAACCTCTCGATCTCGCGCTGCCAGTTGCCCATCAGCGACGTCGGACACACCACGAGGGTGGGACCGGCCGTCGACGCCTCGCTCTGCCGGTGCAGATGCAGCGCGATCAGCGTGATCGTCTTGCCGAGTCCCATGTCGTCGGCCAGACAGCAGCCCAGACCCAGGGACGTCATCCGGGCCAGCCAACCGAGGCCCCGGCGCTGGTAGTCCCGCAGGGTGGCCGCGAGAGCGGCGGGCTGCGCGACCGGCTCCTGCGCCTCCGGGGCCGCGAGCCGCTCCCGCAGGGCCGCCAGCCACCCCGTGGGCTGTACGTCGACCCGGCGGCCGTCGACCTCCGTCGAGCCCGTCAGCGCGGCTCCGAGCGCGTCGATGGGTGTGATCTTGCGGTCCTGCTGGGCGCGGGCGCGCCGCGCCTCCCGGGGGTCGATGAGGACCCATCGGCCGCGCAGACGCACGACGGGCCGGCCGGCCTCGGCGAGCCGGTCCAGCTCCGCGCGCGTGAGCTGCTCGTCGCCCAGGGCGAACCGCCAGTTGAAGGCGAGCAGCGCGTCGGCGGACAGGAACGACGGCGTGTCCGAGGCGGCCCGGCCGGCCACCGGCTCCTCGTCCGGCGGGCCGATGACCGCGCGTGCGGTCAACGTCCGGGCCAGTTCCTTCGGCCAGTGCACGTCGACTCCGGCGGCGGCGAGATCCCGGGTGCCCGGTCCGAGCAGCTCGGTGACCTCCTCGTCGGCGAGTTCGACGGCGTCCGGCACGCTCGCCGACAGCAGGGGCGTCAGCGGCGGCCAGGACCGGGCGGCCCGGCGCAGCGCGAGCAGGGCGTCCATCCGCGCGCGCGGACCGAAACGCCGGCCCCCGCCTCCGGATGCGCCCCATACCTCGGAAGCGTCCGCCACCAGCGCCGGATCACTGACACTGTGCACCTGCAGAACGGCCCGGAACGGCCCCGCAGCATCCTCCGGCGTCAGCTCGGCGAGGCCGGGCACCTCGATCCGCAGCGAGAGCCGTACGCCCGCGTCGTGGCCCGCGGCGACATCGGCGGCCCACGCCCGCTGCCCGGGCATGTGCTGCGGTGCCTGCGCCGCGTAGGCGGGTCCGCCCGTCACCAGGAAGGCCGCGGGGGAGCGCGGGAGCGTGTCGGCCACCGCGTCCAGGAAGGCGCGCAGCAGCCCCTCCGGGGTGGGCAGCCGCAGCGGCCCGGAGCCGTCCACCGGGATGGCGTGCGCCTCGGGCGGCATCGCGGCGGCCAGCCCACGGATGCGGTCGACGTCGTCCGGGGACAGGGGGCCGATGCGCCAGGCGTCGTGATCGCCGGGGGACAGACCGGGCAACAGCAGCCCCCGGGCGAGGAGTTGGAGAGCCAGGACGGCTGCCGAGCCCCAGAAGACTGCCCCCCGGTGTGCGTGCGCCTCGGTACGCGCGCGCGTGAGGACCGGAAGCGCCGCACGCACCGGCAGCAGGACGGCGGGAAGCTGCACCAGCCCGACGCCGTCACCGCCCGGGAGGACGACGCCCAGATCCTGAGCGGACCCGGCCGCATGAGGTGATGGGGCGCTGCCGTCGGGCCGCCAGAAGGCGACCCGGCCGGTGCGGGCCGGGTCACCGGGCACGAAAACGGCGCAGCAGTGGGCCAGTTCGGAGATCTCGGACGGTGGTGCCGCAGGGATCCTCTGCACAGCGAAGCCGCATTCCTCAAATTTGACTACTGGGGTCGGGGTCGCCGAGGTTACAGCATTCGGCGGGCCGACGGGACACGGCCGAACCGCCCGCCCCCGGCCCGTCCCGCTTCTGCGGTGTCGTCAGCCCCACGACCCACCACCGGCTGACCCCCGCCCGTACACGGGTGGTGGCGTCATGGTCGCAACGGGTCGTCGCTTCGTACGTTTCCTCAGGTCAGCCCGTTGCCCGAGAGAGCCGGAGACCGGACATGCCCGAGTCCACCACAGCCGTAGCCGAACCCCTCCGGGGAACGTGTGACGCACCGCCCGGCGGAAGCGAGTTCGCGCCCCTTCTGCGCACGGTCCGGGGCCAGGGACTCCTGGAACGGCGCCGCACCTGGTACGCGCTCGCCATCGCCATCAACGCACTCGCCCTTGCCGGCATCGTCACGGGCATCGTCCTGACCGGCGATTCCTGGTGGTCGCTGCTCCTGGCACCGCTGCTCGCCGTGTTCGGCGCCCGCACGGCCTTCATCGGCCACGACGCGGGCCACTCCCAGATAGCCGCCGGCAAGTCGGCGGCCCGGGTCATCGGCCTGATCCACGGCAACCTGCTCCTGGGCATGAGCTACGCCTGGTGGAACGACAAGCACAACCGCCACCACGCCAACCCCAACCACATCGACAAGGACCCGGACGTCGTCGCCGACGTCCTCGTCTTCACCGGCGCACAGGCCAAGGAGCGCTCGGGCTTCCGTCGCTGGCTGACCCGCAACCAGGCCTGGCTCTTCTTCCCCCTCACCCTCCTCGAAGGTGTCGCCCTGAAGATCCACGGCTTCAAGGACCTGCGCCGGCAGACACCGCGGGAGCGTGCCGTGGAGGGCCTGCTGCTGGTGACCCACGTGGCCGCGTACGCGACCTTGCTGCTCACCTCTCTCTCCCCGGGCAAGGCCCTCGCGTTCGCCGCCCTGCACCAGGCGCTGTTCGGCCTGCACCTGGGGCTGGCCTTCGCCCCCAACCACAAAGGCATGGAGATGCCCGACCCGAACGGCGAGCGCTGGGGACATCTGCACCGACAGGTGCTCACCTCGCGCAACATCCGCGGCGGCATCCTGACCGACTGGTTCCTGGGCGGCCTCAACTACCAGATCGAGCACCACCTCTTCCCCAGCATGCCCCGCCCCCATCTCCGGCTCGCCCAGCCCCTGGTGCGCGCCCACTGCCGGGAGTTGGGTATTCCCTATGCGGAGACCGGACTCGTCGACTCCTACCGGCAGGCCCTGAGTCACCTGCATGCAGTGGGGGAGCCACTCAGGGGGGAATGACGGACAGTGTTCTCAGGGACGAGTCGGGGTCGCACCTCAGGGACGTCTCAGGGTCGTGGTCCGGAACCGTGGGAGGCACGGGCCCGTTTTCAGGAGAGAGCGGCACAGGCCGCGAAGGAGGCGACGTACATGTCGAACAACGCGAAGATCGCCATAGGAGGTGTGGCGCTCGGGCTCTTCCTGTGGATCTGGCTGCCCTTCTGGGCGGTGGTCCTGATCGTCCTCGGAATCCCGACCGCCGCATACCTCACGCTGGACCCCTCGCAGCGGCGCAGGTTGCGCCGCATCACCCGCAAGGAGCTCGGCCGCTGAAGCACTACCGCACGGGATCGGCCCGGTCGGCCAGCGCGCAGGAGTCGACCACATCGCCGTCCGCGGGCCGTACGACGGTGTGGTCCGCGGGCGGCTGCGCGCCCGTCTCCACCCAGGAGACCAGCGCGTCGAACGCCGAGCGGTAGCAGGGCAGGATCGGCCGCAGCCGTTCCGGAAAGGTGTCGTACAACCCGTCGACGTGCGTGCCGCCCTGGATCGTGTAGTAGCGGTGCAGCGCACCCCGTCCGCGCGCGGCCACCATGCGCGCGTACACATCCGAGTCGGCGGCCTTGGGCAGCAGCGCGTCCAGGTCGCCGTGCAGCGTGATCAGCGGCCGGCCGATGCGCCCCGTGAGCGCCACGCGGGCCACGGCGCGATGGACGGACGCGGGCCGCGACGCATAGTCGTACGCCGCGTCTGCGGGGCAGGGCGAAAGGATCTGCTCAGCGGTGCCACCGGCGGACGGGCCGGGGCAGCCGGGGTCGTACGCCGGGTCGAACTCGGCGCGGTAGATCTTCTGCGTGACGCCCCAGTACGCCTTCTCGTGATACGGCCACAGAAACTCCGAGCCACGCGCGAAGCCCACCGCGTACAGGTCCTCGTCCCGCGCCGAGCCCAGCATCCGTGCCACCGCCGTCGGCAGCGAGGTGAGCACGCTCGGGCCCTGCGCGGTCCACAGGGCGCCCTCCCAGTCCACGCCGCCGTCGTACAGCTCCGGGTGGTTCTCCAACTGCCAGCGGGTGAGATAGCCGCCGTTGGAAATACCGGTCATGTACGTGCGGCGCGGTGCTTGCCCGTATCGCTGGGCCACCGCCCGCTTGGCGGCCCGGGTGAGCTGAGTGGTCCGCGCGTTCCACTCGGCGACCGCGTCACCGGGCTGGGATCCGTCGCGGTAGAAGTCGGCACCGCTGTTGCCCTTGTCGGTCGCCGCGTACGCGTACCCCTGGGCGATCACCTGGTCCGAGATCGCCGTGTCCGTCGCGTACTGCCTGCGTGTGCCGGGGGCGCCGGTGACCACCAGGCCGCCGTTCCAGCGGTCGGGCAACCGGATCACGAACTGCGCGTCGTGCCGCCAGCCGTGGGTGGTGTTGAAGTGCGAGGAGTCCGGGAAATAGCCGTCGATCTGCACTCCCGGCACCCCGGACGGGGTACGGGTCGCCTTGGCCGTCAGTCCCGCCTGATCAGCCGTGTCGGTGTACGGCGTGCCGGCGAGCCCGGTCGTGGTCAGGTCGGGCAGACAGGCGCTCTGCTGGAAGGCGGCGCCCGGCACGTGCACCCGCTCCTGGCGGACACAGTGGTTCCCGCCCACGGCCGTGGCCTGGGCGGGAGCCGGCCAGGTGAGGGCCGCTGCCACCAGGGCGGCGGCAGCGAGCGGAACACCGCGGGACGGACGCATGACGGACCTCCGGGGCGGGACGGCAGGGAACGACGCCCGCAGGGGAGCGGGCGCCGACGGCTGCCCCATCGTGCGGTCAGGCCTCCACCGCATCCATGGGCTGGGACCACATGGCACGCGCCCGCGACATGGCGGCTCGTAACAGGGGTGGTGGATGAAATGCCGTGCGAGGGAAGGAGATCGATGCAATGCGGCCCGGCGGACGCTTCACCGTGAGCGCCGGTGATCGCGCCCGTGCCGTCGCAGAGTCTGCCCCGACTGCGTCTCGCCCGGCCGACACCGCGGAACTCGTACGCACACCCCAATGCCTTGGTTGCCCTGCCGTGCAAGGCACACGCCAACGCGCCCGTCAGCACCCGGAAACAGGACCGGCGCCCCACCGGAACAGCGTGCGGGGTGCCGGTCCGCGCTGACTCAAATGGGCCGCACGGCCATCTTGTCGAGCGCCTCCAGCAGACCCGGCAGCTCCGGCCCGCGGCCGACCGGCAGCACCTCGCCGGGCTCCGCGTCGAGCAGTATGAACGCGATGTCGTCGGTCCGGGCGACGAGCGACCAGCCCGGACCGTCGGCACGCAGGGTCCGCGCGTCGCCCGGGGCGAAGGACGACCGGACGCGGCCGAGGGGCGGCGGAGTGTCCACGTACGCGCGTGCCTCGGCGAGCACCCGCCGGACCCCGCCGTGTCCCGGCTGACCGTCCGCCTGCTCGCCCGCCGCGGCCGGAGCGTCCTCCTTCTCCGCGTCCTCGGAGGTTCGGTCCGCGCTCGGGAAGGCGGAGTCGTCGATCTGCTCCCGCCACACCGTCCACTGCAGCGCGATCTCGTCGGCACCCAGGCGCCGCTGAGCCGGCCCCCACCTGCTGGTGTCCGGCGGCGTCAACGGCGGGCCGTCCGTCACCTCGGGATCGGGATCGTGCGGCTCGGGCACACCGGGAGCCGCCACCGCGACCGCCAGTGGCCAGCCCGGCAGCGCGGCGACGACCGAGCGCTCGTCCGGCGACAGGTCGTACTCCATCCCGCAGTCCCAGGACGCGATCGCGACGGCGACCAGCGACACGTCGTCCACCACGACCGTCCACCGGGCGCCGTCACCGTCCTGGCCGAGCACCAGGCCGTATCCGTCGGCGAGCGGCGCGAGGCCGAGCGCCGCGCAGGCTTCCGGATAGTCGTCGCCCAGCACGCTCGGGAACTTCGCCGGCGTCAGCAGTACCGCCGTGAGCACATAAAGCGCATCGTCCGCGGCGGCGACGGCGTCCTCGTCCGTCCCGGCCATCCCAGCCTCCCCATGGATTCATCCGATCGCGCGCACCCTAGTGCGACCGGAAGCAGCTTGTCACGAGGCACAAGTGCACCTGGAGCTGCAGTTTTCCGGCTGGACGGGGCGAATCGACCGCACCTGACCCGACGCGTCAGGCCGCCGGGAGGCCCAGAAGCGCGCGGGCCACCGTCCCCGGCGACTCGTCGCGCTCCCGCGCGAGCGCGATGACAGCCCGGCACGCCAGCTCGTTGACCCCGAACGACAGCGCTTCCGGAGACACCCAGCCCGCCGCCTCCTCGATCCGCTCCTGGTCGTCCTCCGCGCACGCCGAGACATACGCGGCCGCGGCCTCGAAAAGATTGTGTGTACGTTTGTCCCGGCCGTTGTCGATGTCCGCGTGAACGGCTTTGAGGAATCTCGCACAGGACTTGCGCACCCTGCCCAACATGCTGACCACCTTCCCCCTGCGTGGTTGCCCTGGCCGATCGTTCATCTCCTGCTGTTCAACGTAGAGTTGGAGTTCCGGCGACAGAAGGGGGGCGTTACGGTGAAGCGCTTCCGGCGGCTCGCACAGATCCGGCGGATGGTCCCCTGCAAGGACGCTCCCGAGATCTAACGGCTCAGCGCGGCCGACGAGTTCCCGTGGGACTGCAGAAGGGCCGGACACGGTGACTCGTTTTACCGGGCGAGGGATGCGGGACGGGATACTTGTTGTCTTCTCACGACGTCGCGACCAGGGAGCGGATCTGTGAACTCTGCCGCCGGGACAGGCCGTAAGGGCGAGGGTGGCGGTCGGCGCGGGCGGCATGCGGTCGTCGTGGGTGGGAGCCTCGCCGGGCTCCTCGCGGCGCACGCCCTGGCCGGACATGCCGACCGGGTGACCGTTGTCGAACGTGACCGGTTCCCGGAGGGGACCGGGTCGCGGCCCGGCGTTCCGCAGGGCCGGCATCCCCATGTCCTGCTGCAGGGCGGGCAGGTGGCCCTGGAGTCGCTGCTGCCGGGCTTCCTGGCGGAGCTGCAGGCGGCGGGGGCGCCACGGGTGGGCATGCCGTCGGACATGGTGCTGTGGCAGAACGGGCGCTGGTTCCGCCGGGTGTCCGCGACGACGCACATCTACACCGGTTCCCGCGCGCAGCTGGAGGCGCTGGTGCGGCGGCGGGTTCTCGCCAATCCGGTGATCGACGTGGTGGAGGGGGCCGATGCCGTCGGGCTTCTCGGGGATGCCGCGCGTGTGCGGGGCGTGCTGCTGCGGGACCGCTCCGGCGGCACCGACGCGGAGCACCGGGCCGAGGAGGCCGATCTGGTCGTCGACGCCTCCGGCAGCGGCACCAAGGCGCCGCAGTGGCTCGCGGCGATCGGCGCCGAGGCCCCGCACGAGGAGACCATCGACACCGGCCTCGCCTACGCCTCCCGCGTCTACCGCGGCCGGAAGGGCGTACTCGACGGCGAGACACTCGGCTACTTCGTCTACACCGGCCCCGAACAGATCCACGGCGGCGGTGCGCTGCCGCTGGAGGACGGCAGCCACCTGGTCATCGTCTCGGGGCTGCGCGGCAGCGAACCACCCACGGACGACGACGAGTTCGAGACATACACCAGACGGCTGGCGCATCCGCTCCTGGACCGGTGGCTGGACGACGCCGAACCGCTCTCGCCGGCCTTCGGCTACCGGCGGACCGCGAACATCCGCCGCCGCTACGACCTGCCCGGCCGCCGCCCGGCCGGATTCCTCGCGGTCGGCGACGCGCTGTGCACCTTCAACCCGATCTACGGACAGGGCATGGCCATCGCCGCGATGACCGCGGTCGCCCTGCGCGACGCGCTCGCGGACCGACGCCGCACACCCACCACGCGGCGCGTGCAGCAGGTGCTCCTCGCGGCGTCCCGGCAGGCGTGGGACATCTCCGCCGGGGCGGACCGTGAGATGCCCGGCGCTGTCGGCAACGCGGCCGTCGGTGGCCCTGCGGACCGGATCGCGGGGTGGTACCTGCGCCGGGTCACGGAGCGGGCCCCCGGTGACCCCGTCGTGGGGCGTGCCTTCCGGTCCGTGGTGACGCTCTCTGCGCCTGTCACCGCCCTGTTCGCTCCGCCCGTGGCCCGAGCCGTCCTCTTCCGCCCGCCCGCGTCTACGCCCACCGAGCCGCCGGCTGTACCGGAGTGGACGAGCGAGAGCCGTTGACCCGCAAGGTGCCGTACTCGTGCCTCGCCGCGGCCGTCGCGGGCCGCTGCTGAGGCTCAGCCTTCCCGTACGGCCAGCGCCAGAAAGCGTGCGTCCTCGTCGACGTACGAGGTCATGTGCCAGCCCGAACCGGCCAGCAGCGGACGGAGGTTGGGCTCCGCGCGCAGGTCGTCCGGAGTGATTTGACGGCCTTGGCGTGCCGCCAGTGCCGCCCGGCCGATGGGGTGGAACAGCGCCAGTGTGCCGCCGGGGCGGACCACGCGGGCCAACTCCCGCAGATTCTCGGACGGTTGGGGCAGGTGTGCGATCAGCCCGGCGGCGAACACGGCGTCCAGCGTCTCGGACCGCAGCGGCAGTGCGGCGACGTCGGCGAGCAGCAGCTGCCCGTCGTGGCCCCTTCCGGCCCGTACGGCGGCCTGCAGCATGGCGGGGGTCAGATCGGCCCCGACGACCACTCCCGATGGCCCCACGGCGGCGCGCAGCGGTGTCAGGGCGCGCCCGGTGCCGCAGCCCGCGTCGAGCACCCGGGCGCCCTCGCGCAGCCCGAGCTCGGCGACCGCGGCGGCGTAGGCGGGACCGTCGTCGGGGAACCGGCTGTCCCAGTCGGCGGCGCGGGCGCCGAAGAATTCCTGGACATGTGTGTGGTCGTCGCTCATGTTCCGCATGATTCCTCACCGACACGGATGGGTGCTGCTGCGCACATGTTCGAGCGGGGCGCGATCGTTCACGTACCTCTCTGCGTCATATTCCAACAGCTTTCGAAATGCGCGCCCTTGGTGCGCCCTTGCCGGGACTAGCGTCCCGGAGCCATGGGACACCTGGACCACGCCACCTTCGGCTGGCTTACCCCCGTGCTGTCGTACGTGATGGCCTGTATAGGCGCCGCGCTGGGACTGCGGTGCACGGTCCGTGCGCTGGGCGCCACCGGGCGCTCGCGCCGCAACTGGCTGATCACCGCGGCCTCCGCCATCGGCACCGGCATCTGGACCATGCACTTCGTGGCCATGCTCGGCTTCGGCGTCAGCGGCACCGACATCCGCTACGACGTGCCGCTCACCATCGTGAGCCTGCTCGTCGCCATGATCGTGGTCTGGGCCGGCGTTTTCGCCGTCGGCTACAGCCGTGACCGCACCCGCGCGCTCTTCCTCGGCGGACTCACCACCGGGGTCGGCGTCGCGAGCATGCACTATCTGGGCATGGCCGCGGTGCGGCTGCACGGCCACGTCAGCTACGACCCGGCGCTCGTCGCACTCTCCGTCCTGATCGCCGTCGTCGCGGCGACGGCGGCCCTGTGGGCGGGGCTCAACATCAAGTCGCCCATCGCCGTCACCGTCGCCTCCCTGATCATGGGCGCCGCGGTGACCAGCATGCACTACACCGCGATGTTCGCGGTACGCGTCCATGTCACACCGTCCGGCCACACGCTGCCCGGGGCCACGGCGATGCAGTTCATCTTCCCCCTCGCCGTCGGCCTCGGCTCCTACCTGTTCCTGACCTCGGCCTTCGTCGCGCTGTCGCCGACGACCGGGGAGCGCGAGGCATCCGCCTCGGCCCAGCGGCCGGTCGAGAGCGCCGTCGCCCGTTAGCGACGGCCCGGCCCGCCCCCGTACCACTCCCGAGCGAGGAGGCCATGCGTACACCCCGTAGGACCCCCAGCCCCAGCCCAGAGGCGCCGCCCGCGCCTCCCGTGCGCGGCCGTCGCGCCCACGCCGGCCCGCCCGCCGACGAGGTCCCGGACGAGCCCGCGGGCGCGGCGCCGGCCGATGCACCCGCGCCCGGGAGCCGCTGGCGGATACGGCCGCGCACCGTCCGCGCCAAGATCGTGTGCCTGCTGATGGTTCCGGTCGTCTCGCTGCTGGCCCTGTGGGCCTACGCCACCGTCAGCACCGCCCAGGACATCGCCCGGCTACGGCAGTTGCAGCGCGTCGACTCCCAGATCCGCACCCCGGTCGCCACGGCCGTCGCCGCACTGCAGGCCGAGCGCTCGGCCGCGGTGCGCTCTGCGACCGCCCCCTCGGCCGGACGGAGCGACGACTACGAGAAGCTCGCGGACCGCACCGACCAGGCCGTGGCAGGGCTGCGGCTCGGGGGCCACAACACCGTCGCCGACAGCGAGGAACTGCCCTCCGGCGTGGCCCAGCGGCTCAAGACCTTCGTCGCCGGCGCCGAACAACTGCGCTCCTTGCGCACCGCGGTGCTCGACCGCCGCGCGAACTGGGCCACGGCGTACGGGCAGTACACCAGGACCATCAACAGCGCCTTCGCGGTGGGCGGCGCGCTCACCGGCATCCAGGACGCCGATCTGGGCTCCGACACGCGCGTGCTGCTCGAATTCTCCCGTGCCGGCGAGGCGTTGGCCCAGGAGGACTCGGTGCTCTCGGGTGCCCGTCTGACCCGCGGACTCAGCGGCGAGCGGCTACGGCTGTTCACCGGCGCCGTCGACACCCGCCGCACGCTCACCGAGGCCGCCGTCGCCGACCTGAGCGGCCCCGAGCGCACCGCCTGGCGCACCCTCGCCGAGGGCAATGACTACGCCGCCCTGGGCCGCACGGAGGACCGGATCCTCACCGCCGCCCCGGGCGGACGCGCGATCGCCGCCGCACCCGAGGCCGACTGGAACACGGCACACGCGCGCGTGCAGGACGGGATGCGGACGATCGAGCAGGACGCCGGCAGCAGTGTCGCGCACCGCGCCGACCCGTTCACCCGTGGCCTGCTCACCCCGGCCGGCGCCGCCGTGCTCCTCGGCCTCGCCGCGGTGGCCGCCTCGCTCGTCATCTCCGTCCGCATCGGACGCGGCCTCGTCGTCGAGCTGGTCAGCCTGCGCAACAGCGCCCTGGAGATCGCCCGCCGCAACCTCCCCGAGGCCATGCGGAAGCTGCGGGCCGGCGAGGAGATCGACATCCGGGCCGAGGCTCCACCGGGACCGCCCGCCGAGGACGAGACCGGACAGGTCGCCGAGGCCCTCGGCACGGTCCACCGCGCCGCACTGCGCGCCGCCGTCGAGCGCGCCGAACTCGCCAGCGGTATCTCCGGGGTCTTCGTCAACCTCGCCCGCCGCAGCCAGGTCCTCGTCCACCGCCAACTGAGCCTCCTCGACAGCATGGAGCGCCGCTCCGACGACCCGAACGAGCTCAGCGACCTCTTCCGCCTCGACCACCTCACCACCCGCATGCGGCGCCACGCCGAGAGCCTGATCATCCTCTCCGGAGCGGCACCGGGTCGGGCCTGGCGCATGCCGGTCTCGCTGACCAACGTGGTGCGCGCGGCCGTGTCCGAAGTCGAGGACTACGCGCGCGTGGAGGTGCGACAGCTCCCCGAGGCGGCCGTCGTCGGCTCCGCCGTTGCCGACCTCACCCACCTCCTGGCCGAGGTCGTCGAGAACGCGGCCCAGTTCTCGCCGCCGCACACGCGCGTGCGCATCACCGGCGAACCCGTCGGCAACGGCTACGTGATCGAGGTCGAGGACCGCGGCCTGGGCATGGGCACGGAGACCCTCACCGAGGCCAACCGTCGCATCGAACAGTCCGAGGCGCTCGACCTCTTCGACAGCGACCGGCTCGGCCTCTTCGTGGTCAGCAGGCTCGCGGCCCGCCACGGCATCAAGGTGCACCTGCGCACCTCCCCCTACGGCGGCACCACCGCGGTCGTCCTGCTGCCCACCGCCCTGCTGCACGGCGGCGCGGCGGAACGTTCCCCCGGCAAGGCCGCGGACCCGCAGCGGCCGACGGAACGCGAGTACGCGCGCGTGTCCGGCGGCGCTCCGCACCAGGACTCCGTCCCGGCGACGACCGAGCGGCCCGCGCTGGTGGCCCACGCACCGGCCGCGGTGGACACGACGCCCGACACCCCACCCCCCGGAGTCACCACCTTGCGCCTGCACCGTCCCCAGGAGGACACCGAAGACTCCGACGACCTGCCCCGCCGCGTACGCCAGGCAAGTCTCGCCCCCCAACTGCGCGAACAGCGCCCCGAGGAGCCCGCCCCCCAGCAGGCCTCCGCCCGCGAGGACCGCCGTACCCCCGAGATCGTGCGGGACCGTATGGCTGCCTACCGCGACGGCTGGAAACGCGGCGGCGGCAGGCAACCAGGCCGCGGCATGGGACCGGACCCCACACCGCGCAGCGACAGCAGCGAAGGAGACCGCGCATGATCCAGAACCCGAGCACCGACCGGCGATCCGGCGAACTCGACTGGCTGCTGGACGACTTGGTGCTGCGTGTGAGCGAAGTACGGCACGCCGTGGTGCTCTCCAACGACGGACTCGCCGTGGGCGCCTCCTCCGACCTGCGCCGCGAGGACGCGGAACACCTCGCCGCCGTGGCCTCCGGCTTCCACAGCCTGGCCAAGGGCGCGGGTCGGCACTTCGGCGCCGGCGGGGTGCGCCAGACGATGGTGGAGATGGACGACGGCTTCCTGTTCGTGGCCGCCGCGGGCGACGGCTCCTGCCTCGCCGTACTCACCGCCGTCAGCGCCGACATCGGCCTGGTCGCCTACGAGATGGCACGACTGGTCAAACGCGTCGGCGAGCACCTGTACACGCCGACCCGTGTCGCCGCGCGGCCGCCGGCCGCCCGATGAGACGCGAGGGTGGCGCGCGCACATGAACGCGGACAGCACCGGCATCCCTCCCGAGCCGGGCAGCCAGTGGTACGACGGCGAGGCCGGGCCCCTCGTCCGCCCGTACGCCATGACGGGCGGACGCACCAGGCCCGGGCCCACCGGGGTCCGCTTCGACCTGATCGCCCTGGTCACCCTGGACTCGGGCGCACCCGGCGTCGACGACGACACCGGGCTCGGGCCGGAACACCGGGCCCTGATCGACCTGTGCCGCACCGAGACCCAGTCGGTCGCCGAACTCGCCGCGGGCGCCGACCTGCCCGTGGGCGTGGTCCGGGTACTCCTTGGCGACCTGTTGGAACTCGGCTGCGTCACCGTCAGCCGTCCCGTACCGCCCGCGCAGCTTCCTGACGAACGGATTCTGCGCGAGGTGATCGCAGGGCTGCGGGCCTTGTAGATGTCAGTTCACCACCACCCGGTCCCGTACGGGGCAACCCGGTACTCCCGAGAGAAGTGATCGATGGTCTCCGAGCACTCCGACGCGCAGGACGGCGAGACGGCCGCGCTGGCGTTGAAGATCCTGGTCGCCGGCGGATTCGGCGTGGGCAAGACCACCCTGGTGGGCGCCGTCAGCGAGATCAGGCCGCTGCGCACTGAGGAACTGCTCAGCGAGGCAGGCCAGTTGGTGGACGACACCGATGGTGTGGACCAGAAGGTCACCACGACCGTCGCCATGGACTTCGGGCGCATCACCATCAGGTCCGGCCTGTCCCTGTACCTCTTCGGCACACCGGGGCAGGACCGCTTCTGGTTCCTGTGGGACGAACTGTCGCAAGGAGCTCTGGGTGCCGTGGTCCTCGCCGACACCCGGCGCCTTGAGGACTGCTTCCCGGCGGTGGACTACTTCGAGCACCGGCACATCCCGTTCGTGGTCGCCGTCAACTGCTTCACAGGCGCCCGCACTTACGGCGCCCAGGATGTCTCACGCGCCCTCGACCTCGACCGGGGAACACCGGTGGTGCTGTGCGACGCCCGTGACCGCGACTCGGGCAAGGAAGTGCTGATCCGTCTCGTCGAGTACGCCGGGCGGATGCACACCGCCCGGCTGCTCGACTCGGTCGGCTGACGGACACTCCGCGCGGGCGCCCCCTCAGCTCGCGATCGCCTTCTCCGCCAGCACCTTGTCGATCGTGACCCGGACGAGGAGTTCCCCCGGCACCCCGTTGCGGGCCCCGAACTCCTCGGCTCGCTCCTGGCCCATGTAGCGCGCCCCGATGCGGGTGGCCCACTGCCTGAGCTCGTCGACGTCCTCCGAGATGCGGGCACGGCCCTGTAGGACGACAAAGTCGAAGGGCGGCCGGTCGTCGTCCACGCACAGCGCGACCCTGCCGTCACGCAGGACATTGCGCCCCTTCACGCTCGTGCTCGCGGTGTTGAACACCACGTCGTCTCCGTCGAGCACGAACCAGATCGGGGTCACGTGCGGACTGCCGTCGGCCCGGACGGTCGCCAGCTTTCCGGTGCGGGTGCCGTGCGAGACGAAGTCCCGCCATTCCTTGTCGGTCATCTTCTGCGCCATGCCCCTATCCTCCTTGCCCGCGCCGCGGTCGTGGTGAAGGCTGGCGTGGAGATCCTCCGGCCAGGGGGAGTCATCACGCGGGGAGACCGGATCATGGTGCAGAACCAGGGACTTGGCTGGCTGTTGGACGACCTGACCGAGCGCGTCGAACATGTACGGCACGCTCTGGTCCTGTCCAACGACGGCCTGGTGACGGGAGCGAGTACGGGACTGCGGCGCGAGGACGCCGAGCATCTTGCCGCCGTCTCGTCCGGACTGCACAGCCTGGCCAAGGGCTCGGGACGCCACTTCGGCGCGGGCAGAGTGCGCCAGACGATGGTCGAGTTCGACGACGCGGTGCTGTTCGTCACCGCCGCCGGCGCCAGCAGCTGTCTGTGCGTGCTCAGCGGTGCGGAGGCCGACATCGGCCAGATCGCCTACGAGATGACCCTACTGGTCAACCGAGTCGGCGAACACCTCGGCGTGGAGGCCAGGCAGCCCGAGCGGACCCCGACCACAGAGGCCTGACCTGTACGTTTGCCCTCTCCCGTGGAGTTATCCACAGGCTCGCCACGAGATCCGCCGAAGCGGCTACGGTTTTTTCCGAGGCCGCGCGAACGGCGCGGGCCACAGACTCCACGGGGGAGATGGGCCATGTCAGGCAGCACCGTCACACAACCGCACAGCACCTCCTGCACGCCGAGCCGCGCGGCGCGCGAACTGAATCTCAGGCGAGGCGAGTTCGAGCTCGCCGTGGACCTCGGATGCATCCGCACCGTGCCCGACGAAGGGGGCGGAGGCCGACGGGTCACCCGCACCGAGATCGATCGGCTGCACGCAGAGGACGGCTTCCCTGAGTCCCTGAAGCAACGCGTCGCAACCGTGGGTACGAAGGAAGGCGCGGCCCTTCTGCAGGTGACGCCCGGGAAGTTCACGGGGCTGGCCCGGCTCGGCGTGGTCAAGCCCGTCAAGTTCTATCTGAACCGGTACCGGGCCGTGGTCTGGCTCTATCTGGCCGAAGAGCTGCGGCAGTTCGCGGCCGACGAGAACAACGCACCGCTGTTGCAGGGCCGAACGCCCTCCGGCGCGCGGGAGCAGCTCTTGGAGGGGCTTGATCTGCGCCCCCGAAACTGGCGCTCGCGACACCTCGGCTTCCTGCTGCGGCGGGCCGACAACCATCCCTGGGCGTGCGCCGCGGCCGTGGCCTCCCTCCTCGACGCCGTCCAGATCGCGGAAATCATCCAGGACCCCTACGAGCGCGTCCACCTGAACCGGTTCAGGCCCAGGCCACAGGCGCACGGCGCACCGGGTTCGCCCGCCGCGCACCTCGCCGAGAGCCTCACCATGGCGGAGGACCCGGACGAGATCGACTGGCTGCGGGCCGATCTCGCACAGGCCGTCAGCCATGCGCGCGCACTCCAGCCGGCGCCGCGCCCGATTGTCCGGCCGCGGCCGGCGGAAGGACGGCAACGGGAACGACCCGCACTGCCGACGACTGCGGAACACAAGCCGCCCATGCCCTCGACGACCGTGGAACAAGACCCGCCCCGGCGCGGGGAACCGGGACGCTCACACGGTCTGTTGGGCTGGCTGCGCCGCAGAACTGACTGAGCTACAGCGCCCGGAACAGACCTTCCTGGACCACCGACACCAGCAGCCGGCCCTCGGCGTCGTAGATCCGCCCACGTGCCAGGCCGCGGCCGCCCGTTGCGATCGGTGACTCCTGGTCGTAGAGGAACCACTCGTCCGCGCGAAACGGACGGTGGAACCACATGGCGTGATCCAGCGAGGCGATGTCGAAGCTCCGCGGGCCCCACAGGGGTTCGACCGGGATGCGGACAGCGTCCAGGAGGGTCATGTCGCTGGCGTAGGTCAGCGCGCAGGTGTGCACGACCGGGTCGTCGCCCAACGGCCCGACCGCGCGCATCCACACCGCGCTGCGCGGCTCGGCGTCCTTGGCCTCCGCCACGCTCCAGCGCAGCCGGTCCACATAGCGGATGTCGAACGGCTGACGGCGCGCCATCCGCTCGTAGCGCTCGGGCAGCGCACCCAGATGCTCCCGGATCTCCTCGGTGACCGTCGGCAGGGACTCCGGGTCCGGGACCTTGCGGGCCGGCGGCAGCTGGTGCTCGAAGGACCCTTCCTCAGGCTTGTGAAAGGAGGCGGTGAGATTGAAGATCGTGCGGCCCTGCTGCACCGCGGTGACCCGGCGGGTGGTGAAAGACCTGCCGTCCCGCACCCGTTCGACCTGGTACACGATCGGCACCCCCGGCCGGCCCGGGCGCAGGAAGTACGCGTGCAGCGAGTGCACCGGACGCTCGCCGTCCGTGGTGCGGGCGGCGGCGACCAGCGCCTGTCCCGCCACCTGGCCGCCGAAGACCCGCTGCAGGGACTCCTGCGGGCTCAGGCCACGGAATATGTTGACCTCGATCTGCTCCAGGTCGAGCAGGTCGACCAGTCTCTCGGCCGGGTTCGTCATGCGTGGGATTCTCCTTGGCTCACGACTTGGCTCACAGCTGGCCGACGTCGGTGACGCGGACGACCGCACGGCCCTCGGCGTCGGAGGCCGCGAGGTCGACCTCCGCGCTGATGCCCCAGTCATGATCGCCGTTCGGGTCGGCGAAGATCTGGCGAACGCGCCACAGACCGTGCTCCGGCTCCTCCTCGATGAGCAGCAGCTTGGGGCCGCGGGCGTCCGGGCCGGTGCCCAGGTCCTCGTACTCGTCCCAGTACTTGTCCATCGCCTCGCCCCATGCGTCGGCGTCCCAGCCGGAGTCGGCATCCAGCTCGCCCAGCTCCTCGACCTGGTCGAGAGCGGCGAGCTCGACGCGGCGGAACATGGCGTTGCGGACCAGGACCCGGAAGGCGCGGGCGTTGGAGGTGACCGGCTTGACCTCGTCGGCCTTCTCCTGGGCCTCCTCGGCGGTCATCTCCTCCGGATTGGCGAGCTGTTCCCACTCGTCCAGCAGGCTGGAGTCGACCTGGCGGACCATCTCGCCGAGCCACTCGATGAGGTCCTGCAGGTCCTCGGACTTCAGATCGTCGGGAATGTTGTGGTCGAGGGCCTTGTAGGCGCTGGCGAGGTAGCGCAGCACGATGCCCTCGGTGCGGGCCAGCTCGTAGAAGGACACCAACTCCGTGAAGGACATGGCGCGTTCGTACATGTCCCGGATGACGGACTTCGGCGACAGCGGATGGTCGCCCACCCAGGGGTGGCTCTTGCGGTAGGTGTTGTAGGCGTGGAAGAGCAGCTCCTCCAGGGGCTTGGGGTAGCTGATGTCCTGGAGGCGCTCCATGCGCTCCTCGTACTCGACGCCGTCTGCCTTCATCGCGGCCACCGCCTCGCCCTTGGCCTTGTTCTGCTGGGCGACGAGGATCTGCCGCGGATCGTCCAGCGTCGACTCGACGACGGACACCATGTCCAGGGCGTAGGACGGCGATTCGGGTTCGAGGAGCTCGAACGCGGCGAGTGCGAAGGTGGACAGCGGCTGGTTGAGCGCGAAGTCCTGCTGCAGGTCCACGGTGAGGCGGACGATGCGGCCGGCGGCGTCCGGCTCGTCGAGCTTCTCGACGATGCCGCCGTCCAGCAGCGAGCGGTAGATGGCGATCGCGCGCCGGATGTGCCGCAGTTGCTGCTTGCGCGGCTCGTGGTTGTCCTCCAGCAGATGGCGCATCGCCTCGAAGGCGTTGCCCGGACGGGCGATCACCGACAGCAGCATGGTGTGCGTGACACGGAAGCGGGAGGTCAGCGGCTCCGGATCGGAGGCGATGAGCTTCTCGAAGGTGTTCTCCGTCCACCCGACGAAGCCCTCCGGCGCCTTCTTGCGGACGACCTTGCGGCGCTTCTTCGGGTCGTCGCCCGCCTTGGCGAGCGCCTTCTCGTTCTCCACGACATGCTCGGGGGCCTGCGCGACGACAAAGCCCGCGGTGTCGAAACCGGCCCGCCCGGCACGACCGGCGATCTGGTGGAACTCACGGGCGCGCAGCGTGCGCACACGGCTGCCGTCGTACTTGGTCAGCGCCGTGAACAGCACCGTGCGGATGGGCACGTTGACGCCCACACCGAGCGTGTCCGTACCGCAGATCACCTTCAGCAGACCGGCCTGTGCGAGCTTCTCCACCAGGCGCCGGTACTTGGGCAGCATGCCGGCGTGGTGGACGCCGATGCCGTGCCGCACGTACCGGGAGAGATTGCGGCCGAACTTGGTGGTGAAGCGGAAGTTGCCGATCAACTCGGCGATCTGGTCCTTCTCCTCCCGCGTCGACATGTTGATGCTCATCAGGGCCTGCGCCCGCTCCACGGCCTGCGCCTGTGTGAAGTGCACGATGTAGACCGGGGCCTGCCGGGTCTCCAGCAACTCGGTCAGCGTCTCCGTGAGCGGGGTGAGCCGGTATTCGTAGGACAGCGGGACCGGACGGGTCGCGGAGCGGACCACCGACGTGGGGCGGCCGGTGCGCCGGGTGAGGTCCTTCTCGAACATCGAGACGTCGCCGAGCGTGGCCGACATCAGGACGAACTGCGCCTGGGGCAGCTCCAGGATCGGGATCTGCCAGGCCCAGCCACGGTCCCCCTCCGCATAGAAGTGGAACTCGTCCATGACGACCTGGCCGACGTCCGCGTCCTTGCCGTCGCGCAGCGCGATCGAGGCGAGGACCTCGGCGGTGCAGCAGATGACGGGCGCGTCCGAGTTGACGGACGCGTCGCCGGTGAGCATGCCGACGTTCTCGGTGCCGAAGATCTTGCACAGTTCGAAGAACTTCTCCGAGACGAGCGCCTTGATCGGAGCGGTGTAGAACGTGACCTCGTCCCGGGCCAGCGCGGCGAAGTGCGCCCCCGCAGCGATCATGCTCTTTCCGGAGCCGGTCGGCGTCGAAACGATCACGTTCGCACCGGAGACCACCTCGATCAGCGCCTCCTCCTGATGGGGATAGAGGGTGAGACCTCGCTCCTGGGCCCACGACTCGAAGGCTTCGTAGAGGGCGTCGGGGTCGGCGGTCGGCGGCAGCTGATCGATGAGGGTCACGCACCCCATCTTGCCTGGCGTCCTGCCCCAGAGGGGAATCGGTTGTCGGCAGGAAGATCACGACCAGTACGCTGTGTCGCCGACGGAGCATCAGCGCACCCGGTCAACTGGACAGCGGCACAAGAGGAATGGGGCGGGCAACGGCCATGATGGGACCAGCACACTCACTGTCGGGCGCCGCCGCCTGGCTCGGCGTCGGTGCGGCGGCCGCGGCGGCCGGGCACCCGATGCCCTGGCCGGTCATCCTGGTCGGCGCTCTGATCTGCGCCGGAGCCGCTCTCGCCCCGGACCTGGACCACAAGGCGGCCACCATCTCCAGGGCCTTCGGCCCCCTCTCGCGCGGGCTGTGCGAGATCGTCGACAAGCTGTCCTACGCCGTCTACAAGGCGACGAGGAAGCAGGGCGACCCTCGCCGCTCCGGTGGGCACCGCACACTCACCCACACCTGGCTGTGGGCGGTCCTGATCGGTGCGGGTACGTCGGTAGCCGCCATCACCGGTGGCCGCTGGGCGGTGCTGGCCATTCTCTTCGTCCATATCGTGCTGGCCATCGAGGGCCTGTTGTGGCGGGCCACCCGGGGCTCCAGCGCCGACGTGCTGGTGTGGCTGCTGGCCGCGACCAGCGCCTGGATCCTCGCCGGCATCCTGGACAAGCCGGGCAACGGCTCCGACTGGCTGTTCACCCAGCCCGGCCAGCAGTACCTGTGGCTGGGGCTGCCGATCGTGCTGGGCGCGATCGTCCACGACATCGGGGACGCCTTGACGGTCTCCGGCTGCCCGATCCTGTGGCCGATACCGGTGGGCCGCAAGCGCTGGTACCCGATCGGCCCGCCGAAGGTCATGCGTTTCCGCGCCGGCAGCTGGGTCGAGCTCAAAGTGCTGATGCCGGTGTTCATGCTGCTGGGCGGGGTGGGCTGCGCGGCCGCGCTGAACTTCATCTGAGGAAACCGGCCCGCAGGAGTGGGGCGCGCCTGCCGTCGCCCCACCCCTGCAAGCGCTGAGGGTCAGTCCCTCCACTGCTGCGCGGGGGAGACCCCCGGCAGCGGCCTGCCGATCACGGCCAGCGGGATGAAGAAGCAGACCTGGCCGATGGCGATCGTCAGCGTGGTGAGCGCCGTCTCGTCGTAGTGCTTGGCCGCCTCGGCATACAGGTCGTCCGAGACGCGCTCACCATGCGGATTCGGCGTGAGAACGGCCTCCACGAGTGCCAGCGCAACCCGCTCGGCGTCCGTGAAGCAGGGGGCGTCCGTCCAGGTCGCCACACCCGTGATCCGCTCCTCGGACTCGCCGGCCTTGCGCAGGTTGCCGCTGTGCATCACGGTCAGATAGGTGTTGCCGACCAGCTGGCCGGCGCGCAGCTGCATCAGGCTGATGGTGCTCTGCGGAACCGAGCCGTTGCCGGTGGCCTTGAACAGCGCCCCGGCGACCGGACCGAACTCGGGGACGAGCTTGACGGGGTTGGACAGACGCGGCTGCGTGGCCATGACGTTTCCTTCCGGGATCTTCGAGATGCTTCCGTTGCACTGACGGATCCCGAAGGGCGGATGTGACCGCCCGGCGTCATGAATGTCCGCGCGGAACCTCAGGCGTCCTTCCCGCCGCCGTAGCGCCGCTCGAACTGGGCGATGCGTCCCTCCGTGTCCACGGTCCGTGCCTTGCCGGTGTAGAACGGGTGGCTCTCGGAGGAGATCTCCACGTCCACCACCGGATAGGTCTCGCCGTCGTCCCACTCGATGGTCTGGTCGCTGTTCGCGGTGGACCGCGTCAGGAAGGCGTAGCCCGCGGCGCGGTCGCGGAAGACCACCTGGTGGTAGTCGGGGTGCTTGTCCTGCTGCATGCGGTGCTCCTTGGCTGGTCGGCGGCTGGTCAGCCGGACAGGGCGTCCTCGTCGACGATGTGCATGGCCGCCTCCTCGGCAGAGGCCGCCGCGCCGTCGATGCCGACGTCCCGCGCGACCAGGGCGCTCTCGTCGTCCTCGTGCGCGCCCTCGTCCGGTGCCACGAGACGGCCGGAGCGGACGGCGCCGACCTCGTTGTCCAGGAGTTCGCCGTCGGTGCCCTCGCAGTCGCCGATGCCGTCGGTGTCGGGCATCACCAGGTCCGGCAGTTCCTCGGCGAGCCGCTGGTCCAGGGTCTCCCCGTGCTGCCGCTCGGCCGCCGTCACATCGGGGCGCTCCACCGCCCATGGTCGGTCCGGAGGGGACCAGCCCCGGTCGAGGGGGTCGTCGACACCGTCGTCGACCAAGGTGTCCTCCGCGTCGAGCAGCCCGGAGTCCTCCTGGATCTCGGATCCGTCGGGCTGGTAGACGTCGTCTCCCCATCCGTCGGCGCTGTTCACGGGTACCTCCAGGTGGTGGGGACGGGCCCGTTGCTCACCGCGCGGGGCGTCGGTGCGCCGTGACGCGGAGCACAGGCTGCGCCCGGGAGGAACCATCGGTCCCAGGGCGCTCCCCGAGCCGGTGCCGATATCCAGCCTTCCACCCCTTTTCGGGACTGCGCAACGGCACGGCAGCAGGAGGTACGCGGCGCAGGGGGAAGCGGCCCCGCGGGGCATGTCCGCGGGGCCGGGGGGCGACGTCAGCCGCGCAGCACCGCCGACGACCAGACGTGGCCGTCGTCCGTCACCAGATCGACGCGGTCGATGGCGGGGGCCGACCCATAGGCGATCCAGGTGGCCCGCCCGGAGGGCGGCATCCACCACTGGCCGGCGTCGCGGGTGGAGCCGTCCTTGAGGAGGAGCCGGCAGGTGTAGTGGGTGCCGGGCCGGCCGGCCGTGATCTGCATGACCAGGACGTGCTCGGTCCCGGCCCGGCTCGGTTCGACGGTGCCCACCCGCGCCCCCGAGCCGGTGAGCAGCAGGCCTCCGTGGTCGCTCGCGGTCACCTGGGCCGGGGCCGAGTCGTGGTGCAGGAGTGCGGTGCCGGCCGTGCCCAGGGACAGTCCGGCCATGGCGGCCGCGGCGAGCAGCAGCGGGGTGCGGCGGCGCCGGCGGGCGGGGGAGGGGCGGCGCAGCGCCAGGCGGTCCAGGACCCGGGCATCGAAGCCTGGCGGGGCCGCGACCGCGGGAGCCGCGGGGAGCACCGCGTCGACGGCCGCCGACAGGTCGTCGTAGGCGGTGCGACAGGTGGCGCAGACGGTGAGGTGACGCAGCAGCTGCGCCGGTGTGCCGGGGAGGGTGCCGAGGGCCAGGGCGGTCAGTTCGTCCTCGTCAGGGTGGTCCATCGCGGCTTCCCTCCTTCAGCACGTCGCGCAGCCGGCGCAGGCCGGTGCGGATGCGGGTCTTGGCGGTGCCCAGGGGGATGTGCTCGTGCCGGCCCACCTCGGCGGCGGTGCAGCCGCCGAGCACGGCGAGCGCGACCGCCCGGGCCTGCTCGACCGGCAGAGCCCGCAGCCGGTCGAGGGCCCGTTCGCTCTCCAGGGCGATCAGGGCCAGCCGTTCCGTGTCGGCGGAGTCGTTCTCGGCCCGCAGGGTCACATCCAGGAGCCGTTCCAGGGTTTCGGCGAGGACGGGAGTGGAGCGCCGCGCCCGCACGGCGTCGATCGCGGCGTTGCGGGTGATCGTCAGCAGCCAGGTGAGCGCCGAGGCCCGCCGGGGGTCGTAGTTCCCCGCGGCCCGCCAGGCCCGTACGAACACCTCCTGGCTCACGTCCTCGGCAAGGACCGGATCACGGGTCACCGACAGCGCCAGCCCGTAGACCGCGTCCTGGAAGCGGCGCACGAAGGCGTCCGCCGCCGCCTCATCGCCCAGCGCGAATCCGGCGACGAGTGAGGCGTCGTCGACCCGGTCGGCACGCGGGAACAGCTCCACGTTCAAATGTACGCACGGAAGCATCGAAAGGATTGGCCGCAATCCACGCCAATCCACCCACATCGCTCGCCCGTACAACCTCTGTCAGAAGGGACGGAGAGACCATGAGGCGAAGCAGGATCACCGTGGCGGGGATTGCACTCGCGGGTTTGGCGCTCGCCGGCTGCGGCGGCGGGGGCGGCAGCGTCCACAGTGCGCGCCCGGCAGCGGCCACCATGGACACCTCGGTCATCAAGGCGAGCCACTCACCGGTCGGTGACATCCTCGTCGACGGCCGCGGGCGCACGCTGTATCTGTTCACCGAGGACGGCAAGAACACCAGTTCCATGAACTGTGACGCCACGTGTATGAAGCTGTGGCCGCACATGGAGGGCAAGCCGCACGCGGGCGCAGGCGTCGAAGCGAACCTCATCGGCCACACGAAGGGGTCGGGAAAGGTCCAGGTCACGTACGCCGGGCACCCGTTGTACTACTACGCCAAGGACCGGAAGGCCGGCGATCTGAAGGGCCAGGGCATCGACAAGGTCTGGTACGTCCTGAACGCCAAGGGCACCGCGATCAAGAAGGCGGTCCCGGCGTCGAGCAGCAGCGGTGGTGGATATGGGTACTGACCCGGCCGGGGGCCGCCGTGCGGCCGCCCCCGGCCGGGCCGGGAACGCTCACCCGTGCCAGGACCGCCACAGCGCGGCATACGCTCCCTGCGCCGCGACCAGCTCGTCGTGGCTGCCGAGCTCGCTGATGCGGCCGTTCTCGACCACGGCGATCACATCGGCGTCGTGTGCGGTGTGCAGCCGGTGGGCGATGGCGACCACCGTGCGGCCGTCGAGGACGCGGGCGAGGGAGCGCTCCAGGTGGCGGGCCGCACGCGGGTCCAGCAGCGAGGTCGCCTCGTCGAGGACCAGCGTGTGCGGGTCCGCCAGCACCAGCCGGGCCAGCGCGATCTGCTGGGCCTGCGCAGGGGTGAGCCCCAGCCCGCCCGAGCCGACCTCGGTGTCCAGACCGCCGTCCAGTGCACGCGCCCACCCGTCGGCGTCGACCGCGCCCAGCGCCGCCCACAGCTCGGCGTCCGCGGCGTCCGTCCGGGCCAACAGGAGGTTGTCGCGCAGGGAGCCCACGAAGACGTGGTGTTCCTGGTTGACGAGGGCCACATGGGAGCGGACGCGTTCGGCGGGCATCCGGGACAGCTCGGCGCCGCCGAGGGTGATGCGGCCCTCTCGCGGCGCGTAGATGCCGGCGAGGAGCCTGCCCAGCGTGGACTTGCCGGCGCCCGAGGGGCCGACCAGCGCCAGCCGGGTGCCGGGCGCGACCTGGAGGGACACCTTGCGGAGCACGTCCACGCCTTCGCGGTAGCCGAAGTGCACCCGGTCCGCGTGCACGTCGCGCCCGTCGGGGGCCAGCGAGTCCTCACCGGCATCGGGCTCGATGTCCCGCACGCCGACCAGCCGGGCCAGCGAGACCTGGGCCACCTGCAGCTCGTCGTACCAGCGCAGGATCAGGTTCACCGGGTCGACGAGCATCTGCGCGATCAGCGCACCCGTCGTCAGCTGGCCCACCCCGATCCAGCCCCGCAGTACGAAGACGCCGCCGATCATCAACACCGAGGCGAGCACGGTCACATGGGTGAGGTTGATGACGGGGAAGAGCACGGACCGCAGCCAGAGCGTGTAGTTCTCCCAAGCGGTCCATTCCTTCACTCGGCGCTCGGACAGCTGGATCCGGCGCTCACCGAGGCGGTGGGCCTCCACGGTGCGCCCGGCGTCGACCGTCTCCGCCAGAGCGGCGGCCACGGCCGCGTACCCGGCGGCCTCCGATCGGTAGCCGGACGGCGCCCGCTTGAAGTACCAGCGGCAGCCGGCCACCAGCAGTGGCACGGCGACCAGCACGGCGGGCGCCAGCGGCGGCACCGTAACGACGAGACCGCCGAGCAGCAGCACCGCCCACACCGCGCCGATCGCCAGCTGCGGCACCGCCTCGCGCATGGCGTTGGCGAGCCGGTCGATGTCCGTGGTGATCCGGGACAGCAGGTCGCCCGTGCCGGCCCGTTCCAGGACGCCCGGCGGCAGCCCGACCGACCGTACGAGGAAGTCCTCGCGCAGATCGGCCAGCATCCGCTCGCCCAGCATCGCCCCGCGCAGCCGCACCTGCCGTACGAAGACGGCCTGGACCAGTAGCGCGAGGACGAACAGCGAGACGGTGAGCGGCAGATGAAGACCCCGGGCACCGTCCGACACCCGCTGGACCAGGTCGCCCAGCAGCCATGGGCCCGTCATCGAGGCGAGCACGGCCGCGGTGTTGACCGCGATCAGGACCAGGAAGGCACGGCGGTGCCGGTGGAACAGCTCGGCCACATAGGCGCGTACGGTCGCGGGGGCGCCGACGGGCAGGGTGTGCGCCGTCGTCGGGGCCGCCGGGTCGTACGCCGGTGGCGCCACGCCGATCATGCTGTCTCCTCGATCTCTTCCAGTTCGTTCAGAACGTCGTCGTCTTCGAGTACGCCGCTCAGGGCGGCCTCCTCCTCGGTCTCCCGGGTCACCACGGCCCGGTAGCGGGGCTCGCTGTGCAGCAGCTCGCGGTGCACGCCGACCGCGGCGACCTGGCCCTCGTGGACCAGTACGACCCGGTCCGCGTGGTCCAGGAGCAGCGGCGAGGAGGTGAACACCACCGTCGTGCGCCCCTCGCGAAGGGCGCGCACCCCCTCCGCGATCCGTGCCTCGGTGTGCGAGTCGACGGCCGAGGTCGGCTCGTCCAGGACGAGTACCTCCGGGTCCGTGATCAGCGATCGGGCCAGGGCGAGACGCTGTCGCTGACCGCCGGACAGCGACCGCCCGCGTTCGGTGATCCGCGTGTCCATCGGGTCCGCGGCGTCCAGCGACCCCTGGGCGAGCGCCTCCAGGACGTCCCCGCACTGCGCGGCCGCCAGCGCCTCGCGTGCGCCGACGTGGCCCGAGGCGGGCACGTCGAGCAGCTCGCGCAGCGAACCGGACAGCAGCACCGGGTCCTTGTCCTGGACGAGCACCGCCTCACGCGCGGTGTCCAGCGGCAGCTCGTCGAGGGGTACGCCGCCCAGCAGGACGGAGGTGCCCTGCTCGGCGGGGTGTCCGCCCAGCCGTTCGGCGAGCAGGCCCGCCGCGTCCGGGTCGCCGCACACCACCGCGGTCAGCCGGCCCGCGGGGGCGAGCAGACCGGTCGCCGGGTCGTACAGGTCCCCCGAGGGGACGTCGGCCGTGCGTGAGCCCTCGGTGTCCGTCGCCCGTTCCAGCGACAGCACCCGCGCCGCCCGCTTGGCGGAGGGCCGCGAGAAGGAGTAGGCCATGGCGATTTCTTCGAAGTGGCGCAGTGGATACGTCAGGACCATCACCGAGCTGTAGACGGTGACCAGTTCGCCGACGGTGATGCGGCCCTGGCCGGCCAGGTGGACGCCGTACCAGACGACCACGACCGTCAGCAGGCCCGGCAGCAGCACCTGGATCGCGGAGATCAGGGACCACATGCGGGCGCTGCGGACGGCCGCGTGCCGGACCTCCTGGGAGGCACGGCGGTAGCGGTCGAGGAACAGCTCCTCGCCGCCGATGCCGCGTAGCACACGCAGTCCGGCGACGGTGTCCGAGGCCAGTTCGGTGGCCCGCCCCGCCTTCTCGCGCTGGAAGTCGGCCCGTCGCGTCGCCCGTGGCAGCAGCGGCAGCACCGCGATCGCCAGCAGGGGCAGACCCGCGGCGACGACCACGCCGAGCGCCGGCTGGTAGACGAGCAGGGCGACGCAGACCAGCACGACGGTGAGGGCCGCCGCGGTGAACCGGGAGACGGCCTCCACGAACCAGCCGATCTTCTCGACGTCACCGGTGGAGACGGCCACCACCTCGCCGGCCGCGACACGCCGCGTCAGCGCCGAACCCAGCACCGCCGCCTTGCGGGCGAGCAACTGCTGGACGCGGGCGGCGGCCGTGATCCAGTTGGTGACCGCGGCCCGGTGCAGGAACGTGTCACCGAGTGCGGTGCCGAGGCCCGCCAGGGCCAACAGGGCGCCCGCGAGGGCCAGCCCGGTACCCGAGCGTTCCACGACGGCCTGGATGGCCATGCCGACGCAGAACGGCAGCGCGGAGACCGACGCGAAGTGCAGCAGGCCCCAGGCCAGCGACTTGAACTGACCGCCCAGCTGGTTACGGCCCAGCCACCACAGGAATCGGGGACCGGAGCGTGCGTCCGGCACACCCGGGTCGGGATACGGAAGGTCTTGAATCTGCATGACGACTGACGTCCCAGTGGCTCGTGTCAGGGGGGTGGGGGGAACCGCGAACGGCGGCAGCAAACCGTGACAGGTTCGCGTCGCAGCGTGGTCGGAAGCAAACGGTTTTCCGTGGCGCCGTACAGAATGGGGCGATGCGAAAGATCGGTGCACCGCGTGCGGCGGCCGCGGTGGCGGCCCTGGGAACCCTTCTGACGGCCTTGACCGCGTGCGGCGGCGCGCAGGACAGCAGTACCGCGCAGACAGGGGCCGCGGGCAACATGGCCGCCACGCGCGCGCGTGCCGCCCAGGGCACCCGCATCCCCGGCATCGGCGACCGCCTGAGACAGCGGATTCCAGCGAACTCCCGTCAGGTCGTGGCGGTCTACGGGACGGGCAGGGACTCCGCGGACTCCACGGTCGTGCTGTACACGAAGCACGGTGCGAGCTGGCAGCGGACCCGTAGCTGGCCGGCGCACAACGGCAAGAAAGGCTGGACCACCGACCACCACGAGGGCGACCGGCGCAGCCCCGTCGGCGTGTTCACCCTCACCGACGCGGGCGGCGTGCTGGCCGACCCCGGCGCCCGCCTCCCGTACACACGCGACGCGTCCTTCGCGGCCCCGCGCCAGTGGGCCGCCTCGCACTGGCACGACTTCGACTACGTCATCGCCATCGACTACAACCGCGTCAAGGGCACCGCGCCCAATGACCCGACCCGCCCCGAGGGCGACGCGAAGGGCGGCAGCATCTGGCTGCACTTGGACCACGGCAGCGGTACGTCGGCCTGCATCAGCCTGTCCAGCGCGGCGATGGAGTACCTGCTGCGCACGCTCGACCCGGACCGGCATCCCGTGGTGGTGATGGGGGACAGGGCGGACCTGGCGGCCTAGCACTTCTGACGGAGGCCTCATTGCCACGAGGTGCCAACTCCCCGTAGAACACGGGCCATGAAGAGACAGATCGTCATGTCCATGCTCGCCGGAGTGGCCCTTCTGGCGAGCACCCTCCTCGGGGCGGGGCCGGCCGGAGCCGCCGATGTGCCCGCCGAGTTCGGTACCGACTGGCACGACCCGGTGACGGCGGCTCCGCCCGTCGACAGACCGGCCGGCAAGTCCTGCCAAGTCACGCTCGCCGAGGCGCAGTTCAAGGACTTCACCGCCTACAAAGGAACGTACACACCACCCACGGGCTGTGGTGACCGCTGGAGCAAGGTGGTGCTGCGCCTCGACGGCAAGGTCAAGGGGCGGCAGTTCGACCGGCTCGGCTATCTGCACGTCGGCGGGGTCGAGATCCTCCGAACCTCCACCCCCGAGCCCTCGCCCGACGGCATCGCGTGGTCCGTCGAGAAGGACGTCACGCGCTACAGCGACACCTTCCGTCGCAGCCAGGACGTCGAGATGCTCATCGGGAACGTCGTCGACGACACCTACACCGGCGTACTCGACGTCAAGGTCACGCTCACCTTCTACCCGGGCGAACCGGCCGCGGCGCCCGCGGACAAGGTCCTCACCCTCGGCGACGGCAACACCCTCACCACCCCGCGCAACAGTGAGCGCATCCTCGCGGAGGTGTACGCCACCGGATCGGGCGGCGGCTGCGAGGAGTTCTGGTATCTGGCGGTGCCCGGCAAGGCGCCGTATTCCTGCCAGGCCGACGGCGGCCCCTACCGCGAGGTGCAGATCAAGGTCGACGGCCAACTGGCCGGAATCGCAGCACCGTTCCCGCACGTGTGGACCGGGGGCTGGTCCAACCCCTTCCTGTGGTACGTCATTCCGGCACCGCGCGCCTTCGACGTCAAGCCGATCGAATACGACCTGACACCCTTCGCGGGGCTGCTCAACGACGGTCGCCCGCACAAGGTCGACGTCTCGGTGGTGGGCGTGCCCGAGGGGCAGAGCGGCTGGAGCGCGCCGGTCGACGTGCTGGTGTGGCAGGACGCCGGGCGGACGCACGTGCCCGGGAAGCTCACCGTGGACCGGGCCGGCGACCTCGCGAACTCCTCGACGTATACGGCCGGTTCACCGGAGCGGGTGGACACCGAGGCCGGTCACCGGCTGACCGTCTCCGGATACGTCGACACCTCGCACGGCCGCGTCACCACCACGGTCGGCCGCACGCTCGCCAACACCTCCGCCCACCGCTGGACCGACGGCGAGAACATGGACGGCCTCGACGCGAAATGGACCGACGACGAGTCGGTGACCGTCGACGGGCGCGGACCGGCCCGCACGACGCTCACCCACCGCACGTACACGATGAACGGCTCGACCACGATCGGCGACGACGCCCGGCTGCGCACCGTGCTGACGCTCGGCGACCGTGCGGCCGTCGTCGAGTCGCGCGGCGGCCGGCGGACGGGCTGGTCGCGACTGGACGACACGGTCAGCGGCGACGCCACCTACACGACGGGCGTCCCGCGTGATCAGCGGCATGCGGTCGGCACGACGAGCGAGCGCTACCGGCTGTACGGCTCGGCGGGCTGCTACGACCGCTCCCTGACGACCGTTCAGGGGGTGCTCACGGAGGATCGGGACGGCTGCTGAGGCCAGTTGTGTGCGATGTGTCACACGGGGCGTGATTTACATGTCCGCAACACAGAGGTTGCGGGCGCGATCATCCGGAGCGCGAAAGTGATCGTCACGGAAGCCGCTTTCCGTATCGCAGAAGTCTCCCCGGCTTCTGCGAGGTTGACGTCCCCACTAGGAGTGCCCGTGCCGCCGTCCGTCCCGTCCGTCCCGCGACGCGTCGCACGCATACTGCGTACCTCTCTGTTCGTGCAGGTCCTCTGCGCGCTCGTACTCGGAATCGTCGTCGGGAAGCTGTGGCCCGGCTTCGCCGCGGATCTCCAGCCGCTCGGCGACGGTTTCACCCGGCTCATCAAGACGATCATCTCGCCGCTGGTGTTCTGCGTGGTCGTCGTCGGCATCGCCAAGGCCGGTGACCTCAAGGCCTTCGGCCGGATCGGACTCAAGGCCCTGATCTGGTTCGAGGTCGCCAGCACCGCGGCGCTGATCATCGGCCTGGTCGCCGCCAACGTCGTCCAGCCCGGCTCGGGCATGCATGTCGACCCGTCCACGCTGAGCACCAAGGCGGTCGACGCGAAGACGGGCGGCGGTGCGCTGCCCTCCACGACCGAGTTCATCGTCAACGCACTGCCCACCAGTTTCATCGGCGCCTTCGCCGAGAACTCCCTGCTCCAGGTGCTCGTCCTGGCCTGTCTGGTGGGCGCCGCGCTGCTGCACCTCGGCCACACCAAGGTGCCGCAGGTGCTGCCCGCCATCGAGCAGGCCCAGGAGATCATCTTCGCGATCGTCGGCTTCGTGATGCGGCTGGCCCCGATCGCCGTGTTCGGTGCGATGGCCGTCCTGATCGGCCAGTACGGGCTCGGAGTGATCGAGACCTACGCCAAGCTGATCATCCTGTGCTATGTCGCCGCGGCGCTGTTCATCGCGCTGCTGGCGGTCGCCCTGCGCATGGTCACCGGGCTGAGCCTGTGGAAGTTCCTGCGCTACATCCGCGAGGAGATGCTCCTCGCGCTCGGCACCGCGTCCACCGAGTCCGTCATGCCGCGTGTGATGCAGAAGCTGCGCAGGGCCGGCGCCCGCGACGACGCGGTGGGCCTGGTGCTGCCCACCGGCTACTCCTTCAACCTCGACGGCGCCTCGCTCTACCTCTCCATCGGCACGCTGTTCATCGCCCAGGCCGTCGGTGTCGACCTCAGCCTGAGCCAGCAGATCACCGTCGTCCTGGTGCTGATGCTGACCAGCAAGGGCATGGCGGGCATCCCCGGCTCCGCCTTCCTCGCCCTGTCCGCGACCGCCTCCTCGCTGGGTGCCATCCCGGCCGGAGCGGTGGCGCTGCTGCTGGGCGTGGACCGGATCATGGACTCGATGCGGGTGGTGACGAACCTGCTCGGCAACTGCGTCGCCGTGTTCGCCGTCTCCCGCTGGGAGGGGGCGCTGGACGTGGAGCGGGCGAAGCGGGTGCTGGGCGGCGAGGCCGACGCCGTCGGCGAGGCGCCGGTGCCGGTGCCGGCGGAGTCTGTCGCCCAGTAGCTCGGGGCAGCCTGTTCGCGGGCGGCTGCGGGTGGTTCGTGGTTGATCGCGCAGTTCCCCGCGCCCCTTCACCGGCCTGAACGAAGAGGTCGCCGCCTACGTCTTCAACCAGCCCGGCGCCA
>NZ_JBSFDG010000028.1:0-89334 GCF_053593775.1 Streptomyces sp. NPDC002092
TGGGGCTGGTCCTGGGTGCCTTCGGAGCGGGGGAAGAACTCGTACCAGGCGCCGTGCAGGGCGCGTTCGCGTTCCACCAGCAGCGGCAGGGTCTGCGAGGCGGTGACGAACTCCCGCAGCGGATGGCGGGCCAGCACCGCGTCCACCTCCGGCGTCAACGCCGCCGCCAGACGCGAGGCGGCCGGGCGGGTCTCGTCCCGCAGGGCGGCGACGGCGGCGAGCAGCACGTCACGTCGGCCCTCGGGGGTGCCGTCGGCGGCGCGCTCGTACAGCCGCGCTCCCTCCTCCAGGACCAGGTCCGTGTCCATGCCCGCCGGGATCTTGATCTGGGCGTGGTGGCGCCAGGTGGTGATCGGGTCGCCCCAGGCCTCCACCGTGTAGGTCCAGTGGCCGGGTTCGCCGGCGGTGACCGTGGCGCCCCAGCGGTCGGTGCCCGGGGCCAGTTCCCGCATCGGCGTCCAGGGGCCGGGACGGCCTTCCGGATCCGTCAGGACGACGTTGGCGGCGACCGCGTCATGGCCCTCGCGGAACACGGTGGCCGAGATCTCGAACGACTCGCCGGTCACCGCCTTGGCCGGCCTTCGCCCGTGCTGCACCACCGGGCGGACGTCGAGGACGGGTATGCGCCCGATGCCCGCGGGGGGTGGCTGCGGGGCCGGTGGTCCGGCGTCGGCGGGGCGCACGGGGCGTGCTTCGGTGCTGGTCGTCGGGGGTGCTGACGAGTGGTGCGTGGCGGGCATGACCGCTCCTGTCCGCGTCAACGTGGGTGGGCGGATGGCTGTGGGGAGGTGGTCCTGCGGGTGGTTCCCGTGAACTGTCTGTGTGGTGTACCGGAGGAGCCTTCCCACCCTATTCGGGTACGCAATCCGGCACTTTGTTAACTACTCACGCGTATGTCTACACACAAGACCGGTCCCATTCGTGAACGAACGGGACCGGTCCGGGGACTGTGCCGCTAAGAAGCCGGTACCTGCAGAAGTTCGTCCGGTGAGCCGAGGCCCCGGCCGGAGACCTTCCCGGACACCGCCAGTTTCACGAGTGCCTTGGCGACCTGGTCCGGTGTGGCCTTCGGATGGCCGGCCAGATACAGCGCGGCCGTGCCCGTGACGTGCGGGGTCGCCATCGACGTACCGGAGAAGGTCGCCTTCCCGGTGTCGCTCGCATAGGAGTCCGAGGTGATCGACACTCCCGGCGCGAACAGGTCCACGGCCGAGCCGAAGTTGGAGAAGCCCGCCCGCGCGTCCGTCCTGTCGGTCGCGCCGACCGTGAGGGCCTCCTTCACGTCCGCCGGGGAGTAGAGGGCGGCCGGCAGGCCGTCGTTCCCGGCGGCAACCGCGTACGTGACGCCCGACGCGATGGAGTTGCGTACGGCGGCGTCCAGCTGGGCGTTGTAGGAGCCGCCCAGGCTGAGGTTGGCGACCGCCGGTTTCCTCGCATGCTTGGTCACCCAGTCGATGCCCGCGATGACCTGCGAGGTCGTACCGGAGCCGTCGTTGTCGAGGACGCGGACGGCGACCACCTTGGCTTGCTTGGCGACGCCGTACTTGGTGCCGGCGATGGTGCCGGCGACATGGGTGCCGTGGCCGTTGCCGTCGGAGGCGGTCCTGTCGTTCCCGACGAAGTCCCAGCCGTAGCTCGCCCGGCCGCCGAAGTCCTTGTGCGTGATGCGGATACCGGTGTCGATCACATATGCGGTGACACCGGCGCCCGCGGAGTCGGGCCAGGTGTAGCTCTTGTCCAGCGGCAGGCTCGGCTGGTCGATCCGGTCCAGGCCCCAGGACGGCGGGTTCTTCTGCGTGTGGTCGAGGGACACGCGCGTGTCCTGGACGACCGAGGCGACCCGGGAGTCGGCCGCGAGCAGCTTGGCCTGTCTCTCGTTGGCCTTGATGGCGTAGCCGTTGAGGACCGAGCCGTAGGTGTGGCTTATTTTTGCCCCGTACTTCTCGGCGATGCCCTTTCCGGTCGCCGACGGAGCCTTCGTTCCCCCCTTGAGTGTCACCAGATAACTTCCGCTGACGGAGCCGGGCTCACCGGCGCCGAGTATCTGACCTTCCGGTGCGGCGTGCGCGGGCAGGGTGACGGCCGAGAGCGCGGCGGCGCAGGCCACCGCGGTCAGAGCCCCTGTCCAGCGCAGACGCCGTGTTCGCGTCCGTGCCATGGTCCGAGTTCCCCTCCATTGACTCCACTTGGCAGCCTCTCGTGCGGTGTAGAAGGCCCACAAGAGGGCCTACAGGGCGGACTCGGCCATGTCCGCCATGGTGGATGCGTGAAGGTTGCGGCGTTTTCCGGACGGCGTAGGAGTGTGGCGTGCTCTTGGACGTGGCGTGGTTGCGGAGCCCTCCGCACGGATACCGTCGAGGTTGACGACGAGGCGCACAGCGTTGTGCGTCCGCACAGCGACACGCGTCGAGGTGGAAAGTGAAGGCGATCCGTCGATTCACCGTCCGACCCGTTCTCCCCGAACCCCTGCGGCCGCTCAGCGATCTGGCCCGCAATCTGCGCTGGTCCTGGCATGCGGAGACCCGCGATCTGTTCCAGTCCGTCGACCCCGAGCGCTGGGCCGCCTCGGACGGCGATCCCGTACGGCTCCTGGGCAGCGTGGCGCCGGCGCGGCTCGCGGAGCTGGCCGGGGACCACCGCTTCCTGCGCCGGCTGGCCGAGGTCTCGGGCGACCTGGACGACTACATGACCGGCGACCGCTGGTACCAGACCCACCCGGGTGAACTGCCCGCCGCCATTGCCTACTTCTCGCCCGAGTTCGGCATCACGGCCGCCCTGCCCCAGTACTCCGGGGGCCTCGGCATCCTCGCGGGCGACCATCTGAAGGCGGCCAGCGACCTCGGCGTGCCCCTGGTCGGGGTGGGCCTGCTCTACCGGCACGGATACTTCCGCCAGTCGCTGTCCCGGGACGGCTGGCAGCAGGAGCACTACCCGGTCCTGGACCCCAACGAGCTGCCCGTGGCCCTCCTGGAGGAACCCGACGGCACCCCCGCCCAGGTCTCCCTCGCCCTGCCCGGCGGCCGGCAGCTGCACGCCCGCATCTGGCTCGCCCAGGTCGGCCGGGTCCCCCTGCTGATGCTCGACTCGGACGTCGAGGACAACAACTTCGGCGAGCGCGGGGTGACCGACCGGCTCTACGGCGGTGGCAGCGAGCACCGGCTGCTGCAGGAGATGCTGCTCGGCATAGGGGGTGTGCGGGCCGTACGGACCTACTGCCGGCTGACCGGCCACCCCGAACCCGAGGTCTTCCACACCAACGAGGGCCATGCCGGCTTCCTGGGCCTGGAGCGGATCGCGGAACTCTGCGAGGACGGGCTGGACTTCGACTCCGCGCTGGAAGCGGTCCGCGCCGGGACCGTCTTCACCACCCACACCCCGGTCCCGGCCGGCATCGACCGGTTCGACCGGGAGCTGGTCGCCCACCACTTCGGCCCCGAGGCCGAACTCCCGGGCATCGACGTCGAACGCATCCTGCGCCTGGGCATGGAGACCTATCCCGGCGGCGAACCGAACCTCTTCAACATGGCCGTGATGGGCCTGCGCCTGGGCCAGCGCGCCAACGGCGTCTCCCTGCTGCACGGTCATGTCAGCCGCGAGATGTTCTCCGGACTGTGGCCGGGATTCGACCCCGAGGAGGTGCCGATCACCTCCGTGACCAACGGGGTGCACGCACCCACCTGGGTCGCCCCCGAGGTGTTCCGGCTCGGCGCCCGGCAGATCGGCGACCGGCGCACCGAGGACGCGCTGACCGTCGGCGGCTCGGAACGCTGGGACGCGGTGGGCGACATCCCCGACCAGGACATCTGGGAGCTCAGGCGCAACCTCCGCGAGCAGCTGGTGGACGAGGTACGGGTGCGGCTGCGCGCCTCCTGGCGGCAACGCGGCGCGGGGACAGCGGAGTTGGGGTGGATCGACGGCGTCCTCGACCCGGACGTCCTCACCATCGGCTTCGCGCGCCGCGTCCCGTCGTACAAGCGCCTGACCCTGATGCTGCGCGACCGCGACCGCCTCATGGACCTGCTGCTGCACCCGGAGCGCCCGATCCAGATCGTGGTCGCGGGCAAGGCCCACCCGGCGGACGACGGCGGAAAGCGCCTGGTCCAGGAACTGGTCCGGTTCGCCGACGACCCACGGGTGCGCCACCGCATCGTCTTCCTCCCCGACTACGGCATGGCGATGGCGCAGAAGCTCTACCCCGGCTGCGACATCTGGCTCAACAACCCGCTGCGCCCCCTGGAGGCCTGCGGCACCTCCGGCATGAAGGCCGCCCTGAACGGCTGCCTCAACCTCTCCGTCCTGGACGGCTGGTGGGACGAGTGGTTCCAGCCCGACTTCGGCTGGGCGATCCCCACCGCCGACGGCGCGGGCACCGACCCCGACCACCGCGACGCCATAGAGGCCGACGCGCTCTACGACCTGCTGGAACAGCGGGTCGCCCCGCGTTTCTACGAGCGGGGACAGCACGGCCTGCCCGACCGGTGGATCGAGATGGTCCGCCAGACCCTGACCCTGCTCGGCCCGAAGGTGCTGGCCGGCCGCATGGTCCGCGAGTACGTCGAGCGCCTCTACGCCCCGGCCGCCCACGCACACCGCGCCATGGACCCCGGCTCCGCCCGCGAACTCGCCGTCTGGAAGGCGAAGGTGCGGGCCGCCTGGCACGGCGTGACCGTCGACCACGTCGAGACGTCCGCCGCCATGGCCACCGCGGAACTCGGCAGCACGCTCGCACTACGGGTGCGCGTGGGCCTCGGCGAGCTCGGCCCCGACGACGTGGAGGTCCAGGTCGTCTCGGGCCGCGTCGACCCCGAGGACCGCATCGCGGACGCGACGACCGTCCCCCTGAAACCGGCGGGCGGCCCCGACGCCGAGGGCAGGTGGTGCTACGAGGGCCCCCTCTCCCTCGACCGCACCGGCCCCTACGGCTACACGGTCCGCATCCTGCCGTCCCACCGACTGCTGGCGTCCGGAGTGGAACTGGGCTTGGTCGCGGTGCCTTCGGAGGAGACGGGGGAGGGGGCCGGGGTACTGATGAGGTGACGGTCAGCCGTTTCAGCCCGTCCGGCGTTTGAGGACGAGGCCGTTCAGGCCGAAGCGGGGGTCTGGGGGCGGCAGCCCCCAGTCACCGGCGCCGGCACCCCCGCTCACCCCTCGGAGAGCGCTGCGCACAACCCCCGCAAAACCTTCCCGCACCGCCGCGCATAAGCGTGCTGCAGGCCCCGCGTGGCCGCCCCGCCCGCCCGGGCGAACCACTTCGCGGGCCTGCTGAACGCGGACACCGTCAGCCACACCGTGCCGTCGCCCGTGCGCTCCACGAGGAAGAGCTCCTCGCCGCACTCCGGGTGGCCGGTCAGCGTGCCGTACGCCCAGCCGGCGCGACGGGGTTCGTCCACCGTGTAGACGATCCGGCACGGCGCCTTGATCATTCCGGCGAGGGTGACCATGACGTCGACCCCGGGCGCCGCCCGGTCCGCGCTCGCGTCGATGCCCACGCCCAGTTCCCGGTGCATCTCCCAGGTGAGGACCGCCTCGGCCGCTCGGCGGAAGCAGGGTTCGCCCTCGCCGATGCGCGTGCGCACATGCATGGGGCGGAAGCCCGGCGGGCAGAAACCGACGCGGCCGGTGCCGCCGACGTCGTCGTAGGTGAAGTCCTCCAGGCGCATGGGACACAAGAGTAGGGCGGCACCCGGGAATGCCTTCGTCCCGGGTGCCGCCCGCCGCCCCCCTCGGGTCAGCTCACGTTGACCGCGGACCAGGCCGCGGCGACCGTCTTGTACTCGGTGCTGCTGGATCCGTACAGGCTCGCCGCCGCCGCCAGCGTGCCCGCGCGGGCCGCCTTGTAGTTGGTGGTCGAGGTGAACTGCTCGGTCAGCGCCTTGTACCAGATCTGCAGGGCCTTGGCGCGACCGATGCCGGTGACCGTGGAGCCGTTGGACGTCGGCGAGTTGTAGCTGACGCCGTTGATCGTCTTCGAGCCGCTGCCCTCGGACAGCAGGTAGAAGAAGTGGTTGGCGACACCGGACGAGTAGTGGACGTCCAGGTTGCCGACGGAGGAGGACCAGGAGTCCGCCGAGCCGCCGTCCTTGCTGGGCTTGTCCATGTAGCGCAGCGGGGTGCCGTCGCCGTTGATGTCGATCTTCTCGCCGATGAGGTAGTCGCCCTTGTCGGACGAGTTGTTCGCGTAGAACTCCACGCCGGTGCCGAAGATGTCCGAGGTCGCCTCGTTGAGACCACCGGACTCACCGCTGTAGTCCAGGCCCGCGGTGTTGGCGGTGACGCCGTGGCTCATCTCGTGACCTGCCACGTCCAGCGAGGTCAGCGGGTGGGTGTTGCTGTCGCCGTCGCCGTAGGTCATGCAGAAGCAGCTGTCGTCCCAGAACGCGTTCACGTACGAGCTGCCGTAGTGGACGCGCGAGTAGGCGCCGACACCGTCGTTCTTGATGCCGCTGCGGCCGAAGGTGTTCTTGTAGAAGTCCCAGGTCTCCTGCGCGCCGTAGGCGGCGTCGGCGGCCGCGGTCTGGTCGGTGGTGGAGCTGGAGGCGGCGCCCGTGCCCCAGACGTTGGTGGAGTTGGTGAACAGGGTGCCGGTGCCGGAGCTCGTGGTGTGCTTCAGGTTGTACGTCTTGTGACCGCCGCGCGTGGTGTCGTACAGCTGGTACGTCGAGCCCGACTGGTTCGTGGTCAGGCTGACCGTGCCCGAGTACAGCGTCTTGCCGGTTCCGGTCGCGTTCTCGATGGCCTGGTACTCGTAGAGCTTCTTGCCGGTGGCCGCGTCGGTGATGACGTGCAGCGCGTTCGGGGTCCCGTCGTCCTGGAGGCCGCCGACGACGGTCTCGATGGCGAGGACGGGCTTGCCGGAGCCGGCCCAGATGACCTTGCGGGCCTTGTCCGCGGAGGTCTTGGCGGAGCCCGCGGCCTGGGCGGCGGTCAGCGCCTGCTTCTCGGCCTTGGCGGTGGTGATCTGCGGCTTGAGCGAGGCCACCTTGATGGCTGCCTTCGTCGCCTTGACGACGCTCTCGGTCTTGCCGGCCTTCGTCGCGACGACCAGGTCGCCGCCGAGGACGGGCAGGCCCGCGTAGGTGCGCTCGTAGCGGGTGTGCAGGGTGCCGTCGGCGTCCTTGACGACGTCCTTGACGACCAGTCTCTCCTTGGTGCCGAGGCCTATCTTCTGCGCCGTGGCGGCGACGTCGGCCTGGGCCTGCTGGATGAGGGAGACGCGGGTCGCGGCCGAGAGCGCGGCGGGGGAGCCGGCCGTGCGGGCCGTGGCCGTGGAGTCCGCCTTGGTCTGGGCGGCGGCGGCCGAACCGGTGGTCAGACCGGTGGTGAGCAGGGCTCCGGCGGCAACGGCGGTTGCGATGGCCAGAGTCGAGCGCTTGTGACGCGCGTAGAGGGGGGTCACACAAGCTCCTTGTGGTGGGGGAGTCCGGCACGGCGTGGGGCGCCCGGCCGGAGTTGCTGTGAAGTTGTGCGGCGGTTGTGGAGAAGAGTGACATCAAGGCGCGTACATGTCAGGACCCCGAAGTGATGTTGGCTGAAAACCGTCTCCCGGGTGAACATTTCGGGAGTGTAAACAGGCGCCGCCCCGGGAGTCGCACCCCGGGACGGCGCCCTGTCACCGATGCCGCCGCAGGCGGTCTACGGGAACGTCACCTTCCAGCTGTTGAGCGTGCCGACGTCCTGCGCGGCCTGGTCCTGGATCCGCAACTTCCAGGTCCCGTTGGCGGTTTCGGACGAGGCGTTGACCGTGTAGGTCGCCTTGACGTTGTCCGCCGAGTCCGAGGAACTGAAGTTCTTCAGCCGGTACGCGGTGCCCGACGGGCCGAGCAGATCGATCACCAGGTCGCCCCGCCAGGTGTGCGTGATGTCGACGCTCACCTGGAGGTTGCTTGGCGCGTTTCCGCTCCTGCCGGAGACGGTGATCGACGAGGTGACGGCCGGCCCGTTGTCCGGGATGGACAGCGGGGTGGTGTTCTCGTACGAGGTCCCGGAACCGCCGCCCCCGCCGGAGCGGGAGCCGACCGCGACGGCCGCCCACGCGTCCTGCACGGCCTTGTACTCGGCGGAGGTGGTGCCGTACAGCTCACCGGCGGCCGCCAGCGTGCCGGTGCGTGCGCCCGCGTAGTCGGTGGTGGACGTCCACTTGGTGGTCAGCGCCCGGTACCAGATCTGCAGGGCCTTGTCCCGGCCGATGCCGGTGACCGGAAGGCCGTCCGAGGTGGGCGAGTTGTAGCTGACGCCGTTGATGACCTTGGCGCCGCTGCCCTCGCTCAGCAGGTAGAAGAAGTGGTTGGCGACGCCCGAGGAGTAGTGCACGTCGAGGTTGCCGACGCCCGAGTACCAGGAGTCGGCGGAGCCGCCGTCCTTGCTGGGCTTGTCCATGTAGCGCAGCGGGGTGCCGTCGCCGTTGATGTTGATCTTCTCGCCGATGAGGTAGTCACCCGGGTCGGACGAGTTGTTGGCGTAGAACTCGACGCCGACGCCGCCGAGGATGTCGGAGGTCGCCTCGTTGAGGCCGCCGGACTCGTCGCTGTAGTTGAGGCCGGCGGTGTTGGCGGTGACGCCGTGGGTCATCTCGTGGCCCGCCACGTCCAGCGAGGTCAGCGGGTCCGCGTTGCCGGAACCGTCGCCGTAGGTCATGCAGAAGCAGCCGTCGTCCCAGAACGCGTTCACGTACGAGTTGCCGTAGTGGACGCGTGAGTAGGCGCCGACGCCGTTGTTCTTGATGCCGCTGCGGCCGAAGGTGTTCTTGTAGTAGTCCCAGGTCTCGGCGGCGCCGTAGTGCGCGTCCGCGCCCGCGGTCGCGGCGTTCGACGTGGTGCCGTTGCCCCACGTGTTGCTGCTCTGCGAGAACAGCGTGCCGGTGCCGGACGTGCCGTGGTTCAGGTTGTACGTCTTGTGGCCGCCGCGGTCGCCGTCGGTCAGGTTGTAGTTCGAGCCCGACTGGGTCGTCGTCAGCGAGACCGTGCCGCTGTACTGCGTGTTGCCGGTGCCGGTCGCGTTCTCGATGCCCTGGTACTCGTAGAGCTTCTTGCCGGTCGTGGCGTCCGTGATGACGTGCAGCTGGTTCGGCGTGCCGTCGTCCTGGAAGCCGCCGATGACCGTCTCGTACGCGAGGACCGGCTTGCCGCTCGCCGCCCAGATCACCTTGCGGGCGCTGTCGGCGGCCGGCTTGGTGGAGCCGAGGGCCTTCGCGCGCTTCACGGCCTGCTGCTCGGCGGCCGCCCTGGTGATGTCCGGGGTGACGTCGGAGACCTTGATGGCGGCGTTCGTCGCCTTGATGACGTCCTTGGTGGCGCCCGACTTGGCGGTGTCGACGACCAGGTCGCCGCCGAGGACCGGCAGGCCGTCGTAGGTGCGCTCGTAGCGGGTGTGCAGGGTGCCGTCGGCGTCCTTGACGACGTCACGGACGACGAGCTTCTCCTTCGCGCCCAGGCCGATGTCCTTGGCGGTCTGCGCACGGGCGCTGTCGGCGTCGCGTATCAGCTCGGCGCGCTGGGAGGGGGAGAGTTTGACGGCCGCGTGCGCCTTGTTCAGGGACGAGGCGTGGGCCGGGGCGGCGGACGCGGCGCCGGACTGGACGGCCGCGGCGAGCAGCACGGTGACGCCGGCGACGGCGACGATGTGGGAGGTGCGTCTGCGAGAGGAACTGCTTCTCAACACTGACTCCTTCTGCGTGGCCACGGGTTGCGCGGCCAGGGAGATCCGGACGGTGGGTCGGCCGTCCGGGCAGAACTGGGGTGGAGCTTGTGGGGTTGCTGTGTTGAAGCTGTGGGAAGGGTGGCAGGAGATTCCCGCCTTGTCAGGAGCGTGTCACGAAGTTGGCCGGAAATGGTTCGTTGTCCGGTTGTTCATGTTCGGTATCCGAACCGGCTGTTTGATCGTGAGCGGAAAGCGCGTCTACGACGGCTCGCCGTGCCAGGTGTGCCAGAGCGCTGCGTAGGCCCCGTCCGCCGCCACGAGCTCTTCGTGCGTGCCGAGTTCGGTGAGCCGGCCGTCCTCCATCACGGCCACCCGGTCCGCGTCGTGGGCGGTGTGCAGACGGTGGGCGATGGCGATGACCGTGCGGCCCTCGAGGACGGCTGCCAGGGCGCGCTCGGTGTGGCGGGCGGTGGTCGGGTCGAGGAGGGCGGTGGCCTCGTCGAGGATCAGGGTGTGCGGGTCGGCCAGGACCACGCGGGCGAGGGCGAGCTGCTGGGCCTGGGAGCCGTCGGTGCGGGTGCCGCCGTCACCGAGCGGGGTGTCCAGGCCGTCCGGCAGTTCGCGCACCCACTCGTCGGCTCCCACCGCCGTCAGTGCCGCCCACAACTCCTCGTCCGTGGCGGCCGGTTCGGCGATCAGCAGGTTGTCGCGGACCGAGCCGAGGAACACATGGTGCTCCTGGGTGACCAGGACGACCTGGCGGCGCAGCTGCTCGGGGCCGAGGTCGACGACGGGCACCCCGCCGACGGTCACCGTGCCCTCGGTGGGCGCGTCGACGCCCGCCAGCAGCCTGCTCAGCGTGGTCTTTCCGGCGCCCGAGGGGCCCACCACCGCCAGCCGCTCGCCGGGCCGTACGGTCAGGTCGACGCCGTGCAGCACCTCGCCGCCGCGCTCGTAGGCGTAGCGCACCCCGGCCACGTCGAAGCGGTCGTCCGCCGGGACGGGCGCATCGGCCTGCTGTGCGCGGGGCGCGCGGGCCAGGCCCTCCACGCGGGCGAAGGAGGCGCTGCTGTTCTGCAGTTGCTCGACCCGCATCAGGATCTCGTCGAGGGGCCCGCTCAGCCGCTGCAGATACAGGGCCGCCGTCACCACCGCGCCGAGACTGAGCGTGCCGCGCCCGTGCAGCACCCCGCCGACCAGCAGGACCGCCGACACCGGAACCAGGTAGGAGACCTCCACCGCCGGGAAGAAGACGGTGCGCAGGAACAGCGTGTACAGCCGGGTGCGGCGGGAGGTCTCCAGCGCGTCCCGGCTCGCCGTGATCCGCCGCCGCTCCAGCCGTAGCGCCTCGACCGTGCGGGCGCCGGACGCGGTCGCCGCGAGGATCTCGGCGACCTCCGAGGTGGCGGCCCCCTCGGCGAGATAGCCGTCGCGGGCCCTGCGCAGATACCAGCGCAGCGCGCACCAGATGCCGACCAGACCGAGCAGGCCGCACGCGCCGAGCAGCGGGTTCAGCCAGAACACCGCGCCGAGCAAAAACAGTGCCTGCACGCTGTTGATGAGCAGCTCGGGCCCGACGTCACGCAGCGTCGTGCCGACCGTGGCCACGTCGGCCGTCCCACGGGCCGTCAGATCGCCGGTGCCGGCCCGCTCCACGACCGCCGCGGGCAGCGCCAGCGCCCGGTCGACGAACTCCTCGCGCACACGGGCCAGCGTCCGCTCTCCGAACCGGTGTCCCACATAGCGGGCCCAGCGGGCGAGTACCAGTTGCGCCAGCGAACAGAGCAGGATCCACAGCGCCAGCCGGTCGACGGCGCCCACGCCGTGACCGGCCCGCACCTCGTCGATGATCCGGCCGACCAGCCAGGGTCCGGCGAGCCCGGCGCCCGCCGCCAGTGCGTTGAGTGCGAGTACGGCCCCGAAGGCGCGGGCGTCGGCCCGTACCAGGCGCACCATGGCGCGGCGTACGTCTTGCCGTTCGGCGACGGGGAGGTGGCCTGAAGCCGCCGTCATCGGACGGGCTCCTCGGCGTCCCGGGCGACCAGGGCGCGGTAGCCCGGCTCGGTGTCGAGCAGTTCGCGGTGGGCTCCGGTGGCCGCGACCTTGCCGTCGACGAGGTAGTGCACGGTGTCTGCGCGGTCCAGTACGAGGGGGGAGGTGGTCGTGACGACCGTTGTACGGCCCTTGCGGGCTGCCTGCAGTCGCTGGGCCACCAGGGCCTCCGTGTGGGCGTCGAGGGCTGAGGTCGGCTCGACGGCGAGCAGTACCTCCGGGTCGGCCGCCAGTGCCCTTGCCAGGCGGATGCGTTGTCTTTGGCCGCCGGAGAGGTTGCGGGCCTGGGGGTTGATTGCTGAGGCCAGGCCCTCGGGCAGGCCCTGGACTATGTCGTCTGCGACGGCTGTGTTTATTGCTTTGAGCAGGTGCGCCTCTTCGTCTGCCTCAGCATGTTGTTTGGCGGGTGCGGGTTCGTTGTGGCTGATCGCGCAGTTCCCCGCGCCCCTGAACGAACCTGCCGAGCCGCCTAGTACATCGCGCAGCATGCCTGCGAAGACGTCTGCCTCGTGGTCCGCGACCAGGATGTGCTTCCGGATCTGAGGCAGCGCGATCTCGTCCAGTGGGATATCGCCCCAGGTTGCCCCCGACGGTGTGTACCGCCCCAGGCGGTCCACGACCGTCGACGCGTCCGCCGGGCGGGCTCCGGCCAGAGCGGTCAGCCGGCCGGGTCGTACCCGTACCCCCGACTCCGGGTCGTGCAGTACCGCCGGTTCGGCGGGTGCGTCCCGCGTTCCGGTGTCGGCCAGGGGTTCAAGTTGCAGGAAGCGTACGACCCGTCGTGCCGATACCAACCCGCGGCTGATCTGGTAACCGCACTCCACCCAGAACGCCACCGGGCCCACCAGCACCGCCACATAGCCGTACACCGACACCAACTGGCCGATGGTGATGGAACCTTGGGCCGCCAGACGGGCCGCCAGCCAGGTGACCACTGCCAGGAACAGGGTCGGCAGTCCGATGCCGAGCGCCTGGACCCAGCTGGTGACCGCACCGACCCGGTAGCCCTGGCGGCGCAGTCGCTGGGAGTCGTGGTGGAAGGCGTCCGCGAACAGGCCCTTGCCGCCGAGGCCGTTGAGGACGCGCAGGCCGCCCGCGAGGTCGGCGATCCGGGCCGTGAGGACGCCCTGCCGGTTGCGGTACTCGGTCTCCGCGCCTTGCAGACGGGTCAGCAGCGGTCCGACGAGGACGACGATCAGGGGGATGCCGAGGAGGACGACTGCGGCGATCAGAGGCGAGACCGAGAGGAGAACGGCCGCGACCACCAGGTAGGCGACCACCGCCCCCACCCCGGGGCCGACCACCGTCAGCGACTGGCTGATCGTCTGTACGTCGCCGACCCCGATGGTGACGACCTCCCCGGCGCCCACCTGCCGCGGCAGCGCGGCGCCCAGCCGGACCGCCTGGCCGACGATCACCTTGACCGTGCGGAAGTTGGCGTCCATCCGCACCCGTGTCATCGTGCGGTGCCGCATGATGCTCAGCCAGGCGTTGAACGACCCGACCGCGAAGAGCGCCGCGGTCCAGCCCGCCAGCGCCGGATGGTCACCGGGCTCCAGACCGTCGTCGATCGCCCGGGAGAGGAGATACGGCGTCGCGGCCAGCAGCACCATCCACACGCTGCCCAGCACCGCCCCGGCGAGCGACCGGCCGGGCTGGCGGCGCACCAGCCACAGCAGATAGCGGGCGCCCCCGCGGCGGTCAGGCTCGCCCGGATCCTCGTACGCGTCGATCATGCTCCCCCGATCCCTGCTGATCCCTGCTGTTCCCTTGCCGATCCCTACGCCAGACTGTCCCGCCACGCCCGGTGCAGGTCCGCGAACCGCCCGGTGCCTTCGATGAGTTCGGCCGGGCTGCCGTCCTCCACGATCTTCCCGTGCTCCATGACCAGCACCCGGTCCGCGATCTCGACGGTCGACAGCCGGTGCGCGATGACCACGGCCGTACGGCCGCGCAGGACCGTCAGCATGGCCCGCTGCACCGCCCGTTCGCCCGGGATGTCGAGCGAGCTGGTCGCCTCGTCGAGGATCAGCACGGCCGGGTCGGCGAGCAGCGCCCGGGCGAAGGCCACGAGCTGGCGCTGGCCCGCGGAGATACGGCCGCCCCGCTTGCGTACGTCCGTGTCGTACCCGTCGGGCAGGGCGCTGATGAACTCGTGCGCTCCGATCGCCTTCGCCGCCTGCTCGATCTGCTCGCGGGTCGCGTCCGGGCGGCCGATGGCGATGTTCTCGGCGACCGTGCCGGAGAACAGGAACGCCTCCTGCGTCACCATCACCACCCCGCGCCGCAGTTCGGGCACGGCGAGGTCGCGCAGGTCGACGCCGTCCAGCAGGACCCGCCCGGCGGAGGGGTCGTAGAAGCGGGCCAGCAGCTTGGCCAGGGTCGACTTGCCGGCGCCCGTCGAACCGACGACCGCGACCGTCTGCCCGGCGGGGATCGTCAGGTCGAAGACCGGCAGGACCTCGCCGCCGGTGCGGTAGCCGAAGCTGACGCCGTCGAAGACGACCTCGCGGCCCGGGTGCGCGCTCTCCAGTACCGGAAGCTCCACGGGAGTCGACGGCTCCGGCACGGACGGTGTCTGCGCGAGCAGCCCGGCGATCTTCTCCAGGGAGGCCGCCGCCGACTGGTACGAGTTCAGGAACATGCCGAGGCGGTCGATGGGGTCGTAGAGGCGGCGCAGGTACAGGACCGCAGCCGCCAGTACGCCCAGTTCCAGCGAGCCGCCCGCCACCCGGTAGGCGCCCCACAGCACGATCACCGCGACGGCCGTGTTGGCGACCAGCCGGGAACCGACGACATAGCGGGCCATCTCCAGCATGGCGTCGCCGTTGACCCGCTCGTGCCGCCGGTTCAGCGTCAGGAAGTCGGCGTCGTTGGCGGCCTCGCGGCGGAACGCGCGCACCGGCCGGATGCCGTTCATGGTCTCGACGAACTTGACGATGACGGCCGCGATGGCGGTGGACCGCACCCGGTACACCCGAACCGCGCGCCGCTGGTAGAGCCGTACCAGCAGGTACAGCGGCACGAAGGACGCCACCGCGACGGCGCCGAGCCCCAGGTCCAGCCAGAGCAGCATGGCCGAGATGTAGACGAAGGACAGGATGACCGTGATGAGTTCCTGCAGCCCCTCGTTGAGCAGTTCCCGCAGCGACTCCACGTCCGCCGTGGACCGGGAGATCAGGCGGCCGCTCGTGTACCGCTCGTGGAAGTCGATGCTCAGCGCCTGCGCATGCCGGAAGATACGGCCGCGCAGATCGAGCAGTACGTCCTGGCTGACGCGGGCGGAGGCGATGATGAACGCGTACTGCAGCCCGCCGGAGACCAGCGCGCACAGGAGATAGCCCGCGGCCACCGCGATCAGCGGGCCGTGGTCGTGGTCCCGGAACGCCGGTACGGCCTTGTCGATCGCGTACGCCACCAGCAGCGGGCCCGCCTGCACCGCCGCCTGCTGGAGCAGCAGCAGGAGCGTGGTGACGGCGACGCGGGCCTTCATGGGGACCAGCAGGGAGCGCAGCAGACCGGCGGTGGCGCCCGGGGGAGTGGGCAGGACGTCCTTGTCGAAGGGGTCGCCGGAGTCCTTGGGACGGGGGAGGTCCGGCTCGTCGTCCGCCGTGGGGACGGAGGTGGTGGGGGCCGTCATCGCTCGTCCTCCGCTTCTGAGGTCCCGGACATCAGATGGGCGTACTCGGCGTTCGTGCGCAGCAGTTCGTGATGTGTGCCGACGGCGGTGATCCGGCCGCCGGACAGCAGCGCGACCCGGTCGGCGAGCAGGACCGTGGACGGGCGGTGCGCCACGATGAGCGCCGTGGTGTCCGCGAGGACGTCCCGCAGGGCGGCCTCGACTGCCGCCTCGGTGTGCACGTCGAGCGCGGACAGGGGGTCGTCCAGGACGAGGAACCTGGGTCTGCCCACGACGGCCCGCGCCAGCGCCAGCCGCTGCCGCTGCCCGCCGGACAGGCTGAGGCCCTGCTCGCCGACCTGGGTGTCCGTCCCCTGGGGCAGCGCATGCGCGAACTCGGCCTGCGCGACGGCGAGCGCGCGGTTCAGCTCGGCGTCGCCCGCACCGTCCCGGGCGCCCATGAGCACGTTGTCCCCGACGGTAGCGGAGAAGAGGGTGGGTTCCTCGAAGGCGACGGCGACGAGGGTGCGGAGTTCCTCGCGGGACATGGCGGTGATGTCCTCGCCGTCGAGGGTGATGCGACCGGACGTGACCTCGTGGAGGCGCGGCACGAGTGCGGTCAGCGTCGTCTTGCCGCTACCGGTGGCGCCCACCAGGGCCATGGACTCGCCCGGGCGGATGTGGAGATCGATGCGGTCGAGGACGGGCGGGGAGTCGCAGGGGGCGTCCGGGTAGCGGAACCGTACGTCGTGGAACCGGAGGCCGCGCGACTCGGCGGTGCGAGGTGCCGCTCCCGGCTCCTCGGACTCCGGTGCCGCATCCATCACCTCGAAGTACCGCTCCGTAGCCGTAGCCGCCTCCTGGCTCATGGCCAGCAGGAACCCGATCGAGTCCACCGGCCACCGCAGCGCGAGCGCCGTCGACAGAAACGCCACCAGCGTCCCCGCGGACAGCGACCCCTCAGCCACCTGCACCGTGCCCAGTACCAGCGCCGCGCCGATCGCCACCTCAGGCAGCGTCACGATGACGCCCCAGATCGTGGCGAGCAGCCCCGCCTTCCGCAGCTCCGTCCCCCGCAGTGTCCGGGTCAGTTCCCGGAACGCCCGTGCCTGGCTGCGGTGGCGCCCGAACCCCTTGATGATCCGGATGCCGAGCACGCTCTCCTCGACGACGGTCGTCAGATCGCCGACCTGGTCCTGTGCGAGCCGCGCCACATCGGCGTACCGCTTCTCGAAGATCACGCAGGTGACCATCACGGGAACGGCCGGCCCCAGGATCACCAGCCCGAGCGTCCAGTCCTGCAGCAGCATGATCACCACGCCGACGAGGATCGTCACCCCGTTGACCAGCAGGAACGTCATCGGAAAGGCGAGGAACATGCGCAGCAGCATCAGGTCCGTCGTGCCGCGCGAGAGCAACTGGCCCGAGGCCCAACGGTCGTGGAAGGCGACCGGCAGCCGCTGCAGGTGCCGGTACAGATCCCCCCGCATCCCCGCCTCGATGCCCGCGAGCGGCCGCGCCACCAGCCACCGCCGCAGCCCGAACAGCAGCGCCTCCCCGAGCCCGAGGAGCAGCAGGTACAGCGCCCCGAGCCACACGCCCGCCGGGTCCCGGTCGGCGACCGGCCCGTCCACCATCCACTTCAGTACGAGCGGGATCACAAGGCCCGTACAGGAGGCGAGCACGGCGACGAACGCGGCGGTGAACAGCCGCACCCGCACGGGCCGTACGTACGGCCACAGACGCAGCAGGGTGCGTACGGCGGATCGGTCCGAGGTTTCGCCGGGGTCCTTGGTGGTTGCACGTGTCGAGGGCATCGTCTGTGAGCCTACGGATCGGCACTGACGACGCCCACCGAGTTTTGGCCGGACCTGGATCGGCCCCTGGTCCTACGACCTGCGCGTTCGAGGGGTCGTACAAGAGATCCGGAGGGGTCGTAGGGCGGCATCAACCGATCGGTTGATGCCGCTTCGAGCGGGACGGCCGATGTTGCGGCGGGGCGCTTCCCGCGAATCTGATGCCATGTCCGTCATCGAAGTCACCGAACTGCGCAAGTCCTACGCCGGCCGGAGCGTCGTCGACGGCGTCTCCTTCGCCGTCGAGGAGGGCGAGATCTTCGGGATCCTCGGCCCGAACGGCGCCGGCAAGACCACCACCGTCGAGTGCGTCGAGGGACTGCGCGTCCCCGACGCGGGCCGGGTCCGCGTCACCGGCCTCGACCCCGTCGCCGACCACGCACGCGTGGCCCGCGTCCTGGGCGCCCAGCTCCAGCAGAGCGAGCTACAGCCCAAGCTCACCGTCCGCGAGGCGCTGGAGCTGTACGCCTCCTTCTACCCGAGCCCGCTCGACTGGGCGCCGCTCGCCGAGCGCCTCGGCCTGACCGCCAAGCTGACCACGCGGTTCGGCAAGCTCTCCGGCGGCCAGAAGCAGCGCCTGTTCATCGCGCTCGCCCTGATCGGCAACCCTCGGGCGGTCGTCCTGGACGAGTTGACGACCGGCCTGGACCCGCGGGCCCGCCGGGACACCTGGGCGCTGATCGAGGACGTCAGGGCCGGTGGCGTGACAGTCCTCCTCGTCACCCACTTCATGGAGGAGGCCCAGCGCCTGTGCGACCGGATCGCCGTGATCGACAAGGGGCGCGTGGCCGCACTGGACACCCCGGCCGGCCTCATCCGGCGCTCGGCGGGGGCCACCGTCATCAGCTTCACCCCGTCCGCCCCGCTGGACGACCGTGACCTCGCCGCGCTGCCCGCGCTCGCGTCCGTCGAGCACAAGGACGGCCGTATCACCCTCGCCGGCACGGACGAGACGGTCAACGCGGTCATCACCCTCCTCGCCCGCCACCACATCACCGCCCACCAACTGCGTGTCGTGGACGCCACGCTCGACGACGCGTTCCTCGACCTGACCAAGACCGACGACAACGACACCGAGGAGACAGCGGCATGAGCACCGCCGTACTGAAGACCGAGGTCCGCCTCTTCCGCCGGGAGCCCGGCGCCATCTTCTGGATCCTGCTCTTCCCGACCCTGCTGCTGGTGATCCTCGGCTCCATCCCGTCCTTCCGGGACCACCAGGCCGACCTCGGCGGGCTTCGCACCATCGACGTCTACGTCCCGGTGGCCGTGCTGCTCGGCATGATCGTCGGCGGTCTGCAGTCGATGCCGCAGACACTCACCGGCTACCGGGAGCGCGGCATCCTGCGCCGCATGGCCACCACTCCGGTCCGCCCGTCCGCCCTGCTGTCCGCGCAGATGGTGGTGTACGGGGCTGCCGCCCTGGTCTCCGCGCTGCTCGCCCTCGCGGTCGGGCGCCTCGCCTTCGCCGTACGACTGCCGAAACAGCCCCTCGGATATCTCCTCGCCCTGCTGCTGGCCGTCCTGGCAGCCCTTGCTCTCGGATCGGTGGTGGCGGCCCTGTCCCGTACGACGAAGATCGCGGGTGCGATCGGTTCGGCCGTGTTCTTCCCTTCGATGTTCTGCGCGGGCGTGTGGCTGCCGACGCAGGCCATGCCGCATCTGATGGCCCGGATCGTCGGGTACACGCCCTTCGGGGCGGCCGCGCAGGCGCTGAACCGGGCGGCGGCCGGGCACTGGCCGGGCTGGGGGCACCTGGGCGTGCTGGTGGTGTGGATCCTGCTGCTGACGGGCGCCGCAAGTCGCTGGTTCCGCTGGGAGTAGGGGCGGTTCCGTGCAGACTGGGGACATGACCGTGGTGGACACGCAGATCGAGCGGCGCTGGGACCAGTTCCACACCTGGGGGCCGTACGCGCTGCTCGGCATCGGCCTGGTCCCCGCCCTCGCGACCGCCGACCCGCATGCCTCCATGGCCAGGTGGTACACCGCGTGGGCTCTGTTCGGCGCCGCGGTCGTGCTCCAGCTGTGGTGGCACAACACCCGTCCCGGCGGGCCCGACCGCCGCCGTACGCCGTCCCGGACCGGGGCGGCGTACTACGTCGTCCGCTGGGCCCTCGCCTTCGTCCTCACCTGGATCAACCCGTTCTTCGCGTTCTACGCCGCCGCCGGCTACATGGACGCCGACGAGACGATCCCGGGCAGGCGGTGGCAGCGGCTCGGGCTGCTGGCGAGCGCGGTCACCGTGGCCGGCGCGCAGGCCGGCGGGATGCCGTTCGAAAGCGGAGTGCAGTGGGCCGTCTTCGCCGCGCTGCTGGTCGCCAACTCGGGCCTGCAGATGGTGGTCGCCCATCTCACCGAGCAGGAGATGCAGCGGGCCCGCGAACGCACCGCCACCATCGCCGAACTCGAACGCACCAACGCCGCCCTGCAGCAGGCGCTCGACGAGAACGCCGCCCTGCACGCCCAACTCCTCGTCCAGGCGAGGGAAGCGGGGGTCGCCGACGAGCGGCGGCGGCTCGCCGCCGAGATCCACGACACCATCGCCCAGGGACTGACCGGCATCATCGCCCAGCTCCAGGTCGTATCGAACACGTCCGGCCCGGAGCAGGCCCGCGAACACCTGGGCCGCGCCATGGACCTGGCCCGGCACAGCCTCGGCGAGGCCCGCCGCTCCGTGCACAACCTGGCGCCGGTGGAGCTGGCGGACGCCGGACTGCCCGAGGCGCTGAAGAAGACGGTCGCCGCATGGGGCGAACGGACGGGCGTACGCGCCGAGTTCACGGTCACCGGCACCGCGGAACAGCTGCACGAGGAGGTCTCGGCCACCCTGCTGCGCATCGCCCAGGAGGCCCTGTCCAACGCGGCCCGCCACGCCCGTGCCTCCCGCCTCGGCGTCACCCTCTCCTTCCTGGGCGACGAGGTGATCCTCGACATCCGCGACGACGGCCGCGGCTTCGACCCCCTCGCGCTCCCCGCCCGCACCGGCTCCGGCGGCTTCGGCCTCGACGGCATGCGCGCCCGCGCCGAACGCATCGCGGGCTCGCTGACCGTCGAGACGGAACCGGGCCACGGCACGGCACTGTCGGCTCGCGTACCGTTGGTCCGCCATGACAGCTGACCCGACCGGCACCCCGCGGATCTCCCTGCTGATCGTCGACGACCATCCCGTCGTACGCGACGGTCTGCGCGGCATGTTCGACTCGGCCCCGGGATTCACCGTCCTCGGCGAGGCGTCGAACGGCGTCGAGGCGCTGGAACGGGCCGCGGCCCTCGACCCGGACGTGATCCTCATGGACCTGCGGATGCCGGGCGGCGGAGGGGTGGACGCGATCGCGGAGCTGACCCGGCGCGGCGCCCGGGCCAAGGTCCTCGTCCTGACGACGTACGACACCGACTCGGACACCCTGCCCGCGATCGAGGCGGGCGCGACCGGCTATCTGCTCAAGGACGCCCCGCGCGACGAGCTCTTCACCGCCGTCCGCGCGGCGGCGGAGGGCCGCACGGTGCTGTCCCCCGCCGTCGCCTCCCGCCTGGTCTCCGCGGTCCGCACCCCCAGGCCGCCCGGGAACGAGCCGCTCTCCGCCCGTGAGCGCGAGGTCCTCGCCCTGGTCGCCAAGGGCACGTCCAACCGCGAGATCGCCCGCGAACTGTTCATCAGCGAGGCCACCGTGAAGACCCATCTCACCCATCTGTACGGCAAGTTGGGCGTCAACGACCGCGCGGCGGCGGTGGCGACGGCGTACGAACGGGGGATTCTCGGTTAGCCCGTCCGTTGCGGACAGGGGAGCAGACCGGAGGCGGTCCTCTCCCAGGACGCCTTGAGTTCCGCGAGCAACTCGGACGACCGCTCAGCCGACCCGCAGCAACAGCACCGCCCGCGCCGGCACCGTGATCGCCGTCCCCGCCCGGTGCACCACCCCGGGCGCCTCCCCCTGCGCCTCCCGCGACGTGTCGACGACCACCTCGTACTGCTCGGCCCACGGCGGCCCCGGCAGCACGAAGCTCACCGGGCGGTCCCCGGCGTGCAGGACGGCCAGGAAGCTGTCGTCGAGGATCGGGTCGCCACGCTCGTCACGGCCGGGTATGTCCCGCCCGGACAGATACATGCCGAGCGTGGCGGCCGGCGCGTACCAGTCCCGTTCCGTCATCTCCGTGCCGCGCGCGGTGAACCAGGCCAGGTCGCGCAGACCGTCTGCGGAGTGCGCCCGCCCCGAGAAGAAGGCCCTGCGGCGCAGCACGGGATGCCGGTGCCGCAGCTCGATGAGCCGGGCCGTGAGGTCGAACAGGGCCTTCCAGCCCGGCTCCTCAAGCAGCCCCCAGTCCAGCCAGCTGATCTCGTTGTCCTGGCAGTAGGCGTTGTTGTTGCCGCGCTGGGTGCGTCCGAGTTCGTCGCCGGCCACCAGCATCGGCACGCCCGTCGACAGCAGCAGGGTCGTCAGCAGGTTGCGCAGCTGCCGCCGCCGCAGGCCCCGTACCCGCTCGTCGGCCGTCTCCCCCTCCGCCCCGCAGTTCCACGACCGGTTGTCGTTCGAACCGTCCCGGTTGCCCTCGCCGTTGGCCTCGTTGTGCTTGCGCTCGTACGACACCAGGTCGCGCAGGGTGAAACCGTCGTGCGCGGTGATGAAGTTGACCGACGCGTACGGCCGGCGGCCGCCCCAGGCATACAGGTCGCTCGACCCCGACAGCCGGTACCCGAGATCCCGTACGTCCGGCAGCGCGCCCCGCCAGAAGTCCCGTACGGCATTGCGGTACCGGTCGTTCCACTCCGTCCACAGCGGCGGGAAGGCCCCCACCTGATAGCCGCCGGACCCGACGTCCCACGGCTCGGCGATCAGCTTCACCCGCCGCAGCACCGGGTCCTGCGCGATGACCGCGAGGAACGGCGACAGCATGTCCACGTCGTGCATGGACCGGGCGAGGGCCGCGGCCAGGTCGAAGCGGAAGCCGTCGACTCCCATCTCCGTCACCCAGTAGCGGAGAGAATCCGTGATCAGGCGCAGCACATGGGGCTGGACCACATGGAGCGTGTTGCCGCAGCCCGTGTAGTCGGAGTAGCGCCGGGCGTCCGACTGGAGCCGGTAGTACCCCCGGTTGTCGATCCCCTTCAACGACAGTGTCGGGCCGAGCTCGCCCGCCTCCGCCGTGTGGTTGTAGACCACGTCGAGGATGACCTCGATGCCGGCCGCGTGCAGGGCGCGCACCATCCGCTTGAACTCGCCGACCTGCTGGCCCGTCGTACCGGATGCGGCGTACGCGGCGTGCGGCGCGAAGTAGCCGATGGAGTTGTAGCCCCAGTAGTTCTTCAGACCGCGGCGCAGCAGATGGTCCTCGTGTGCGAACTGGTGGACGGGCAGCAGCTCCACGGCCGTCACGCCCAGCTTGACGAGGTGCTCGACCGCGGCCGGGTGCGCCAACCCCGCGTAGGTGCCGCGCAGTTCCTCCGGAATCCCCGGATGCAGCCTGGTGAACCCCCGGACATGCAGCTCGTAGATGACCGAGTCCGCCCAGGGGGTCTTCGGGCGGCGGTCGTCGGCCCAGTCGTCGTCATCGTGGACCACGACACCCTTCGGGACGTACGGCGCCGAGTCCCGGTCGTCGCGCACGGTGTCCGCGACCTGCTGCTGCGGCCAGTCGCGTACATGCCCGTACACCTCCGGCGGCAGGCTGAAGTCGCCGTCCACCGCGCGCGCGTAAGGGTCGAGGAGCAGCTTCGCCGGGTTCCAGCGGCCGCCGGTCCACGGGTCCCAGCGGCCGTGCACCCGGTAGCCGTAGCGCTGTCCGGGCATCACACCCGGCACGAAGCCGTGCCAGATCTCGTGTGTCAGTTCGGTCAGCCGGGCGCGGGTCTCCTTGCCGGCCTCGTCGAACAGGCACAGCTCCACCGCCTCCGCCCCGCCCGCCCACAGCGCGAAGTTGGTGCCCGCCACCCCGTCCGGGCCGACCCGGAACCTGGATCCCAGCGGCATCGGCGCACCCGGCCGCACGGGCACGCCCGGCACCTTGCGGGACGCGCCGTTGACCACGCCGGCCGGGCGTTCACCCTCTTCGGCGCGCCCCTCGGCCACCGCCTCCTGCTCGGCTGCGCTGGACACCAGTCCGCCTCCCACGGCTCACGGAACGACCCCCCAGAAGAGCACACGGCGTCCCAGCCGCGGCTCCCCGTCGCGTCGTCCTCCCCACTGTTCTGCCCAGAGCTTGGCTCGCACTCACGTTTCCCCAGGGCGGGGCCGGTCGTTGGGAAGCTCGTGAGGCATGGACAAGGGCGCGCACGGCGCGCGGGGGCCGCGCTGGCCGCCGTACTGACATGGGCAGGACTGCTGGCCGGAGCCGCCGGTTGTACCGCGGACCCGGCGGAACGCAGCGACATCGGTGAGGCTTTCGGCAAGGCTCCGGCACCCGAGGACGTCATCCGGATCTCCCCGGACGACAACAGCAAGGGCGTCCGTCCCGGCCGCAGGCTCCGGGTGGGGGTGGACAGCGGCCGCCTGGAGTCGGTGAAGGTCGTCAAGTCGCAGGACGCGCAGGACTCCGAGGTGCCCGGCCGCATCTCCGAGGACGGCCTGCGCTGGGAGCCCGACGAGAGCCGGCTCGCGCTGGCCGCCAAGTACACCGTCGACGCGGTGGCCCTGGACGGCCACGGCCGCAGGTCCGCACGGCACGCGACCTTCACCACCTTCGTCCCCGACGAGCGGTTCATCGGCTACGTCACCCCGGAGAACCGCTCCACGGTCGGCACAGGAATGATCGTCTCCCTGGAGTTCAACCGGGAGATCGAGCACCGCGCGGCCGTCGAGCGGGCCATTCAGGTCACGGCCAGGCCGCCGGTCGAGATCCGCCCGCACTGGTTCGGCAAGGACCGCCTCGACTTCCGCCCCCAGCGGTACTGGAAACCCGGCACCCAGGTCACCGTCTCCCTCCGCCTGCGCGACGTCGAGGGCGCGCCCGGCGTCTACGGGCTGCAGTACAAGACGTTCTCCTTCACCGTCGGCCGCAGCCAGATCTCCGTGGTCGACGCGGCCGCGCACACCATGCAGGTACGGCGGGACGGGGCGCTGCTCGCCACCGTCCCGATCACGGCCGGGGCGCCCAAGCACACCACCTACAACGGCAAGATGGTGGTGATGGAGATGCTCGAGCTGACCCGTATGAACGGTGCCACGGTCGGCTTCAAGAAGCAGAACGGCAAGGGCGAGTACGACATCCCGGACGTCCCGCACGCCCTGCGCCTCACCGACTCCGGCACCTTCCTGCACGGCAACTACTGGGCCCCGAACGCCCCCGGCCACGTCAACGTCAGCCACGGCTGCGTCGGGCTCATGGACGTCAAGGGCGGCAGCTCCGACACCCCGGCCGGCTGGTTCTTCGACCGCAGCCTCGTCGGGGACGTCGTCCAGGTCGTCCACAGCAATGACAAAAAGGTCGCTCCCGACAACGGCCTCGGAGGGTGGAACATGGGCTGGAAGGCATGGAAGGCGGGCAGTGCGGTCAAATAACTCGAAGGGGGACGGGGCTTGAGCCGGGTGCATGGTCAAAGTTGCGACGGAACGGTGACATTCAGCTGACACGATCCCCAAAACCTTGCAGTTAATATGCGCCAATGCGCGCGGCGGGACGCGCCGGGGTGCGGGCCCGACCAGGGCCGGCGAGGGGAGAACAACTTGAACGTGCGGCCGATATCGGGGGCGTCGGTTGACGCGCGCAGGCGTGGGGGCAAGGGGCGGCTGGCACTCCTGTCCGGGGTGCTGCTGCTGGCCGTCACCGCGTGCGGAGGGGGCGGCTCCGGTTCCGGGGCCGGTTCCGGCGACGGCAAGGGCAAGGACGGGGACGCGGCGCAGACCAAGCAGTCGGTGGCCGTGGTCACCATCGCCCCCAAGGACGGCGCGAAGTCCGTCGAGACCAGCGGCGTCCTCAAGGTCAGCGCAAGCAAGGGCAAGCTGACCGCGGTCGAGGTCAAGGACGGCAAGGGCGAGCAGATATCCGGGAAGATCACCGCCGACGGCTCCGGCTGGACGCCGTCCACCCATCTGGCCGCGTCCACCAAGTACACGGTGCACGCGGTCGCGAAGGACTCCGAGGGGCGTGAGGCGGCCGAGGACTCCAGCTTCACCACGCTCACCCCGCAGAACACCTTCATCGGCACCTTCACCCCCGAGGACGGCTCCACCGTCGGCGTCGGGATGCCGTTCTCCGTCCGCTTCACCCGGGGCATCACGCACCCCGAGGACGTCGAGAAGGCCATCACCGTCAGGACCGAACCGGCCGTCGACGTCGAGGGCCACTGGTTCGGCAACGACCGTCTCGACTTCCGCCCGGAGCACTACTGGAAGTCCGGTACGAAGGTCACGGTGAGCCTGAACCTCGACGGCGTCGAGGGCCGGCCCGGCGTCTACGGCAAGCAGGACAAGACGGTGAAGTTCACCATCGGCCGCAACCAGGTCTCCATCGTCGATGCCAAGACCCACCAGATGAAGGTCACCCAGGACGGCAAGGTCATCAAGACCATCCCGGTCACCACCGGCAAGCCGGGCTACGACACCTGGAACGGCCAGATGGTGATCAGCGAGAAGCTCCGGGTGACCCGCATGAACAGCGAGACGGTCAACCTCGGCAAGGAGTACGACATCAAGGACGTGCCGGACGCGATGCGGCTGACCGACTCCGGCACCTTCCTGCACGGCAACTACTGGTCCGGCGACGCCTTCGGCAACTACAACGCCAGCCACGGCTGCATCGGCCTGCGGGACATGCGGGGCGGTGACGACCGCGGGCTGCCGGCCGGCTGGATGTTCGACCACTCCATCCTCGGTGACGTGGTGATCGTCAAGCACGCCCATGACGACACCGTCTCCCCGGACAATGGGCTCAACGGCTGGAACATGTCGTGGGAGCAGTGGAAGTCGTAAGTGTGTGTTGATGTACGGCCCCGGTGTGAGGCACTGCACCGGGGCCGTTGTCGTTAGCGCACGTTAACCTGCCCTCATGACCGTGAATCTCGAAGTCGCCGAAGGCGTCGGCACGATCCGCCTCGACCGCCCGCCCATGAACGCGCTGGACGTCGCCACCCAGGACCGGCTCAAGGAGCTGGCCGAGGAGGCGACCCGGCGTGACGACGTACGGGCCGTGATCGTGTACGGCGGGGAGAAGGTGTTCGCGGCGGGCGCGGACATCAAGGAGATGCAGAACATGGACCACACGGCGATGGTCCTGCGCGCCCGCGCCCTCCAGGACTCGTTCACCGCGGTGGCCCGCATCCCCAAGCCGGTGGTGGCGGCGATCACGGGCTACGCGCTCGGCGGCGGCTGCGAGTTGGCGCTCTGCGCGGACTACCGGATCGCGGCCGAGAACGCCAAGCTCGGCCAGCCGGAGATCCTGCTGGGCCTGATCCCGGGCGCCGGCGGCACCCAGCGGCTGTCCCGGCTGGTCGGCCCGTCGAAGGCGAAGGACCTGATCTTCACCGGCCGGATGGTCAAGGCGGACGAGGCGCTGACGCTGGGTCTGGTGGACCGGGTGGTGCCGGCCGAGGAGGTCTACACGGCCGCGCACGCGTGGGCGGCGAAGCTGGCGCAGGGTCCGGCGATCGCGCTGCGGGCCGCGAAGGAGTCCATCGACACCGGTCTGGAGACGGACATCGAGACGGGCCTCGCCGTCGAACGGAACTGGTTCGCGGGCCTGTTCGCGACGGAGGACCGTGAGCGCGGGATGCGCAGCTTCGTGGAGGAGGGGCCGGGCAAGGCGAAATTCCTCTGAGTCCCTCTGAACCACTTGCAATTGACGCGCTGTCTGATCCGGGTCCCTCGATGGGGCGGTTTATGGGAGCCTTAAGGCAACCTTAAGTCTGCCTTGTCGAGGGAGACCGTCCATTGCCGCCGAGAGAGCCTTCAGCGCAGGTCGGGCGGGTCGCGGACGCCTCTGAACTGCCCGTGGCATATGTCAACCGGCCAATTCGGAACGACGTATTCCGGGGGGCGTATTCCTCAGGAACGGCCCCGGAGGGCGCTCTGGGCGGCCATGATGGGGGCATGGCGGGGCTGGAGGGCATCGAACAGCCGCGGGGACACGGCCGTGCGACGGCGGCGCGCTGGTCGCCCGCGGTGGAGGACGAACGGGCGCTCAAGGCGCTCGAGTTGTTCGGCAACCCGACCGAGGCGGAGGTCCAGCTGCCGTCCCGCCCGGAGTCCGCCGCCACCGCCCGCCGCCTCACCCAGGTCGTGGTCCTGCGCCAGTGGGCCCTGACTCCCAAGATGACGGAGGACGCCGTCCTGCTCGTCTCCGAACTGGTCGGCAACGCGGTCCGCCACACCGGCGCCCGGATCTTCGGCCTTCGGATGCGCCGCCGACGGGGCTGGATCCGCATCGAGGTCCGCGACCCCTCCCGGGGCCTGCCCTGTCTGATGCCGGTGCAGGAGACGGACATCAGCGGCCGGGGCCTGTTCCTGGTCGACAAGCTCTCCGACCGCTGGGGAGTCGACCTCCTGCCACGCGGCAAGACGACCTGGTTCGAGATGAGGGTCGCCGACCGCTGAGGGTTGCCTCCGGCGGTGGGTCGTGTCCGGTGCGGGCCGATGGGGGTCGCCGTCCGTGGGGGCTGCGCCCCCAGACTCCCTCTTTCGGCCTGGCGGCCTCGTCCTCAAACGCCGGACGGGCTGGATGGGCCTGAGGTGGGCTGAATTTGTACTGGCCGCGACCCGAAGAATGTCCCCCGATCGGTTCAATCGGCCCTTTTCTTACCCTTCCCCTCTTAAATGGTGCGGTGACCTCGACCGACCGCCGGACGGCGCTCCGCACGGGTGCCGGCCTCCTTGCCGCAGGCGCCCTCACCGCAGGGTGCGCCCCGAACGGCGCCGGCGCGCACCCCACTTCATCGGCGCACCCGTCGTCCACCCCGTCCACCCCGTCCCCCACGCCATCCGCCGCCCCCGCCCCCCGCCGCCTCCCCGGCCAACCCGCCCAGCTCACCCACGGCCCCCGCACCCACCCCCGGGTCGCCCTCACCTTCCACGGCCAGGGGGACCCCGCCATCGCCCACTCCCTCCTCACGGAGGCCGAGAAGCGCGGTGCCCGCCTCACCGTCCTGGCCGTGGGCAGCTGGCTCGACCAGCACCCGGACATGGCCCGCCGCATCCTCGACGGCGGCCACGACCTCGGCAACCACACCCAGCGCCATCTGGCCGTCAACACCATGTCCGAGGCCGACGCCCGCAGCGAGATCACCGCCTGCGCCGACCGCCTGGAGCACCTCACCGGCTCCATCGGCACCTGGTTCCGCCCCTCCCGCGCGCCCCTCGCGTCCCCGCTGGTCCTGCGTCTGGCCCGCAGCGCCGGCTATCCGCACGTCCTCTCGTACGACGTCGACTCCCTCGACTACACCCGGCCCGGCGCCCATGCCGTCCAGCGCAAGGTCCTCGACGAGGTCCGGGGCGGCTCCGTGGTGAGCATGCATTTCGGGTACCCGGACACGGTCGCTGCCCTCCCCGTCGTACTGGAAGAACTCGCCCGCCGCGGCCTGGCCGCGGTGACCACCACGGAGTTGTTCAGCTGATGAACCCCACCCGGCTCACCCGCGCCCTCATCGCGACCGCCGCCCTCGCCTCGCTCACCACCCTCGCCGCCTGCACCGGCGCCCCCCACCACGAGGACGAGGCCCTCGGCAAGAAGGCCGCCGTCGCCCCGCCGAACAAGAAGGCCGCCGTACAGGGCCTGGCTGGGATGCCGCCCGTCCTCGACCCGCACGACGTGTACGCGGCCGACCGCCCGAACCGGCTCTCCCCGGTGGTGAAGGACTTCCCGTCCCGCGTCTACGTCCCCAACACCAACTCCAACACCGTCTCCGTCATCGACCCGAAGACGTACAAGGTCATCGAGACGATCCCGGTCGGCACCCAGCCCCAGCACGTCGTGCCCTCCTGGGACATGAAGACGCTGTGGGTCAACAACGACCGGGGCAACACCCTCACCCCCATCGACCCGAGGACGGGGAAGGCGGGCAAGGCCGTCGACGTGCACGACCCCTACAACCTCTACTTCACGCCGAACGGCAAGTACGCGATCGTCATGGCCTCCCTCGACCGCGAACTCGTCTTCCGTGACGCGCACACCATGAAGCGCGAGAAGACCGTGCCGGTGAGCTGCTACGGCGTCAACCACGCCGACTTCTCCCTCGACGGCCGCTACTTCATCGTCTCCTGCGAGTTCAGCGGCGAACTGCTCAAGGTCGACACGGCGAAGATGAAGGTGATCGGGCAGGAGAAACTGCCCTTCCAGGGCGCGATGCCGCAGGACGTCAAGATCTCTCCGGACGGCAGGAAGTTCTACATCGCCGACATGATGGCCGACGGTGTGTGGATCCTGGACGGCGACAAGTTCACCAAGCCCACCCTGCTGCCCACCGGCAAGGGTGCCCACGGCCTCTACGTCAGCCGTGACTCGCGCGAGATGTACATCTCCAACCGCGGCGAAGGCACCATCTCCATCTTCGACTTCACACAGAACAGGCTCACCAAGAAGTGGCACCTGCCGGACGGCGGCAGCCCCGACATGGGCGGCGTCTCGGCGGACGGCAAGGTCCTGTGGCTGTCGGGACGCTACAACTCCGAGGTGTACGCCATCGACACCCGCAGCGGCGCACAACTGGCCCGCATCAAGGTCGGCAGCGGCCCGCACGGCCTCGCGGTGTACCCGCAACCGGGCCGCTACTCGCTCGGCCACACGGGCATCTTCCGCTGAGACACGGCGAGTTGGAGAACCGGGGACACGCCGCCGAACGGGTGACCTCGCGCATTCCGCCGCCGCGGACCGGGGATCGTCCACCCCATGATCACACCTCGCCTGCGGCGGCGGGCCGCTGCCGTCGTCCTGTCCCTCGCGGCCCTCTTCGCGACGACGGCCGCGACCGTCACCACCGTCACCCCCGCGAAGGCCGCCGCCCCTGCCTGTCCCCAGTTCGACGACCCGGTCAAGGCGGCCGTCGACCGCCGTGTCGACGTCGACCGCATCACGCCCCGACCGGTCTGGCGCAAGACCTGCGGCACGCTCTACCGCAGCGACAGCCGCGCCCCCGCGACCGTCTTCGAGCAGGGCTTCCACCCCAAGGACGTCATCAACGGGCAGTACGACATCGAGCAGTACGTCCTGGTCAACCAGCCCTCCCCGTACGTGTCGACGACGTACGACCACGACCTCTACAAGACCTGGTACAAGTCCGGCTACAACTACTACATCGACGCTCCCGGCGGCGTCGACGTCAACAAGACCATCGGCGACACCCACAAATGGGCCGACCAGGTCGAGGTGGCCTTTCCCGGTGGCATCGCGCGGCAGTACATCATCGGCGTCTGCCCGGTGGACAAGAAGACCAAGACCGAGATCATGAACGACTGTCAGGGCAATCCGTACTACGAGCCGTGGCACTGAGCAGCAGGGCTTCCGAGCCCACTGGACGGTAGCCCGCAGCCTGGAACGCCCGCATGCTGCGGGCGTTCCCCGGGGAGACCTGGGCCCACAGCGGCTCCGTCGCGAGATGGCGGGCCGCCGTCACCAGAGCCCGCCCCAGCCCCCGGTGCCGTACCCCTTCGTCGACCTCGACGGAGACCTCAAGTCGCCCGGCGATCCCGCGCCCCAGCATCAGCACACCGCCGTCTGTCTCCCAGGCACGCACGTCGTCGCGCCGCCGACGGGCGTAAACGATTCGTGGGTGATCGCCCTCCTCGACCTCGCTCAGCGCGAGCGGCGGCCGGCCCGGCAGCGGGGAGCCGACCAGCATCGCGTCGATGGTCTCCGACGTACGGCCCGTCCGCTCGATGAAGGCCGCCAGGAACAGCGGGTTCATCGTCGCCGCGAGCGCGTCGCAGGGCACGGCGGCCAAAGTGTCGTACACCCACCGCGGGTCCTCGCCCGTGAAGACGACTGAGTGGGCGGTGAAGGAGAGCACGCCCGCGTCCCGGTCACACGCCTGCGGGACCACCGTCGTACGGCCGTCCGCGGGCGGGAAGACACCGCGCGCGGCCGCGTCGAGAATGTCCCGCAGAGTCTCCATCACCGCGCTCCTTGAGTCTCCACCCACTGGAAGGCCCAGACTCACACACATGATCGACGACGGCACCGGACTTTTCACCATCGGCGAGCTGGCGCGGTCCACCGGCCTGACCGTGCGCACCATCCGCTACTGGTCCGACGAGGGCGTCCTGACCCCCGTGACCCGCTCCACCGGCGGCTACCGGCTCTACGACGCCGAGTCCGCCGCCCGTCTGGAGCTCATCCGCACCCTGCGTGAACTGGGCCTCGGCCTGGACGACGTACGCAAGGTGCTGGACGGGGAGCGGACGGTCGCTCAGGTCGCGGCGGCACACGTGGTGGCGCTGGACGCGCAGATCCGCTCCCTGAAGGTGACCCGTGCGGTGCTGTCGACCGTGGCGCGACGCGGTTCGACCGCAGAGGAGATGACCCTGATGAACAAACTGGCGCGGCTGTCGGCAGCCGAGCGGGCCCGTATCGTCGAGGACTTCACGACGGAGATCTTCGACGGGCTCGACACGGCCGACCCCGACATCCGCAAGCGGATGCGGTTCGCCCCGGCGGACCTGCCGGACGAGCCGACCCCCGAGCAGGTGGACGCCTGGGTGGAGCTCGCCGAGATGATGCAGGACCCCGAGTTCCGGGCCCTGATGCGCAGGATGATCGAGTTCAACGCGGCGGACCGCGGCCCGGACGTGCCCGCGGGCACCTCGCTGTGGTTCATGAGCCGCCTGGTGCAGCTCGCGGGTCAGGCCCTGGAGCGGGGCATCGCCCCAGAGGCGCCCGAGGCCGAGGAGCTCCTGCGCGGGCTGCTCGGCGACGCGGACCCCGCCGAGGTGCTGAAGCGGCTGGAGGCGGGCTCCAACGTCCGGGTGGCACGCTACCGCCAGTTGTGGGCGGTGGTGGCGGGGCTCGGGCCGCAGGCGGCGTACGAGCCGGAGTTCACCTGGGTGGTCGCCGCACTGAAGACCCGCGTGGCCAGCTAATCTGACCTGCGTCAACACGACGGCAAGACACGCAGTCACGGAGAAAAGGGGCGGATCGGTGGCCGACATCGAAGCAGCGCGCAAGGAGTTCCAGCGGATCGACACCGACGGCGACGGGTTCATCACCGCCGCGGAGTTCAAGACCGCCCTCGCCCAGGGGGGCGACTGGAACGTCACCGAGTCGGTCGCCGAGGTGATCATCAAGAGCCGTGACCTGAACGGCGACAAGGTGCTGTCGTTCGACGAGTTCTGGGCGTACCTGAACAAGTAGGACGTGCCGGGGGTGCCTGTCCGCACGGCGGACGGGCACCCCTTCGTCATGCCGCGCGGGCCGGGCTCAGGACACCTGCCTCCGGTACTGCCCCGGCGCCACCCCGAACTCCCGCTTGAACGCCTTGGCGAAGGCGAACTCCGAGGTGTAGCCCGCGCGTTCGGCGATCCGGCGCAGGGGGAGGTCCTCCTCGCGCAGGAGGCGGCCCGCGGTCGTCATGCGCCACCAGGTGAGGTAGGTGAGCGGCGGTTCGCCGACCAGTGTGGTGAAGCGGCGGGCGAAGGCGGCGCGGGACACTCCGCTCTCGGCGCCGAGCTCCTCGACCGTCCAGGGGCGGGCCGGGTCGCCGTGGATGGCGCGCAGGGCCGCCGCCACGGCCGGGTCGTCGAGCGCGGCCGACCAGCCGGTGGCCTTGCGGTCGTGCTGCCACCAGGCGCGCAGGATGTAGAGCAGCAGGGTGTCGAGCAGCGAGGTGACGATGGCGTCCGAGCCGGGCTGCGGCTCCTCCAGCTCCATGCCGAGCAGCTCCACCGCCGCCCGCAGTGAGCGGTGGGCGCCGACCTGGGCGGGCAGGTGCACCACCTCCGGCAGCTCGGAGACCAGACGGTGGGTGCGGCTGCGGTCCATCTGGTAGGAGCCGCAGAGCAGGACCGCGTCCGGTGTGCCCTCCCTCGGCGCCGGCGGCGGCGCGGGCCACCGGTTGTCCGACCCGGGCCGTACGTGCTCCAGGGGCACGTCGAGCCCGCTGGCCAGCGCGTGCCCCCGCCCGTGCGCCAGGAACACCACGTCCCCGGGCCCGACCGCGACCGGCTCGCCCGCCGCCGGGACCAGCCATGCCGACCCGCGCAGCACCACATGGAACCCGGCCCCCGGGGATGCCTCGAACCGCATGCCCCAGGGCGCGTACTTGTCCCGGCGCGAGGAGTGCGGCCGCCCGGTGCGCATCGCGCTCACGGCGTCACTGAGTACGTCCATGTCCGTACGGTAGCCGGGCGCCGTACCGGAGAGACGATCGGACAGGAAAGGGAGAGCGATGGACATGGATCGTCTCGCGCCCTGCCGCCTAGCGTGTTCCGCATGCCAACTACCGCACGCACTGTGCTTTTTCATGAAATCGGCGGACCTGAGGTGCTGAGGGTCGAGGACGTGACCGTCCCCGACCCGGCGCCCGGCCATGTGCTCGTACGGGTCGAGGCGTTGGGCCTCAACCGTGCCGAGGCCCTCTTCCGGAGCGGCGGTTACTACTACCAGCCCGCCCTCCCCGCCTCCCGTCTCGGCTACGAGGCCGCCGGCCTCGTCGAGGCGGTCGGCGAGGGCGTGACCGAACTGGCCGTCGGCGACCCGGTGATGACCGGCCCCGGCATCGAGATGAGCGCGCAGGGCGTGTACGCAGAGCAGGTCGTCCTCCCCGAAAGCGCGGTCCTGCGCCGCCCCGCCTCCGTGGACGCCGTCACCGGCGCCGCGGCCTGGCTGACGTACACGACCGCGTACGGCGCCCTGCTGGAGACCGCCGGTCTCAGGCCCGGCGACCATGTGCTGATCACCGGCGCGTCCAGCGGCGTCGGCACCGCGGCGATCCAGGTCGCCCGCCGCATCGGCGCGATCCCGCTCGCCACCACCCGCACCGAGGAGAAGCGGGACCGGCTGCTGGAGCTCGGCGCGGCCGAGGTGATCGTCACCGGCGGATCGGCACCCGAGACCGTGGCCAAGGAGGTCAAACGGCTCACCGGGGGCAACGGCGCCGAAGTGATCTTCGACGCGATCGGCGGCCCCGGCTTCGGCCCGCTCGCCGAGGGGCTGGCACCGGGCGGCTCCCTGGTCGTCTACGGCTGGCTGGACACCCGCCCGGCCGAGATCCCCCGGAACTGGCCCTTCACCCTCCACACCTACGCCAACCTGATCCTCACCAGCACACCCGCCGGCCGCCGCCGCTCCACCGCCTTCCTCAATGCCGGCCTCGCCGACGGCGGGTTCCGCCCGGTCGTCGGCGAGGTCCTCGACGGCCTCGACCGCATCCGGGACGCCCACCGCCTGATGGAGTCCGACCGGCACACGGGCAAGATCGTCGTACGGATCTGAGGGAGTCTGTTCGCCGCACAGGCCCTCACCCGTTTGCCGCACCCGCGGAATAGGCCGCCGAACTCCGAGGTTGACGCGACCCAGACCTATGCACGTGCATCCTCCAGGGAAGGGCCTGTCATGAAGATCGGCATCATCGGCGCGGGCAACATCGGCGGCAACCTCACCCGGCGGCTCACCGCCCTCGGACACGACGTCTCCGTCGCCAACTCCCGCGGCCCCCACACGCTCACCGAGCTGGCCGAGGAGACCGGCGCGACCCCGGTACCCGTGGAGGAGGCGGCGCGCGGCGCGGAGGTCGTGGTGATCACCATCCCCGTCAAGGCGATCCCGGGCCTGCCGGCGGGCCTGCTGGACGGCGCGGCCGAGAACGTCGCCGTGATCGACACCGGCAACTACTACCCCCAGCAGCGGGACGGCAGGATCGCGGCGATCGAGGACGAGGGCCTCACGGAGAGCGCCTGGACGGCACAGCAGATCGGCCACCCCGTCATCAAGGCGTTCAACGGCACCTTCGCCCAGGACATCCTGGAGCGCCCGCGTCCCGCGGGCGACCCCGAGCGGCAGGCGGTCCCGGTCGCGGGCGACGACGAGGCCGCGAAGCGCGTGGTCAGGAACCTGATCGACGAACTCGGCTTCGACACGGTCGACACGGGCACCCTCGCCGACTCCTGGCGCCAGCAGCCGGGCACACCCGTCTACGGCCTGCGCGCGGGCGTGGACGCAGTGACCAAGGCACTGGCTCAGGCCCCCCGGGAACGCCCGGCGGACTTCAGGGCGTGACGGCGGGCGCGTGGCCGTCACCCACGGGCGGCCCACTCCTTCAGGGCGGCCTTGTCGGCGAAGTCCGCGACGTCCTTGTCGTGCGGCTCGCTGGTGTACTGGTGGAAGCGCCACTTGGCCTTGATGCGGGGCTTGCCCGCCGTGACGTAGTCGGCGATCCAGAGGCCGTCGCCGGCGTACGAGGTGGTGTCCACGTTGAGCCAGAAATCGCGGTTGGTGTAGAGGATGACCTGGTGGTTCGGCCGTAGCTCCTTCACCTTGCGGATGAACAGGTCCTTCTCCGCGTTGCTAGCGTGTGTTCCGGCGCTGGTCCGCTCCCAGTCCACGGCGAGGATGTCGCCCACCTTCGAGGGGGCGCGCTCGACGAAGTACTCCGCCTGCGCCTGGAGATGGCCCGGCCAGAGGAAGTGGTAGAAGCCGACGACGAGGCCGGCATTGCGACCGTGTTGCGCCTGGGCGCTGACTCTCGGGTTGATGTACGAGCGGCCCTCCGTCGCCTTGATGAAGGCGAAGGAGAGGCCGTCCGTGCTGTACGAGGAGGGCTGGTAGGCGCTTACGTCGATACCGCGCAGCATGGAGGACTCCCTGAAGTGCCGGTGGGGGGACAGCGGTTGAGTTATCCCCACCTTTGCACGGGTGATCCGTTCCGGATGTGGAAACGACGTGCAAAACGTCAACTCCGTTCGGCAGAGCGGCGTTCGGCAAACCGGCCGGGCAGCGTTGATCATCGGTGGCCGGCAGCCATGCGTCGATGACGGCTGCGAGTTCGTCCTGGCCGCCGAGGACGCGCCCGTTGATACCGACGGCTTGCGCCGCGCGCAGCGCTCTCGTGTACTCCTTGATCAGCGTCAGGGGGCCGGTGGACCAGGAACCGGCCTGGCGCATCCGGTCGGGCATGCCGTGACCGATTTCCGGCGATCAGCCGGCCGGGCAAAGGGCAGCACGTCGCCGACGGGGAGTGCCGAGACGAGGGCTTGTGCGGCACGGTTGTCAGGGACCGTGCCGCACAAGCGGTCAGTGGCGGCCGGCCGCCATCTCGGGCCCGCGGCTGTGGTCGGGCCCGGTGCGCAGGACGCCGGCGCCCACGGCGGTGGTCACGCACAGCAGGGCCAACAGGACGAAGGCGTGGTTGAGCGCGACGAGGTGGGTCAGCCAGCCGATCACGGCGGGGCCGGCGAGCATGCCGACGTAGCCGAGTCCGGCGACGCGCGAGACGTTGGCCCCGGCGGCCGAGGGGTCGGCGTGCCCGGCGGCGCTGAACAGTTGCGGGACACAGCCGGACAGGCCGAGGCCGAACAGCGCCCAGCCGCTGAACACGGCCCACAGCCACGGGCCGAGGATCACGAGGGTGATGCCGACGGCGGCCATGGCGGCGCCGTGGCGCAGGATCGCCAGGGAACCGAACCGGGCGACGAAGCGGTCGGCGAGCAGCCGGCCGACGGTCATCGCCGCGGCGAAGGTTCCGTACGCGAAGGCCGCCGTGCCGGCGGACGTCCCCATGACGTCCTTCAGGTGCAGGGCGCTCCAGTCGTTGGCGGCGCCTTCGCACAGCATCACCATCAGCGCCAGGACGGCCAGCAGCCAGACCCGGCCCGTGGCGCTGCGGCCCTCGGCGGCCGGTGACGTCTCGGCCTCCTGCGCAGAGCCGGGGCTCCCGACGGCGGGAGCGGCGGGCAGCAGGTCACGGGCCGCGGCCAGGGCGATCACGACGCCCGCGGCTCCCATGGCTCCCATGGCCGTGGCCGGGTTCAGGCCGACGCGTGCCGCGCCCGCTCCGGCGAGCGCGGCGAGGACACCGCCGACGGAGAACGTCGCGTGGAAGCCGGACATGACGGGGCGGCCGTACGCCTTCTCCACGTGGACGGCGTGGGCGTTCATGCTCACGTCGAGGCAGCCGTTGCAGAACCCGAAGACCAGCAGCGCGCCGGCCAGCGTCCAGGGATCGTGGGCGAGACCGGGCAGCAGCAGGGTCGCGCCGCAGAGCACCCCGCCGGCGGGTACCACGAGGCGGGCGCCGAATCGGTCGGCCAGGGGACCGGCCACCTGCATTCCCACGAAGGCGCCGAGCCCGAGCAGCACCAGCAGACCGCCGAGCGTGGCGTGGCTGATGCCCACGCGTTCCTCGATCGCGGGGATGTGCACCACCCAGGCGCCCATCAAGGTGCCGCAGAGGACGAAGTAGACATAGGTCGCCACACGGGCGGCTCGCAGGGAAGGCTCCATGCCGCCACCGTAACGAACACTTATTGTGTTTGAAAGCCCGAGAAACGAACAGATTGATTGTTCGTTTCTCGGTGGTGTTCAATCGCGGCATGAGTAACGCAGACCGGCACGGGCTGATCGCGAAGGTCGTCAGGGACTCCGGAGCCGCCACGGTCCAGCACCTCGCGGGGCTGACCGGTGCCTCGGAGATGACCATCCGGCGCGACCTCGACACGCTCGCCGCCCAGGGGGTCCTCGAACGCGTCCGGGGCGGGGCACGCACCCTGCTGCTCCGGGGCGAGGAGCCCCCCTTCGCGCTGCGCGCCAACGAGGCGGTCGACGCCAAGCGCCGGATCGCCGCCGAGATCTCCGCGCTCATCGCCGACGGCGAGAGCGTCCTGCTGGACAGCGGCACCACCTGCCTGGAGGTCGCCCGCCTCCTGCGCGCGCGGCCGGTCACCGTGATGCCCCTGTCCCTGCAGGCCGTCCACCTGCTGTCCGAGACACCCGGCCCGGCCACACTGGTCGTGCCCGGCGGACAGCCCCGCGCGGCCGAAGGGGCCCTCACCGGGCCCCTCACCCTCGCCTCACTGGCCGCCCTGCGCTTCGACACCGCCGTCATCGGCTGCTGCGGGCTGACCGCGGGCGACGGCCTGACCGCCTACGACCTCGACGACGCCGCGGTGAAGAAGGCCGGCATCGCCTCCGCCCGCCGCGTCATCGCCGCCGCCGACGGCAGCAAACTCGGCCACACGGCCTACGCCTACGTCGGCCCCGCGGCCCTCCTGCACACCCTGGTCACCGACACCACGGCGGCCGCCGACGAGGTCACCGCGCTCGAAGCGGGCGGCACCGTCGTCCGGACGGTGTGACAGGCTCTAGCACGGGGTGCCGATGAGGTCGGTGGCGATGGCGAAGAAGCGGCGGTCCACCTCTTCCTGCCGGTCGTCGGCGGTGAGGATGCGCTCGGTCTGGGCCAGAGGGACGACGTCCCGGTGGCGCATCGCGTCGAAGGCGCTGCGGGCTGCGTTGTACCGTCGGGCGGCGTGTGCCGCGCGGCATGGCGATGTGTACTGCTGCGGGGATGTCGTCGATCAGCTCATGCAGGGCCAGGGCGGATTCACCGGACAGGACGGCGGGAGGAGCCCGTGCGCACACGGCCCAACACTCGATGATGTTCCGCCGTCCCGCCCCGTGGCCCACGCTCCCGACGGCTGCACGCGCTCCTGCGGATCACGGTCCAGCAAGATCGGACAGTCCCACTCCAGCCACGACTCGGGCGCAGGTGCGGGAATTCAGAGCGTCCAGGCGGGCGACCCGGTGGGTGGGGGCGGTGTCGGCTGCCACGTCGACCGGTCGGCCTCAGGATCCCAGTACGGCACGCCGTCTCCGTAGTAGAGGAGGTCCGCCCAGAATTCGGGCATCTCGTGGAAGATCAGGTCGTCTTCGGAGTCGAAGGTCTTCCCGTCCCAGTGCCGGTTGACACGGGCGACTGCCTCGGCCGGCGGGATGTCGAACCGGTTCACCATGTCGTCGACGATCTCGTCGAGGTACTCCTCGGCCTCCGGCACCGCCCGCATGAGGTATCTGGACGCCGTCATGTCAGAGGACCCCCTGTAGTCCGCGGTTGAAGATGGCTGCCGCCTCCGGAGTGTAGATGGCGATCTGGTGACCGGTGAGCCTGGCCGGCTTGCCTTGGTTCAGGAAGCCCTTGAGATTACGCAGCATGGGGCCCTCCACGCTGTCGTAGTTGTGCATCGGGCCGCCCGTGCGGCTGTTGCGCAGGAAGTCGTCGAGTTCCTTGCTCGGCCCGTCGAACTTCTTGTTGTTCAGCTTGTCCAGGTCTTGCTGCGAGACTCGGAAGTGCAGAACTGCCGGCTCGGCCCCAGGCGTGCGTCCGGCGATGTTGTGGGCCCATTCCTCTGCTTGGGTGCGGTTCTCTGTCGTGTAGAAGCCGCCCTTACCGAAGTCCATGTTCCGTTTGCTGAAGTTCGGGTCGACGCCGTTCTTCATGATCGCTTCCGCGCCGGCTTTGGTGGTCCCGTGGTAGAGGTCGCGGTAGGGGGACAGACCGAGTGGGTCGGTCAGGGAGGAGGGGTTGTCCACGTATGCGACCGGGTTGGGCGCAGGACTCAGGCCCAGCGGGTCCGGGCTCAGGTAGCGGCCGGTCCCAGGGTCGTAGTAGCGGTGGAAGTTGTAGTGCAGCCCTGTTTCCGAGTCGAAGTACTGGCCGGGGAACCTCAGCGGTGTGTAGGCGGTGGAGTCGCGAGCCCAGGCCGTGCCGCCCCAGAGTGCCGTGCGGGCCCGCCAGGCGATCTCACCGGATTCGTCGACGAGTTCTGTGGGGGTGCCGACGAGATCGGTGACAATGGCGAAGAAGCGCCGGTCGATTTCTTCTTGCGGCGTGTCGGCGAGGGAGGCGGCGCGATTCCGCGCCGGATTCGCTTTGTATTCGGTCTGGGCAATGGGTGTCAGGCCGTCATAGTCCCAGGCGATTGAGACAGCGGGCGCGTCGGGACGGGTGGCCGTCTGCTCGGCGAGAGTGGCGCCGTCCCATGTGAAGGAGATCTCCTCCGTCACCTGCCCGTTGGCGGCGAGTCGGCGTTTGGCGATGCGGCGGCCGAGTGGGTCGTAGGCGTAGCGCCAGGTTCCTCCATCTGGTGTCATCGCCTCGATGAGACGGTCCTCGGCGTCCCAGGAGAATTTCCACGTTTCCGGGCCTCGGGAGAGCCGCTTGCGCTGCCGGAGAGTCATCCGGCCGAGCCCGTCGTGCTCGTACCGGACGTTCCCCGCGGCGGTGATCCGGGTGCCGGTGTACTGACGTTCCCCCCGGCTGTCGGACATGGGCAGGGGGTCGGGCCACTGGCCCTCCGACTGGTTTCCTGCGGCGTCATAGGCGTATCGCTCGCTCCAGTCGCGAGCGGTCACGGCTGTGACGCGCCCCATCGCGTCGAGCGAGTGGTGGCGGTGCCCCTGCACCGGGTCGTCGATCCCGATGAGGTGGCCGTCAGGGCGGTAGGAGAATTGGCGGTGCTGCAGCACTCGGGCGCCTGGCCCGGTCAGTCGCTGGGCGGCGAGGCGACCCGTGCTGTCCCAGCTCTGCGTGATCTCGCAGCCGGCGCCGAAGGAGCGCGCGATCTCGTGGCCGGCTGCATCTTGGGTGAAGCGGAAGACACGACCGGCGGTGGTCATCCGCGCGGTGTGTCCGGCCGCGTCGTACTCCCAGCTGGTCGTCGCGCCGAACGGGGTTGTGCGGCCGGTCCTGCGGCCCAGGATGTCGTGGGTGAAGCGCAGGGTGCGGCCGTTGTGGCTCTCCGAGACCAGCCGTCCCGTCTCGTCGCGGGTGTATTCCAGAACCGCCTCCGCATTCGCGGCGCGGGCCAACCTGCATGCCGCGTCGTAGGCGTAGGTGGTGATCTGGCCGTCTGCGTTCTTCTCGACGATGTTGCCGAGTACGTCGTAGGCGAGGCGGACAACCTGTCCCAGCGCGTTCGTACGGGTGACGAGCTGCCCGGCGGCGTCGTGAGTGTAGGCGATGGTGCGGCCGTCGAAGTCACGTTCGCGGGTGAGGCGGCCGAGTGGGTCGTACTCGTAGTCCCAGGTGAGGCCCGTCGGATCGGTCACACGGGTGAGGCGGAGCGCCGCGTCGTGGGTGAACTCATGGCGGACCCCGTCGGGCGTGGTGCGGGCGCGCAGCACGTCGAAGTGGCCGTACTCGAATGTGGTGACGCCGCCTATGGCGTCCGTGTAGGTGACGCAGTTGCCCTCGTCGTCGTAAGCCCATGACTCCTGTGCGCCGTCGGGGCCGATGCGGGTGGTCGTCCTGCCCTCGGCGTCCCGGACGAATCGCGTGGTGTTGCCGAGCGGGTCGATGACACCGGTGATACGGCCGAAGGCGTCGCGTTCGTAGCGGGTGACGTTGCCCAGGGCATCGGTCAGGGAGAGCGGAAGCCCCGCCTCGTCACAGCGGATCCGGGAGGTCTGGCCGAGGGCGTTTGTCACGGATACGGGACGGCCCCTGTCGTCGTGGGCGTACCGGGTGACCACCTCACCAGGTGCGGTCAGGACGGTGGCATTGCCGCGTGCGTCGTACTCCTGGTGCCAGACGCTGCCGTCCGGATCGGTCAGCGTGGCAGGCAGGCCCAGCTCGTTGTACGTGGTGGTCGCCCGCCGGCCGTCGGGGCGGGTGACGGCGGTGATGCGACCGTAGTCGTCGTACTCGAACGACGTGGTACGGCCCAGGGGGTCGATGACGGCGGTGAGCCGATCGAACTCGTCATGCGGAGTCTGGGTCGTGTTGCCGAGCGGGTCGGTCTCGGCCACCACTTGGAGGCGATCGTTGATCAGGTAGCGAGTGGTGTGCCCGGCGGCGGTGGTGGCCGTCGTGACCCGGTAGCCGGTCTCGGGATCGATCTCGTCGTAGGTGAAGCGCAGGGCGATATGGCCGGCCTCCCCGCCCTCCGCGACGCACCGGTCCCGGTCGTCGTAGTGGTACTCGTAACGGCGGTCGTTGCTGTCGGTCCACGACGTGACTCGGTCACGTTCGTCGTAGGTCAGGTGCAGCGATCCGCCGGAGGCGCTGGTGACCGCCGTGAGATCGCCATCGGTGTAGGCGTAGCGCCGGACAACCGTCCCGGCCAGGTGAAGCGCGGTGATCCGGCCGTCCTGAGCGGTGAGCGTGAGGTGATGGCCCGCGTGATGGCGGATGGAGGCCGGGGCGCCGGTGTGGGCGTCGTAGTCGAAGGTGATCCAATTGCCGTTGCGGTCGGTGATCTCGTCCAGCAGCGCCAGATCCGGATCGTGGGCGGCCGCGGTGAAGTGGCGAGTGTGACCGGAGTCGGGGTCGTGGACGGCCCAGTCGCCCTCGGCGGTACGGGCCAGCGACCAGCGCGGGCCGCTGGCGGGTAGGACCCCAGCACCGCCGGGTTCGGGGTGCGGGTACGACAGCAGCAGGCCGCCCTCGGTGACGAAGACCACGCCGCGTTCGTCCACCTCCAAGCGCTGGTCGGCAGTCGAGGACCAGGAGGGCCCGAACCAGCGTCCCACGCGGTACCCGGACTCGACGCGGCGGTGGAAGGCAAGGGGCAGAGTGCCGGGAAGGAGGACATCGGTCTGCGGCAGGAACATCCGGCCGCTGGCCATGTCGACGGGGTCGCTGCCACCGGAGTTCACCGAGTTCGGCGGGCGGGTGTTGTTGTGCGGATGCTGGTTGTCCAACTGGTCACGAGCCCGCTCGGGCTGACCGGCGTTCGAGGAGGAAGGCGCCTCGCCCCGCCCGCCGCCCGACGCGTGGGGCGTCTGCGGCAGGTCCTCCTTCCCGCCGCCCTTGAGGATCTTCTCCATTTCGGCGGCGTGTCTGGCGTCGTTCTCGACGTGGTTCTCGGTGACTCTCTTCAGCCGGGTGCCGGTGTCGTGGTAGAGGTTCTTGACCGCCTTGCCGGCGTCCTCGCCGATGGTCTTTCCCAGCTTCTCGGCACCGTGTTCCAGGGCCTTGACGATCTGATTGCTCACTCGAAGCTCACCCCCGCCAGCTTGTTCCGGAACGTCTCGGCGTGCGAGGCGACCGTCACGGCGTGGCCGCGCATCAGCTCCGCGTGCGCGTGCATCTGCTCCGGATCGATCGAGAAGCCTTCACCCAGTGAGCCGGTCCCGGCGGACACTCCGAGCGCCGACTCGGCCGTCTGGAACACCAGCCCGGTCACGGCCCGGCCGACGGTCTCCACCAGCGGGTCGATGGCGGCTTCGATGACCTGCCCGATGATGTACTGCTCCAGCTGCTGTTCGAGGTAGTCCGTCAGCTTCTCGGCCGCCTCCACGACCAGCACCTCGGCGGCCTCGGCGAGACCGAGGGTGGCCACCGCCGCCGCTTGGTCGGCGATGAACGTCGCTGCCAGTACGGCGAGTTCGGCGATCGCCTCGACCTTCATCCCCACGATGACGTCGGCTGCCACGTCCAGCGCGGTGGCCACGGTGTGACAGGCCTGGATCAGCTCGCTCATATGACTGTTCGACAGCTGCGCCCACTTCGCCAGCAGCGCCTCGTAGGAGGCTCCCTGGTAGTGATCGCCCAGCCGCTTGATCGTTGCGGTGGAGTCCTGATGGGTGTTGTCCACGCTTTCGGCGAACTCACGCACGTGCGAGGCAAGCTCACGGACCTTGTCCTCATTGACGTTCGGCCAGTTCACCCCGATGAACTGAAGGAACGACACCACTTCACCCGGCAGTTCGATCGCCACAGCGCCCCCGTCACGCTCGCAACGCATACCTACTCAGTGATCGTAGGAATGGTTCGGCAATGGGAGCGCAAACGATTCGTCCATCTTCAGTGATCTTGGAGCCGGACGGGGTGATTCGTCACAACTGCCATGGGACCGGTCTCAGTTGCTCGGCTGGCCAGCGGGCACACCCCGGTGGCGAGCCGGACTGCCTCGACGTGGAGAGATGACCCAACCAGCTGTGTTGACCCTGAGGACCCACAGGCGCGGGCCACTTCGCCAGGCGGTGCTGTGACCAAGTGCGTCAGATCGCGGGGGAGAGCAGGGCCCGACGCGCTTGCGTCGTCGTGAATGTGGGGGAGAGGCCGGCCATCCGCTGTTCCAGGCGCGAGTTTCCGCAGCGTCCACGTATCGAATGGCACCCCTCAGGTGGACGCAGGGATCGATTTGATGCGTCCAGTGGCGGATGAGCGGCATATCCGGTGTTGATCACGTGCTGCGAAACCGCAGGTCAAGAGCCCCTTCCATGGGGACTTCCCGGGGACTTTTCAGGGACTTTCACGCCTGTCCCAGGGACATTCCGGGGACTTTCCGCCAGGTAAGCAGGGAAGACCTCGACAGCGCCGAAAGACACGAACGCACTGGTCAGGGCCAGTATCCCTAACACTCGATGATGTTCACCGCGAGCCCGCCCCGCGCCGTCTCCTTGTACTTCACGCTCATGTCCGCGCCGGTGTCCTTCATCGTCTTGATGACCTTGTCCAGGGACACCTTGTGGGAGCCGTCGCCGCGCATCGCCATCTTCGCCGCCGTGACCGCCTTCACCGCGGCCATGCCGTTGCGCTCGATGCAGGGGATCTGGACCAGGCCGCCGACCGGGTCGCAGGTGAGGCCGAGGTTGTGTTCCATGCCGATCTCGGCGGCGTTCTCGACCTGTTCGGGGGAGCCGCCGAGCACCTCGGCCAGTGCGCCGGCCGCCATCGAGCAGGCCGAGCCGACCTCGCCCTGGCAGCCGACCTCGGCTCCGGAGATGGAGGCGTTCTCCTTGAAGAGCATGCCGATCGCGCCCGCGGCCAGCAGGAAGCGGACGACTCCGTCCTCGTCGGCGCCGGGTACGAAGTTGATGTAGTAGTGCAGCACGGCCGGGATGATGCCCGCGGCGCCGTTGGTGGGGGCGGTGACCACACGGCCGCCCGCCGCGTTCTCCTCGTTCACGGCCATCGCGTAGAGCGTGATCCACTCCATGGCGTGCGCCAACGGGTCCCCCTCGGCGCGCAGTTGACGGGCGGAGACCGCGGCCCGGCGCCGCACCTTCAGACCGCCGGGCAGGATGCCCTCGCGGGACATGCCGCGGGACACGCACGCCTGCATGACCCGCCAGATGTCCAGGAGCCCGGAGCGGATCTCGTCCTCGGTGCGCCAGGCCCGCTCGTTCTCCAGCATCAGGGCGGAGATGGACAGACCCGTCTCGTTCGTCAGGCGCAGCAGCTCGTCGCCCGTGCGGAACGGGTACTTCAGCACCGTGTCGTCCAGCTTGATGCGGTCCTGGCCAACGGCGTCCTCGTCGACGACGAAGCCGCCGCCCACCGAGTAGTACGTCTTCGACAGCAGTTCCGTACCCGAGGCGTCGAACGCCCACAGGGTCATGCCGTTCGCGTGGTACGGGAGGGCCTTGCGGCGGTGCAGTTTCAGGTCGTTGTCGAAGGAGAACGGGATCTCGTGCTCGCCGAGGAGCCGGATCCGGCCGGACGACTTGATCGCCTCCACCCGCTCGTCCGCCGTCTCCACATCCACCGTCCGCGGTGCGGCGCCCTCCAGGCCGAGCAGCACCGCCTTGGGGGTGCCGTGGCCGTGGCCGGTCGCGCCCAGGGAGCCGTACAGCTCGGCACGGACGGACGCGACGGAGCCGAGCAGCTCCTCGTTGCGCAGGCGGCGGGCGAACATGCGTGCCGCACGCATCGGTCCCACCGTGTGGGAGCTCGACGGGCCTATGCCGATCGAGAACAGGTCGAAGACCGAGATGGCCACGGGAACTCCTCCGAAAAGGGTGGGGGCACACGCCGTCGGGTGCCCCCACCGGGGAACTACTTGTTCAGACCGGGGTACAGCGGGTGCTTGTCGGCGAGCGCCTTGACCCGGGTCTTGAGCGCCTCGACGTCGTACGACGGCTTCAGCGCCTCGGCGATGACGTCCGCGACCTCGGCGAAGTCCTCGGCGGTGAAGCCGCGGGTGGCCAGCGCCGGGGTGCCGATCCGCAGACCCGAGGTCACCATCGGCGGGCGCGGGTCGTTGGGGACGGCGTTGCGGTTGACCGTGATGCCGACCTCGTGCAGCCGGTCCTCGGCCTGCTGCCCGTCCAGTGCGGAGTGGCGCAGGTCGACGAGGATCAGGTGCACGTCGGTGCCGCCGGACAGGACGTTCACCCCGGCCTCGCGGGCGTCCGCCGCCGTCAGCCGCTCGGCGAGGATGCGCGCACCCTCCACCGTACGCCGCTGGCGCTCCTTGAACTCCTCGCTCGCGGCGACCTTGAAGGAGACCGCCTTCGCCGCGATCACATGCTCCAGCGGACCGCCCTGGAAGCCCGGGAAGACCGACGAGTTGAGCTTCTTCGCGAAGTCCTTCTTCGCGAGGATGATGCCGCCGCGCGGCCCGCCCAGCGTCTTGTGGGTGGTGGAGGTGACCACGTCGGCGTGCTCGACCGGGTTGGGGTGCAGCCCGGCGGCCACCAGCCCCGCGAAGTGCGCCATGTCCACCCACAGGTAGGCGCCGACCTCGTCCGCGATCCGGCGGAACTCCGCGAAGTCCAGCTGCCTCGGGTAGGCCGACCAGCCGGCGATGATCACCTTGGGGCGGTGCTCCTTGGCCAGCCGCTCCACCTCGGCCATGTCGACCAGACCGGAGTCGTCCACGTGGTAGGCGACCACGTTGAACTGCTTGCCGGAGAAGTTCAGCCGCATCCCGTGGGTCAGGTGCCCGCCGTGCGCCAGGTCCAGGCCCAGGATGGTGTCGCCGGGCTGGGCCAGCGCGAACAGCGCGGCCTGGTTGGCGGAGGCACCCGAGTGCGGCTGCACGTTGGCGTACTCGGCGCCGAACAGCTCCTTGAGCCGGTCGATGGCGATCTGCTCGGCGACATCGACGTGCTCGCAGCCGCCGTAGTAGCGCCGGCCCGGGTAGCCCTCGGCGTACTTGTTGGTCAGGACCGAGCCCTGGGCCTCCATCACCGCGAGCGGCGCGAAGTTCTCCGAGGCGATCATCTCGAGGGTGGACTGCTGGCGGTGCAGCTCGGCGTCGACCGCGGCGGCGATCTCCGGGTCGAGCTCATGCAGGGGCGTGTTCAGTACGGACATGCGTCTACGGCTCCTCAGCCGGCGTTCTGGGCGGTGTACTCGTCGGCGGAGAGCAGGTCGGCCGGCTCCTCCGTGACGCGGACCTTGAAGAGCCAACCTCCCTCGAAGGGAGCCGAGTTGACCAGGGACGGGTCGTTCACCACGTCCTCGTTGATCTCGGTGACCTCACCGGTGACGGGGGAGTACAGGTCGCTGACCGACTTGGTCGACTCCAGCTCGCCGCAGGTCTCACCCGCGGTCACGGCGGAGCCCACCTCGGGAAGCTGGGCGTAGACGACATCGCCGAGCGCGTTGGCCGCGAACTCCGTGATGCCGACCGTCGAGACGCCGTCCTCGGCGGCCGACAGCCACTCGTGCTCCTTGCTGTAACGCAGCTGCTGGGGGTTGCTCATGGCCTGAATTCTCCTGTACGCGGTGGAGTGCTGATGAAGGGGGGAGTGCGGAAAACGCATGTGAGCAGCGAAAATGTGCGCGGGGTCACGTCCGGGGACGGAGCCCCCTCGCCCAGTCTCGGTCAGTGTCTACTTCTGCCGCTTGTAGAACGGCAGCGCCACGACCTCGTACGGCTCGTGACTGCCCCGGATGTCCACGCCGACACCCTCGGTGCCCGGCGCCGCATGCGCCGCGTCGACGTAGGCCATCGCGATCGGCTTGCCCAGCGTGGGGGAGGGGGCACCGGAGGTGACCTCGCCGATCACCTCGCCGCCCGCGACGACGGCGTACCCGGCGCGCGGGACCCGACGGCCCTCGGCGACCAGGCCGACGAGGACGCGCGGCGGGTTCTCCGCAGCCCTGGCGGCCGCCTCCTGGAGCGCCTTGCGCCCCACGAAGTCGCCCTCCTTCTCGAACTTCACCACCCGGCCGAGCCCGGCGTCGAACGGCGTGAGCGAGGTGGACAGTTCATGCCCGTACAGCGGCATGCCCGCCTCCAGGCGCAGGGTGTCCCGGCAGGACAGCCCGCAGGGCACCAGCCCGACAGGCGCTCCGGCGTCGGTCAGCGCCTGCCACAGCTTCTCGGCGTCACCGGGGGCGACGAACAGCTCGAAGCCGTCCTCGCCGGTGTAGCCGGTGCGCGCGATGAGGGCGGGGACGCCGGCGACGGTGCCGGGCAGGCCGGCGTAGTACTTGAGGCCGTCGAGATCGGCGTCGGTGAGCGACTTCAGGATGCCGGGGGACTCGGGGCCCTGCACGGCGATCAGCGCGTAGCTGTCCCGGTCGTCGCGCACCTCGGCGTCGAAGCCGGCCGAACGCTCCACCAGCGCGTCCAGCACCACCTGCGCGTTGGAGGCGTTGGCGACGACCATGTACTCGCTGTCGGCGAGCCGGTAGACGATCAGGTCGTCGAGGATGCCGCCGTCGGCCCGGCAGATCATCGTGTAGCGGGCCCGGCCGACGCCGACGGAGGCGATGTTGCCGACCAGGGCGAAGTTCAGGAGCTGTGCGGCCTGCGGGCCGGTCACGGTGATCTCGCCCATGTGGGAGAGATCGAAGAGCCCGGCCTTCGTCCGCACGGCGAGGTGCTCGTCGCGCTCGGAGCCGTAGCGCAGGGGCATGTCCCAGCCGGCGAAGTCGGTCATCGTCGCGCCGAGCGAGCGATGCAGAGCATCGAGCGCGGTGTGACGGGGTTCGGTGCTGCTCATCGGACGGTCGTCTCCCAGGCAGAGTGCATGACGGGCGAGGTCGTTCCTCCCCATCTGTCATCGGAACCTGAGAGGTTCGCCATGAAGTCATGGCTTGCACCTTGGGTGGGGCCACCGGATCCGGTGGCCCGCTTTTCAGATGTGCCTCGCCCGCGCGGTAACGGGGCCTGAGAGATTCAAGGGAGGGACTTGCTCCTTCGGCGCCCGGCAGACTCGGCTGCCAGGACTCTCCCGCGCGGATTCAAACGGCCGGTATGCAGTTGCGCGCACATCATTGCACGCGCCCCCTCCTCCTCGGCACCGCCTCTTCGGCACCTCCTCTTTGTGACCGGGCTGTGGCCGGAACCGAACACAACCACGAGACGCCGTGCATTACCTTCCCTTTACAAAGAGTGGGGAGAAGCTTTCCTGACCCCCAGGAAGGACGATCACGGTGAACAGGACCACGGTGTACGCCACGACCTCGGCCGTCGCGCTGCCCAAGCAGCCCACGGCCCCGGCCCAGGACGCGTGCGGTGCCTTCCCCCATGCTCGGCTGCGCTCGCGCGGGGGGACCCCCACGGCACCCGTGGTCCGCGATCTGCGCGACCGCTCGGGGTACAGCCCGCACGCCCTGCTCTTCGGCCCCCGTGACCTGGTGGTGGTCACCGGCCTGCCCGGCAGCGGCAAGTCCACGCTGATGGAGCGCGCCGTCCGCGGCATCCGCATCGACTCCCAGGACGCCCGCGACCGCTGGGAGGCCCGCACGCCCCGCTTCCTGCCCTACGCGCTCTACCGGCCCCTCGTCCGCCTCGCCCACTACGCGGGACTGCGCCGCGCCCTGCGCAGCGGCGAAGGGGTCGTCGTGCACGACTGCGGTACGCAGGCCTGGGTGCGCGGCTGGCTGGCCCGCGAGGCCCGGCGCCGCGGCGGCACCCTGCATCTGCTGCTGCTCGACGTCACGCCCGGCACGGCTCTGGAGGGCCAGCGCGAGCGCGGCCGCGGCGTCTCGCGCTACGCCTTCCTGCGCCACCGCACGGCAGCGGCCCGGCTGATCCGCGCGGTCGAGCGGGGCGACCTGCCCGAGGGCGTCGGCTCGGCGGTGCTGCTGGACCGGGACGCCGCGGACGTCCTGCGCAGAATCGGTTTCACGGGGTGACGCACGGCCCAACCCCTTTGTCCCTCCCACCCGCTAGCCTTTCCAGCCACAGCAGTGGTTCTCAGCAGGCGGTCGGACACAGATGGACTTCGCAGCGGATCTTCCCGCGGACTTTCCCTTGCAGGCGCACCCCCATCCGCACGGCGGATGGCCCGGCAACGAGCTGGAGGAGGTGCTGTCGGCCTCCCTCGGCATCCCCTCGGCGGGCGGCCGGATCCTGGAGGTGCTCGGCCGCAGCTTCGTCTGGGTGCCGCTGCCGAACGGCGGCGACCTGAACAGCGGCCCCCTCGACCTGCCCACGCTGGAGATCGAGGGCCAGGCCTATGTGCCGGTCTTCAGCTCCGAGGAGCAGTTCCGGCAGGTGGTCGGCTCCCACATGTCGTACACGATCGCCCCGGCCGTCGAGTTCGCCCGCGGACTGCCCCCGCAGGTCGGCCTCGCGGTGAACCCGGACGGCGTGGTCGGCATCCCGCTCCCGCCGCCCGCCGTCGCCGAACTGTGCCGCGTGGGCCGCACCCCGCTGGACGGCCCCGCAACCGGCGGCCGGGTCAAGCTCTTCGAGCCGGACTGGCAGGACGACCCGATCGACTTCCTCGCCGCGGCCTCCGCCGAGTTCGCCGGGACAGGAGTGGTCGTCACCGCCCGCCGCTGCCTCGCCGCCATCGAGACGGCGGACCCGGTGATGTTCGTGGGCGTCGAACTCTCCCAGCGGGAGGGCGACATCAGAGCCCTCCCCCTGGAGGCCCTGAGCCGGGCCATCACCCAAATCCCCACCCAGTGGCCCGTCAACCTGGTCCTCCTGGACGTGACGGACGACCCGGTGGCGACCTGGATGCGGGAACGGGTACGCCCTTTCTATACGAGGGACCACCTGTAGAGCGCCGCGAGGGGCAGCCGCCCTCAAGGGGCGCGGGGAACTGCGCGACAAGCCACGCACGACCTGCACTCGCCGACGAACAACAGGTCCCGAGTTTCTGGGCGCTTAAGCTGTTGGCATACGCGGGGCAACCACAGAAGGGGCACACACGTGAGCGCCAGCACCACGACCGGGACGGTCGAGAACATGCTGCGCCAGGTGACGCCAGGGCGCTACGACGCCTACGAGGCACTCCTCCGCGCACTCGCGACCCCCGGCTCCGGCCAGGTCTGGATGCTCCTGTGGCACGGCCAGGCGGGCTCCCCGGACGCCCAGTACGGAAACATGGAGGTCGACGGCCACGGCTACGCCCCGTGCGTCACCTCCGCCCAGGAACTCTCGGCCAGCGGCTGGAACAGATCGTACGAGGTGGTCGACGGTCTCGACGTCGCCCGCACCCTCTACCCCGACCACTTCGGCCTCTGGCTCAATCCGCACGCCCCGGGCGGGGGCGTGGGCATCCCCTGGCTGGATCTGCGCCGTATCGCCACCGGTCTGGAGCGCCAGGCGGCCGGCCCGCTGCGGATGTCGGAACCCGCGATCGAGATCCCGCAGTTCTACGCCCTGCTCGCACAGAACGCCCACCGCACCCCGGCCGTCCGCTCGCTGCGCCGCGCCTGGGTGCAGCCGGCGCTCGGGGCGCCGTATCTCGCCATCGGCCTTGACGTGTACGACACCAGCCCGCCCGCGGTGGACTCGGTGCGGGCGATGATGCAGCAGTCCATCGGCGCCGTCCCGGACGGACTGCCGGTGTCGACGGTGGCGATGTCCGACGAGTACGACCCCGTCGCGCTGTGGATGCGGGCGAGCGTCCGGCCGTTCTACGACCGCGAGGCCCACGCGGCCGCTCCGGCCCAGGCGCCGGCGGCCGGGTACGGGTACCCGCCGGTGCATGGCGGATACTGAGACGCAGGCCTGGTTCGTACCAGGCCGGGAGTCGGTCTGCGCGCGTAGATCGGGCCGGAAGATCCTTTTCCGTGGAGTATGTCCAAAATAATCCCTGTCCGGCCGCCGTTACCCGGTGTCCGGATAACGGAACCCTCCAGCCCGCATCACGTTTACGCATCCTTTCACCGCCAAGTCTGGCAACAGATCGCCAAAGCGTTGAAGACTCCCGCTCCAGGGGGGTTCGCCCCCGTGTACGACGGACTGATCACGCCGCCACCGCGGCAAAGTGCGGGCCGGCTACCGCCGGTTGAGAGGGGTCCCTGCCAGATGACGGCACCATTGCACGAGCCGACCGCAGAAGCGGCCCCGAGCGCGGCCGAAGAAGCGGCGGTCGCCACCGCCGGCGACAAGGCCGTACAGGGGCGTTCCCTGGGCCGGATCGCCTGGGAGCGCCTGAAGAGGGACAAACTCGCCCTCACAGGCGGCATCGTCGTGCTCGTACTCGTCGTGGTGGCGCTGCTCGCACCGGTGATCACCAGCCTCTACGGGCAGGACCCCGACGTCTACCACGAGAGCCTGATCGACCCGCTGTTCAGCACCCCCAAGGGGTCGCTCGGCGGCATCAGCGGCGCCCACTGGCTGGGCGTCGAGCCGGTCAACGGCCGCGACATCTTCGCGCGCATCCTCTACGGCGCCCGGATCTCGCTCCTGGTCGGCTTCCTGTCCGCGATCGTCGCCGTCGTGCTCGGCACGATCCTCGGCATCCTGGCCGGCTTCTTCGGCGGCTGGGTCGACTCGGTCATCAGCCGCGTCATGGACGGCCTGCTGGCCTTCCCGCAGCTGCTCTTCATCATCGCGCTGGTCTCCGTCATGCCGAACGAGATGCTCGGACTGAGCGGCTCCAGCGTGCGCGTGTTCGTGATGATCCTGGTCATCGGCTTCTTCGGCTGGCCCTACATCGGACGCGTGGTGCGCGGCCAGACCCTCTCGCTGCGTGAGCGCGAGTACGTCGAGGCGGCCCGATCGCTGGGTGCCGGGCGGTTCTACATCCTGTTCAAGGAACTGCTGCCCAACCTCGTCGCCCCGATCATCGTCTACACGACGATGATGATCCCCACCAACATCCTCACCGAGGCGGCGCTCAGCTTCCTGGGCGTGGGCGTCAAGCCCCCCACGTCCTCCTGGGGGCAGATGCTCTCGACCGCGATCGACTACTACGACTCGGACCCCATGTACATGGTCGTCCCCGGCGTGGCGATCTTCATCACCGTTCTGGCCTTCAACCTCTTCGGCGACGGCGTGCGGGACGCGCTCGACCCGAAGGGCTCGCGCTGAACTGCCGTACCCCAAGCGTCCCGTGTGTACTCCCACGGGGTCTCTCATCAAAACCGGAGGATCCGAGATCGTGACTACCCAACGCACCTCAGGGCGGCGCAAGCAGGCGTTGGCCGCTGCTGCCGCGGTCGCCGGCATGCTGACCATGGCGGCGTGCGGCGGCGGCAGCGACAGCGGCGGTTCGAAGACGGGTGCGGCCGGCTTCGACGCGGCGAACAACAAGGTTGCCCAGGCCGATCAGGTCAAGAAGGGCGGCACGCTGAAGTTCGTCACCTCGCAGGACGCCGACTCGTGGGACACCACGCGTGGTTACTACGGCTTCATGTGGGACTTCGCGCGCTACTACAGCCGTCAGCTGCTCACCTACAAGACCGAGCCGGGCGCCGCGGGCGCCGAGGTCACCCCCGACCTCGCCACGGACGCCGGTCAGGTCTCGTCCGACGGCAAGACGTACACCTTCCACCTGCGTGACGGGATCACCTGGGAGGACGGCAAGCCGATCACCTCCCAGGACATCAAGTACGGCATCGAGCGCACCTGGGCGCAGGACGTCCTGTCCGGCGGCCCGATCTACCTGCAGCAGATGCTCGACCCCAACAACACCTACAAGGGTCCCTACAAGGACACCTCGAAGGACAAGCTCGGCCTGAAGGCGATCGACACGCCCGACGCCAAGACGATCGTCTTCCACCTGCCCAAGGCGAACTCGGACTTCAAGCAGGTGCTGGCGATGGTCTCGGCCTCGCCGGTCCGCCAGGACATGGACACCAAGTCCAAGTACGGCCTGAAGCCGTTCTCCTCCGGCCCGTACAAGTTCGAGTCGTACAGCCCGGGCAAGTCGCTGGTGCTGGTGCGCAACACCAACTGGAAGGCGTCCTCGGACCCGGTCCGCAAGGCGTACCCGGACAAGATCACTCTGGACATCTCCACCAACCAGAGCGACATGGACCAGCGTCTGATCAACGGCGACTACGACATCGACGCCAGCCAGACGGGTCTTGGCCCGCAGGGCCGCACCATCGCCCTGAAGCAGCACAAGGACAACCTCGACAACCCGGTCTCCGGCTTCATCCGCTACGCGGTCTTCCCGCAGAGCGTCAAGCCGTTCGACAACATCGACTGCCGCAAGGCCGTGATCTACGCCGCCGACCACGTGTCGCTGCAGACCGCGCGCGGTGGCCCGATCGCCGGTGGTGACATCGGCACCAACATGCTCCCGCCGTCGATCCCCGGTGGCGAGGGCCAGAAGTACGACCCGTACAAGATCGCCGGTGCCAACAAGAACGGCAACGTCGCCCTGGCCAAGCAGGCGCTGAAGGCCTGCGGCCAGCCGAACGGCTTCAAGACCACCATCGCCGTCCGCAACAACAAGACGCAGGAGGTGGCCACGGCCACGTCCCTGCAGGCGGCGCTGAAGCAGGTCGGCATCCAGGCCGACATCTACCAGTACGACGGCTCGCAGAGCGCCGGCATCATCGGCTCCCCGTCGAACGTGGCGAAGAAGAAGCTCGGCATCATCATCATGGGCTGGGGCCCGGACTTCCCGACCGTCCAGGGCTACGGCATCCCGCTGTGGAGCAGCCACTACATCCTGCAGAGCGGCAACAACAACTACGCTCTGATCAAGGACAAGACGATCGACGGTCTGTTCGACCAGTACAACGGCGAACTGAACGAGGCGAAGAAGACGCAGATCGCCACGGAGATCAACCACAAGGTGAGCGAGGGCGCGTACTACCTGCCCTTCACCTTCGAGCGGCTCCTGAACTGGCGTTCCTCGCGGATCGGCAACGTGTACACGACGAACGCGTACAGCGGCTACTACGACTTCGTCAACATCGGTCTGAAGTCCTCGAAGTAATCCCGGCACACCCGCCGTACGGCACGAAAGGCAGGTGAAGGCCGGCGCGGCGGGACCGTGGGCCACCGGAAGACCTCCGGCGGCCCGCGGCCCCGCGGCGGGCCGTTAGCTGTGCTCGCTTACCTCCTCAGGCGGCTCTTCGCCGCCGCAGTGATGCTGCTGGTCATCATCCTGGTGGTCTTCAGCATCTTCTTCCTCGTCCCCAAGTGGGCGGGCGTGGACATCGCCACGAGCTTCGTGGGCAAGCAGGCCGACCCCGCGGCGGTGGAAGCGGTGCGGACGAAGCTGGGTCTGAGCGACCCGATCTTCATCCAGGTATGGCACTTCTTCAAGGGCATCTTCGTGGGCCGCACCTACGCGGCCGGCGGCGACATCACCCACTGCTCCGCGCCGTGCTTCGGCTACTCCTTCCGCAGCGAACAGGCCGTCTGGCCGGTGCTGACCGACCGCTTCCCGGTGACCCTGGGTCTCGCGCTCGGTGCCGCCGTGCTGTGGCTGGTCTTCGGTGTCGCGGCCGGTGTGCTCTCCGCGCTCAAGCGGGGCAGCATGTGGGACCGCGGCGCGATGGTCGTCGCCCTCGGCGGTGTGTCCCTGCCGATCTACTTCACCGGTCTGCTCTCGCTGGCGGTCTTCAGCTACGGACTGGGCTGGATCGACGGCAAGTACGTGCCTCTCGACCAGAGCGTCGGCGGCTACCTCGGCGGAATGATCCTGCCCTGGGTCACCCTCGCGTTCCTCTATGCGGCGATGTACGCCCGGATCACCCGCGCCACCATGCTGGAGATCCTCGGCGAGGACTACATCCGCACGGCCCGTGCGAAGGGCCTCAAGGAACAGGTCGTCATCGGCAAGCACGCCATGCGCTCCACGATGACGCCCATCCTGACCATGCTCGGCATGGACCTCGGCGCCCTCATCGGCGGCGCGATCCTGACCGAGACGACGTTCAGCCTGCCGGGCCTCGGCCAGGCGGTGCTGACCGCCATCAAGAACCAGGACCTGCCCATCATTCTGGGCGTCACCCTGATCACTTCTCTCGCGGTGCTGATCGCCAACCTCGTGGTGGACGTCCTGTACGCCGTGATCGACCCCCGAGTGAGGCTCGCATGACGGAACTGAGCAAGAGCGGAGCGGCCGTGGGCGAGCCCACGGGCACTTCGCCGGCCCCGACCTCCTTCCTCGAAGTGCGCGACCTGAAGGTGCACTTCCCGACCGACGACGGCCTGGTCAAGTCCGTCGACGGGCTCTCCTTCAAGCTGGAGAAGGGCAAGACCCTCGGCATCGTGGGTGAGTCGGGTTCCGGCAAGTCGGTGACCTCGCTCGGCATCATGGGGCTGCACACGGCCGGCCAGTACGGCAAGCGCAAGGCGCAGATCTCCGGCGAGATCTGGCTGGACGGCACCGAGCTGCTGACCGCCGACCCGGACGAGGTGCGCAAGCTGCGTGGCCGCCAGATGGCGATGATCTTCCAGGATCCGCTGTCCGCGCTGCACCCGTACTACACGATCGGTCAGCAGATCGTGGAGGCGTACCGCATCCACCACGACGTCGACAAGAAGACCGCGAAGAAGCGCGCGGTCGAGATGCTCGACCGGGTGGGCATCCCGCAGCCGGACAAGCGGGTGGACAGCTACCCGCACGAGTTCTCCGGCGGTATGCGCCAGCGCGCGATGATCGCGATGTCGCTGGTCAACAACCCCGAGCTGCTCATCGCGGACGAGCCGACGACCGCTCTGGACGTGACCGTCCAGGCGCAGATCCTCGACCTGATCCGGGATCTGCAGAAGGAGTTCGGCTCCGCGGTCATCGTCATCACCCACGACCTGGGTGTCGTCGCCGAGCTCGCCGACGACATCCTGGTGATGTACGGCGGGCGCTGCGTCGAGCGGGGGCCGGCGGAGAAGGTGTTCTACGAGCCCCGCCACCCCTACACCTGGGGCCTGCTCGGGTCGATGCCGCGCCTGGACAGGGAGCAGCAGGAGCGCCTGATCCCGGTCAAGGGCTCCCCGCCCTCCCTGATCAACGTCCCGTCCGGCTGCGCCTTCAACCCACGCTGCCCGTACGCCGACATCCCGAAGGACAACGTCACCCGCACGGTCCGGCCCGAGCTGACCGAGGTCGGCAGTCAGCACTGGGCCGCCTGCCACATGACGCAGGAGCAGCGGGAGCGTATCTGGACCGAAGAGATTGCGCCGAAGCTGTGAGCGAGACCCCTAAGGACACAGCCGTGACCCTTCCCGCGCAGAGCGACGGTGCCACCCTCACCAAGGACGCCGCCTCCGGCGAGACCCTGCTGAAGGTGACCGGGCTCAAGAAGCACTTCCCGATCAAGAAGGGCCTGCTCCAGCGGCAGGTCGGGGCCGTGCACGCCGTCGACGGCATCGACTTCGAGGTCAAGGCCGGCGAGACCCTGGGCGTCGTGGGCGAGTCCGGCTGCGGCAAGTCGACGATGGGCCGGCTGATCACCCGGCTGCTCGAACCGACCGGCGGCAAGGTCGAGTTCGAGGGCAAGGACATCACGCACCTCGGGGTGAGCGGCATGCGTCCGCTGCGCCGCGATGTGCAGATGATCTTCCAGGACCCCTACTCCTCGCTGAACCCGCGCCACACCATCGGCACGATCGTCGGCGCCCCCTTCAAGCTGCAGGGCGTCGAGCCCGAGGGCGGCATCAAGAAGGAAGTGCAGCGGCTGCTGTCGGTGGTCGGTCTCAACCCCGAGCACTACAACCGCTATCCGCACGAGTTCTCCGGCGGTCAGCGCCAGCGCATCGGCATCGCCCGCGCGCTCGCCCTGAACCCGAAGCTGGTCGTGGCGGACGAGCCGGTCTCCGCGCTGGACGTGTCGATCCAGGCGCAGGTCGTCAACCTGCTGGACGACCTCCAGCAGGAGCTGGGCCTGACGTACGTGATCATCGCGCACGACCTCTCGGTGGTCCGGCACGTCTCGGACCGGATCGCGGTGATGTACCTCGGCAAGATCGTGGAGCTGGCCGACCGCGAGTCGCTGTACCGGGCGCCGATGCACCCGTACACCAAGGCGCTGATGTCGGCGGTGCCGATCCCGGACCCGCGGCGCAAGAACGCCAAGAGCGAGCGCATCCTGCTCAAGGGTGACGTGCCCTCGCCGATCTCCCCGCCGAGCGGCTGCCGCTTCCACACCCGGTGCTGGAAGGCGACACAGATCTGCAAGACGACCGAGCCGAAGCTCGTCGAGCTCAAGCCCGGCCAGCAGGTCGCCTGCCACCACCCGGAGAACTTCGAGGACCAGGCCCCGCAGGACACCGTCCTGCTGACCATGGCCAAGGAGGCGGCCGAACTGGTCGCCGACGAGGTGCTCGCGGAGTCGGCGGAGACGTCGGCGGCGGTGGCGGCGGAGGTCGCGGAGACCGAGACCGAGGCGGAGGACGAATCGGCAGCGGAGGAGCCCGCGGAGGCGTCGCCCGCCACCGAGTCCGGGAATCCGGAGACCGCCGGCGAGAAGTAAACCGAAATCCGTCAGGGCGAAATGCCCCGGCAGTCCGAAGGGGCTGCCGGGGCATTCGCATGCGGACAGGAGTCAACTGCCCAGTAGCACATGACGACTTGGTAAAGCCATGTACATGTCGACGTAGTGGAGTGCAGAGTCGGGCGTATCCGTCTGATCGGACCACGCACCGAAGGGGCTACCCATGGCACTCTCCCGTTCGGCACGCTTAGGGGCCGCCCGCCCGTCTCCCACCGCCACCCTCAAACGACGCGCGTCGCGCGGAAGCCTGGTAATGACCGTGGCGGCCTCTTTCCTTGTCATCGCCGCTTCCTCCGCCCCCACTCCGGGCGCCCCGGGCATCGGCGACACCTACTTCCCCAACCTCGGCAACGGCGGCTTCGACGCCCGCCACTACGACCTCGACGTGGCGTACAACCCGGGCACCGACCGCCTCGACGGCCGTACGACGCTCACCGCCCGCGCCACCCAGACCCTCTCCTCCTTCGACCTGGACCTGCAGAAGCTGGAGGTCACCCGGGTCGAAGTGAACGGGAGACGCGCCGAGTTCACCCGGGACGGCGACGAACTGCGCATCACGCCGAAGGGAGTGCTCCCCAAGGGGCACACCTTCAAGGTCACCGTCACCTATGGCGGCGTTCCCGAACCCCTCAACGGCCCCATCGTCTTCGGCTCCGACTACGGCTGGATGAAGACCCCCGACGGCGTCTTCGTCGCCTGCGAACCCAACGCCGCCTCCACCTGGTTCCCGTCCAGCGACCACCCCGACGACAAGGCCACCTACGACATCCGTATCAAGGCGCCCAGGGGTCTGACCGGCGTCTCCAACGGCCGTCTCGTCTCCACGTACGACAAGGGCGACTCGACGTACACCCACTGGCGCGAGTCGAAGCCCATGGCGACCTACCTGGCGACCGCCACCATCGGGAAGTTCGACGTCAAGACCGGCACCACGCCTTCCGGGATCCCGATCTACGTCGCCATCGACCCGGTGCTCGCCAACAGCAACAGCGTCGACGTGTACGCCGTCACCGCGGCGGCCACCGACTACTGGTCGCAGGTCTTCGGGCCGTACCCCTTCGAGGAGACCGGCGCGATCGTCGACGACATGCCCCAGGCCGGGTTCTCGCTGGAGGTGCAGAGCAAGCCGGCGTACTCGGCCGTGCGCAACGAGACGACGATCGTGCACGAGCTCGCCCACCAGTGGTTCGGCGACTCGGTCTCGGTCGAGCGCTGGAAGGACATCTGGCTCAACGAGGGCTTCGCCACCTACGCCCAGTGGCTGTGGGCCGAGCACCAGGGCACCCGCAGCGCCCACGACTCCTTCCTGGCCGCATACAACTCGCGGGCCGCCGACAGCCCGTTCTGGCAGATCACCGTCGCCGACCCGCAGCGCGACACCATGTTCGCCTCCGCGGTCTACCAGCGAGGCGCGATGACGCTGCAGGCGCTGCGTGAACGCATCGGCGACAAGGCGTTCTTCAAGCTGCTGCCGACCTGGACGAGGATCCACCGCTACGGCAACGCCAACACCGGGCAGTTCGTCAAGCTCGCGGAGAAGATCTCCGGGCAGAACCTCGACGACCTGTTCCAGAAGTGGATCTACACCACCGGCAAACCGGCCCTGTGAGGGCCGTGAGAACCCCCGAGTAAGAATGTGGGGTGCTCCAGCAACTGTTCAGCCCCTCCGTCCAGCACACGCTCGACCTCGTCGGCATCTTCGTGTTCGCCATCTCCGGCGCGCTGCTGGCCGTCCGCAAGAACTTCGACGTGTTCGGCATCGCCGTGCTCGCCGAGGTCACCGCGCTGGGCGGAGGGCTGTTCCGGGACCTGATCATCGGGGCGGTGCCCCCGGCCGCCTTCACGGACCTGGGCTACTTCATCACCCCGCTCCTCGCCGCCCTCATGGTCGTCTTCCTGCACCCGCACGTCGAGCGCATCCAGGTCGCCGTCAACGTCTTCGACGCGGCCGGCCTCGGCCTGTTCTGCGTCGCCGGAACGATCAAGGCGTACGAGTACGGTCTCGGCCTCACCCAGTCCGCGACCCTCGGCCTCGCCACCGCCGTCGGGGGCGGTGTGCTCAGGGACGTCCTCGCCAACGAGGTGCCGTCACTGCTGCGCTGGGACCGCGATCTGTACGCGGTCCCAGCGATGGTCGGCTCCACCATGGCCGTCCTGTGCATCCGCTACGACGCCCTGACCCCCTTCACCAGCGGACTCGCGGTCGTCACCGCCTTCGTGTTGCGCCTGCTAGCGATGAAGTACCACTGGCGAGCGCCGCGTGCGTGGAACCGTCGGTCGACCGTGCGGGAGGAGTAGCGTTCCGCGCCCGCCCACGGTGCTGGCCCATCTCCACGGAGAGCCAGCGGAACGACGGGACCACCTGCGGACGCCACAGCGCCATGGTGTGGCCGCCCGCGCTCTTCGGGATGAAGACGACATGCACGGTCGTCGGCGCCTTCGCGATCTGTTCGAGGCCGACACCGGCCTCGTAGCCGTCGCGCGGCTGGCCGGAGACGTACAGCGCGATCCGGGGCGGGGTGGGCGACTTCTTCAGCAGCATGAAGGGGTTGTTCTCGGCCCGGACCGTCGGGTTCTGCGCGGCGAGCGAGTTGCGTTCGCCGATCGGGTCGTTGTAGCCGGACATGCTGATCGCGGCCATGTAGCGGTTCGGGTGCGCGACGGCCAGCTTGACCGCGCAGTGCGCCCCGGCCGAGTACCCGGCGGTCGCCCAGCCCTTGGGGGCGGACTCGGCGCGGAAGTTGTCCATGACCATCTTCGGTACGTCGATGCTGAGCCAGCTGTCGGCGTTGACCTGGCCCGGGATGTTCGCGCAGCCCGTGTCCACGCCGGCCAGCAGGTTGGTGCGCGGGGCGACCAGGATGAACGGCGCGACCTGGCCGCTGCGCATGAGCGGGGCCAGCTGCTGGGTCACCTTCATCGACCCGAACCACGCCTTCGCCGAGCCCGGGTAGCCGGGCAGCAGCTCCACCACCGGGAACTTGTGGTTGCGGTAGGCGGGCTCGTCGTACTGCGGCGGCGTCCACACATAGACCTCGGCGTTCACGCCGGAGACGCGGCCCTTGAGCTCGGTCTGGCGCACGCCGCGCATGCCCGGGCCGGTGGCCGGGGTGAAGTCCTGCTTCACCTTGGGCAACCGTTTCAGCGCTATTCCGCCGGTGCCGTCGGCGCCCAGGTTGGCCGCCTGCTGCACATGGTTGCCCGTGCCGAGCAGATCGGCCCAGTTGTCGTACAGGTTGTTCGAGTTGTTGATGAAGACGAAGACCAGCGCGACCGCCGTTCCCTGGGCGAACAGCAGCATCAGCATCCGGGCCGCCATGCGCAGGGCTTGTGGCCCGCGCATCCGCGTCCACAGGACGAGCGGCAGTATCAGGGCGATCGCGAACAGCACGATCAGCGTGTAGAGGAACGGAGTCCCGGTGAGGCTCATGTCCCCATAGAGGGGGAGAGGCGCCTCGGGGTTGAGGACGAGTGCGGGCACTTACCAAGAAATTGCCGGAACCTCACCCGGGAGGACGGCGGCCGAAGGAATGTGTCATGTGCCCGTAACCTGAAAAGCTACCGCTTAGTAGTTTGTCGTTGTACGGTTCAGACATGTCAGAAGCAGCTTCCGCGCAGGCCACCAGGGCCGCCATCGGTGACAGCGAGTTCGACCGGGACACCGCGCTCGTCCGGCGCGCACCCGGCGTGTACGACATCGACCTCTCGGCCGGCTGGACCATCATCAACGCCGTCAACGGCGGCTATCTGCTGGCCGTCCTGGGCCGCGCCCTCGCGGACGCCCTGCCGCACGCCGACCCGTTCACGATCTCGGCGCACTATCTGACGGCGTCCCGGCCGGGCCCGGCGGTCGTCCGCACCGACGTCGTCCGCACCGGCCGCACCCTGTCGACGGGCCAGGCCTCGCTCTTCCAGTACGACGACCAGGGCCGCGAGGTGGAGCGCATCCGCGTCCTCGCCTCCTACGGGGACCTGGACGCACTGCCGGACGACGTGCGGACGACGGCCGTCCCGCCGGCGTTCCCGCCCATGGACCAGTGCTTCGGCCCCCAGGACGGGCCGGCCCCCGTCTCCGGCAGCTCCGCGATCGCCGACCGCCTGATGATCAAGATCGACCCGGCCACCCTCGGCTGGGCGGTCGGCGCACCGTCCGGCAAGGGCGAGATGCGCGCCTGGTTCGGCCTGGCGGACGGCCGGGACGCCGACCCGCTCTCCCTCCTCCTGGCGGTGGACGCACTCCCGCCCACCGCCTTCGAACTCGGCCTGAAGGGCTGGGTGCCCACGGTGGAACTCACGGTCCACGTCCGCGCCCGCCCGGCCCCCGGCCCCCTCCGCGTCTCGATCACCACCCGCAACCTGGCCGGCGGCTTCCTGGAGGAGGACGCGGAGGTCTGGGACAGCGACGACCGCCTGGTCGCCCAGTCCCGCCAACTGGCCCGTGTGAGGCTCGGCTGAGCGGGGCGCGCCCGGGGGCTGCCGCCCCCAGACCCCCGTTCGGCCTGAACGGCCTCGTCCTCAAACGCCGGACGGGCTGAAGGACTCAGGCCCGGCTCAGCGGTGCTCGTCCGAGCCAGGCTGCCAACTGCCGGTAGGCGTCCGCTCCTTCAGGGGCCGGCAGGACGTCGCCGAAGGGGGTCTGGTCGTCGCGCTGCGGGTCGGGCAGGACGCGGCGGGCGGTGGTGAGGGCGAACTCGGCCAGGTCCGGGTCGAGGTCCAGGGGGTGGCCGAGGGACTCGGAGAGGTCCCAGGTGTGGGTCACCAGTTCCATCACATAGCCCGACAGGGCCGCGCGGCCCGGTACCTCACCCCAGGGGACGCGCACCGGGGCCTCCATGCGGTCGTCGCTCGCCCAGGCCTTGAGGACCCGGGTGCGGACCTCGTCGTACACGGCCGTCCAGTCGTCGTCGGCCACGTCGTCCGTGAACGGGCGCACGGCGAGCCCGTCGCCGCCCTCGCCGACCACCGCGATGCGCAGGCTGCCGCCGACGATGTGACCGAGCAGGGTGCGCACGTCGAACTCGGTGCACGGGGTCGGGCCGGCCAGCTGCTCGGGACGTACCGTCTTGATGAGTGCCGCCGCCTGCTCGGTGGCGCGGGTGTACACGGGACGGGGGTCGATGGCGTTCATGGCGTTCATGGGGACCTCTCTCTGAAGGGCTTGGGGCAGAGAGTGACCGCATAACCTGACAGTTTCCGTCAACATTTGCCGGAGACCTTCGCGGGGCGCGATTCTGGTGGACGTGAAGTCCGACCGACTGCTCTCGATCCTGCTCCTCCTGCAGACCCGCGGCCGCGTCCCCGCGCATGAACTCGCCGACCGCCTTGAGGTGTCGGTGCGGACCATCTACCGGGACGTCGAGGCGCTGTCCGCCTCCGGTGTCCCGGTCTACGCCGAGCGCGGGCGGCACGGCGGCATCGAACTGCTCGCCGGGTTCCGTACGGACGTCACAGGGCTGACCGCCGACGAGTCCCGCGCCCTGTTCATCCTCGCCGCCCAGGGAGCGCACGCCGCGCTCGGCCTGGACGCGGCGCTCGGCTCGGCGCTGCGCAAGGTGATGGCCGCGCTGCCGGCGCCGTACCGCCCCGCCGCCGAGGTGACCTCCCGCCGCATCCTCGTCGACGCCACGCGCTGGAAGGGCGGTCCGCAGCCCGCGGTCGACCTGGACACCCTGCAGGACGCCGTCTTCGCCGACCGCCGGCTGCGGCTGCGCTACCGGCACAGCGGGGCGCAGGAGGCGCGGACGTACACCGTCGACCCGTACGGGCTCGTGTCGAAGGCGGGCATCTGGTACCTCGTCGCCGACCGGCGCGCGAAACCGCAGCTCTTCCGCGCCGACCGGGTGCGGTCCGCCACCGTCCTGGACGACGGGGTGCAGCGGCGGCCGGGTGTCGAACTCGCCGATGTCTGGGAGGTGTTGCGCCGCCAGGTCGAGGAGCGTCCCGGCGGGCTCGACGTCACCGTCCGCGTCCGCCGCGAGCGCCTCGACATGTTCCTGCGCCTGCACGCCGCGCAGCTCGCCGAACTGCCCGAGGACGACGGTGAGGGCGAGTGGGTGACCGCGCGGCTCTCGTACGGCGTCGTCGGCCAGACGCGCCAGCTGCTGCAGTTCGCCGACCACGTGGAGGTCCTCTCGCCTCCCGAGGTACGCGCGGAGCTGGCCGCCGCGGCCGCCTCTGTCACGGACCTGTACCAGCGAGCAGGCGAGAGCGGTCAGTGAAGCCGCAGGTCGGCGCGGTCTCCCGGGATCCGCTTTACCTGAATCACAGGCCGCGGACAGACCGCCCCCAAGGAAGCCCTAAGCGTCGTTGATTGAGTTCCCGCACTCGAGGATCCCTCATCTCCCTTCATCTTCCTTGGAGTTGTTTCTCATGAAGCGTGTGCGTCTCGCCCCCGCAGTGGCCCTGCTGGCGCTCTCGCCTCTGGTCCTGGTGGCCTGCGGCTCGGGCGACTCGTCGTCCTCGGACAGCGGCAGCTCCGGCCGGCAGCAGCCCTGTCAGGCGCCGACCGGCAACGCCTCCGGGCGCCCGAGCGGCGCCCCCTCGGGCGCCCCCACCGGCAATGCCACCGCCAGGCCCTCCGGCGCCCCCTCGGGCATGCCCAGCGGAGCGCCCAGCGCCGGTGCGGCGGTGGGTGGCGGTCAGGGCGGCCCCGGCGGCGGCCGGGGCGGCGGCTGCGGCGGCGGTCAGGGTGGCCCCGGTGGCGGTGCCGCACCCAGCGGCGCCCCCACCGCGCAGGCCACCAAGAACTGACCTCGGACGCCGTACGGCAAAGGGGCGGCACTCCCGGTGAACGGGGTGCCGCCCCTTCGGGCTGCCCGGGCTCAGTCCCGCCAGTGGTGCCGCCCGATGCTGATCAGCCGCATCTGACGGGTCGCCACCTGCGCCACGCGCTCCCGGTCCTCCTCGGTGCCCTCCAGGGCCTCCAGGAACAGCGAGGCGGTGATCAGCATCTGGTCCACGTACAGATGGGCCAGCATGAGGAGGTCGTCGTCGCTCCAGCCCTCGGACTCCGGGTCCTTGGCGAGCTCGCCCTTCACCTCCTCGGCGAACCGGGCCAGTTGGTCCCGGATGGCGTCCCGCACCGGCTGGACGCCGCCGTGTCGCTCGCGGGCGATAAAGCGGACATGCGCGGGGTACCCGTCCACATGGCCGGCGATCAACTCGATGGCACGCGCTATGCGTTCCTCGCTGGAGTCGGCCGCGGACACCGTCGTCCGGATCATCGGGTGCAGGCTGCCCAGAGCCTCCTCGACCAGGGCCACGCCGAGATCCGCAATGGAGCGGAAGTGGCGGTAGAAGGCGGTCGGGGCGACGCCCACGGCGCGCGTGACCTCACGCAGGCCCAGACTGCTCAGGCTCTGCTCCTCCAGCAGACCGAGCGCCGCGTCCAGGAGCGCCTGACGGGTCTTCTGCTTCTGGGCCTGCCGGATGCCGAGGGTGTGACTCATGTCATCCAGTTAACAACTGTTCTCCGGATTTGGAAAGGCGTCAGGCGCGCTAGACTCTGTAGTCAGTGAACAAGTGTTACTACAACCGTTCACCGAAACTTAACCAGAGGCGCCCTCCCGGGGCGCACGGAGGGGGATCGAATCCCATGCTGTTTCTCGTCGCCGCACTCATGCTGCTCGGCGTCGTCCTGGGCACCGTGGCCCACGCGCCGCTGACCGTCACCGCTCTCGTGGCCGTCGGCATCGCCGTCTGGCTCGGCATCTTCGCCGCCCGCGAGCGCCACAGCCGCCGCACCTCGGCCAACTGACCGCCGAGTCACCGCCCGACCGACTTCCGACTTTCTGCTTCCAGGAGCTGAGCACGATGCAACTCACCGCCCCGGCCACGAGCCGCACCGACACCACCGCCCGCAAGCCCGCCCGCGACGCCGACGGCATGGCCGTCGCGTCCTTCATCCTCGGCCTTCTCGGCCTCCTCGTGCTGAACATCTTCCTCGGCCCCGTCGCCATCGTCCTGGCCGCCGTCGCCCTCTGGCGCGGCACCGCCCGCCGCGGTCGCGCGTACCTGGGTATGGCCCTCGGTGTGGCCGACCTGGCGGTTCTGGTGATCGCCATGCAGCTGTCCGACACCGTTTCGTGGAGCCTGTGAGCCCGAGGCGGACCATGACGAACGGCCGAACTCCCCGAGGACGACGGGGCCCGGCCGCCGAACCGCCCGGTCCGGACGTACAGCCGGCGGCGGGGGCCCCGTAGAATCGGCCCCACCATGGCTTACCTCGACCACGCCGCGACCACCCCGATGCTCCCCGAGGCAGTCGAGGCGATGACCGCCCAGCTGAGCGTCACGGGCAACGCCTCCTCCCTCCATGCCTCCGGCCGGCAGGCCCGCCGTACCGTCGAGGAGGCCCGCGAGACCCTTGCGGAAGCGCTCGGCGCCCGCCCCAGCGAGGTCGTTCTCACCTCCGGCGGCACCGAGGCCGACAACCTCGCCGTGAAGGGCCTGTACTGGTCCCGCCGCGACGCCGACCCCGCCCGCACCCGTGTCCTCGCCAGCCCCGTCGAGCACCACGCCGTCCTCGACGCCGTGCACTGGCTCGGCGAACACGAGGGCGCCACGGTCGAGTACCTCCCGGTCGACCCGTACGGACGGGTCCACCCCGAGGCGCTGCGTGAGGCCATCGCCCGCAACCCCGACGACGTGGCCCTGGCGACCGTGATGTGGGCGAACAACGAGATCGGCACGGTCATGCCGGTCCGTGAACTCGCCGACGTGGCACGGGAGTTCGACATCCCGCTGCACGCCGACGCGGTCCAGGCCTTCGGTCAGGTGCCGGTCGACTTCGCCGCCTCAGGGCTCGCCGCGATAACGGTATCCGGGCACAAGATCGGCGGCCCGTACGGCATCGGTGCCCTGGTCCTCGGGCGCGAGTACACCCCCGTTCCGGTCCTGCACGGCGGCGGCCAGGAGCGCCATGTCCGCTCCGGCACCCTCGACGTCCCCGCCGTCGCCTCCTTCGCGGTGGCCGGACGCCTCGCCGCCGAGCAGCGCGACTGGTTCGAGCGGGAGATCGGCGCCCTGCGCGACAGCCTGGTCGAGGCGGTTCGTACGGCGGTGCCGGACGCGATCCTGGGCGGGGACCCGGTGGACCGCCTCCCGGCCAACGCCCACTTCACCTTCCCGGGCTGCGAGGGCGACTCCCTGCTGCTGCTCCTCGACGCCCAGGGCATCGAGTGCTCCACCGGCTCCGCCTGCACCGCGGGCGTCGCCCAGCCCAGCCACGTCCTGCTGGCCACCGGCACCGACCCCGACCTGGCCCGCGGCACCCTCCGCTTCTCCCTCGGCCACACCTCCACCGAGGCAGATGTCGAGGCCCTGGCGAAGGCGATCGGCCCGGCGGTCGAGCGAGCCCGAGCCGCCGGGCTCACCTGAAAGGCGCCGCTAGCCGTCCGTCACTGCTGCGCCGGTGCATGCGACTTCGTTGTCCTCACCGACCGCACGAGCCCCATGTACCGGTCCCAGTCCCAGTACCGCCCCGGATCGGTGTGGTCCGTTCCCGGCACCTCCACATGCCCGATGATGTGCTCCCGGTCGACGGGTATGCCGTAGCGCCGGCAGATCCCCGCGGTCAGCCGCGCCGAGGAGGCGTACATCGCGTCCGTGAAGGACGATCTGTTCTCCACGAAGCCCTCGTGCTCGATGCCGACACCGCGTTCGTTGTACTCGCGGTTGCCCGCCTGGAACGCCACGTCCAGCTCGCGGATCATCTGGGTGACGTGGCCGTCCTTGCGGACGATGTAGTGGGCCGCGGCTTTGTGGTCCGGGTCCTGGAAGGCCTTGACCGCGCTCGCGTAGTCGCCCTGGGTGACATGGATGATCACCCGGTCTATCGAGTAGTCGTCCGGCCGGTCGGCCCGCCGGTAGTTCGCCGGCGAGGCCGCCACCCACTGCGCACCCCGGAAGTCGACCGCGCCCGGAGTGCGCGGCTTCTCCACGCCCGGCAGCCGCCACCACAGGTGCGACAGCTCCTCACGCGCCAGCACCGCAGTGCCGACCGCGGCCGCCGCCCCGCCCACCAGCAGTGCACGGCGCCCGATCCGCCGGTCCGAGTCGCTCCTGCTCGCCCCCATGTGATCACCAACGGATACTCGTGGGCTCCGGTTCCCGCGCCCCCGTACTCTTGAAGGGCTATGACTGACACCTCGCAGCGCCCCCGCCCCCTTCGCGTACTCGCCGCCATGTCCGGCGGAGTGGACTCCGCAGTCGCCGCCGCCCGCGCCGCGGAGGCCGGCCACGACGTGACCGGCGTCCACCTCGCGCTCTCCGCGAACCCGCAATCCTTCCGCACGGGCGCGCGTGGCTGTTGCACCATCGAGGACTCGCGGGACGCCCGCCGCGCCGCGGACGTCATCGGCATCCCGTTCTACGTCTGGGACCTCGCCGACCGCTTCCGCGAGGACGTGGTCGAGGACTTCGTCGCCGAGTACGAGGCCGGCCGCACCCCGAACCCGTGCCTGCGCTGCAACGAGAAGATCAAGTTCGCGGCCCTGCTGGACAAGGCCCTCGCGCTCGGCTTCGACGCCGTCTGCACCGGCCACTACGCCCAGGTGATCGTGAACGAGGACGGCACCCGCGAGCTGCACCGCGCCTCCGACATGGCCAAGGACCAGTCGTACGTCCTCGGCGTCCTGGACGAGAAGCAGCTGGCGCACGCCCTGTTCCCGCTCGGCGACACGGTGACGACCAAGGACGAGATCCGCGCCGAGGCCGAGCGCCGCGGTCTCGCGGTCGCGAAGAAGCCCGACTCGCACGACATCTGCTTCATCGCCGACGGTGACACCCAGGGATTCCTGGCGAACCGGCTCGGCAGGGCCGAGGGCGACATCGTCGACGAGTCCGGCGCCAAGCTGGGCACCCACGAGGGCGCGTACGGCTTCACCATCGGCCAGCGCAAGGGCCTGCGCATCGGCACCCCCGCGCCCGACGGCAAGCCGCGCTACGTCCTGGACATCTCGCCGGTGAACAACACGGTGACGGTCGGCCCGGCCGACGCCCTGGACGTGACCGCCCTGACCGCGATCAAGCCCCGCTGGTGCGGAACGGCCCCCTCCGGGCCCGGCACCTACACCGCCCAGCTGCGGGCCCACGGCGGCGAGACCGAGGTCACCGCCGAACTGGTCGACGCCACCCTGGAGGTCTCCTTCGCGGAGCCCGTCCGCGGGGTCGCCCCCGGTCAGGCGATCGTGCTGTACGACGGCACACGCGTGGTGGGCTCGGCGACGATCGCGACGACCAGGCGCGCGCGGACGACGACTTCGGTCGCGTGAGATCGCCGGATATCCCTGAGACTCCCTGAGAATCTTCGGAAGATCAACAGGACTGGTCGCTGAGGGCGCGCCCGGCATAGTCTTCTGTCGCGGAGGTTCCGCAGGGCCACACGGAGATGGCCGCGATACGAGCACGGGAGCGACGGGCGCCCTGACGTCCGTCATCTGGGAGGTCGGCGGTGCTGCTGCGCTTCAGAGTGGCCAATCACCGGTCGATCCGTGACGAGTGCGAGTTGTCATTGGTCGACGCGGAGCATGGTGGCGTCGCGCGGGTGTCGGGCCTGATGGAAGACGGCCGTGATGTGACGGCCGAGCCAGTGGTGGGCGTATTCGGTGCCAACGCCTCAGGCAAGTCGAACCTGCTCAGTGCCATGCGGCACATGCGCAGAGCGGTCCGCGAGTCCTTTGCTGAGTGGACGAAGCTGCCGGACGTGCCCAGGGAACCGTTCAAACTCGACCCCGAGGCCAGGGACGAGACTTCGCTCTACGAGGTCGACCTAGTCCTGGGAACGACACGGAAGGTCCGTTACACCTACGGCTTCGAGCTCTCCGACGAGCGGGTAGAGGCGGAGTGGCTATACGCCTATCCCAAAGGCGAGCGGGTCGTCTGGTTCGACAGGGAAGCGGGCCGCTCCTCGGAGAACGGCGGAGTGTTCGTCTTCGAGGACAAGCCTGACAACGGCTTCCGGGGGCGGCGCGACGACCTAGTCGCGTTCACCCGCCCGAACGCCTTGTTCCTGTCCACGGCGGCGGCCTTGAATGATCCCCAGCTGTCGGCCATCCACCGCTGGTTCCTCGACAACCTGTGGCTCGTAACCCCGGGCGAGGACGTCGCCGCTCGGACGGACTGGACGCGCCGCCTCCTGTCGGATACCCGTGCAGCCGCCAACATCACGCGGAATGAGACCGGGAAGCATCGGAACGAGAGGCGGAAGAAGGAGAGCGCTGCCCACACTGCGCCCCACGACTACCCTCAGCGTCTCGCCCAGTTGCTCGCCATCGCCGACCTCGGTCTCACGGGGGTGGACATCGACCGCGAGACCGGGGAGGTCGCCCTGCGGCACCGCACTCCCGACGGCGGCGAGGTATCGCTGGACTTCCGCAGTGAGGAGTCGCTCGGTACTCACAGCTGGTTCGCCTTCCTGGGTCCTCTCCTGCACGTCCTCGACAGCGGCTCGACCCTTCTCGTGGACGAGCTCGACTCCAGCCTCCATCCCACACTGGCGGCCGAAGTCGTACGGCTCTTCCAGGACCGCGATGCCAACCCCCGAGCCGCGCAGCTCATCTTCACGACGCATGACGCGACCCTGCTCGGCGACGAGGTGCTGAACCGTCCGCTCGACCGCGACCAGGTATGGATCACCGCCAAACGTGGGTCGGGGGAGACTGAGCTCTACCGCCTGACTGAGGCGGATCCGGGCCCCGGCGAGAACCTGGAGCGGGGCTATCTGCGAGGGCGCTACGGCGGTGTGCCGAGGATCGGCGCGGGCGAGGTCGCCCGGGAGGTGTCCTGGCAGCAACAGGAGCGGCAACGGGAGCGGGAGGCGAAGGCGACAGCGTGAGCGGGCGGGCCACAGGACACGGACAGCAGGACAACGACCACCGCCCGGCCGGGGGCGGGAAGCGGCGCCGCGGCAGACACGAGGAGAGACCACTCGTACCGGCTCCGTCGCAGGCCGCCGTCACCAGACGCCAACGCGTGCTGTACGTGGCGTGCGAGGGAGAGTCCACGGAAGTCGACTACCTGCGCTACCTCAACACACGCTTCGGAAATGGCGAGTTGATCGGAAACCAGCGCTTCGTCATTCATCCCGTCTGGAAGAAGAACGGGTACAAACCCGAGGAAGTCGTCGAAGCGGTGAAGGACAAGGCCGCCGAGGACGAGGCTTGGGCTCTCTTCGACCGAGACCAGCACACCAGGATCCCGCAGGCGGTGGCCCAGGCCGCGGCCACGGGTGTGGAGGTGTGCTTCTCGCACCCGTCGTTCGACCTGTGGCTGCTGCTGCACTTCCAGGCCTTCAACGGCCGCCAGAGCGGCCAGAGCGACACCGTGAAGGAGAAGCTCCGCAAGGCCGACCCGGCGTACCGGAACTTCGACAAGCGGAACGACAAGAGCGTCAAGGGGCCGCGCGCCAAGGCTCTGGAGGACAAGGCCGACAAGGCCATCAGCAATGCCAAGGCCCTCGTGGCGCAGTGCGAGCACGGATCGTGCAAGGCCGGCCAGGCGAAGATCCCCGCACCCCGGGAACAGTACGGCGGAGTGACCGTACCCCCGAGCCCGAAACCCCCGGAGCGGTGGTCCGCGCGTTCCGGGCACGCCCCGGAGTGCGCCATCCTCGACCGCGACCCCTCCAGCGATGTGTGGCGGCTCCTGATGAGCCTGGGGATCACCGAAGGCTGATGTCAGCGACCGGGGGGAGGACCCTGGCACGTGACCGATCGGTTTTGCCCGGGCCCGCCGGACGTCTAGGCTTCCAGCGCGCCTCAGGGCATCCGAAAGTGCCTCGGGGCGCGCCCTGGGAACCCCCTCGTCAAACGAAGGACCGACGCGCGCGTGGCCAGACTCACTCTGCCCGAACTGGAACGGCACCTGTTCTCCGCCGCGGACATCCTGCGCGGCCGGATGGAGCCGTCGGACTACCGCGACTACATCTTCGGGATGCTGTTCCTCAAGCGGTGCTCGGACGAGTTCCAGCCGGAGTGGGAGAGGGAGTACGAGAGGGCCTACGAAGCCACGGGAGACGAGGCCAAGGCCAGGAAGCGGGCCGACGACCCCGACTCGTACGACCGCGTCTACTACGTCCCGCCGCGCGCCCGCTGGTGGCCGGGCCCGCACCCCGACCCGGAACTCCCCGAGGGATCGGCGCCGGGTATCGCGAACCTCACGGAACGCATCGGGGAACGCCTGGACGAGGCGCTGGCCGCGCTGGAGGCGGGCAACGAGCGCCTCTCCGGCGTGACTTCCCACATCACCTTCAACGCCCAGTTCGGCAACCGGTCCCGCTTCACCACCACCGAACTGAAGTCCTTGATCCGCCACTTCAGCCTCCACCGGCTGCGCAATGACGACTTCGAGTTCCCCGACATGCTGGGCGCCGCCTACGAGTACCTGCTCGCGCGCTTCGCGGACAGCGCGGGCCAGAGCGGCGGCGAGTTCTACACCCCTCGCTCCGTGGTCCGCATGCTGGTCCGCCTGGTCGACCCGCAACCCCAGGAGACGGTCTACGACCCCTGCATGGGCTCCGGCGGCATGCTCATCGCCGCCAAGGAGTACGTCGAGGAACACGGCGGCAAACCCGAGGAACTCGGCGTGAACGGCCAGGACGTCAAGCCGGAGTCCTGGTCGATGGCCAGCATGAACATGGTGCTGCACGGCATCCGGGACTTCGACCTCCGGCACGGCGACACCCTCACCGAACCCCTCCACGTCGACCCCGCCACGGGCCGTCTGCGCAAGTTCACCAAGGTCCTGTCCAACCCGCCCTTCTCCCAGCTCTACGACCGCCCGTCCGTCGAGGCGGCCGAGGTACGGCATGGCCAGCGCATGAAATGGGGCTGGGCCCCGGAGAAGGGCAAGAAGGCGGACCTGATGTTCGCCCAGCACATGCTCGGAGTGCTGGAGGAGAGGGGTGTGGTCGCGGTCGTCATGCCGCACGGCGTGCTGTTCCGCGGCGGCAAGGAGCGGGACATCCGCACCGAACTATTGCGCGACGACTGCGTCGAGGCGGTCATCGGCCTCGGCCCGAACCTGTTCTACGGCGTCGGAGTCCCGGCGTGCGTACTGATCCTGCGCCGCCCGCATCGGAAGGACCCGGGAAGCACGGAGCCGGGCCGCGAGCGCCCCGACCGCCGCAAGCGGGTCCTCTTCATCAACGCGGACCGCGACTTCACACCGGGCCGCAACCAGAACGACCTCGGCCCCGAACACGTCGAGAAGATCGTCACGGTGTTCCAGGAGGGCCGGGAGGAGGACGGCTACTCGGCGTTCGTCACCGTGGAGAAGCTCCTGGCGGCCGACGCCAACCTCAACATCCGCCGCTGGGTGGACAATTCACCGCCGCCGGAACCGCAGGACGTACGGGCGCACCTGTACGGGGGCGTCCCGGTGACGGAAGTGGAGGCGAGGAAGGGGCTGTTCGAGGCGTACGGAGTCGATGTGACGTCGCTCTTCGCGCCACGCGAGGACGACCCGGCGTATGTCGACTTCCTCCCGGAGGGCCCGGAGGCGACGGCCGCGCGCATCCCGCAGCTCACCGCTCCCAGGGAGGCGGAACTGCGGAAGGCGTACGAGGACTGGTGGGCGGCGGGCCAGGACCTGTTCGTCCAGCTGGCGAAGGACGGCCCGCGCAAGCTGATGCATCTCCGAGCCGGTCTGCTCGACGGTTTCGCCGGCGCGATCGGCGGCGTGAAGGTCCTGGACCCGTACCGCACGGCGGGCATCGTCGCCGACTGGTGGACGCAGTCCCGGTACGACATGAAGGCACTGGCGGCGGGCGGCTTCGAACGGGTACTGCGCGGCTGGGTCGACTCGGCCGAGGCGATCCTCACCCCGGCCGCCGCCACCACGGCGACGGGCCGCCGCGCGACCGTCTCGACGGCGGACCGCCGGTACGCGATGGACCGCCCGGTCGTACGCCTGCTGCTCGCCGAGTTCCTCAGGGAGTACGCGGCGGCGGAGGAGGCGGCTTCTCTGGCCGACGCCGCCTACAAGGAGGCGGTCGAGGCACTGGAGGCGGCGAAGCCGACGGAGGACGACGCCGAGGAGGAGGAAGACACGGAGGAGGCGGCCGGAGAGGCGGAGACCGGGGAAGCCGGGGAAACGGCCGCGACGCCGGTCTCTCCGGAGGAACTGACCCGGCTCGAAGCGCGGGTGGCAGCCCGCAAGAAGGAGCGCGCCGCCGCCACGAAGAAGCGCAAGGCTCTGGAGGACCGCTTCCTGCGTGACCTCCTGGCGGAGGCGGAACTGGCCCTGGCGGACGAGGAGCGGACGCGGCAGGTGGTCCTGGCGGTCCTGAACGAGAGCCTCGCGGCGCGCTTGGACGGGGCGGTCGCGGGCGGGCGACGGGAGCTGGGTTCGGTGTTCCGGCGGTGGGGGGAGAAGTACGCGGTGTCGCTGGAGGAATTGGAGGGGGAGGGCGAGGAGGCTCGGGGGGAGCTGGGGAAGTGGCTGGAGGAGTTGGGTTATGGGCGGTGAGCGTGAGGACGGGATCTCTTCTGTCTCTTTGAAGAACGCGCTTCTGCGAGTCGAGACTGGGTGGAGTCCTGTCTGCGAGCCGCGTCTTCCGGCCGAAGACGAGTGGGGTGTACTCAAACTCAGCGCGGTGACGTCGGGCGCCTACGCGGCTTCCGAGGCCAAGGCGCTGCCTGCGCAGACGGCGCCTCGCGCGTGGTACGAGGTGCAGCCCGGCGACGTACTCATGTCGCGCGCGAATGGGGTCAAGGCCCTGGTCGGTGTGGCCTGCACTGTAAGAGAGACACGTCAGCAACTCCTCCTCCCGGACCTGGTGTTCCGGCTGCTGGCTGACCCGGATGTGCTCGATCAGGAGTTCCTGGGGCTTGTGCTCGGTACGGCAGCGGTTCGTCGGCAGATCGATGACGCCATGCGCGGTTCGAGTGGGCAGTACAAGATCTCAAAGACGGACGTGCAGGGACTGCGGGTGCCGCGCCTGGAGTTGGAGGAACAACGCCGCATCGTCGCCGCCCACGCCGTGTTCGAGCGGCGGATCGCGGGGTTGGAGCGAGTACGGAGGAAATCGCAGGAGACTGAACGGGCCACCTTGATGGCTATGGTGCACCGTGCTGCGAGTTCGGAGCACCTGCAATTGGGGGAACTGTTGACCGATATTGAAACCGGCTGGAGCCCGGCCTGCGACACTCGCCCACCGAGCGGTGACGAGTGGGGGGTTGTCAAGGTCAGTGCGATCACTTCGGGACGCTTCGAGCCGCTTGAGTCGAAGAGGCTTCCTGCTGGGCTCACACCACGGCCTCGGATTGAAGTCCGAGAAGGAGACGTCCTGGTCGCACGAGCCAACGGTGCACGGGCATTGGTCGGTGCGGTCTGTCAAGCAGGCCCCACGCGCCGGAAGCTGATGCTTTCGGACAAGATTCTGCGGCTCGTACCCGACGCGACTAAGGTCGATGGTGCTTTCCTGCCTGTTCTGCTTCGTTCGGACAGCGTGCGCCAGCAGATCGAAAACTTGCTGAACGGTGGCACAGGACAAAACAACATTTCTCAAGCAGACATTCGAGCTCTAAGAGTGCCTTGCGTTGGGCTGGATGAGCAACGCCAGATCATCGCGACTCAGTCGGCCTGGCAGTGCCGTTTTGACACGGTCGGAAAGCAGATCGACAAGTTGCGTATGGTTCAGCAGGCTGTGGTCGAAGACCTCCTTGGGATTAGACGCCTTCCGCTTATCGATCACGGGGCTGGCCTGGTCGAACAGGGTTCCTGATCGGGTGATCGCGGGAGAGCCGACGCATGACAGCAGGGCCTCTTGGTAGTTCGGGGGTGCGAACCAAACCGATCACCAGGAGGCCCTGTTGCCGCAGTCTTTCGCGCTCGCGTGCGTGGAGTCCAACTCGCCGTCCCTGTCGTGTGACTGCCTCGCGCACAGGTTCGGGAACGCGGCAGACTGGCCAGACCGTACCCGGTGCTATGGCTCCGACATGACGGAGGCAGAGTGGCAGGTCATCCGGGCCGTACTACCGGTTCCGGCCTGGCTGGAGGGGCGGGGTGGGCGGCCGGAGGGCTACTGCCACCGCGTGATGATCGACGCAGTGCGCTATGTGGCCGACAACGGCGTCAAGTGGGCCAAGCTGCCCGTGGACTTCCCGCCGTATCGGCGCGTGCACGCCTTCGCCCGCCGCTGGCAGGTGACGGGTCTGCTCGCGGAGTTCCACGACCGGCTGCGCGACCGCGTGCGGGAGAAGGAGGGCCGCTTGCCGGACCCGACGGCCGCGATCGTGGACTCGCAGTCCGTACGGGCAGCGGCGAACATCCCGCGCTCCACCTCGGGCTGGGACGGCGGGAAGAAGGTGGGCGGCCGCAAGCGGCACCTGGTGGTGGACTGCCTCGGCCTGGTCCTGGCCGTTGCGGTCACCGCGGCGAGCGTGCAGGACCGCGACGCCGCCGTCCCGCTACTCGAGCAACTGCGCAAGATGTACTTCTCCATCCGCCTGGTGTGGGCGGACGGCGGCTATGCCGGGCGGCTGGTCGACTGGGCGGCCGAGAACCTCCGCCTCACCCTGGAGATCGTCAGACGCACCGACGACACCGCGGGCTTCGTGGTGCTGCCGCGCAGGTGGGTGGTGGAAAGAACGCTCAGCTGGCTGATGCGCTCGCGCCGCCTGGTGCGCGACTACGAGACCCTGCCCGCCATGCACGAAGCCATGGTGCTGTGGTCGATGACCATGCTCATGAGCGGCCGCCTCGCCGGACGCCGCTCCGGTGCCTTCAGCCGGCCGGCACCACGAGCGCGGTGAACACCCCCGGCCGCACCTGCCTAGCCCACCCCCGCTCCACCAGGCGTTTCGCCTTCGACCGCAGCCCCTCGACCTTCGCCGGGACCACCTGAAGCCCCAGAGCCCCGGCCAGCTGCTGACAGCGCATGCCCTCCCGGCCCGCTTCCGACTCCAGCACCGACACGATCCGCTGGTAGTCCGGCGCGAGGACCGACGCCTCCATACCCTCGGCCCGATGCGGCACCGGCGAGCCCGCCATCGCGCCCCGCGCCGGCTCCGCGACCGCCGAAGGCGGATCGGCCAGCACCTCGGCCACCGTCACCCGGGCATCTACCAGCCGCTGAAGCCCGCGTTCCGCCTCACCGAGCGCGGCCTGCACACGCTCAGCCTCCTCCCGCAACCGCGCGATCTCCTCCCGGACCCTCTTCTCCCGGGCCTCCAGCAGACCGAGCACCGACGTCACCAGCCACCTCCACGAGCCAGACGAGCGGACGAACCACGCCCATCTCTCCCGCTGCCGACCGGAGTTCATGCCCATCCACCCGAACTAAACGATCACGTTCGAAAAGCGGATGGCGTCTTAGCGCGTTCAACTGTGTGACCTGACCTGACCTGACCTGACCTGCCAGGAGCCACGCCCTCTGTCCTGCAATCGAGTTGAGCGACACCAGCACACAGCCGCCCAGTGCCAGGGCCTTGGCCGAGCCGTTGCTCTCATGCAGTCCAGAGCCGACGCACATCACACGTTGTCGCAGTACGGCACCGTAAGTTCGGCCTGCCAGGGCACGCACCCAGGAGCGATAGCAGACGATCGTAGTTCCTGGGAACGGGCCAGGGGTACCGTTCAGATGTCGACGCTGAACGGAGGCCGGCAGCGCCCCCGTACTACTGACAGTGGCGAACTGCACAGAGAGGGGCAAGGTCCGTGTCTCCAGAGACCACTCCCGACCCGTTCACCGAGCCGGTCGCCTTCGGCCAGCGAATGCAGATCCTGCGAACCCGTCGCGGCATGAGCCGTGGTGTCCTCGCGGGTCTGCTCGGGAAGTCGCCGAGCTGGGTCAAGCAAGTCGAGGGCGGGCGCCTCCAGATGCCCAAGCTCCCCATGGTGCTGCGTATCGCGGAAGCCTTGAGGGTCCGAGACCTTTCTGACCTCACCGGTGATCAGTCAATGGCCGTCGAACTGTTCACCGGGCCTGGGCATGCTCGTCTGCCCCAGGTGCGTTCTGTGATCAACGCGTTCCCTCTGGCGACGCAGCGAGAGGCCCCAACACAGGCACATCTGCGGCAACGTCTTGCCCGAGCATGGAGCGCCCGCCACTCCGCACCGAACCACCGGGACGTCGTCGGGGCTCTCCTGCCCGATCTGATTCGGGACGCCCAACTCGCCGTGCTGCAAGCCGATTCCGCTACCCAACGGCGAACAGCCCAAGCGATTCTGTCCCAGACATACAGCCTGAGCCAATTCTTCATCGCGTATCAGCCGGACGCATCGCTGTTGTGGCGAGTCGTGGAGCGCGGGATCATCTCAGCGCAGGAATCTGAAGATCCGCACACTCTGGGTGTCGCGGCATGGCTGGCCACACAGGCTCACCGCGACAGCGGGCCAGGCCATTTCGATGCCGCAGACGCGGTGAACCTCGAAACGCTCCGATACTTGGAACCGCTCTTGACCGATGCCGCTGACGACGTACTGGCGATCGCTGGCGCTCTCCAGTTCGAGGCTGGCTACACCGCTGCTCGGCGGGGTGACACGGGGACTGCCTGGCGATACTGGGACACCGCGCGGGCCATGGCCGATCGTTTGCCCACCGACTACTACCATCCCGTGACATCGTTCTCGAAGGCTGTCATGGGTGCGCATGCCGTCACCATCGCCGTCGAACTGCACGCGGGTGCCGAGAGTGTTCGGCAAGCTGCTGCTGCGGACACCACCACGATCCCTTCCCGTCCCCGTCGTGCCCGGCACCGCATCGAAGAGGCTCGTGGATATCACCTCGATGGGCAGACCGAGGCGGCCTTGGCCACCCTCGACAAGGCGTATGAAGCCGCACCGGAAACCATCCGCTACAACGGCTACGCACGGCGCATCGTCTTGGAAGAGACAGACTCGAAGAACGCGGTTCTGCGGCGACGGGCAAGCGAACTGGCAGTGAAGATCGGCGTGTTGGCGGCCTGACATACGGGGCACAAAGTGTGCCCCCACACCCTTCGTGTGGGCCGTACGGTCACTAACTGACCGTCAGAAGACCCCCGCGACCGCGATGGGCGCGGCCCGGGGGCATGGCCACCAACTCGAAGGGTTGATGACATGGCCCACAGTATCGCCCGCCTATTCGGACCGCTGCTGCGGCTGCTGCTCCCCGCGCCGGGACGTCACCGGACACCCGCCTCCCGCTCGCGCCTCGCGGCACCGCCGCCGAACATCCCGACCGCGCGTCTCCCACGCGTCCCGCCCCTACGAGGAGAGGACAACGCCCTCGTACGGCCGTACGTCGTCGCGCACGAGCGTCATCGGTGGGAGGGGCAGCGCGAGCGCGCCCGTAGGCGGACGCTGGTGTTCGTTACGCACGGCGTCTACACCACCCCTCGCCGGATGCACGGAGCGGCGGTGACCGCTCGATGAGCTACGACCGGAACACCGTTTCCGCGCCCGCCGCCGGCCTGCGGCTGCTGCCCTGGGAGACCGATCTGGGCAAGCCGTGCTTTCTGTCCGTGAGCGGCGGCCGGAGCGCGCTGTCCCGGCTCGCGGACACGATCGAGGCGGATCAGTTGCGCGACGGCGCTGACGTCCTCAAGGGCGCCCGAGCCGTCCTGGACGACCAGAAGGCCGGGGAGCACGCGCTGCGCCTCGCACTGCGGGCGGCGACGCACTGCCTCGGCGACGTGCTGCGGATCGCCGACAGCCGGGGTGCACGCCTGCGCGCGCCTGACAATAGCGATGAGGGCGCCGCCGACGACGAGTCCCAGCGCGCAGCCGAGGTGTCCGGATGAACGCCGGGAACGGCAACCGGGTCATGATAGGCCGGTACCGGTTCGCGGAATGGACGCTGACGGCCATGCCCGCCATGGCCGTACGCCACTTCGGCAAGTGCCTCACCTGCGGTGAGCGTTCCGCCGACACGGCCGAGGCAGACGAGGCCCAGGTGTGGTGTCTGAGGCACGCGGGCCTGACCCACCACAGTGCGTACGAACTGTCAGCATTCCAGTACTTTGACGCCGCCATGACCGGTCCCGGCACCGCGCCGCACCCGACATAGACGGGCCGAGATCAGGTACGCAAGGCCCGATACCCCGATTCTCACTCCGGGAGAGTCGGGGCGTCGGGCCCCGTCTCGGCGCGACACGTCAGCCACGCCCGCCCGACACCGCCGCTCAGTCGAGGAACCGCCCGCCCCCGGATACCGTGGAACCGTCCCTCACCGCCGCCGAAGGAGCCCCACCGGTGACCGAGCACCACATCACGCGGAACCTCCCTCACCTGCTGGACATCGCCCGGGATGTCGAGAAGAGGTTCGAGGGTATGGACGTCAGCGTGGTCGACGGCGTCGTGATGATGTCGCCCGTCGCACCGGCCCACTACCGCACCCAGCAGCAGATCGACCGCCAGCTCCGTGATCAGGCGGGTGACGCCGTACTCGGCGAGATCGAGTTCGCCCATCCGGCGTGGGACCGCCGGCTGACGCCGGACGTGATCGTGTGGCACGGCGACGAGGAGGAGGATGCCCCCTACGACGCGGAGGCCATCGAGCTGGCTGTGGAGATCGTGTCCCCGTCATCGGTGGAGAACGACTACGTGCTCAAGCCGAGGGCGTACGCGACCGCCGGGATTCCCGTCGGGCTGGTCCTGGACCCGTACACCAGGTCCTGGACCCTTCTGACGGACCCCGCTCCAGGCGGTTATCGGGAGCGGGCAACCGGTCCGTACGGGAAGACGCTCCGCGTCGACTGCGGTTCCCGGATCCTGACTGTAGCCACCGAGGGGTTGCCGGAGGCGAAGGAGTGGCAGCTGCGGGACGCGTGGCCGATCCACCGCACCGATCCGGGAATCGTCTGAGGCCTCCCAACGGGTCTGAGCCTCCCGGGCCGTCCGCGCGGCCGGTCCGGTCGTCGTGCCCGCGTCATATCCCGTCCGCACGAGTAGAGTTGTGCGCACGCTTCGTGATGGAGTGACGGTACAGGCGTGACGACACGGCGACGGGCGGGAGTTCGGCGATGGGGGCGCAGGGGCGGCGAGTGCTGCCGGAGTACGAGAAGACGGAGCGGCCCCTGATCCGGCAGCTCGTCGAACTCGGCTGGGAGCACCTGGAGGGTGCGCCCCCCGGTGCACCGGCCACCGACCCCGCCGCCTCCGGGCGGACATCCTTCACCGAGACCGTCCATCCCGACCGGTTCAAGGAGGCCGTCGCCCGCATCAACCCTGGTTTCGACGGGCGCCCTTGGCTCGACGAGCGGCAGCTGGACGCGTTGCTCGCCCGGGTCCTCGGCACAGAGCGCGGCGCCGAGTACGCCCAGCCCGGCGTCGCCGGCAACCTCCAGGCGACCCGGCTGCTGCGCGACGGTGTCAACGCCCGTACCCTGCCGGGCTGGCAGGAGGGCGACCCCGAGTACGTACGACTCGTCGACTGGGACGCCGACTTCGGGCTGCCCGGGGCCGGTGCGGCGGACGGCAACGACTGGCTTGCGGCCTCCCAGTTCCGTGTCCAGCGTGCCGGTGCCGGACCGGTCACCCCGGACCTCGTGCTGTTCGTCAACGGCCTGCCCTGGGTCGTCGTCGAATGCAAGGCACCCCTCACGTCCGGCAGCGACACCCGTGCCGCGCTGGACGCCGCCGTCGCTCAGGTCATTGGGTACGCGGGTGCGTACGCGCCCGCTCCCGTCACGGCCTTCACGCGCTTCGCGCAGCTCTTGATAGCCACCGACCGTGATCATGCCGAGCTGGGCACGGTCACCGCCGACCCCGAGTACTTCACCCCGTGGCGGACCACTGAGCCCGCTCCGGCCGCAGGGTACGGCGACGCGATGGCCGTGCTGACGGCCGGGGTGCTGACGCCGGGTCATCTGATCACGCTCGTACGGGACTTCACCACGGACCGGCTCCAAGGCGGCCGTACGATCAAGGTGATCGGCCGCTACCAGCAGTTCCGCGCCGTCACTTCGCTCGCCGCCCGCCTGCGGGCGCGCGGCGCGGCCGTCGCGGCCGGGCGGGCCGCCGACCACCGCGGCGGAGTCGTCTGGCACACGCAGGGTTCCGGCAAGAGCCTCACCATGGCGTTCCTCGTCCGGCACCTCAGAAGCGACCCCGACCTCAGGACGTACAAGGTCGTCGTCGTGACCGACCGCCGGGACCTGGAGCGGCAGATCCGCGGGTCACTCGGCGCCGCGGAGGAAGCGGTCCACCGCGCGGTCGACGTCCCCGACGCGCGCCGACAGCTGGCCGTCGACGTGCCGGACGTCGTCCTCGTCATGCTCCAGAAGGCACGCAAGGACGACAGCGTCGACGACGGCAGCGAGGAGACCCTCGGTGAGGGGGTTGACGAGCAGCCCCGCCTGCACAACGTGCCCGCGAACACGAGCTCCCGCATCGTCGTCCTGGTCGACGAGGCCCATCGCGGGCACGACTCCTGGCTGCACGCCCGGTTGCGGGCCATGCTGCCCAACGCCGTCCTCATCGGGTTCACCGGGACACCCATCATCGACGACACCCGCAAGAAGACCGAGGAGGTCTTCGGCGGCTTCGCCGACATCTACACCCTGCGGGACGCGGAGCGGGACGGCTCCGTCGTCCCCGTGCGCTACGAAGCCTGGGACGTTCCCTTGGAGGTCGTAGAGAAGGCGGCCCTGGACCTGCGTTTCGACGAGCGGGTCCCCAGCGATCCGCAGGAGCGGCGGCTCGTCCTGCGGAAATTCGCCCGGCGCAAGGAGGTCCAGGAGTCGCCGACCGTCATCGCCTCCAAGGCGGAGCACATGCTGCGCCACTGGGCGGTGAACGCGTTGCCGGACCGTTTCGCCGCCCAGGTGGTCGCGGTGTCCCGGCTCGCAGCCGTTCGCTACCGGGACGCCCTGCTCGCCGCACGGGACCGCCTCCTCGACCAACTCGACGCCCTGGACCCCGACCTCGTCCACGACCCGAACGCCGCCCTCGACGCCGACGACGAGACACGCAGACTGCTCGTCATGCACCGGCAGCGCGACCTGCTGCGCAGCATCGAGGCCGCGGTCGTCATCTCCGAGCGGTCGCCGACGAGCCCGGGCCGCGACCCCGAGGGCTGGCGCCGCTGGAAGCAGAAGTCCCGCCAGGACGCCTACATCGCCCGCTTTCTCCAGGGGCTCGGCGATCCCGAGACCGCGGCAGACGACCCCGGCTGGGCAGCTGACCCTCACGGTTCGGCCGGACAGGGGTTCGGTGGCGCCGGTGACAGGTTCGACGAGTGGGGCGGACTGCCGGGCGACGATCACGGCCACGACGCCGTGGAGACGGACAGGGACACCGACGCCGATGACGAGCCGCTGGCCTTCCTCGTGGTGCAGTCCATGCTGCTCACCGGCTTCGACGCCCCCGTCGAACAGGTTCTGTATCTCGACCGGGCGATCAGCGGCGTCAACCTGCTGCAGGCCGTCGCGCGCACCAACCGGCCCTACCCGCGTAAACGGTGGGGTCTCGTGGTCGACTACGCGGGCGTGGGGCCGGCACTGGCCCGCCTGCTGCGCGACTACGACCACAAGCACCTGCGCGAGGTGTACGGCTACGAGCGGGTCGACGCGGACCACCTGGACCGCGACGATGACGGCCGGTTCCCGAGCGGGCAGCCGACGCGTGACGGTCTGCTCCTCCAGGCGGATGCCGCCGCCGACGGGCTCCTGACCGACCTGCACGCCGCACTGGCCCGCTTCCTCGACGAGCGGGGCTTCGCGGCGTACGACGCACAGGGCTTCCTCACCCTTGAGGACGACACCCGCCGCGAGCACCTGCTCGACGCCCTGGGCGATCCGATCACGCGCGGCGAGTTCGACGAACTGGTCCGTGACTTCCTGTCCGCGCTCGGCGCTGTGCTGCCCCGGCCGGGAGCGCTGCCGTACGAGCGGCTCGCGGGACGCCTCGGCGAGATCCAGTACGTGGTGCGGCGTCGCTACCTGGACGGCCGCGACGAGTTCAGTCCGCGGCGCTATGGCGCCAAGGTACGGCAGCTCATCGCGGAGCACCTCCGGGCGCATGAGGCCGAACTGCGCGTACCCCGGGTCGACCTCAGCGCTCCGGACTTCATGGAACGCGTCGACGCCAACCCCGACCCCCGGGCGAGGATCGCGTACATGGAGAGCTCGTTGCGCACGCGGATCACCGCCCGTCTGGCCGGTGACCAGGCGACGTACGAACCGTTCAGCGAGCGCCTGGAAGCCATCGTCCGGCAGATGCGGCAGGACAGCGAGCAGGCCGCCGCGGACCTCGCGAGGCTCGTCGCCGATGTGAATGCCGCTGAGGCCGAGGCGGGCAGTGCCGACCTGGCAGCGGGGCTGGATCCGCTCACCGAGGGGCCGGTCTGCCGGGCCCTCGCCAAGGCGCTGGAAGAGGCCGGGATGCTGCCTTTGCCTCAGGATGCCGAGATGCATGCGATGGCCCGCACCTTCACCCAGGACATCGTGGAGTTGGTACGCGTCCCTTCTTTCACGACTTCGCCCGCGACGCGGAACGACGCCCGCAGAACGCTCCGGAGGAGAGCCGAAGAGCACCTGGGCATGGAATGGGATGTCACGAACGATCTGGCGGCCGAACTCGTGGACATGGCGGAGGCCCGGCGAACGGATTTCCTGGCGTACGGCGAGGGCAGAGGACGGAGTTGAGCGGCTCTGTCAGAACCAGGTGATACGAATACGGCGTGACCACCACCGTAGAGTCGGCCATCGCCGCGCTGCCGCTGCCTGAGGAGTGGCAGTGGAGCGTGACCGTACGGCCACGGCGGCGGACTCTCGGTATCGAGATCGCCGAGGACGGCGCTCTGCTCTTCGCCGTACCGGCCCAAGCCGAGCCGAAGGCGGTCGCCGACGCGGTGAGGGCCCGGCTGCCACGGCTGGCGGCCGAGGTGCGCAGGCGCGGACGACGTGTTGGACAGCCGGTCAAGGAGCTGGTGGACGGCGCGAGTTTCGCCTACCTCGGACGCCGGTACCGGCTCAAGGTGCTTCCGCGCGAGACTGCCGGGAGGGCGCGGCTCCGGCAGGGCTGGTTGGAACTGCCACGGCCGACCGACCGGCAGCAGGGAGCAGGCCTTATCGCGGAGTGGTACACCACGAGAGGGAGCCGATGGCTCACGGCCAGGGCGGCTTCCCTGGCCACCCGGGCCGGAGTGGTGCCCAGCAGCGTAGAGGCGTGCGAACTGGGGGAGCGCTGGGGGGCTTGCGAGCCCGGCGGGCGTATCTCGCTGCACTGGGCGCTCATGCAACTGTCCCCAGCTCTGATCGATCTGGTTCTCGCCCACGAACTCGTCCATCTGAGGACCAGCGGGCACGGTACGGGGTTCCGCCGCGCTGTTCGCCTGGTACTGACGGATTTCGACGAACTGGAGCGACGTTTCCTGCAAGCCGAGCGAGATCTGTGGCGGGGAGCAGTGGAGTAGCTCCGAGCTCACGGCGGCGAGACCAAGGTCACCGTCGAACTGGTCGGCGGCCGTCTGGAGGACCACGACTTCGGTCGCCTGACCGCCTTCAGCGAAGGCGTCGAGAGCTCGAACCGGCTGCTGCCCAAGCCCGTGGCATACGGCACCGTGCCGATGAGGCGGCAGCCGGTCGAGTGGACGAGCGCGTCCCGGACCGTCGTGCTCTCGCCCGTCGCGTTGCCCCGGTCCAGCACGATCAGCGTGAAGTGCCGTTCGGTCACGGCCCCATTGAAGCCGGCCGCGCCCGTGAGGTGCCGTCCGGAACGGGTCGTGCAGTCGATCGTGTACGCCGAGTTCCACGCCGACCCCGGCGAGCGGCGCCGCGGTGAACAGGCCGTAGCCGATGTGCTTGTGCAGCGAGCCTCGGCGTGCAGGCGCAGCTGGTAGGCGGGCGCGAGCAGGCCGTGCCGACCGGCAGCCGCCGAGCGCGGCCCGCCGACGGGCCCCCGGCAGGTTCCCGCGTCGGCCCGGCATCTCGCTCATCCGGCCCGTGCGGACGTACGAGAACGCCCCCACAAGGGCCACGGCTACCGCCTGCCGTCCCAACGGGCACAGTCGCGCAGGACCTGTCCGTGGGCGTCGTACCGGCCGCACAGGCCGTCGTGGCGGACTGGATCGCCGCCAGGTACCCGGAGGCGTACAGCGCTGTGCCCAGCAGCGCGGCGGTGACCACGCGGAGCAGCCCGCCCGCGCACCAACGCCCGCGGCAGGCCGCGCCGTTGGCAGGCGGTCAGGGTGCACGGCGCCACCAAGGTGGGCAGATACAGGGCAGAGGCGTACTTGACCGCCACGGCGAGCGCGGCGACGGGCGCGGCGAGCACGGCCGCCTGGGGGTGCGCGTCCGATGTGCGTACGACGAACAGGACACGCTCCCGCTCAGTCCCTTGGGTCGTACCAGCCGCCGTTCTTCAAGTCCTGACGTAGGAGCGCGACCATTAGAAGAACTCCGCCAGCACCGGCGCGAGGACGTTCGGATCCACCATGTGGGTCTGTCCCTCCAGGATCTGGTACGTCCCCTGGGGTGCGGTTTCGGCCACGGCCCGGGCGGCCTCGCGCATCCAGGCGGGGCTCGCGCTGCCCGCGAGGGACAGAACGGGCACCTCGATCCCGGCCAGCCGGTCCAGCGGCACCAGACCGTCTCCCATCACGGCGTTGTCGTACGCCAGGCTCGGCGCGATCGCCTCCATGCCGGACCACATCGGGGAGTTGCGGGCGCTCTGGATCATCTCCTCGGCCAGCCCGGTGAGCCTGAGGAACAGCTCGACCGCGTCCCCGCGCCGGCCCTGCCCGAGCGCCTCCTCGAGCCGCTCGGTGTACTCGGCGCGCTCCTTGGCACCGCCCTCGTACACCGCGAACGGCACCTCGTACACGGCGACCCGGCGGACCGGCACCCCGCTCGCGGCCGCCTCCAGGACCAGCGCGCCGCCCGAGGAGATGCCGTACAGCGAGGCCTCGCCGCCCACCGCGTCGATGAGCGCGGCGAGATCCTCGACCTCCCGGGCCACCGCGTACGGCTGGGTGTCGCCGCTCTCGCCGCGGCCCCGGCGGTCGTAGGAGACGACGCTGAAACGACCGGCGAGCGGCCCGGCGAGGGGCGCCACGGTGGCGCCCGTCGACATCGCTCCGCTGACGAGGATGACCGCGGGCCCCTCCCCGGTGCGCTGATAGGCGAGAGAGGTGCCGTCGTGCGAAATGGTCTTCTTGTCCATGCCTGTGGAGACTGCCCCAAGGCAGGGAAATAATCGCCCTTACGCGCTGAAGACCTCGCTCACGACACCTCGACTTCGTAGAAGCAGAGGTGGTCCTTGATCTGGGCGACCTCGGGCTTGGGCTCGGGATAGGACCACACCAGGTCCGCCGCGTCCGGCAGCGACCAGTAGCTCGCGGTGCCCTTGAACGGGCAGTAGGTGTGGGTGTCGGACGGGGTCAGCAGCTCGAGCCGTACGTCCTCGGCGGGGAGGTAGTACCGCGGCGGACAGCCCGTCTCCCTGAGGACGAGGGCCCGTTCGCTCTCCGCCAGGATCTGCTCGCCGTGCGCCACGCGCACGTGCCGGTCGCTCTGCTCGATGGTGATCGTGTGTCCTTCGGCCATACCGGAAAAGCGTTCGCGGAGCCCCCTTTCTTCCCGCGTACGGTGAGGGCATGCGAATCTGCGTCTTCCTCTCCGCCGCCGACCTCGACGACCGCTACACGCGCCCCGCGCGCGAGTTCGCGAAACTGCTGGGCAAGGGCGGGCACACGCTGGTGTGGGGCGGTTCGGACGTCGGCCTGATGAAGGTGGTCGCCGACGGCGTGCAGGAGGCCGGAGGGCGGCTGTGCGGGGTCTCCGTGGACTTCCTGGCCGCCAAGGCGCGGCCGGGCGCGGACGAGATGGTGATCGCCCGCGACCTCGCCGAGCGCAAGAGGCTGCTCCTGGAGAAGGCCGACGCGGTGGTGATCATGGTCGGCGGGACGGGAACCCTGGACGAAGCCACCGAGATCCTGGAACTGAAGAAGCACGGCCACACCGACAAGCCGGTGGTCCTGCTCAACACCGCGGGCTTCTACGACGGCCTCAAGGAGCAGTTCCGGCGCATGGAGGACGAGGGGTTCCTGCCCCGGCCCCTCACCGACCTGGTGTTCTTCGCGGAGGAGCCGGTGGGCGCGCTGGCCTACCTGGAGGAGAGCCAGGGCGTCGAGTGAGGCGCGCATGATGCGGGCGGCGGGACGGGGCGGGGCGTTGCGCGGATCCCTGCGGGTGCGAGCATGGCGGGCATGGCTACCCATGTGATCACCGGAGCGGGCTCCGGCATCGGCGCGGCCGTCGCCCGCCGCCTCCACACGCGCGGGGACGAACTCGTCCTGCACGCGCGCGACGCGGGCCGCGCGAAGGAACTCGCGGCGGAGTTTCCCGGTGCGAGGACGCTGGTCGGCGACCTGGCCGACCCGGACAAGCTGTCCTGGGCCTTCTCGCACCAGACGCTGCCGGACCGGGTGGACTCCCTGCTGCACATCGCGGGTGTGGTCGACCTCGGGCCGGTCGGCGAGCTGACGCCCAAGACCTGGCGCCACCAGCTCAACGTCAACCTGATCGCCCCGGCCGAGCTGACCCGCCACTTCCTGCCCCAACTCCGCGCCGCCCGCGGCCATGTGGTCTTCGTCAACTCCGGCGCGGGTCTGAACGCCCATGCCGACTGGTCCGCCTATGCGGCCTCGAAACACGGTCTGAAGGCACTGGCGGACTCGCTGCGGCACGAGGAGCACGGCAACGGCGTCCGGGTCACGTCGGTCTATCCCGGCCGCACGGCCAGCCCCATGCAGGCCAAGGTCCACCAGCAGGAGGGCAAGGAGTACGACGCGTCGAAGTGGATCGACCCCGAGTCGGTCGCGACGACGATGTTGATGGCGCTGGACCTCCCGCGGGACGCGGAGGTCAACGACCTGACGGTCCGCCCGGGCCGCTGACGGACGTTTCGCCCCCGCCGCCCCTTCCCGTCCCGTCCCTGGGGGCTGCCGCCCCCAGACCCCGCTTTCGGCCTGAACGGCCTCGTCCTCAAACGCCGGACGGGCTGGAATGGGCTGAGCCGAATCCAGCCCCTCCGGCGTTTGAGGAGCGGGGGTCCGGGGGCTGGCCCCC
>NZ_JBSFDG010000029.1:0-84872 GCF_053593775.1 Streptomyces sp. NPDC002092
CCGCACCCCGCTACGACGTTGGTAAAACCGTCAAACGGCCCGAGACCCTCAAGGCCATCGGCAGACCCGGCCGATCTTGGTAGATAAAGAACAAGCTGAGAACCTGTGTCATATCCGGGGCGGGCGGGGCGGGCGTCGGTGGTTCGAGGGACTCGGCGATACTGGGACGCATGGCTTACGACGATCTTCGCTCCCTGCTCAGGGCACTGGAACGCGAGGGTGACCTCAAGCGCATCAAGGCCGAGGTGGACCCGTATCTGGAGGTCGGGGAGATCGTCGACCGGGTGCAGAAGTCGGGAGGCCCGGCGCTGCTCTTCGAGAACGTGAAGGGCTCCGCCATGCCCCTCGCGATGAACGTCTTCGGCACCGACCGGCGGCTGCTGAAGGCCCTCGGGCTGAAGTCGTACGGAGAGATCAGCGAGAAGATCGGCGGGCTGCTGCGCCCCGAGCTGCCGCACGGCTTCGTCGGCGTCCGCGAGGCCTTCGGGAAGCTCGGCGCGATGACGCACGTCCCGCCGAAGAAGGTGAAGGAAGCCCCCGTCCAGGAGGTCGTCCTCACCGGCGACGACGTGGACCTGGACCAGCTGCCGGCCCTCTTCACCTGGCCGCAGGACGGCGGTTCCTTCTTCAACCTGGGGCTCACCCACACCAAGGACCCGGAGAGCGGCATCCGCAACCTGGGCCTGTACCGGCTGCAGCGCCACGACAGGCGCACCATCGGCATGCACTGGCAGATCCACAAGGACAGCCGCAACCACTACCAGGTCGCCGCGAGGCGGGGCGAACGGCTGCCGGTCGCGATCGCCTTCGGGTGCCCTCCCGCCGTCACCTACGCCTCCACCGCGCCGCTCCCCGGCGACATCGACGAGTACCTCTTCGCCGGGTTCATCGCCGGAAAGCGGATCGAGATGGTCGACTGCAAGACCGTGCCGCTGCAGGTGCCGGCGCAGGCGGAGGTCGTCATCGAGGGCTGGCTGGAGCCCGGCGAGATGCTTCCCGAGGGGCCCTTCGGCGACCACACCGGGTTCTACACCCCGCAGGAGCCCTTCCCCGCCCTGAAGATCGACTGCGTGACGATGCGGAAGCGGCCGCTGCTTCAGTCGATCGTCGTAGGCCGGCCTCCGACGGAGGACGGGCCGCTGGGTCGTGCGACCGAGCGCTTCTTCCTGCCCCTGCTGAAGATCATCGTGCCGGACATCGTGGACTACCACCTGCCCGAGGCGGGCGGCTTCCACAACTGTGCGATCGTCTCGATCGACAAGAAGTACCCCAAGCACGCCCAGAAGGTGATGCACGCGATCTGGGGGGCACACATGATGTCCCTGACGAAGCTGATCGTGGTCGTGGACTCCGACTGCGACGTCCACGACCTCCACGAGGTCGCGTGGCGCGCGCTCGGCAACACGGACTACGCCCGGGACCTCAGCATCGTCGAAGGCCCCGTCGACCACCTCGACCACGCCTCCTACCAGCAGTTCTGGGGCGGCAAGGCAGGCATCGACGCGACGAAGAAGTGGCCCGAGGAGGGCTACACGCGCGACGGCGGCTGGCCCGACATGGTCCTGTCCGACCCGGAGACGGCGGCGAAGGTCGACCGCCGCTGGAAGGAGTACGGCCTGTGAGCAGCGCCTCCGCCGCGATCCCGCAGCCAGGACGCACCAAGGCGTTCCTCCGCCTGGTGATGATCGAGCACTCGGTCTTCGCCCTGCCCTTCGCCTACATCGCCGCGCTCACCGCGATGTTCCAGTGGGACAAGAACATCCACTGGGGGCGGCTGCTCCTGGTCACCGTCTGCATGGTGGGCCTGCGCACCTTCGCGATGGCGGTGAACCGGATCATCGACCGGGAGATCGACGCCAGGAACCCGCGCACGGCACAGCGGGAACTGGTCACCGGCGCGATGTCGGTGAAGCACGCCTGGACCGGCGCGCTGATCGCGGTCGTCGTCTTCCTCGGATCGGCGGCCCTGCTCAACCCGCTCTGCTTCGCCCTGGCCCCCATCGCGGTGATCCCGATGGTGGTGTACCCGTACGGCAAGCGGTTCACGAACTTCCCCCAGGCCATCCTCGGCCTCGCCCAGGCGATGGGCCCGGTCGGCGGCTGGCTGGCGATCAGTGGCGAGTGGTCCTGGGACGCGGTGATCCTCGGCCTCGCCGTCGGCATCTGGATCGGCGGCTTCGATCTGATCTACGCCTGCCAGGACGTCGAGACGGACCGCGAGATCGGCGTCATGTCGGTCCCGGCGCGCTTCGGCATCCCGGCCGCCATCTGGGGCGCCCGCGTCTGCCACGCCGTGGTGACGGCACTGCTCGTCTGGTACGCCGTGGTGACGGACGCGGGCGGCTTCTTCTGGGTGGGCCTGATGATCGTGGCGGGCGCGTTCGTCTACGAGCACAACATCGTGCGCCCGCATGATCTGTCCCGCCTCAACCGCGCCTTCTTCAGCGTCAATGGGTTCATCGGGATCGCCCTGTTCGTGTGTGCGCTGCTTGATCTTTTGGTGCGGGGTCTGACCGTCTGAGTACGGTCCGCACCATGGACCGTTTGCACACCGGGCTGGCCCGCGCCGAGGAGGCACTGCCTGGTTTCCGGGTGGAGATCGTCGAGGGCAGCGTGGTGGCGAGCCCGGTCACACCGCACCACGGCAGAACGATCCGCGACGTGTGGAACTGCCTTGAAGGGCAGATCGGCCAGGCGTGGGCCCTCATCAGCGGTGTCGGCGTCCCCTTCGACGACGACAACGAGTTCTGCCCCGACCTCGCCGTCATCCCGGCGCCCGAGGCCGAGCGGAACGAGAGCGCCTACCTCCCCGAGCTCGTCGAACTCGTCGTAGAGGTCGTCTCCCGCGGCAGCGTCCGCCGCGACTACGAGGTAAAGCCCCGCTGGTACGCCTCCCGAGGCATCGCCGACTACGTCGTCCTCGATCCGCTCGCGGGCCACTGCGTGACGATGTGGAATCCCGGCCCTGACGGCTACCGCGGCCGCGACACCGTGCCCTACGGCCGCCGGGTGACGCTCGATTCCCCGCTCGGCAAGCTGACGCTCACCACCGACCGTCTTCCTGTCGCCCCCGGCTCCCGTACTCAGCCCTGAATCGCGCGAGGCTCTGCGGCCCGCCGCCGGAACCAGAACGCCGCCGCCACTCCCGCCGCCAGTCCGATCAGGTGGCCCTGCCAGCTGACGCCCGTCTGCAGCGGGGACAGGCCCAGCAGGATCGAGCCGCCCCATATCGCGCCGATCAGCAGACCGACCAGCACGCCCAGCGGCCGGCGCTCCACGAAGCCGCTGACCAGCAGGAAGCCGAAGAGGCCGAAGATCAGGCCGGAGGCGCCCGCCGTGTTGGTGTGCGCCGGGGCCACGAGCCACACGCCCAGGCCGTCCGCCACGATGACGACCAGGCACACCGCGGCGAACCGGCGTATCCCGCCCAGCGCCGCGAGGAAGCCCATGACCAGCAGCGGCACACTGTTGGCGGCCACATGGGCGAAACCGAAGTGGATGAAGGCGGCGGGCACGACATCCACCAGCTCGGAGGGCTCGCGCGGTGTGATGCCGAGGCCGTCCAGCGCATGGCCGCTGATCACGTCGACCACTTCCAGCAGCCACAGCAGCGCGACCCAGCCCACCATCAGCTTGGCCGCGGCCTTCGCCCGGTCCCCGCGCGACCACTCGAGCCCGCTGTCCGACATGGCAACCCCCACCGCTCACTCGTCCCCGCCCGAAGAACGCCCGAGCCCCCTCGACCGGTTCCCATGCTGGGAGGCCGGATAGGCTCGGTGTTGTGAACCCAGCCAAGCCAGGAGAGACGGCGCGTACACCTTGGATCGTAGGGGTGTCCGGGGCATCCGGCACGCCTTATGCCGCGTCGGTGCTGCGCGCGCTCCTGGAGGCCGGCGAGAGCGTGGACCTGGTCGTCAGCCGGGCCTCGCGGCTCACGCTGCTGGACGAGACGGGGATCTCGTTCCGTGACGCGCACTGGCAGGACGACCTGCGGGAATGGCTGGGCCTGGGAGCCGACGGCAAGCCCGGGGTCCACGACGCGGACATCGGCGGGGTGCGGTACTGGCCCGCCGGGGACCTGGCCGCGGGGCCGTCCTCGGGCTCGTACCCGAGCAAGGGCATGCTGATCGTGCCCGCCTCCACCGCCTGCGTGGCCGGTGTCGCCCTCGGCCTATCCAAGGACCTGCTCCAGCGCGCGGCGAGCGTCACCCTCAAAGAACGCCGGCCGCTGGTCGTGACCGTACGGGAGACCCCCTTGAACGGTCAGACCCTGCGGCACCTGGTGGCGCTCGACGACGCGGGCGCGACCGTGGTGCCCGCCTCGCCCGCCTTCTACGCGGGCGCCACCCACATCCAGGACCTGGTGGACTTCGTCGCCGGGCGGGTGCTGGACGCGGCGGGCGTCGAGCACGGCCTGTACCGGCGCTGGGCGGGCGAACTGGGCGGCGGGAGCGCCGGCCGGTAGGGCACGCCGCAGTACCTCTCATCTACTCGGGAATCTTCAGCGGAAGGCATCGAATCGCATGGACGCGGTGGACAGGCAGCTCATCCAGGCCCTGAGGGAGAACGGCCGGGCCTCGTACGCGGAGCTGGGGCGCCTCGTCGGCCTGTCGGGACCCAGCGTCACCGACCGCATCAACCGGCTGGAGGCGGCCGGCGTCATCACCGGCTACCGCGCGACCGTGGACGCCGCCTCGCTGGGCCTCGGCGTCACCGCCCTCATCGGCATCTCGCTGTCCGACGCCGCCGACCACGAGGACGTGGCCCAGCGGATGAAGGAGCTCAGCGAGATCGAGGACTGCTGGTTCATCGCCGGCGACGACTCGTACATGCTCAAGGTGCGGGCGAACGACGTGGACGGCCTGGAGAAGATCATCCGGCGGCTGAGCGGCACCAAGGGCGTCTCCCGCACCCGTACCACGATCGTGCTCTCCACCAAGTGGGAGAACCGGGTCGGAGAGCTGCCCGAAGAGGTCTGAGCTGGTAGGCGTACGGTTGGGTCGAGCTGTCGTAGAAAGAGGTTGAGGGTATGGACGTCGGGCTCAAGCGCGAGCTGGAGGAGAAGGTCAGGGCCGGTGAGCGGCTGACCCGCGAGGACGGCATCGCACTGTACGAGTCGGACGACCTGGCGTGGCTCGGCGGCCTCGCCCACGAGGTGCGTACGCGCAAGAACGGTGACGTGGTCCATTTCAACGTCAACCGGCACCTCAACATGACCAATGTCTGCACCGCCTCCTGCGCCTACTGCTCCTTCCAGCGCAAGCCGGGCGAGAAGGACGCGTACACGATGCGCATCGAGGAGGCGGTGAAGCTCGCCAAGGCGATGGAGGGCGAGAACCTCACCGAGCTGCACATCGTCAACGGCCTGCACCCGAACCTGCCGTGGCGCTACTACCCGCGTTCGCTGCGTGAGCTCAAGGCCGCCCTGCCGAACGTCTCGCTGAAGGCGTTCACGGCCACGGAGATCCACCACTTCGAGACGATCTCCGGGCTGAGCGCGAGCGAGATCCTGGACGAGCTGATCGACGCGGGCCTGGAGTCCCTCACCGGCGGCGGCGCGGAGATCTTCGACTGGGAGGTCCGCCAGCACATCGTCGACCACCGCACCCACTGGGAGGACTGGTCGCGCATCCACCGCCTGGCGCACGAGAAGGGTCTGAAGACCCCGTGCACCATGCTGTACGGCCACATCGAGGAGCCCCGGCACCGCGTCGACCACGTGCTGCGGCTGCGCGAGCTGCAGGACGAGACCGGCGGCTTCCAGGTCTTCATCCCGCTGCGCTACCAGCACGACTTCGTGGACATGAAGGACGGCAAGGTACGCAACCGGCTCCAGGCCCGGACGCAGATGGCGACCGGCGCGGAAGCCCTGAAGACGTTCGCGGTCTCCCGGCTGCTGTTCGACAACGTCCCGCACGTCAAGGTCTTCTGGGTCATGCACGGCGTCCAGACCGCTCAGCTCGCGCTGCAGCACGGTGCGGATGACATGGACGGGTCGGTCGTCGAGTACAAGATCACCCACGACGCCGACAACTACGGCACGCCGAACAAGCTGACCCGTGAGGATCTGCTGGATCTGATCCGGGACGCCGGGTTCCGGCCGGTGGAGCGGAACACTCGGTACGAGATCATCAGGGAGTACGAGGGCCCGGATCCGGCACGCCGGGAAGCTCCGCAGCCCATGCGCGTCTGACGGCCGCGCCCCAGAGGGGCGCGGGGAACTGCGCGACCAGCCCCCGCTGACCCGCAGAGGACGATGGGTCTGAGGGCCTACGGCGGGTACTCGTCCGCCATGGTGAGCACCAAGGCACCCGAGGATGCGTATACCGCCGAACCCTTCCTCCCCGAGCGCGGTGGGCTCCCCGCCCTGCGCAAGGCGGCGGCAGAGTGCAGGGGCTGCCCCCTGCACCGCGCCGCCACGCAGACCGTGTTCGGCGCGGGCGCGGCGCACGCGCGCGTGATGCTCGTCGGGGAGCAGCCCGGGGACCAGGAGGACCGCCAGGGCAAGCCGTTCGTCGGCCCCGCGGGCAAGCTGCTCGACCGGGCTCTCGCCGAGGCCGGCCTGGACCCGGCGGACGCGTACGTCACCAACGCCGTCAAGCACTTCAAGTTCACCCAGGCAGAGCCCCGCAAGCGCCGTATCCACAAGGCACCCAGCCTGCGGGAGATGACGGCGTGCGGGCCGTGGCTGGCAGCCGAGCTGGCCGTGGTGGAACCCGAGCTGATCGTGGTGCTGGGGGCGACCGCGGGGAAGGCGCTGCTGGGCTCCTCGTTCCGGGTCACGCAGGTGCGCGGGACGGTCCTGGAGGAGGAGATCCACGGCAGACGGGAGCGGCTCGTGCCGACCGTGCACCCCTCGGCCGTGCTGCGGGCGGACGACAGGGAGGCGGCCTACCGCGGTCTCGTCTCGGACCTGGGGGTGGCGGCGCGGGCACTGTCGTAATGAGTACCATTGCCCGGTGTCCCTTACCTTCACTCTCGACCCCGCCGTCACTCCCGCCCTGCGCGACGGGATCCTCGACCTGTGGGCCGACGTCTCGAACGCGGGCGGCTCGGTCGGCTTCGTACCGCCGGTCACGGCCGAGGACATACGGCCGGAGCTCGTGAAGCACTTCGTCGCCATGGCGGAGGGGCGGAGCCGGCTGCTCGTCGGCCTGGACGAGTCCGGCGCGGTCGCGGCGACCGCCTTCTTCAGCTTCAACACCCACCGGCTGATGCAGCACTGGGTGTGGCTGTACACGGTGATGGTGCACCCCGGCCACCAGGGCAGGGGATACGGCCGGGACCTCCTCGCCGCCGCCGAGGACGCGGCCCGCGGCTTCGACGGCATCGACGCGATCCGGCTCACCTGCCGCGGCGGGAACGGCCTGGAGCGGTTCTACGGCTCCTGCGGCTACAAGGAGGTCGGCCGGGTCCCCGGCGCCATCCGCGTCGCCCCGGACGACTACCGCGACGACGTCTTCATGCTGCTGCCGCTGGGCTGAGAACCCGTGGACAAAGGCCGTGAGGCCTGGCACACCCCCCTGCAAGATCGGGTCCCGGGCGTGCTTCACTGGACGGTGCCCTTTGGGAATGTTCGTACCGTTGACGGAAGAGTGGATTGAGATGCTCCGCTACACGCTGATGCGCCTCGGGATCTTCGCGGGCTGCTTCTTGGTCGTCTGGGGCCTCGTCTATTCCGGCATCGTCCCGCGCGGCTACGGCGCGTCCAACTTCATGTGGATCTGCCTGCTGGCGCTGGTGATCTCCGCCCCCATCAGCTTCGTCGTCCTGCGGCGGGAGCGCGACCGCGCCTCCGTGAAGGTCGTCGAGCGGGTCGACCGGATGAAGGCCGGCTTCGCGGCGAACGCCGCCCAGGAGGACGAGGCGGACGACGCGAGCCGCGCGCAGGGCCAGGCACCCCAGGCTTCCTAGCGGGGTTGGGGGCGCCCGCTCCCAATTACCCTTGCCCCATGGGTGCCGTGAAGACCAAGCGGATGCCGCGGGCGGTCCGTGAGCAGCAGATGATGGACGCCGCCGTGCGGACCTTCGGGCAGCGTGGCTACATGGCCGCGTCGATGGACGAGATCGCCGAACTGGCGGGCGTGTCCAAGCCGTTGGTGTACCTGTACCTGAATTCGAAGGAAGACCTGTTCACGGCCTGCATCCGCCGGGAGGCGACGGCGCTCGTCGAGGCCGTCCGGGCCGGGGTCATGCCCGAGCTGCCCGCCGACCGCCAACTCTGGGAGGGGCTGCGGGCGTTCTTCACGCACACCGCGCAGAACCCGGACGGCTGGGCCGTGCTGCATCTGCAGGCCCGTACCCGCGAGCCCTTCGCGGCCGAGGTCACGGCGATGCGCGAGGAGATCGTCGCGTTCGTGACGCAGCTCATCGTCGTCGCGGCCAGGGAGGCCCACCGCAATCCGAACCTCCCCGAGCGGGAGGTCGCCGGGCTCGCCGAGGCCCTGGTCGGGGCCGCCGAAGCCCTCGCCGCCTGGGCCAACGCGACCCCCGGCACCACGGCCCGCCAGGCAGCCGCCACCCTGATGAACTTCGCCTGGGCGGGCCTGGGCAACCTCATGGACGGACGGCCCTGGTCGCCGCCGCCCACCCCGGAGTCATGACGCGCCGCCGGCCGCCCCGAGGCCGCTGACGCCCCCGCTCACATGGACGCGGCCCCCGCTCCCGCGCAGCTCGAACCGTTCCCCGTCCGCCGCATACGTCACCGTCCCCGGCAGCAGCACCGGCGCCCTGAACCGCGCCTGCACCCGGGCACGTTCGGGCACCCCGTGCGCGGCGAGGCAGCGGGCCACCGTCCACATGCCGTGCGCGACGGCGCGGGGGAAGCCGAAGAGGCGGGCGGTGAGCGGGTGCAGATGGATGGGGTTGCGGTCGCCGGACGCGGCGCCGTACCGTCGCCCGACGTCGGCGGCCAGCCGCCACTCGGCCACGTTGGGCAGCGGCTCCCGGTCGTCCCTGGGCGGCTCACCGGAATGCCGCGTCCGGTGCCGCGCCAGATAGGTGCTCCGCGACTCCCATACGACGTCCCCGTCGGCCCGCATCTCGGTGATCACCGCGGCCTCGGTGCCACGCCGATGCGGCTCCAACCCGCCGACGTACACCGCGATTTCGTACTCCCCGGTCGCCGCGGGAGGGCGCCGCTGCGTGATCTCGATCGATGTGTGGACCAGGCCGAGCAGCGGCAGCGGGAAGCCCCGGTCGCTCATCAGCCGCATGGCCAGCGGGAAGCCCAGCACATGCGGATAGGTCGGCGGCAGTGCGTCGTCGCCGGTCGCGAAGCCGCACACCCGCTCGTACGCCGCCAGCCGCGCGAGGTCGATGCGCAGTCCGGGCAGGACGAGCCGGCTGCGGGGGAAGTCGGCGTCAGGGCGGGGGCGTTTGAAGGGGGACAGCAGGGCACCGCGGGCGAGCAGGGGCCCGAGGGCGGGGGTACCGGGCAGGACGACGGACATCGACATACCGAAAACTCCCCACGGACGCTGTGCTTACTCCAGAGTCAGGTTACCCGAGGTAAGGGCAGGCGGGGGTGGCGCAGAAGATGAAAAACGTTCACCATACCGTCCGGCATGGCCTGATCGGCAAGAAAAGCGACGAGCTTGCACATCCCCGACGCATCCCCGTCGCCGGACCACCTTGGAACCCACACCGGCTCATCACTGGCGCGCCGTACGATCACCTCCCCCGACCTGCGGTGACTTCCCCCGCAGGGCAACTCTGGTGAACGTCTGGAGTCGCCCGTGTCCACCTCTCAGCCGTCCTCGCCTGCCGCCGTCCACGCCACCACGTACGACGGCACGCCGGTTCTCGTGGAGCCCGTGATCCGGCGGCTGGACGGGGAGGTGCGCGAGGTCTCCGTGCCGCCCTTCGTCCCGCCGGTGGCCTACGGCTCGCTCGCCGACCTGCCCTTCGACAACGCCCGCATCGCCCCCGACGACAAGGTGCTCAGCCGTCGCACCGAGTCGGGCCGCTGGGCGGACGTGACGGCGGCCGAGTTCGCCGACGAGGTGCTGGCGGTGGCGAAAGGGCTGATCGCCGAGGGGCTGGTGCCGGGGGACCGGCTCGGTGTGATGGCGCGGACGATCTACGAGTGGACGCTCCTCGACTTCGCCGCCTGGGCCGCGGGCCTGGTCACCGTCCCGATCTATCCCACCTCCTCGGCCTTCCAGACGCGTTGGATCCTCCAGGACTCCGGGGCGGTCGCACTCGTCACGGAGACCGCCGCGCAGGCAGCGGCCCTCGGCCCGGAACTCGACCGGGTGCCCGATCTGCGGCACCTGTGGGTCGTCGAGAAGGGCCATGTGGAGCGGCTGGCGGAGCACGGCGGCCAGGTGCCGGACCAGGAAGTGGACGTACGGCGTGGGATGTTGAGCCCCGACACGCTCGCCACCGTCGTCTACACCTCGGGCACCACCGGCCGCCCCAAGGGCTGCGCCATCACGCACGGCAATTTCTTCGCCGAGGTCGACAACGCGATCGAGCTCCTCTACCCGGTGTTCCGCTCACGGACCAGCGAAGAGGCCTCCATCCTGCACTTCCTGCCCATGTCGCACATCTTCGGCCGCATGGTCGCGGTCGCCTGCATCCGTGCCCGGGTACGGCTGGGCCACGCGCCGAGCCTGAAGGCGGACGAACTCCTGCCCGACCTGGCGAGCTTCCGCCCCACCTGCCTCGTCGCCATCCCGTACATGCTGGAGAAGGTCTTCAACGTGGCGCGCGCGAAGGCCGAGACCGGCGGCCGGGCCACCTCCTTCGACCGCGCGGCGGGCGTGGCCCGGCGGTACGGGGAGGCGGCGGAGGCCCGCCAGGCCGGCACGGGACCCGGCCCGAGCGCCGCGCTGAAGGCCGCCCGCACCTTCTACGACCCGCTGGTCTACCGCCGTATCCGGGGTGCCATGGGTGGCAGGGTCCGCTACATGATCTGCGGCGGCTCCCCGCTGGGCCGCCGGCTGGCCGCGTTCTACGCCGGGGCGGGCATCGAGATCTACGAGGGCTACGGCCTCACGGAGGTGACGGGCGCGTCCACCGTGACCCCGCCGCTCAGACCCCGTCTGGGCACGGTGGGCTGGCCCATACCGGGCACGAAGGTCCGCATCGCCGCCGACGGCGAGATCCTGCTGGCCGGTGACCACGTCCTGCGCGGCTACTGGGACCCGAACGCGGGCGGCGTCGTCCCGGCGACCGTCGACGGCTGGCTGGCCACCGGCGACATAGGCCGCCTCGACGAGGAGGGCTACCTCTACATCACCGGCCGGAAGAAGGAGCTGCTGATCACGGCGGGCGGCAAGAGCGTCGCCCCGGCCCCGCTGGAGAACTGGCTGCGCGCCCACCCTTTGATCTCCCAGGTCATGGTCGTCGGCGACGGCCGCCCCTATGTCGGCGCCCTCATCACCCTGGACATGGAGGGCGTCAGCCACTGGCGCCGCATGCGCGGCAAGCACCCCGTCCCGGCCCAACTGCTCCTGGACGACGACGAGTTGCGACAGGTCCTGCAACGCGCGGTGAACGAGGCCAACAAACTGGTCTCCCGCCCGGAATCCATCCGCCGCTTCACCATCCTCCCGGTCGACTTCACGGAGGAGGCGGGCCACCTGACCCCGTCGATGAAGCTGAAGAGGGAAGCGATCGCAGAGGAATTCGCGGCACAGATCGAGGAACTCTACGGAACGGAAGCGCCCCGATAGGGGCGCGGGGCTGTATCGACGTGCGGCTCCGCCGCGGGGCGCGACGGCACGGCAGCGCCCCGATAGGGGCGCGGGGAACTGCGCGACCAGCCACGACGCAGCCGCAGACGACAGACGGCAGACCAAGGCACAACCCCACCGCAAAACCCCCGGAGGGCCCGCACCAACTCCCCATCCCGGACACGTACTATCGCGTAACCCGCGGTAACCCTGCCGCCGCGCACCGCCGGTGAACGTCTCGGTACGCGCTGCACGTACCTCACAGCAGAGCGGTACCGAGCTGCACGCCCCAGGAGCTGCCATGTCCGTGCCCGTGCCCTATCCGTCCGCGTCCGACTACGACGGCGTCCCCCAGCTGGTGGAGCCCGAGATACGGCGGCTGGACGGCGAAGTGCGTGAGGCGTCGGTCCCGCCGCTCGTCCCGCCGCCCACCCACGGCTCGCTCGCCGACCTGCCGTTCGACAACGCGGAGGCGGCACCGGACGCCCGCGTCCTCAGCCGCCGTACCCAGGACGGGGACTGGGCGGACGTGACCGCGGCGGAGTTCGCGGAGCAGGTCCTGGCCCTCGCCAAGGGCCTGATCTCGGAAGGGCTGGTGGCCGGCGACCGCATCGCCATCATGGCGCGGACGGTCTACGAGTGGACGCTCCTCGACTTCGCCGCCTGGGCCGCGGGCCTCGTCACCGTCCCCATCTACCCCACCTCCTCCGTCTACCAGACGCGTTGGATCCTCCAGGACTCCGGCGCGGTGGCCCTGGTGACGGAGATGGCCGGGCAGGCGACGGCCCTCGGCCCGGAGCTCAGCCGCCTTCCCGACCTGCGGCACATGTGGATCGTGGAGAAGGGGCACCTGGAGCGGCTGGCCGAACTCGGCGCGCCCGTCCCCGACCAGGAAGTCGCCGTACGCCGCGGCATGTTGGTCCCCGACACGCTCGCCACGGTCATCTACACCTCGGGCACCACGGGCCGCCCCAAGGGCTGTGTGCTCACGCACGGCAATTTCCTCGCCGAGGTCGACAACGCGACCGAACTCCTCTACCCCATCTTCAAGTCGAAGTCGGAAGACCCGGCGACGCTGCTCTTCCTGCCCATGTCGCACGTCTTCGGCCGCATGGTGGCGATCGCCTGTATCCGCGCCCGGGTCCGCCTGGGCCATGCCGCGAGCCTCCAGGCGGAGGACCTCCTGGCCGACCTGGGCACCTTCCGGCCGACCTTCCTCCTCTGCATCCCGTACATGCTGGAGAAGGTCTACAACAACGCCCGCGCCAAGGCGGAGGTCGGCGGCCGGGTCTCCGCCTTCGACCGGGCGGCGAGCGTGGCCGTCCGCTACGGCGAGGCCATGGAGGCCCGGCACGCCGGCACCGGCTCCGGCCCGGGCGCCTCCCTCAAGACGGCCCGCGCCTTCTACGACCCGCTCGTCTACCGGCGCATCCGCAACGCCATGGGCGGCCGCATCCGCCACATCATCTCCGGCGGCTCCCCGCTCGGCCGCCGCCTGGCCGCCTTCTACGCGGGCGCCGGCATGGAGATCTACGAGGGCTACGGCCTCACCGAGTCCACCGGCGCCGCCACGGTCACGCCGCCCCTCAAGCCCCGCCTGGGCACGGTGGGCTGGCCCATGCCCGGCACCAAGGTCCGCATCGCGGCGGACGGCGAGATCCTCCTCCAGGGCGGCCAGGTCTTCCGCGGCTACTGGGACCCGCACGGCGGGGGAGTGATCCCCTCCTCGGCCGACGGCTGGTTCCCGACGGGCGACATCGGCCGTCTCGACGACGAGGGCTACCTCACGATCACCGGCCGCAAGAAGGAGATCCTGATCACGGCGGGCGGCAAGAACACCGCGCCGGCCCCCCTGGAGAACTGGCTGCGCTCGCACCCCCTGATCTCCCAGTGCATGGTCGTGGGCGACCGCCGCCCGTACATCGCCGCACTCATCACCCTCGACATGGAGGGCGTCAGCCACTGGCGCCGGATGAACGGGCGGCACCCCGTCCCCGCGGAACTCCTGGTCGACGACGAGGAGTTGAGGGGCATCCTGCAACGCGCGGTCGACGAGGCGAACAAACTGGTCTCCCGCCCGGAATCCATCCGCCGCTTCGTCATCGTCCCCCGGGACTTCACGGAGGAGGAGGGCCATCTGACCCCGTCGATGAAGCTGCGGCGGGAGGCCGTGATGCGGGACTTCTCCGCGGAGGTCGAGGCTCTGTACGAGCGGTGAGCCGCCTTTTGTGAATCTTTCGTACGTCCCGGCGGCATCGCATCGAAACGTTTGCGTTTCGCTCCTCTCTGCGCCTAGGTTGATGTACGAAACGGTTTCGGACCGATGTGGGGAGCACCATCGTGGAAGTCATCCCGGCCGCCGCTGCCGCCACCGCCCAGGCCGGACCGCCCGGCCCCACCCAGGCCCCGTCGAAGCACCGCTGGTGGGCGCTGGCCGTGATCGGCCTCGCCCAGCTCATGGTCGTCCTCGACGCCACCATCGTGAACATCGCGCTGCCGTCCGCCCAGCAGGACCTGGGCTTCGACAACAACGGCCGGCAGTGGATCGTCACCGCCTACTCCCTGGCCTTCGGCAGTCTGCTGCTGCTCGGTGGCCGGCTCGCCGACCTCTTCGGCCGCAAGACCACCTTCATCGTCGGCATCGTCGGCTTCGCCGCCGCCTCCGCGGTCGGCGGCGCGGCCAACGGCTTCACCATGCTGGTGGTCGCGCGCGCGGTGCAGGGCCTGTTCGGCGCGCTGCTCGCACCGGCCGCGCTCTCCCTGCTGACCACGACCTTCACCGAACCCAAGGAACGCGCCAGGGCGTTCGGCATATTCGGTGCCATCGCCGGTTCCGGCGCGGCCGTCGGCCTGGTCCTCGGCGGTCTGCTCACCGAGTACCTGGACTGGCGCTGGACGCTGTACGTCAACGACGCCATCGCGGTTCCGGCGCTGATCGGCGCGATCGTCTTCATCGGCCGCTCCGTCCCGGCCGAGCGTCCGAAGCTGGACGTCCTCGGTGTCCTGCTGGTCTCCGGCGGGCTGTTCGGCATCGTCTACGGCTTCGCCAACGCGGAGACGCATGACTGGGACAACTGGATGACCTGGGGCTTCCTCGCCGCCGGCGCCGTCCTGCTGGTGGCGTTCTTCCTCTGGCAGACCCGCGCCAAGCACCCCGTGCTGCCGCTGCGCGTCCTGGCCGACCGCGACCGCGCCGCCGCACTGTCCACCATCCTCATCTCGTCCGCGGGGATGTTCGGCGTCTTCCTCTTCCTCACCTACTACCTCCAGGCGACGCTGGGCTATTCGCCGGTCAAGAACGGTGTGGCCTTCCTGCCGATGGTGGGCGCGCTGATGGTGCTGGCGCAGATCTCCACCAACTGGCTGGTGCCGAAGATCGGCCCCAAGATCGTCGTGCCCACCGGCATGCTGCTCGCCCTCGGCGGCATGATCTGGCTGACCCGCCTCGACCTGGACAGCAGCTATGCGGCGCATGTGCTGGGCCCACTGCTGCTGCTGGGTGCCGGGCTCGGCATGTCGATGCCCGCGGCGATGAGCTACGCCACCCTCGGCGTCCGGGCGAGCGACCAGGGCGTGGCCTCGGCGGCCCTCAACACCACCCAGCAGGTGGGCGGTTCGATCAGTACGGCGCTGCTGAACACGCTGGCCGCGACCGCCGCCACCAACTACGCCAAGGACCATCTGTCCGACCCGCTGGTCAAGGCGAACGCGGCCCTGCACAGCTACGAGGTCGCCTACTGGTGGTCGGCCGGGTTCTTCGCCTTCGGCGCGCTCGTCACGGCCCTGCTGTTCCGCGCGAAGAGGAGCGCGAGCGAGCCCGCGGAACAGGACCGGACGCAGGCCGGGGCGCAGGTCGAGGCCCCCGTCCCGGGCGGTCCCGTGGCGGTGACCGCGATCCGTACGGAGGCGGCCGTCATCCGCGGGCAGGTGCGCAACGGCACGGGTCATCCCGTTGCCCGGACCGCGATCACCCTCCTGGACACGTCGGGCCGCCAACTGGCCCGCGCCGTCTCCCGCGAGGACGGCACCTACGCGGTGGACACCGCCGAGCGCGGCAGCCTCGTCCTCATCGGCTCGGCACCCGGCTACCAGCCGCAGGTCGTCACGCTGACCCTGAACGGCGCACCGGTCTCCCACGACTTCGTGATCCTGCCCAGCCCGGGCGGCCTGGCCGGCACGGTGTACGGCGGCGACGGCGAGGTCCTGCCCGGCGCGCTGGTGGTGGCCACCGACCAGCGCGGCGACGTGACGGCCTCCACCACCACCGCCACGGACGGCGGTTACGGCATCGGCGACCTGCTCCCCGGCGACTACACGCTCAGCGTCAGCGCCCCCGGCCACCGCCCGGCCGCCGTACCGGCCACGGTCACCGCCGAGACCGCACGCTGCGACATCCGGCTCGTCGTGGCCGCGACCCTGCGGGGCACGGTGCGCACCCCGGACGGGCGTGCGCTGGACGACGCCCGGGTCTCACTGATCGACGCCGCCGGCAATGTCGTGGGGACCCGCACCACGAGCGTCGACGGCAGCTACGCCTTCACCGACCTCTCCAGCGAGCAGTACACCGTGATCGCCAGCGGCTACCCGCCGGTGGCCACCCAGGTCACCCTGAACGGCAGCCAGGAGGGCGTCGACATCCAGCTCGGCCACAAGGAGGCCTAACGCCGACCCACCGCGACCCCCATACGGCAGCGTCCGCCACCTCGTGTCTCCGGGTGGCGGACGCTGCCGTGATCGGCCCAACCCTCAGGCGAGGGGAGGTAGTTGCTCGCCCTGGACGGCCCTGGATGCCCACGCCGGCTCGGGCCGCGGCTCCACCGCTGCCGCGACGCCGTACCGCACGTACCACTCGGTGGACACCACCCTGGCCCGGTCCGCGGGCCGGAGCGCGGCGAGGCGGCCCGGCAGCGCCCCCCGTTCCACCTCGCTGCGATGAGCCATGACAGCGTCCAGCTTCTGCTCCACCCACGGCCCGACATCCACCACCGTCGACACCCACTCGTCGGGCACGCTGTACATCGCCCGGCCCGGCCGGAGCAGCACCTCGCGGCCCAGGGCGCGCACCGCGGACTCCGGATGCGTGGCCAGGTAGAGCGCACTCGGCTCCCAGGCCGCCCCCGCCTCCGGGTACAGCCGCCCCCAACCCGCCGCCTGCACGGCAAGCACCGTCACCCGGTGGGCGTGCACGTGATCCGGATGCCCGGACAGATTGCCGTAGGCGTCATGCGTGATCACGAGCTCCGGTCGGAACTCCCGGACATGCCTGACCAGCCGCCCCACGGCCTCGTCCAGCGGCGCATCGCAGAAGCGCGGAGCGCCCGGTGCCGACTCGGGAACGTGCGCATCGGCGTACCCGAGCATCCGCGGATTCCCCGCCCCGAGAATGCGCAGCGCCTCCGCCAGCTCCCCGGCCCGCCGGGTGCCTTCGGTCCAGGTGGCGGTGACGACCGCCGTGCGCGCTCCCGAGGCCGCGTGCCGGGCCAGCACACCGCCGGACACCAGCGACTCGTCGTCGGGGTGCGCGAAGACGCCCAGGAGACTGGGGAGGGGCATGCCCGCAAGGTTAGAGGCAACTGCCGTCAGGGCATCAGGAGTTGGTGACGTCCGAACCGGCCGCCCCCGGCGGGGACCCCGCCCGCGCGCAGGTGCCCGACCCCGCACCGGAGCTCCTCGACCTCTACAAGATGGCCGTCGAGATGTCGGACCGCGTCTCCGCCCGGCGCGGCGCCGCGAACGCATTCTTCCTCTCCGTTCAGACCGCATTCATCGGCGCGCTGGGCATCACCGCCACGGAAAACCGGAATGTGCCGTGGTGGGCCGCGCTCGTACTGACGCTCGCCGGAATCTCCATATCCCTCGTCTGGTGGCTCCAGTTGCGCAGTTACCGCGTGCTCAACCACGCGAAATTCGACATCATCAATGCCGTCGAACCGCGGCTCCCCCTACAGATATTCAGCCAGGAGTGGGAGATACTGGCGGGGAATCCGGATGGACCGTGGTGGACCAGGTACACCGAGTTGGGTTCCACCGAACGGAAAGTCCCCTGGGTATTCGCGGCATTGCACGCAGGTCTGTTCGTCGGCATACTCTGCACGTGAGTTATCTGCGCGCGGACGCCGGTCTGATCCGCGAACTCCTGCCGCCGGAGGCCCGGCCCCCGTCGGACGCCGACGGCCTCTTCCTTCTCTACGCCGTCCTCATGCGCGCCAAGGGGGAACTGGTCACCGCGGCCGATGTCCATGACGCCTGGACCGCCTGGATGGAGAACCGGGATCCGGGCCATCGCGCACTCGTGCCCTTCGACGAGCTCTCCCGGGCCACCCAGCGCGAGGACGAGCCCTACGTCCAGGCCATCCAGGCCGCGGCCCGGGTGCGGGCGAAAGACGCGTCCCGAGGAGGGCGACGGGCGCGCCCTGAAAAAGGGCTGCAATAAGGGGTCCGGCTCCTTTCTACCGGTTATTTCGTTCGCTGTCGGGCGGGCGTCCCCAGGATGTCCCGGAATCCCCTTCGTCGCCGACCGTCGGAATTCCTCGTACCGCTTCTGCCTCCGGCCTTGACTTCCCAAGACCCTCGCGCCACATTCCCACCCCACACCTCCGCACCTGAGCAACTCACCCCACCCCTCGTCCGGTTGGAGCGACCTGCCATGGTCACGAGCGCGGAACCCGTGAGACGTACGGCACGACCCACCCGGAGGCAGGTGCTCGGTACCGCGGGCACCACCGGTCTCGCCCTGGCCGTCGGCGCGGGCCCCGGCACCAGCACGGCCACCGCCGCCGACCTCCCCCTCCTCGGCGCCTACGACGTCGTCGTCATCGGTTCCGGCGCGGCCGGCATGACCGCCGCGCTCACGGCGGCCAAGCACGGCCTGAGCACCGTCGTGGTCGAAAAGGCCCCCACCTTCGGCGGATCCGCCGCCCGTTCCGGTGCCGGCATCTGGATCCCCAACAACCCCGTGATCCTCGCCGCCGGTGTCCCGGACACCCCCGCCAAGGCCGCCGCCTACCTCGCCGCGGTCGTCGGCCCGGACGTACCCGTGGCCCGGCAGAGCGCCTTCCTCGCCCACGGCCCCGACATGATCTCCTTCGTCATGGCCAACAGCCCGCTCCGCTTCCGCTGGATGGAGGGGTACAGCGACTACTACCCGGAGCTGCCGGGCGGTCTGCCGGGCGGCCGCTCCATCGAGCCCGACCAGTTCGACGGCAAGCTCCTCGGTGCCGAACTCGCTCATCTCAATCCGCCGTACATGCAAGTCCCTTCCGGCATGGTCGTGTTCAGCGCCGACTACAAGTGGCTCGCCCTCGCCGCCGTGAGCGTCAAGGGCGCCGCCGTCGCCGCCGAGTGCCTGGCGCGCGGCACGAAGGCGGCGGTGCTGGGGCAGACGCCGTTGACGATGGGGCAGTCGCTGGCCGCCGGGTTGCGCAAGGGGCTGCTGGAGGCGGGTGTCCCCGTCCGGCTGGGCACCCCGCTCACCGAGCTGTTCGTCGAGAACGGTGCCGTCACCGGGGCGGTGGTCACGAAGGACGGCGCCCCCGGGCTCGTACGCGCCCGCCGTGCCGTGGTCGTCGGCTCCGGCGGCTTCGAGCACAACGGTGCCATGCGCGCCCAGTACCAGCGGCAGCCCATCGGGACGGAGTGGACGGTCGGCGCGAAGGAGAACACCGGCGACGGCATCCGGGCGGGACGACAACTGGGCGCCGCACTCGCTCTCATGGACGACGCCTGGTGGGGACCGGCCATCCCGCTCCCCGACCAGCCCTACTTCTGCCTCGCCGAACGCACCCTCCCCGGCGGCCTCCTCGTCAACGCGGCGGGCTCCCGCTTCGTCAACGAGGCCGGTCCCTACAGCGACGTCGTCCACACCTTGTACGACCGCAACCCCACCGACCCGGACATCCCGGCCTGGCTGATCGTCGACCAGAACTACCGCGACCGGTACCTGTTCAAGGACGTCGCCCCGGCCCTCGCCTTCCCCGACGACTGGTACCGCTCGGGGGCGGCGCACAAGGCCTGGAGCCTCGACGCCCTCGCTGCCTCCGTCGGCGTTCCCGCCGCTGCCCTGCGCGCCACGGTCGACCGCTTCAACTCCCTTGCCCTCAAAGGGACCGACAGCGACTTCCACCGCGGCGACAGCGCGTACGACCACTACTACACGGACCCCTCCGTCCTCCCCAACTCCTGCCTCGCACCCCTGTGGCTGCCCCCGTACTACGCCTTCCGCATCGTCCCCGGGGACCTCGGGACGAAGGGCGGGCTGGTCACGGACGCGCGGGCGCGGGTGCTGCGGCCGGACGGCTCGGTGATCCCCGGCCTGTACGCCGCCGGTAACGCCAGCGCCGCCGTCATGGGACACAGCTACGCCGGGGCCGGGTCGACGATCGGACCCGCGATGACGTTCGGGTACATCGCGGCGCTGGACATCGCCGGGGCGCTCTAGGAGGCCACCACCGCGGGCTTCCGGGCTATGAGGAAGGCCTGCGGGGAGGTCTCCTCCAGGCTTTCCTCCGGTTCCCGCACCGTCTGCGAGAGGACCCTGAAGCCGGCGTCCGTCAACAGCCGGACCATCTCCTCCGGTTGGCGGCGCAGGAAGGTCAGCGAGACCGGGCGGCCCCAGGGGCGGTCGTGGTGGCGGTGCTGGTCGCCCGCCTGGAAGCCCACCAAGAGGTGGCCGCCGGGTGCGAGCACCCTGTGGAACTCGGCGAACAGAGCGGGCAGTTCCTCCGCCGGGGTGTGGATGGAGGAGTACCAGGAGAGCGCTCCGGCCAGCGTCCCGTCGGGGATGTCCAGGTCCAGCATCGAGCCCTGCTCGAAACGCAGTCCCGGGCTCTCGCGGCGGGCGACCGCCAGCATCGACTCCGACAGGTCGAGGCCGAAGACGTCCAGCCCGAGCGAGGCGAGGCGGGCCGTCGTCCGGCCGGGACCGCACCCCAGGTCCGCCACCGGCCCCTCGCCGCCCACGAGTTCGGCGAACACCTGGATCATCGCCCGCTCCAGCGGCCTGTCCGCGAGATCCCGCTCGAACCGGGCGGCGTAGTCCTCGGCCACGGCGTCGTAGAACGTCCGGGTGCTGGTGAGGAAGTCGGGTTCGGACACGGTCTCGTCGAGGGCCAGGGTCTCGTCGCGGTTGCGGGTCTCGTCACGGGTCTCGGTCATGGTCAAAACCGTAGCGACCGCCACTGACAATCGACCTTCGCCGAGCCCCTCGGCCCGCTCCGCTCAGCCCACCCCCAGCGCCCGCAGCACCGCCGTCGTCCCCGCAGCCCCCAGCACGACCACCGCGAAGGGTGCCCGTCGCCAGGCCAGCACACCCCCGACCAGCACACCCACGGGCCGCGCCCAGCCCGCGAAGCCCCCGCTCTCCGTCAGCGCACCCGTCGCCAGCAGGGCGGCCAGCAGCACGACCGCACCCGCCGACAGCAGCTCCTGGATGCGCGCCGGTAGCTCCACGCGCCCGTGCAGCGCCGGACCGACCAGCCGGAAGGCGTACGTCCCGACCGCCAGGGCCAGGATGACCGCGACCGTGGCGTTCATGCGGAGGCTCCCTTGCGGCCGTGCAGGACCAGCCCAGCCAGCGCCAGCAGCACCGGCACCCCCGCCGGGACGAACGGCGTCACCGCGAGGGCCAGGGCGGCGCCGAGCAGCGCGGACCGCCGTATCCGGGCGTCCGCGCGCAGGGTGGGCAGCACCAGCGCCACCAGCACCGCGGGGAAGGCCGCGTCCAGTCCGTATGTCGCCGTGTCGCCCAGCGCGCCCCCGGCCAGGGCTCCGACCAGGACACCCACGTTCCATACGACGAACAGGCCGATTCCCGAGACCCAGAACGCCCTCCGCCGCCGTACCGGATCAGCCTGGGCCAGGGCGAAGGCCACGGTCTCGTCGGTGACGAGATGGGCGCCGATGAGGCGGGCGAGGCGGCCCGGCCCGACGGTGTCGGCGATCGCGAGGCTGAAGGCGGCCGTGCGGGTGTTGAGGAGCAGACCGGTGGCCGCCGCGGCGATCGGGCCGCCCCCGGCCAGCATGACTCCGACCGCGCTGAACTGGGCGGAGCCCGCGTAGACCACGAGGGACATCACCACCGGCACCCACACCGGCAGACCCCCGGCCACGGCGATCGCGCCGAAGGAGACACCGACGATGCCGCTGGCGAGCCAGACGAGGGAGGCGTCACGGATCAGGTCCCGCGGCGGAGGGGGAGTCGATGGGCCGGGCATCGGGGGCGTTCGCCATGCCGTACGCATGTTCTCTAGAATGAACAGGAGAGGCGCCGTTCGTCAAGGCGAACGGTCGTACCGATGGAGCGAACATGACGTCCGATCTACCACCCCGGCTCCCCCTGGACTGGATCGCGGCCGCGCTGCGGCGCGAGCGCACCCGCGCCGGGCTGTCCCTCTCCGAGCTGGCCAAACGGGCCGGGATCGCGAAGTCGACGTTGTCGCAGCTGGAGGGCGGAAGCGGAAACCCGAGCGTGGAGACGCTGTGGGCGCTGGGGGTGGCCCTGGGGGTGCCCTTCAGTGTGCTGGTGGAGCCGCCCGCCCCTGCGGTGCACGTGATCCGGGCGGGAGAGGGGCCGGTCGTGGCCTCGGAACGGGCGGACTACCGGGCCACCCTGCTGTCCGCGAGCCCGCCCGGCGCCCGGCGTGACATCTACCACCTGCGCGCGGAGCCCGGCCCCGCCCGTGAGTCGGAGCCGCACATCCCGGGCACGGTGGAGCATCTGATCGTGAGCACCGGAAGGGTGAAGGCCGGCCCGGCGGGGGAGACCGAGGAACTCGGGCCCGGGGACTACATGACGTATCGCGGGGACGTGTCGCACTCGTACGAGGCGCTGGCGCCCGGGACGACGTTCGTGCTGGTCATGCAGCACGTGTGAGCCGTACGGGCGAGGTACGGGGAAAGGCAGGAGCCCCGTTGCCTTGCGGCACGGGGCTCCTTGGGTACTGCTCTCAGTTCCGGATCAAAGCACCAGGCTCCGAGACCGAATCAGACGGGGGTGACGTTCTCCGCCTGCGGGCCCTTCGGGCCCTGGGTCACGTCGAAGGAGACCTGCTGGTTCTCCTCCAGCGAGCGGAAGCCGCTCGCGTTGATGGCGGAGTAGTGGACGAACACGTCCGGGCCGCCACCCTCCTGGGCGATGAAGCCAAAGCCCTTTTCGGCGTTGAACCACTTCACGGTTCCGGTAGCCATAAGCCCTCCTTGGGCCCAAAGGGTTGCCCTGCTCCAGAACCTGCAAGTGTGAAAACAGTGCTGCACAACTGCATACTTCTGAAAACGACGAGAGCCCGCGGTTACATGCTCCGCAGGCTCTGTACTGCAAGGGAAACCAAACTGCAACTTGCGGCGAGCCTAGCACGCGGGCAGCCGAAAGCAATAGAGGGCAAGATCACGTCACCCGGACGTTTGAAGTCTCGGAATGGGATTGACGGGACACCGGTGACGTCGCCGCACCACCCTGAAGGCTGCACCGTACCTCATAGGGTCTAGCCTCGCGATGTGGACAATTCTCGCACCCGGCCGCGCGTCGGCCACATCCAGTTCCTGAACTGCCTGCCCCTGTACTGGGGGCTCGCGAGAACGGGCACGCTCCTCGACTTCGAGCTCACCAAGGACACCCCCGAGAAGCTCAGCGAGCAGCTGGTGCAGGGAGACCTCGACATCGCGCCCATCACTCTGGTCGAGTTCCTCAAGAACGCGGACGACCTGGTCGCCTTCCCGGACATCGCGGTGGGCTGCGACGGCCCGGTGATGTCCTGCGTGATCGTCTCGCAGGTCCCGCTGGACGAGCTGGACGGCGCCCGGGTCGCGCTCGGCTCGACCTCGCGCACCTCCGTCCGCCTCGCCCAGCTGCTGCTGGCCGACCGCTACGGCGTCCAGCCCGACTACTACACCTGCCCGCCCGACCTCAGCCTGATGATGCAGGAGGCCGAGGCGGCCGTACTCATCGGGGACGCGGCCCTGCGGGCGAACCTGCTCGACGGACCGCGCTTCGGCCTCGAGGTGCACGACCTCGGCACACTGTGGAAGGAGTGGACGGGGCTGCCGTTCGTCTTCGCGGTGTGGGCGGCGCGCCGGGACTACCTCGAGCGCGAGCCGGAGATCACCCGCAAGGTCCACGAGGCCTTCCTCGCCTCCCGCAACCTCTCCCTGGAGGAGGTCGGCAAGGTCGCCGAGCAGGCGGCCCGCTGGGAGGACTTCGACGAGCGGGTCCTGGAGCGGTACTTCACGACGCTGGACTTCCGCTTCGGCGGGCCGCAGCTGGCCGCGGTCGCCGAGTTCGCCCGGCGGGTCGGGCCGACGACCGGCTTCCCGGCCGACGTGAAGGTGGATCTGCTGCAGCCGTAAGCCGTACGGGAACGGCGCACTACCCTTTTCTCGTCGTTACGGGGGATACGGGGGAGGGGTGGACGCCATGCAGCCGCTCGGAGCCGACGAGCCCACCGTCGTGGGGCCCTACCGGCTGCTCGGCCGGCTCGGCTCCGGCGGGATGGGCCGCGTCTACCTGGGTCGCAGCGCCGGGGGCCGCACGGTCGCGGTCAAGATCGTGCATCCGCACTTCGCGCTCGACGAGGAGTTCCGCGCCCGCTTCCGCCGCGAGGTGGAGGCCGCGCGGCGGGTGGGCGGCGCGTGGACGGCTCCGGTGCTCGACGCGGACCCCGGGGCGAACGTCCCCTGGGTGGCCACGGCGTATGCGGCGGGTCCGTCGCTGGCGTCGGCGGTCGCGGACGGCGGCCCGCTGCCGGCTCATTCGGTACGGGTGCTCGGTGCGGGGCTGGCGGAGGCGCTGGCGGCGGTGCACGAACTGGGTCTGGTGCACCGGGACGTGAAGCCGTCCAACGTGCTGCTGACGCTCGACGGCCCGCTGCTGATCGACTTCGGCATCGCGCGGGCGACGGACGGTACGGCGTCCCTGACGTCGACCGGCGTGTCCATCGGCTCGCCGGGATACATGTCACCCGAGCAGATCCTCGGGAAGGGGGCGACGGGGGCGGCCGACGTCTTCTCGCTGGGCGCGGTGCTGGCGTATGCGGCGACCGGGGAGCCGCCGTTCCCCGGGGACTCGTCCGCGGCGCTGCTCTACAAGGTCGTCCACGAGGAGCCCGAACTCGGCTCGCTGAGCGGTGAGTTGCGGGACGTCGTGGAGGCGTGCCTGGTCAAGGAGCCGGGACGGCGGCCGACGCCCGGTGAGGTGGCACGGCGGCTGGCTCCCGAGGGGGCGGCGCGGCTGGTGGCGGGCGGATGGCTGCCGGGGGCGCTGGTGGAACAGGTGAGCCGCAGCGTCGTGAAGCTGCTGAACCTGGAGGCGGGGGACGAGGCACCCTCGGGGCCGGTGGGGTTCAGCAGCCCCTCGGTCGGGGATGCGGTGACGGCGGGTGGAGAAGCGGCCGGGCGGTCGACGGCCGGCCGGGAGGTGGCCGGGCAGCCGACGGTGGGGGAGTTCGGGCCCGCGCCGGTGATGCCGGGGGCTGCGGCTTTCTCCGCCCCCTCGGTTTCCGCGCCTGCCGTTCCTGTCCCTGCCGCTCCTGCCTCTGCCGTTGATGCGCCTGCCGCTTATGTGCCCGAGCCGCGGGACGCGCCTCCCGTCGAGCAGAGTCCGGGCAGGCTTTCCGTGTCCGTCGCGGCGACGTCCGCGCCGGGGGAGGGCGGGCGCGGACGGCGGCTGAGCTGCACGGTGGCGCTGGCGGTCGCGGGGGCGTTGGCGGCCGTGACGCTGGGGTCGGTGTTCGTGTTCGACCTGTTGCCGGGCAGCGGTGAGAACAGCGCGGGCAGTTCCGGCAGCGGTGCGTACTCCCCACAGCCGGGCGCCACGTCGAGTGCCTCACCCACCGACGACTCCACCGCCTCCGACGGCGCCACCGGGTCCGCCGTTCCCGCCGGCTACCTCGGCACCTGGGAGGGCCAGGGCCTCGTCCTCGACGGTGCCCTGCCCGCGGGCACCTTCCGGGTGACGCTCCATCAGGCCGGGGTGGGCGAGGAGGTGGGCCGGGTCCGGCAGACCGACCAGCTCGGGGGCGTCTGCAACGACGTACTGACCCTGAAGAAGGTGACGAAGCAGGAGCTCGTCACGACGTCGGTGGGCGCCAAGTCCAATCACACCGGGTGCAACCCGGTGGCGCACACGGTGCGGTTGGCCCGGGTGGGCAACGACCTCAAGTACATGTCGGACAGCGACGCGGAGGGCAAGCCCACGGCGCAGCTCTCGAAGGTCAACTAGACGGAGCGCAGATCAGCGGTTGTTGCCCCAGAGGGATGTGTCGTCGCTCCTGAGACTGGGAACCCCGCCGTAGGTCCGGCCGTCCGCGGTCACCAGCGGGGCGGGGAGCTGGTCCTCCAGCACACCCTTGCGGACCTGGACGATCGTGCTGTCGTGGTCGGTCCGGCCCGGCTTGAACGTCTTGCCTTCGATCGCCGCCTTCAGATAGGAGAGCGCGTACTTCGCATAGAGGTCGGCGGGCTGGGAGACCGTGGCGTCGATCTCGCCCTGGGCGATGCTCTTGAGCTCCCTGGGGGTGCCGTCGTTGGAGACCACGAAGACGTGCTTGCCATCCTTCGGACCGACCAGCAGACCCTGCTCCCGGAGCACCTGCAGGGTGCCGGAGAGCATGGAGCTGGCCTGCATGTAGACGCCCTTGATGTCCGAGTGGGCGGTGAGATCCGTCTGCAGCTTCCGGGCCGCGACCGCCCCGTCCCAGTTGGTCGCCTCGCCGAAGACCTGGATCTTGGGGTAGTTCTTCTTCATGCACCCGTTGAACCCCTCGGTGCGGTCCCGGGCATTGATCGAGGCGAGGTCGCCTTCGAGCATGACGACCTTGCCCTCGCCGCCGAGCTCGGTGCCGAGGAACCGGCAGGCCTTCTCGCCGTACGCGCGGTTGTCGGCGCGGACGATCATGTAGACGTGGCCGGTGTCGGGGCGCGTGTCCAGGGTGACCACGGGGATCTTCTGGGCGGACAACTGCCGCAGGACGGGCCCGATCGCGCCGGTGCTCTGCGGAGCCATCGCCACGCCCTTCACCCCGTGGATGATGAGCGTCTGCACGTCGGCGGCGAGATTGCCGACGTCGTTCTGCGAGTTGGTCGTCTCCAGCCGCAGACCGAGCTCCTTGGCGAACCGAGGGGTGTACTCGATGTACGAAGTCCAGAAGTCGGTGTCGGAGCGGGGATAGTCGACGCCCACCAGGGCCCCGTGCGCGCCGACCCCCGGTTCGGCACCGGAGCCGCCGCAGGCGCTGAGCGCGGTGACGGCGAGGGCGGTGACGGTGCCGAGGCCGGGATGTCTGAGGCGGCGGGTCTTCACGGCGGGCTCTCCTTGCGGACGGTTTCATGCCGGAGATCAGGCCCGGGGGCGGATCGGTAGCCCGTGCATGGCGCCGTGGTTTCCGCTGCTCATCAGGCCTCCTCGCCCCCACTGTAGACGTCGCGCCCACCCGGCCGGCGGGTGCGCGGCGGGCGCTCCGTGCACCTGCGATCCGCGCGGGGCCTCTCGGCCTTGGCGCGTCTACTCCGAGTCGTGCCCCGCGCTGCCGTGCGGGCTCCCGCAGCCGCCTGGGGGAGGTGTGGAGACCGGTGGGGCGGCGGGCTCGGTACCGGTGGGGCTGGGCGTGGCCGGTGCCGGGCCCTGGGCGGGCGGTGTGTCGGAGGCCGGCGTCTCGGGCTCCGGCGCGGGTGGGGACGAGGGCGCGCTCGGGGGATTGGCTTCGGGTGTGTGATCGGAGGGAGTTGCCGGATTCTCGGGGGAGTCGTCGGCGGGGCCCGAAGGGGTTTCGGGGTTCTCCTTGCCGGGAGGCGCCGGGGTTTCGGGAGTGTCCTCGGCCGGAGGTGCCGGGTTTTCGGGAGTGTCCTCGGCCGGAGGTGCCGGGTTTTCCGGAGATCCCTGGGCCGGAGGTGCCGGGTTTTCCGGAGATCCCTGGGCCGGAGGTGCCGGAGTCTTCGGGGGCTGTTCGGTCGGAGCCGGGGGTTCCGGGTACGGGTCGGAGGGCGAGGGCGAGGGCGACGGCGGGGTCTTCGGGTCCTCGTCCGAACCGCCCGTCTTCGGGGGAGCCGGGTCCGTGCCCTTCGGCGCCGGCTTGGTGGGCTCCTTCGGGGCGGGCTTGGTGGGCTCCTTCGGGGCGGGCTTGGTGGGCGGCGGTGTGTGGTCCGTGCTGCTCCCGGCCGTGTTCCCACCCGGAGCCGGGGTGGGCCCGTCGGCATGACGGGGCTTCGGTACGGCTGGTGCGGTGCTGCCGGTGTCGGCCGTGCGCACCCGTTCGCTGACCGGAACGCCGGCCGCGTGCGCCTGCGTGCCGCCCTTCTTCGGTGCCCCGTTCCGCGGGCCCTTCGACGGCGGCCCCGCCGGCGTTCCGGCCACCGGGACCTGAGCCGCGGGAGCGTCGGCCACCGGAGTGCGCTGGGCCGGGATCCGACCGGTGTCGGCCGGGCCGAGGACGAGCAGGAGCGCGGCGGCGCCCGCCACGACCGCCCCGGCAGCCGCCGCCACCTGGGTCTTCGAACCGCCGACCGCCACCTGGCGCACTCCTTGCAGCAGCCCGCCGTGCCCGCCGGCCGCGGTCGCCGCACCGGCCGGTCCTGCGGTCAGGGCGAGCAGGAACTTGCCCGCACCGCCCACCGCGAACACGAGAAGTGCCGGCCCGACGAGCGCGGGCAGCCGGTCGTTGGCGCTCATCAGGGCGGCCAGCCGCGCCCGGCAGTCGTCGCACGCGTCCATATGCCCGAGCAGCCGCTCGGACTGCTTCGCCGTCGCGGCACCCCGTACGTACGCGGGCATCCGCGCCCAGTACACCTGGCATGCCGGGTCGTCGGGCGCACCGGTCTGCGTCCGCAGGAACGCCTGCCGCATACCCTCCCGGGCCCGGTGCAACAGCACGGCCGTGGCACCCTCCTTGGTCCCGAGCTGCGGGCCGATCGCGGCCAGCGGCTGCCCCTCCGCCTCGGCCAGCCACAGCGCCTTCACCCACCGCTCGGGCAACTGTCCCAGCACCCGTACCACCAGGTCGACGGAGGACACCCGCTCGGCGGGGTCGTCCGTGTGCGGGTGAGCGTCCGTGTCGACCGGCTCCTCGCCGTGCGGGTCCCGCGGCGTCTCACGCACCGCGCTCCCGGCGGCGATCGCGAGGTGGCGCACCGTGGTCATCAGATACGCCGGCACGTTGTCGATCTCGTGCCCCGCGGCCAGCCGCCGCCACACCCGGAAGTGCGCCTCGGCGACGAGATCCTCGGCGGTCCATGCGTTCCGGGTGAGCGAGCGGGCGTATGCGACGAGTCGCGGCTGCTGTTCCTCGTAGATCCGGGCATACGCAACCGTGGCGGCGTCGGACGCGGAAGCCGGTGCGGACACTGCAGTGGAACCGTCGGACATGGCGGAACGCTCCAGTTGCCTACTGCTCGGGGAAGGTTTTGTAAGCCTAGATGGCAAAAGTTTCAATCAAAGTTGCGGCGTATCGCCGATGTGGCGCACGTCACCAGGGTTGTTTTCTGTTACGGCGTAATGCATGCGCCTCCAGGGGGCTCCCAAGAGATGCACAGGCCCAACGGGCCGCCGCAGAACCCGACATGCTCGAAATGCTCTACATGCCCGAAAAGGGAGCCCCCTCGTGTACATAGCCCTGGAGCAGCCCACCGGCGCCCACCTGCTCACCCCCGACCAGGAGGAGCTGGCGGTGCCCGTCACCCTCCGCTATCTCTCCGACGACCCGCTGGCGGTCCACTTCGTCTTCCCGGCCTGGATCTCGCTCGACGACGAGGAGGTGACCTGGACCTTCGCCCGCAGCCTCCTCGAGGAGGGCCTGGGCGGCTCCGCGGGTCTCGGCACGGTACGGCTCCGCCCGCACGGCCCGGCCCACACCGTCGTGGAACTCCACGCCCCGCAGGGCATTGCGGCGGTCCGCTTCGAGACCAGAGCGCTGCACCGCTTCCTGCTCCGCTCCTACACGGTCACCGAGCCGGGCGGCGAGCCCCTGGAACCGGCGCTGGACCGGGGGCTCGCCTCTCTGTTCGGCGCTGTGTGAGGCTGGAGGCCACGGTTCCGCAGGCCAACCACCCCCGGGACGGATGAAGTTGCTGATCGCCGTCGCCGCGCTCTGGGGCGCGGCAGCAGGGGCGCTGCTGCCGAGGGCCGCCCACCGGTTCTCCGTGCAGCCGTACGGTACAGGCGTCCTCGCCCTCGCCACCGCCTTCGTCTGTGCCGCGCTCGCCGCCGCCACCGGCACCCGCCCCGAACTCGGTGTCTGGCTGCTGCTCGGGCCCCTCGGGGTGCTGCTGGCGGTCGTCGACGTGAGGGTGCAGCGGCTGCCCGACGTGCTGACGCTGCCGTTCGCGGGCGCCGCCCTCGTGCTGCTCGGCGTGGTGGCGCTGCTCCCCGAGCACGCCGGTGACTGGACGACGGCGCTGTACGGCGCCCTCGCGCTCGGCGGGTTCTTCCTGGCGCTGTTCCTCATCGATCCGGGCGGCATGGGCTTCGGGAACGTCAAGCCGGCGCTCGGGCTGGGCGCCGCTCTGGGCTGGTACGGCTGGCCGACGCTCATGCTCGGCACCCTCGCCGCGTTCCTGCTCGGGGCGCTGTACGCGGGCGCACTCGCCGCCGCGGGGCGGGCCGGGCGGGAAGTGGCCGTGGCGTTCGGGCCGTTCCTGCTCGGCGGGGCGTTTCTCGGGCTGCTGATCGGGGCGTACACGGCCTGACGTAGGCTGGGCAGGTCTGTCCACAACCCTTGACGAAAGGGACGCCCCGGTGACCGAGAAGGCCGACCTTCAGTCCGTCCTCGACCGTGCCGCGGCGGGTGGTCGGATCACCCCCGAAGAGGCACTCGACCTCTACCGCGACGCCCCGCTGCATGCGCTGGGCGCCGCCGCCGACGCCGTACGCCGCCGCAAGTACGCCGGCACCGAGCACATCGCGACGTACATCATCGAGCGCAACATCAACTACACGAACGTGTGTGTCACGGCGTGCAAGTTCTGCGCCTTCTACGCCGCCCCCAAGGACACGGCGAAGGGCTGGACGCGGGATCTGGACGACATCCTGCGGCGCTGCGCGGAGACCGTCGAGCTCGGCGGCACCCAGATCATGTTCCAGGGCGGGCACCACCCGGACTACGGCGTCGAGTACTACGAGAAGCACTTCGCCGCCATCAAGAAGGAGTTCCCGCAGCTCGTCATCCACAGCCTGGGGGCGAGCGAGGTCGAGCACATGGCCCGGATCTCCAAGGTGAGCGTGGAAGAGGCGATCTCGCGGATCCACGCCGCCGGGCTCGACTCCTTCGCGGGCGCGGGCGCCGAACTGCTGCCGGAACGGCCGCGCAAGGCCATCGCTCCCCTCAAGGAGTCCGGCGAGCGCTGGCTGGAGATCATGGAGACCGCGCACCGCCTGGGTGTCGAGTCGACGTCCACCATGCTCATGGGCACGGGTGAGACCAACGCCGAGCGCATCGAGCACCTGCGGATGATCCGCGACGTACAGGACCGGACGGGCGGCTTCCGCGCCTTCATCCCGTACACCTACCAGCCCGAGAACAACCATCTGAAGGGCCGTACCCAGGCCACGCTCTTCGAGTACCTGCGGATGATCGCCATCGCGCGGCTGTTCATGGACAACGTCCAGCACATCCAGGGGTCCTGGCTGACCACCGGCAAGGAGGTCGGGCAGCTGTCCCTGCACTACGGCGCCGACGACCTCGGCTCGATCATGCTGGAGGAGAACGTCGTCTCCTCGGCCGGTGCCAAGCACCGCTCCAACCGGCTCGAGATCATCGACCTGATCAGGAAGGCCGGGCGCGTTCCCGCCCAGCGGACCACGACGTACGAGCACATCGTCGTCCACGACGATCCGGCGAACGACCCGGTCGACGAGCGGGTGATGTCGCACATCTCGTCCACGGCGATCGCGGGCGGCACCGCGCATCCCGAGCTGAAGCTGCTGGCCTCCAACTGACGTACCGGTGCTGACGATCCACGCGGCGGACGAGGTCCGCCCCGGCCGGGACGCCGAACCGATCGAGGGCGGCGCCGTGGCGGTCGAGGGGAACCGGATCGCCGCGGTGGGTCCGCTGGCGGCGGTCCGGGAGCGGTATCCGCAGGCGCGGGTGCGGAGTTGGCCGGGCGTCCTGGAGCCCGGGCGCCTGCACGAGGGCCCGCTTCCCGACGCCCCGAGCCCGCGCGAGCGTATTCACGCCGTGCTGAAGTCGGGCGCCGTGGCGATCCTCGCGCCGTACGCCGACTCACCCGAACTGCGGGCGGCGGCCGACCGGAACGACGTCCTCGTCATGTCCGGTGCGGTGCCTTCGGCTCTGGTCGAGTCCGGCCGGGCCGATCTCGCCGTGTTCGACGAAACCGGCGCGTGCATCGCGACGGTCTGCGCGGGCCGTCTCGTCCACAGGCGCCGTTAGCCCGCGAACGCCTTGGAGGACGTGGCCGCGAAAAAGAAGCAGGCTCCTCCCCTGAGCGGGAGCCGTGGGCCGTGCTGCAAGAATGGCGGCGTGACCCGCGCTTCCCTGAACAAGCAGCCGCACGAAGTCGCCTCGATGTTCGACGACGTGGCGGAACGGTACGACCTCACGAACGACGTGCTGTCGCTCGGCCAGGACCGGGTGTGGCGCAAGGAGGTGGCCCGGGCGGTCGACGCGCGGCCCGCGCAGAAGATCCTGGACCTGGCCGCCGGCACGGCCACGTCCTCGTTGCCCTTCGCCCGCACGGGCGCCTACGTCGTCCCCTGCGACTTCTCGCTCGGCATGCTCCAGGTCGGCAAGAAGAAGCACCCCTGGCTGCCGCTGACCGCGGGCGACGCGACGAAGCTGCCGTTCAAGGACGACACCTTCGACGCCGTCACGATCTCCTTCGGCCTGCGCAACGTGCAGGACTTCGACGCCGCCCTGCGCGAGCTGTACCGGGTGACCAGGCCCGGCGGCCGCGTGGTGATCTGCGAGTTCTCGCACCCGACCTGGGCGCCCTTCCGCACCGTCTACACCGAGTACCTGATGCGCGCCCTGCCGCCGGTGGCCCGGGCGGTCTCCTCGAACCCGGACGCCTATGTCTACCTCGCCGAGTCCATCCGCGCCTGGCCCGACCAGCCCGCGCTGGCCGAGCATCTGCAGAAGGCCGGCTGGTCGAAGGTGGCGTGGCGGAACCTGACGGGCGGGGTCGTGGCCCTGCACCGCGGTTTCAAGGGCTGACGCTCAGGCGGAGCTGACGACGTACGGGTCGCCCGGCTCGTCCAGCTCGCGCTGCAGCCCGCCGGTGGGGGGCCTCGGGATGCGCGGCTCGCGCATGCCTCCGCCGCCCTCTCCCTCGCCGAAGTCGAACCACACGTAGATCACGGAGTCCCGCGGCACCTCCGCATTGGGCTGCGGGTACTGCCGTACGACGTACTCGACCACGGTCTGGTGGAAGTCGGGACGGTCCGGCGCATTCAGGAAGAGGCCGGTCGCCTCCGCCGTCTTGCGTGCGTCCATGGCCATCAGTCCGACCAGCCGTGGCACGCGTATCTCGGGTGTTTTGGGTGTTATTCGCACAGATGTCACCCCCAGCGGTACTGGAAGGGTAACCGCACGGGGGTGTCGACCGGAAGCTCCAAGTGTCTTTCTGTAACAGTCGGTTACTGTACGTGACTGCTTTGGAGCTGGAGCCGGAAGCAGAGGGCGTCCTCCTGGAACCGGGGGTGCAGGAAGGTCTCCGCCCGCTCCATGCCCAGCCGCCGGGTGACCGCGATGGACCGCTCGTTCCCGGGCCTGACCATCGCCACCACGCTCGGCACGCCCACCGCCCTGAGCCGTTCCAGCGTCATCTGCGCGGCCGCGGTGGCGTACCCCTTGCCCCAGAAGTCCCGCCCGAGCCGCCACCCGATCTCGATCTCGCCCGTGGGGCCCCAGTCCCGCGGCCACGGCTGGGCGCCCGTGAAGCCCATGACCTGCCCCGACTCGTCGACCATGGTCCACAGACAGAAGCCGAGCTCCGCGTCATGTCTGCGCTGCCGGGCGGTGAGCTCCTCGTAGACGGAGAGGTCGGCGGACTTCCCGCCGTGGAACTCCATGACATCCGGGTCGTCGAAGACCCGGTGCCAGGCGACCGCGTCCTCGTCGGTGGGGACGCGCAGCCGTACTACGGGGAGAGCTCGGTTCACGAGGGCAGCCCTTCAGCCTGGTGATCAATGCTGCTGAATAGACTGCCTGTGTCCAGTGCCGCTCGGCACAGAGATTTATCGAACTTGGGGAGATCCCGCCGTGACCGTCGTGACCGAGCCCCACTCCGAGCCCTCCCCCGAGCCCTTCTCCGAGAACACCGCCGATGTGATCGTCGTGGGCGCGGGCCCGGCCGGCTCCACCACGGCGTACCACCTCGCCAAGTCGGGCCTCGACGTGCTGCTGCTGGAGAAGACCGAGTTCCCGCGCGAGAAGGTCTGCGGCGACGGCCTGACCCCGCGCGCGGTCAAGCAGCTCGTGGCGATGGGCATCGACGTCTCCGAGGAGGCCGGCTGGCTGCGCAACAAGGGCCTGCGCATCATCGGCGGCGGCGTCCGCCTCCAGCTGGACTGGCCGGATCTCGCCTCCTTCCCGGACTACGGCCTCGTCCGCAAGCGCGACGACTTCGACGAGCAGCTCGCCCGCAATGCCCAGAAGGCGGGCGCCCGGCTCTTCGAGCGCTGCAACGTCGGCGCCCCGATCATCGACGACCGCACCGGCCGTATCACCGGCGTGCACGCCAAGCTCGGCGAGGAGAAGCGCGAAGTCACCTTCCACGCCCCGCTCGTGGTCGCCGCCGACGGCAACTCGACGCGCCTGTCGCTGGCGATGGGCCTGCACCGCCGCGAGGACCGCCCGATGGGCGTCGCGGTCCGTACGTACTTCGAGTCGCCCCGTCATGACGACGACTACCTGGAGTCCTGGCTGGAACTCTGGGACCGCCGGGGCCCCCAGGACCGTCTGCTCCCCGGCTACGGCTGGATCTTCGGCATGGGCGACGGTACGTCCAACGTCGGCCTGGGCGTCCTGAACACCTCCGACTCCTTCAAGGAGCTTGACTGGCGCGAGGTCCTGAAGGCCTGGTGCGCCTCCATGCCGGAGGACTGGGGCTACACCCCGGACAACATGACCGGGCCGATCCGCGGCGCCGCCCTCCCGATGGCCTTCAACCGCCAGCCCCACTACACCAAGGGCCTGCTCCTGGTCGGCGACGCCGGCGGCCTGGTGAACCCCTTCAACGGCGAAGGCATCGCCTACGCCATGGAGTCCGGCCAGATCGCCGCCGACGTCATCGTCCAGGCCCACGCCCGTCCGACCCCCGCGAGCCGCGAACTCGCCCTGCAGCGCTACCCGCGCGTCCTCAAGGACACCTACGGCGGGTACTACACGCTGGGCCGCGCATTCGTGAAGCTCATCGGCAACCCGAAGGTCATGAAGATCGCGGCCCAGCGCGGTCTGACCCACCCCATGCTGATGAAGTTCACCCTGAAGCTGCTGGCGAACCTGACGGACCCGACCGGCGGCGACGCGATGGACCGCATCATCAACGGGCTGAGCAGGGTGGCCCCGAAGGCCTGACCAAGCAGGCCCGGCGAAGTCCACCTGCCCCGCGACGGAGACGCACATCGACACAGCGGCAGCGCCCTGAAGGAGCGCAAACCCGTATCCATCAGCGGCTCCGCCGCGGGGCGCGATCAGCCTGCCCGGGGTGTCCTTCCGCTCCCGCTCGGAGTTCGTGCTCGGCACACAGGTCAGGGAGGCCGTGTACGAGGGCGCCGGGTGACCGGCGTACGCGTCTCCGCCCACGACGGCGGCCCGGAGCGCACGGTCACCGCCGACCAGTACGTCTGCGCCATGCCCGTCGAGCACACCCGCGGGACGTGGGGCAGGGCGCTGCGACGCGGCATCGGGCAGGCCCGCGACTGCCCGGCCGCCTGTACGGCATAACGGCCAGGGTGGGGCCCCTCTGGGGAGTACGAAGGGCGAGGTCGTAAGGCGACCTTGAAGGGCGAGGACCGCGTCGGCTGGGTCATGGACCCGGCGGTGAGCGGCCTCGGCGGCCCGAACCCGCAGAACCGCGAATGAGGGCCTCAACGAGTCCGCGCAACGGGCGGTCAATGCCCTCCCGGACGCCGACAATTCGGATGCCGAGCCGTCTGGCGTCTGGGAGCTGTACCGTCCGCCGGAGATGCGGCGGAATGGCCGGAGGGGCCGCTGCCCCCGAGCGGCTGCGGCCCTTCCGTGCGTCCGTGCAGCACGTGTTGTGCTGCGGGGTGCGTCAGAGCACCCGCACCGCGCCGGTCGGCGGGTCGTAGGAGAGCGGCCTCTCGACCACACCGGTCGACGGGTTCTGCGCGCCGACGAACATGCCGTCGCCGACGTACACCGCCACGTGGTACGCGCTGCCCGCGCTGCCCCAGTACAGGATGTCGCCCGGCTGCAGATTGCTCAGCGAGACCTGGGTGCCGGCGGTCGACTGGTCCTGCGAGACCCGCGGCAGGCTGATGCCGATCTGCTTGAACGCAGTCTGCACCAGACCCGAGCAGTCGTAAGCGGATGAACCGGTCGCACCGGACACATATGCCTTACCGACCTGAGCCTTGACGAAGTTGACGATCGCGGCGGCCGAACCGGTGGCCGTGGACGTCGAGGTGCTCGTCGTGGTGGCGGCGAGCGTGGTCCGCTCCGCGCTGCGGGAAGCGGCCTGCTCGGCGGCTGCCTTGCGAGCGGCCTCGGCCTTCTGCTTGGCCTCGGCCTTCTTCTTCGCCTCCGCGAGGTCCGCCTTGGCCTGCTTCGCGGCCTTTGCGGCGGCCGCGTCACGCTCGGCCTGCAGCTCGTAGTTCGCGGCTGCCTGCTGCGTGGCGTCCGCGGACTGGGCGACCTGAGTGGCCAGATCGGCCGTCAGGGTGGGCAGTTGCAGGGTCTGCGTGGTCTCGGCGGCGCTCGCCGAGGCCGACGCGCCCGCGGCAGCCATGCTGAGGACGCCACCGGCAACTCCGGCGCGCACCGCGAGACTCGTGGTCGCGCTGCGGCGGGGCTTCCGGTGGCTGCGTATGTGAGCGGTGTGGGACATGAGGACAACGGGTATCAGGGGCTCCTCCATACCTTCAAGAAACGTGTGGTGCGCCACAGTTGTTCAGCCGACGGCCCGAATTCCGGGCGGCTCACTCTTTATTGACGCCGTAACGGACATTGCGGACACGGCCTATCGGCCCTGTGATCACGGCGTTTCATGATTACGCCCGAATTGCCCCGCGCTTACCACTGGTTGGGACAGGTGGCCAAGCCCCGCTCTCGGGCGCCTCTCGCGGTGTGGCGGAGGTCACGCAACGGTCACGGCAATGCGTGCGTCTCGCGCGAAGATCACGGACCGGTTGCGCTCGCGTCACGGCCGGGTCCCGCTCGTGAATGCGTGCACGCGTCCACACCGGACCGCGCGGTCCCCCTGATGTGTGAACGCGTCGCACTATCAGGACATCTCGTCCAACACCAATTTGCATGCAAGGGAAGTCTCTTGATATGGAGACGCCCCTCCCGAGCTGCATCGACGAGCGAAAATGTCACCTCTGGTGATCACTTGGACGCTTCGCGTACGAAGATCACCGCTCATCCGACTTCATGATCCTTCATCAGGTGGTGAAGATCACAAAGCTTGTGTAATACCCCGTGTCGCAGATCACAGAGTGGCGGGCATAAGATGCGAGGCAGTTGGGCTTGTGACCTGCTTCACATGTTCTCGATCTTCGCCGGGACGGGCGGGGTTGGAGAGACGTATGAGGTTGGTGTGGGTCCGATGCCATCGCCAGCAGTCAGTGCCGACTGAGAGGAGCGAGGAGCGGTGAACGCGTATGCGCCCATCCTCGTACTGGGAGCCCTCGGGGCAGGCTTTGCGATCTTCTCCGTGGTCATGGCCACGCTGATCGGTCCGAAGCGGTACAACCGGGCCAAGCTAGAGGCCTACGAGTGCGGGATCGAGCCGACCCCCACGCCGGCCGGCGGCGGGCGCTTCCCCATCAAGTACTACCTGACGGCGATGCTCTTCATCGTCTTCGACATCGAGATCGTCTTCCTCTACCCCTGGGCCGTCACCTTCGACGCCCTGGGGATTTTCGGGCTCGTGGAGATGCTGCTCTTCGTGCTCACCGTCTTCGTCGCGTACGCGTACGTATGGCGGCGCGGCGGCCTGGAATGGGACTGAGGGGCCTTAACACATGGGACTCGAAGAAAAGCTGCCGAGCGGATTCCTGCTGACCACCGTCGAGCAGGCCGCGGGCTGGGTGCGCAAGGCGTCCGTCTTCCCGGCCACGTTCGGCCTGGCCTGCTGCGCCATCGAGATGATGACCACCGGCGCCGGCCGCTACGACCTGGCGCGCTTCGGCATGGAGGTCTTCCGCGGTTCGCCCCGCCAGGCGGACCTGATGATCGTGGCCGGCCGGGTGAGCCAGAAGATGGCGCCGGTGCTGCGCCAGGTCTACGACCAGATGCCGAACCCCAAGTGGGTGATCTCCATGGGGGTCTGCGCCTCCTCGGGCGGCATGTTCAACAACTACGCGATCGTCCAGGGCGTCGACCACATCGTGCCGGTCGACATCTATCTGCCCGGCTGCCCGCCGCGGCCCGAGATGCTGATGGACGCCATCCTCAAGCTGCACCAGAAGATCCAGTCCTCCAAGCTCGGCGTGAACGCCGAGGAAGCGGCCCGCGAGGCGGAGGAAGCGGCGCTCAAGGCCCTGCCCACGATCGAGATGAAGGGGCTGCTGCGGTGAGCGACGCGAACGGCACCAACGGGGTCAACCCGGAGAAGGATCTCGGCGCCGCCAACCTCCCCGGCCGGCGCGGCGAGGGCGGTGAGGAGATCCGCGTACAGCGCGGCATGTTCGGCGCCAACAACGGCGGCGACACCTCCGGCTACGGCGGCCTGGTCCGCTCGGTCCGCCTCCCGGGACCGGCGGCCCGCCCCTACGGCGGATGGTTCGACGAGGTCGCCGACGAACTGGAGGGCGCCCTGGAGGAGCAAGGACTCCTCCAGGACAACGCCATCGAGAAGACGGTCGTCGACCGCGGGGAACTCACCTTCCACATCGAGCGCGAGCACCTGCTGCGCGTCGCCCGCACCCTGCGCGACGACCCCGCCCTGCGTTTCGAGCTCTGTACCGGCGTCAGCGGAGTCCACTACCCGCACGACAAGGGCCGCGAGCTGCACGCCGTCTACCACCTGCGCTCGATCACCCACAACCGGCTGATCCGCCTCGAAGTCAGCGCCCCGGACGCCGACCCGAAGATCCCGTCCCTGGTGTCGGTGTACCCGACGAACGACTGGCACGAGCGCGAGACCTACGACTTCTTCGGGATCGTCTTCGACGGTCACCCGGCCCTGACGCGGATCATGATGCCGGACGACTGGCAGGGCCATCCGCAGCGCAAGGACTACCCCCTCGGCGGCATCCCCGTCGAGTACAAGGGCGCCCAGATCCCGGCTCCGGACCAGCGGAGGTCGTACTCGTGAGCACTTCGCAAGCCTCTCCTCGCGAGACCACGGAAGGCACCGTCTACACGGTCACCGGTGGCGACTGGGACGAGATCGTCCAGTCCGCGGCCCGCGCCGACGACGAGCGCATCGTCGTCAACATGGGACCCCAGCACCCCTCCACCCATGGAGTGCTCCGTCTGATCCTGGAGATCGACGGCGAGACGGTCACCGAGGCCCGCTGCGGCATCGGCTACCTACACACCGGCATCGAGAAGAACCTCGAGTTCCGCACGTGGACGCAGGGCACCACGTTCGTGACGCGCATGGACTATCTGACGTCCTTCTTCAACGAGACCGCCTACTGCCTGGCCGTCGAGAAACTCCTCGGCATCGAGGACCAGATCACCGAGCGCGCCAAGATCATCCGGGTGCTCCTGATGGAGCTGAACCGGCTCTCCTCGCATCTGGTGTGCATCGCCACGGGCGGCATGGAACTCGGCGCCACCACGATCATGATCTACGGATTCCGTGATCGTGAAATGATTCTCGACATCTACGAGCTCATCACGGGCCTCAGGATGAACCACGCGTACATCCGGCCCGGCGGACTCGCGCAGGACCTGCCGCCCGGCGCGGTGGACCACATCCGCGAGTTCGTGAAGAAGATGAAGAAGAACCTCCCGGAGTACGACAAGCTCGCCACCGGGAACCCCATCTTCAAGGCCCGTATGCAGGACGTCGGCTATCTCGACCTGGCCGGCTGCATGGCCCTCGGCGCCACCGGCCCGATCCTGCGCTCCACCGGTCTGCCGCACGACCTGCGCAAGACGCAGCCGTACTGCGACTACGAGACGTATGACTTCGACGTCCCGACCGCCGACACCTGCGACTCCTACGGGCGCTTCCTGATCCGCCTGGAGGAGATGCGCCAGTCCCTCAGGATCGTCGAGCAGTGCCTGGACCGGCTGCAGCCCGGACCGGTCATGGTCGCCGACAAGAAGATCGCCTGGCCCGCCCAGCTCGCCCTGGGACCGGACGGGCTCGGCAACTCCCTCGACCACATCAAGAAGATCATGGGCACCTCCATGGAGGCCCTGATCCACCACTTCAAGCTGGTCACCGAGGGTTTCCGCGTGCCGCCGGGACAGGCGTACGCGGCCGTCGAGTCGCCCAAGGGCGAACTCGGGGTGCATGCCGTGTCCGACGGCGGCACCCGCCCCTTCCGGGTCCACTTCCGTGACCCGTCCTTCACCAACCTGCAGGCCATGGCGGCGATGTGCGAGGGCGGCCAGGTCGCCGACGTCATCGTCGCCGTCGCGTCCATCGACCCCGTGATGGGAGGCGTCGACCGGTGACCACCAGTTCTTCGGAGCGGGGCGTCAGCCTGGGCATGCCCGAACTGCCCGCGCCCGCCTACCCGGACGACGTCCGAGCCCGGCTCGAGGCGGACGCGCGGGAGGTGATCGCCCGCTACCCCGACTCCCGGTCCGCTCTCCTGCCGTTGCTGCACCTCGTGCAGTCGGAGGAGGGCCATGTCACGCGCACCGGGATGCAGTTCTGCGCGGACATGCTCGGCCTGACCACGGCCGAGGTCACCGCCGTCGCGACCTTCTACACGATGTACCGGCGCAAGCCGAGCGGTGACTACCAGGTGGGCGTCTGCACCAACACGCTGTGTGCGGTGATGGGCGGTGACGCGATCTTCGAGGAGCTCCAGGAGCACCTCGGCGTCGGCAACGGCGAGACCACCGACGACGGCAAGGTCACCCTGGAGCACATCGAGTGCAACGCGGCCTGCGACTTCGCGCCGGTGGTGATGGTCAACTGGGAGTTCTTCGACAACCAGACCCCGGCCAGTGCCAAGCGCCTCGTCGACGATCTGCGCGCGGGACGGGACGTCGAGCCCACGCGCGGGGCGCGTCTGTGCACCTTCAAGGACACCGCGCGGATGCTGGCCGGCTTCCCCGACGAGCGGCCAGGGGCCGTCGAGGCAAGCGGCAGTGCGGGACCGGCGTCGCTGGTGGGCCTTCGCCTGGCAAGGGGAGAGGCCGCACCCGCGCGCGTGGTCCATCCGCGGGACGGCGGCCCGCACGAGGACGAGCCGCAGGACAGGGAAGTGCACGAGCCGTCGCCGACCGAGCACCTCAGCTCACACGATGCGCCACAGGACACGTCGGCCTCCGACCCGGCCCACCCGGCAGGGCCTGCCGCCGAGGAGGGGGAGTGATGACCTTGGCACCCGAACTGAAGAACAACAGCCCCGAGAAGCTGCTCGCACCCGTGCTGTCGGCCTTCTGGGACGAGGACCGGTCCTGGACTCTGGACGTCTACCGAAGGCACGAAGGATACGAGGGGCTCCGCAAGGCGCTCGCGATGTCCCCGGACGACCTGATCGCGTACGTCAAGGACTCCGGGCTGCGCGGCCGTGGCGGCGCGGGATTCCCCACGGGAATGAAATGGCAGTTCATTCCCCAGGGTGATGGAAAGCCGCACTATCTAGTTGTCAACGCCGACGAGTCGGAGCCAGGGACGTGCAAGGACATCCCGCTCCTCTTCGCGAACCCGCACAGCCTCATCGAGGGCATTGTCATCGCGTGTTATGCCATCAGGTCTTCGCATGCCTTCATCTATCTGCGTGGTGAAGTCGTCCCCGTGTTGCGGCGGTTGCACGAGGCCGTGCGCGAGGCCTACGAGGCCGGCTACCTCGGCGAGAACATCCTGGGCAGCGGGCTGAACCTCCAGCTCACCGTGCACGCCGGCGCCGGCGCGTACATCTGCGGTGAGGAGACCGCACTGCTCGACTCGCTCGAAGGCCGCCGGGGTCAACCGCGGCTCCGTCCCCCCTTCCCTGCGGTGGCGGGCCTCTACGCGTGCCCGACTGTTGTGAACAACGTCGAGTCGATCGCGTCGGTTCCCGCGATCCTGAACCGGGGCAAGGAATGGTTCCGGTCGATGGGCAGCGAGAAGTCCCCGGGCTTCACGCTCTACTCGCTCAGCGGCCATGTCGCGAGCCCCGGCCAGTACGAGGCCCCGCTCGGCATCACGCTCCGCCAGCTCCTCGAGATGAGCGGCGGCATGCGGCCGGGCCACCGGCTCAAGTTCTGGACACCGGGCGGCTCCTCGACGCCGATGTTCACCGACGAGCACCTCGACGTACCCCTCGACTACGAGGGAGTGGGCGCCGCCGGCTCCATGCTCGGCACCAAGGCCCTGCAGTGCTTCGACGAGACGACCTGCGTCGTCCGCGCCGTCACCCGCTGGACCGAGTTCTACGCCCACGAGTCCTGCGGCAAGTGCACGCCGTGCCGCGAAGGGACGTACTGGCTCGTGCAGTTGCTGCGCGACATCGAGGCCGGCAAGGGCGTGATGTCCGACCTCGACAAGCTGAACGACATCGCCGACAACATCAACGGCAAGTCGTTCTGCGCCCTCGGCGACGGCGCCGCCTCGCCGATCTTCTCCTCGCTGAAGTACTTCCGCGAGGAGTACGAGCAGCACATCACGGGCCGCGGCTGCCCCTTCGACCCGGCCAAGTCGACGGCCTGGGCCGACCGCACGGAGGTGAACGCATGACCGTGACCACCAGCGCTCCCTCCGGAGGGGGAGAGGCGGCGGTCCCGCCGGAAGATCTCGTGACGCTGACCATCGACGGCGCCGAGATCAGCGTGCCCAAGGGCACCCTGGTCATCCGGGCCGCCGAACAGCTCGGAATCGAGATCCCCCGCTTCTGCGACCACCCCCTCCTCGACCCGGCCGGCGCCTGCCGGCAGTGCATCGTCGAGGTCGAGGGCCAGCGCAAGCCGATGGCGTCCTGCACCATCACGTGCACGGACGGCATGGTCGTGAAGACGCACCTCACCTCGCCGGTCGCCGAGAAGGCCCAGCACGGTGTGATGGAGCTCCTCCTCATCAACCACCCGCTGGACTGCCCGGTCTGCGACAAGGGCGGTGAGTGCCCCCTGCAGAACCAGGCCATGTCGCACGGGCAGGCCGAGTCGCGCTTCGAGGGCAAGAAGCGGACGTACGAGAAGCCCGTGCCGATCTCCACGCAGGTGCTGCTCGACCGTGAGCGGTGCGTGCTGTGCGCCCGCTGCACCCGCTTCTCCAACCAGATCGCGGGCGATCCGATGATCGAACTCGTGGAGCGGGGCGCCCTGCAGCAGGTCGGCACCGGCGAGGGCGACCCCTTCGAGTCGTACTTCTCCGGCAACACCATCCAGATCTGCCCGGTCGGCGCGCTGACCTCGGCGGCGTACCGATTCCGCTCCCGCCCCTTCGACCTCGTGTCCTCGCCGAGCGTGTGCGAGCACTGCTCCGGCGGCTGCGCCACCCGCACCGACCACCGGCGCGGCAAGGTCATGCGGCGGCTCGCCGCCAACGACCCCGAGGTCAACGAGGAGTGGATCTGCGACAAGGGACGCTTCGCGTTCCGCTACGCACAGCAGCGGGACCGGCTCCAGACACCCCTCGTACGGAACGCGGAGGGCGACCTCGAACCGGCCTCCTGGCCGGAGGCGCTGCAGATCGCCGCTCAGGGACTGCTCGCCTCCCGCGGCAGGACCGGCGTCCTGACCGGCGGCCGCCTCACCGTCGAGGACGCCTACGCGTACAGCAAGTTCGCGCGCGTGGCCCTCGACACGAACGACATCGACTTCCGCGCGCGCGTGCACGGCAGCGAGGAAGCCGACTTCCTCGCCGCGAGGATCGCCGGACGCGGACGTGATCTCGACGGTACGGGCGTCACGTACACCTCCCTGGAGAAGGCGCCCGCCGTTCTGCTGGTCGGGTTCGAGGCCGAGGAGGAGGCGCCCGGCGTCTTCCTGCGGCTGCGCAAGGCCTGGCGCAGGCACGGCCAGCAGGTGTTCTCGCTCGCCACGCACACCACGCGCGGCCTGGAGAAGGCCGGTGGCACGTTGCTCGCGGCCGCCCCGGGCACCGAGACCGAGTGGCTGGACGCACTCGCGAGCGGCGTCGGACTGGAGGACGACGGGGCCAGGGCGGCCGAGGCGCTGCGCGCCGAGGGCGCGGTGATCGTCGTCGGCGAGCGGCTGGCCGCCGTGGCAGGCGGACTCACCGCGGCCGTGCGGGCCGCCTCCGCGACCGGCGCCCAGCTGGTGTGGATCCCGCGGCGGGCCGGTGAGCGCGGTGCCCTCGAGGCGGGCGCGCTGCCCTCGCTGCTGCCGGGCGGACGTCCGGCCACCGATCCACGCGCGCGTGAGGAGGTCGCTGCGGCCTGGGGCCTCGCCGAACTCCCGCACCGCTACGGCCGCGACACCAGCCAGATCGTCGAGGCCGCGGCCACCGGCGAGCTGCAGGCACTGCTGGTCGCGGGCGTCGAGGTCGCCGACCTGCCGGACCCGGCACGCGCGCGTGAAGCACTGCAGGAGGCCGGATTCGTGGTGTCGCTGGAGCTGCGCCCCAGTGAGGTCACCGAACGCGCCGACGTCGTCCTTCCCGTCGCCGCGGTCGCCGAGAAGGCCGGCACCTTCCTCAACTGGGAAGGCCGGGTGCGGTTCTTCGAGGCCGCGCTCAAGCCGGACCAGATGACCCGCCGCCTCGCGCCCACCGACGCGCGCGTGCTGCAGATGCTGGCCGACGCCATGGACGTCCACCTGGGGCTGCCGGATCTGCGCACCGTACGCGCGGAGATCGACCGGCTCGGCCCCTGGGACGGACCTCGGGCCACGGAACCCCTCGAAACCGCGGCCCAGCTGCCACGGCCCGCCGCCGGTGAGGCCGTACTGGCCGGGCACCGGCTGCTGCTCGACCAGGGGCTCCTCCAGGAGGGCGACGAAGCGCTCGCCGGAACCCGGCACGCCGCCCACGCGCGCGTGTCGGCCGCGACCGCCGCCGAGGCGGGAGTCAAGGACGGCGACACCCTCGCGGTGACCGGTCCCTCCGGAGCGGTCGAACTGCCGCTGCGGATCGCGGAGATGCCCGACCGGGTGGTCTGGCTCCCGCTGAACTCCGCAGGCGGGGGCGTCGCCTCCGACACCGGGGCGCTGCCCGGCGCTCTCGTCCGCATCGGCCCGGCGACGCTCGTCGGCGAGGCCCCCAAGGAGGTGGAGGCATGAGCCCGTACCTCGCCGCTGAAGACCTCTCGATGTTCGGCCGCGACCCCTGGTGGCTGGTCGTCATCAAGGCCGTCTTCTGCTTCGCCTTCCTGATGGTGACCGTGCTGTTCTCCATCGTCTGGGAGCGCAAGGTCGTCGCCTGGATGCAGCTGCGCATCGGCCCGAACCGGCACGGCCCCTGGGGCATGCTCCAGTCGCTCGCCGACGGCATCAAGCTGATGCTCAAGGAAGACGTCATCGTCAAACGCGCGGACAAGGTCGTCTACGTCCTCGCGCCGATCGTCGCGGCCATCCCGGCCTTCATGGCGATCGCGGTGATCCCCTTCGGCCCGGCCGGCAACGAGATCTCGATCTTCGGTCACCGTACGACGATGCAGTTGACCGACCTTCCGATCGCGATGCTGTACATCCTCGCGGTCGCCTCGGTCGGCATCTACGGCATCGTGCTGGCGGGTTGGAGTTCTGGATCCACCTATCCGCTCCTCGGCGGCCTGCGCTCCTGCGCGCAGATGATCTCGTACGAGATCGCCATGGGCGCCGCCTTCGCCTCCGTGTTCCTCTACTCGGGGTCGATGTCGACGTCGACGATCGTCGAGCAGCAGCACGACCGCTGGTACATCGTCCTGCTGCCGGTCTCCTTCATCCTCTACATCGTCACGATGGTCGGCGAGACCAACCGCGCCCCCTTCGACATGCCGGAGTCCGAGGGCGACCTGGTCGGCGGCTTCAACACCGAGTACTCGTCGATCAAGTTCGCGATGTTCATGCTCGCCGAGTACGTGAACATGGTGACGGTCTCGGCAGTGTCGACCACCCTCTTCCTCGGCGGCTGGCGCGCTCCCTGGCCGATCAGCACCTTCTGGGAGGGCGCCAACCACGGCTGGTGGCCGCTGCTCTGGTTCGTGATCAAGGTGCAGCTGCTGCTGTTCTTCTTCATCTGGCTGCGCGGCACGCTCCCGCGGGTCCGCTACGACCAGCTGATGAAGCTCGGCTGGAAGGTCCTCATCCCGGTCTCCGTGGTCTGGCTGATGCTGGTCGCGACCGTCCGGGCCCTCAGGAACGAGCACTACGACTTCGCCGACATCGCCCTCTACATCGGCGGCGGCGTCCTCGCCCTGCTGCTTCTGTCCTTCGTCGCCGACATCTTCCGCGACAAGACCGGGAAAGCCGAGCCGCCTGCCGAACAGGCCGCCGGATTCGACCCGATGGCGGGCGGATTCCCCGTACCGCCCCTGCCGGGACAGGAGCTGCCGCCGGTGCCGAGGCGCAGTCCGCGCCGCGAGCGAGAGCTGATTGTCAGTGGTGGGTCGGATACTGCCAGTGACGGATCTTCGGATGGAAAGGAGGCGTCCGATGGCTGAGGAGCCGAAGGAGACCAAGCCCGGTTTCATGAACCCCGTCGCCGGCTTCGGCGTGACCTTCAAGGCCATGTTCAAGAAGCGGCTGACCGAGCAGTACCCGGAGCAGCAGAAGACCACCGCTCCGCGGTTCCACGGACGGCACCAGCTCAACCGCCATCCGGACGGCCTGGAGAAGTGCGTCGGCTGCGAGCTGTGCGCCTGGGCCTGTCCCGCTGACGCCATCTATGTGGAGGGCGCCGACAACACGGACGAGGAGCGCTACTCGCCGGGCGAGCGGTACGGGCGCGTGTACCAGATCAACTACGCCCGCTGCATCCTGTGCGGCCTGTGCATCGAGGCGTGCCCCACGCGCGCGCTCACGATGACCAACGAGTTCGAACTCGCCGACTCCAGCCGCGCCAACCTCATCTACACCAAGGAACAGCTGCTCGCCGGCCTCGAAGAGGGCATGGTCGACAGCCCGCACGCCATCTACCCGGGGATGGACGAGCAGGACTACTACCGGGGGCTGGTCACCGAGGCCGCGCCCGGCACCGAGCGCCAGGTGGCCCTCTCCAAGGGCGAGGTCGTCCAGGAGGCCGCCTCCACCTTCGGTGAGGACGAGCCCGCCTCGAAGAAGGTGATCGGCTGATGAGCGCGCAACTCGCCGCCTACTCCACCTCCACCGGAGAGGCCTTCCAGTTCTGGGTCCTCGGCACCGTCGCCGTGATCGGCGCCCTGGCGACCGTCTTCATGAAGAGGGCCGTCCACAGTGCGCTCTCGCTCGCCGGCACCATGATCATCCTGGCGATCTTCTACCTCGCCAACGGCGCCTACTTCCTGGGCATCGTGCAGATCGTCGTCTACACCGGCGCGATCATGATGCTGTTCCTGTTCGTGGTGATGCTCGTCGGTGTGACGGCCGCGGACTCCCTGAAGGAGACCATCAAGGGCCAGCGCTGGCTGGCCCTTCTGTGCGGGCTCGGCTTCGGCATCCTGCTGCTCGCCGGGATCGGCAACGCCTCCCTCAAGGACTTCAACGGCCTGGGCGAGGCGAACGCGAACGGCAATGTGGAGGGCCTCGCGGCCCTCATCTTCACCAAGTACGTCTTCGCCTTCGAAATCACCGGCGCCCTGCTGATCACGGCCGCGGTCGGCGCCATGGTGCTCACGCACCGCGAGCGCACCGAACGTGCCAAGACCCAGCGCGAGCTGTCCGAACAGCGCGTCCGGGAAGGCAAGCACGTGCCGCCGCTGCCGGCGCCCGGCGTGTACGCCCGGCACAACGCGGTGGACATCGCGGGCCTGCTGCCCGACGGCACCCCGTCCGAGCTCACGGTCAGCAAGACGCTGCGTGAACGCGGCCAGATCCGTGACGTGTCGGCCGAGGCGCTCAACGACCTGCGGGCACTGGAGCAGCGCGCGGAAGAGCGCCTGGAGCGGACCGCGATCGATCCGGCGAACCTCAAGCGGGCCGAGGAGGCGTCGAAGTGAACCCGGTCAACTACCTGTATCTCGCCGCCCTGTTGTTCACGATCGGCGCCACCGGCGTACTGATCAGGCGCAACGCGATCGTCGTGTTTATGTGCATCGAGCTCATGCTCAACGCCTGCAACCTCGCGTTCGTCACCTTCTCCCGGATGCACGGCAATCTCGACGGCCAGATCATCGCCTTCTTCACGATGGTCGTGGCCGCCGCGGAGGTCGTGGTCGGCCTCGCGATCATCGTGTCCCTGTTCCGTTCCCGCCACTCGGCCTCGGTCGACGACGCCAGCCTGATGAAGCTCTGAGGGGTCGCTGAATCGTGGAGAACCTGATTGCGCTGCTGGTGGCGGCGCCACTGCTCGGAGCGGCCGTACTGCTGTGCGGCGGCCGGCGGCTCGATGCCGTCGGCCACTGGATCGGCACGGTCCTCGCCGGAGCCTCCTTCGTCATCGGCGTCGTCCTCTTCGCCGACCTGCTCGGCAAGGGCGCCGAACACCGGACCCTGATCCAGCACCTGTTCAGCTGGGTCCCGGTCCAGGGCTTCCAGGCGGATGTCGCCTTCCGCCTCGACCAACTCTCGATGACGTTCGTCCTGCTGATCACCGGTGTCGGCTCGCTGATCCACCTGTACTCGGTCGGCTACATGGAGCACGACGAGCGCCGCCGCCGCTTCTTCGGCTATCTGAACCTGTTCCTCGCGGCGATGCTGCTGCTCGTCCTCGCCGACAACTACCTGTTGCTGTACGTCGGTTGGGAGGGCGTCGGCCTCGCCTCCTACCTGCTGATCGGCTTCTGGCAGCACAAGCCCAGCGCGGCGACCGCGGCGAAGAAGGCCTTCCTGGTCAACCGCGTCGGCGACATGGGCCTGTCCATCGCCATCATGCTGATGTTCACGACCTTCGGGACCTTCGCCTTCGGGCCGGTCCTCAGCCACACCGGGGACACCGGCGAGGGCAAGCTCACCGCCATCGGCCTGATGCTCCTGCTCGCCGCGTGCGGCAAGTCCGCCCAGGTGCCGCTGCAGTCCTGGCTCGGGGACGCGATGGAGGGCCCGACCCCGGTCTCGGCCCTCATCCACGCCGCGACCATGGTGACCGCCGGCGTCTACCTCATCGTCCGCTCCGGAGCGATCTTCAACGCCGCGCCCGACGCGCAGCTGGCGGTCACCGTGGTCGGTGCCGTCACGCTCCTGTTCGGTGCGATCGTCGGTTGCGCGAAGGACGACATCAAGAAGGCGCTGGCCGGCTCGACCATGTCGCAGATCGGCTACATGGTGCTGGCGGCGGGCCTCGGCCCCATCGGTTACGTCTTCGCGATCATGCACCTGGTGACGCACGGCTTCTTCAAGGCCGGGCTCTTCCTCGGTGCCGGATCGGTCATGCACGGCATGAACGACGAGGTCGACATGAGGAAGTACGGGGGCCTGCGCAAGTACATGCCGGTCACCTTCATCACCTTCGGCCTCGGCTACCTCGCCATCATCGGCTTCCCCGGTCTGTCCGGCTTCTTCTCCAAGGACAAGATCATCGAGGCGGCCTTCGCGAAGGGCGGCACCGAGGGCTGGATCCTCGGCGGCGCGGCCCTGCTGGGCGCGGCCATCACCGCGTTCTACATGACGCGCGTGATGCTGATGACGTTCTTCGGCGAGGAGCGCTGGCGCAACCAGCCCACCCGCTCCCCGGAGGCGCCGAGCGCGGAGCCCGCCGCCGAGCATCATGGCGAGCACGCCGAGCCGCATCCGCACGAGTCCCCGAAGGTCATGACGATCCCCATGATCGTGCTGGCCGTCGGCTCGGTCTTCGGCGGCGCGTTCTTCAGCATCGGCGACCGCTTCCTGCACTGGCTGGAGCCGATCACCGGCCACAGCGAGGGCAACTCCCCGCTCAGCGCGGCGGCGGTCACCGGAGGGACGATGGTCTGCCTGCTCATCGGCGTCGGCATCGCTTACGCCATGTACGGCCGTCGCCCGGTCCCGTCCGTCGCCCCCCGCGGATCGCTGCTCACCCGGGCCGCCCGGCGCGATCTGCTGCAGGACGACTTCAACCACGTCGTCCTGGTCCGCGGCGGCGAACACCTCACGCGGTCCCTGGTGTACGTCGACCACACCCTGGTCGACGGCGTCGTCAACGGCACGGCGGCCTCGGTCGGCGGCCTGTCCGGGCGTATGCGCAAGCTGCAGAACGGCTTCGCGCGGTCGTACGCGGTCTCGATGTTCGGCGGTGCGGCGCTCCTCATCGCCGCGACCCTGCTGATGAGGGCGGTCTGATACCGATGTCCTTTCCTCTGCTGACAGCGACGGCGGTGCTCCCGGCGATCGGGGCCATCGCCACGGCCGCCGTGCCGGCCGCGCAGCGCACCGCCGCCAAATGGCTCGCGCTGATCGTCTCGCTCGCCACACTCGCCCTGGCGATCGTCGTCCTGGTCCGCTTCGACCCGGACGGCGGCCGTTACCAGCTCACCGAATCCCACGCCTGGATCAAGGACTTCGGGGTCAGGTACGAGCTGGGTGTCGACGGCATCGCAGTGGCGCTCATCGCGCTGACCGCGCTGCTGATCCCGTTCATCATCCTCGCGGGCTGGCACGACGCCGACCCGCTGGAGACCGGCAGCAAGCGGTGGCGGCCGACGCAGGGCTTCTTCGCCCTGATCCTCGGTGTCGAGGCGATGGTGATCATCTCCTTCGAGGCAACCGACGTCTTCCTCTTCTACATCTTCTTCGAAGCCATGCTGATCCCGATGTACTTCCTCATCGGCGGCTTCGGGGACCGTGCCCACGAGCACGGTGAGGAGGCGGCGTCGACGCAGCGGTCGTACGCGGCTGTGAAGTTCCTCCTCTACAACCTGGTCGGCGGCCTGATCATGCTGGCCGCCGTGATCGGCCTGTACGTGGTGGCCGGGAACTTCAGCCTCCAGGAGATCGCGCAGGCGCGGGCCAACGGCTCGCTGCACATGGCGACGAGCACCGAACGCTGGCTGTTCCTCGGCTTCTTCTTCGCCTTCGCGGTGAAGGCGCCGCTGTGGCCGCTGCACACCTGGCTGCCCAACGCCATGCAGGAGGCCACCGCCCCGGTCGCCGTCCTCATCACGGCGGTCGTCGACAAGGTGGGTACCTTCGCGATGCTCCGCTTCTGCCTCCAGCTCTTCCCGGAGGCCTCGAAGTGGGCGACGCCCGCCATCCTCGTCCTGGCCCTGATCAGCATCATCTACGGGGCGCTGCTCGCCGTCGGGCAGCGGGACATCAAGCGGCTGGTCGCGTACGCGTCGATCTCGCACTTCGGGTTCATCATCCTGGGCATCTTCGCGATGACCAGCCAGGGGCAGTCCGGAGCGACGCTCTACATGGTCAACCACGGCATCTCCACCGCCGCGTTGATGCTGGTGGCGGGCTTCCTGATCTCCCGGCGCGGCTCGCGGCTCATCGCCGACTACGGCGGTGTGCAGAAGGTCGCCCCGGTCCTTGCCGGCACATTCCTGGTCGGAGGTCTGGCCACCCTGTCGCTGCCCGGTCTCGCGCCGTTCGTGAGCGAGTTCCTGGTCCTGGTCGGCACGTTCACGCGCTACCCGGCCATCGGGATCATCGCCACCTTCGGCATCGTGCTCGCCGCGCTCTACACCCTCGTCCTCTACCAGCGGACGATGACCGGCCCGGTGAAACAGGAGGTCTCCGCGATGCCCGACCTCAGGGCACGCGAACTCGTGGTCGTCGCCCCCCTGATCGTGTTGCTGATCTTCCTGGGCGTCTATCCGAAGCCGGTCACCGACATCGTCAACCCGGCGGTGAAGTCGACCTTGTCCGACGTACACAAGAAGGACCCCAAGCCTGAGGTGGAGGCGGTGGCCAAGTGAGCGCATCAGCCGTCCACAGCCTGTGGACAACGGCGGCAACCGCGGCCGATCCGATCTCGAAGATCCCCGCACCGAAGATCGAATACGGGCAATTGTCGCCCACCTTGATCGTCGTCGGTGCGGCGATCGTCGGGGTGCTGATCGAGGCCTTCGTGCCGCGCAAGTCCCGTTACTACGCCCAGGTGTTCGTGTCCGCCGTCGCGCTCGTCGCCGCCTTCGCGGCGGTCGTGGCGCTCGCGGCCGGCGGATACGGCACCACCAAGGCGCACATCGCGGCGATGGGCGCGATCGCGGTCGACGGGCCGTCCCTGTTCCTGCAGGGCACGATCCTGCTGTCCGGTCTGGTCGGTCTGTTCACCTTCGCCGAGCGGCGCCTGGACCCGGAGGCGCACGGCAACCGTGTCGACTCGTTCGCCGCGCAGGCGGCGTCCGTGCCCGGCAGCGACAGCGAAAAGGCGGCCGTGAAGGCCGGGTTCACCACCACCGAGGTGTTCCCGCTGCTGCTCTTCGCGATCGCCGGCATGCTGGTCTTCCCCTCGGCCAACGACCTGCTGACCCTGTTCGTGGCCCTGGAGGTCTTCTCGCTGCCGCTGTACCTGCTGTGCGCGCTTGCCCGCCGCAAGCGGCTCATGTCGCAGGAAGCCGCGGTCAAGTACTTCCTGCTCGGCGCCTTCGCCTCCGCGTTCACGCTGTTCGGCATCGCACTGCTCTACGGCTACGCGGGCTCCGTGTCGTACGCGACGATCGCGCATGTCGTCGACGGCTCGGTCACGAACGTCGACCCGGCGCTCGCCAACACGATGGGCAATGACGCTCTGCTGCTCGTCGGCGGCGCGATGATCGTCATGGGGCTGCTGTTCAAGGTCGGCGCCATCCCGTTCCACATGTGGACCCCGGACGTCTACCAGGGCGCACCGACGCCGGTGACCGGGTTCATGGCGGCGGCGACGAAGGTGGCCGCGTTCGGTGCGCTGCTCCGGCTGCTCTACGTCGTCCTGCCCGGCCTGCGCTGGGACTGGCGGCCGGTCATGTGGGCCGTCGCGATCGTCACCATGCTCGGCGGTGCGATCGTCGCGATCACGCAGACCGACATCAAGCGGCTGCTGGCGTACTCGTCGATCGCACACGCCGGATTCATCCTCGCGGGTGTCATCGCCACGTCGAAGGACGGTGTCTCCTCCGTCCTCTTCTACCTGGGCGCCTACTCCTTCGTGACCATCGGCGCCTTCGCGGTGGTGACACTGGTGCGCGACGCGGGTGGCGAGGCGACCCATCTGTCCAAGTGGGCCGGTCTCGGCAGACGCTCACCGCTGGTGGCGGCCGTGTTCGCGGTGTTCCTGCTGGCCTTCGCCGGCATCCCGCTGACCTCGGGCTTCGCCGGGAAGTTCGCCGTGTTCAAGGCGGCGGCGGAGGGTGGGGCGGCCCCGCTGGTCGTGATCGGTGTGATCTCGTCCGCGGTCGCGGCCTTCTTCTACATCCGCGTGATCGTGCTGATGTTCTTCAGCGAGCCACGGCCCGAGGGCCCGACGGTCGCGGTGCCGTCGCCGCTGACGATGGCCGCGATCGGGCTCGGCGTCGTGGTCACGCTGGTGCTCGGTGTGGCACCGCAGTACTTCCTGGACCTGGCGAGCCAGGCGGGAGTGTTCGTGCGCTGACCCCGCACGGACCTGCATTGCGTGGGCGTGGGCCCCGGTTCTCGAACAGGAACCGGGGCCCACACTGCCGTAAGGAGGGGGCCCGGGCCTGTGGATAACTCTTGGGCTGTCAGTGCGGGCACCTATCGTGGAGGCAGTGGTCGAGGGACGACGTACGGGGGACGGAACTATGGGTGGGATGGGCGGGATCAGCGAGATGCCAGGGGTGACCGAGAGCGAGGCGCTGGCCACGCTGCACCGGGTCTTCGGCTACGAGGCCTTCCGCGGCGAACAGGAAGCCGTCATCGAGCATGTGGTGACCGGTGGCGACGCCGTGGTGCTCATGCCGACCGGCGGCGGCAAGTCGCTGTGCTACCAGATCCCCGCCCTGGTCAGACCCGGCACGGGCATCGTGGTCTCGCCACTCATCGCGCTGATGCAGGACCAGGTGGACGCGCTGCGTGCGCTCGGCGTGCGCGCCGGGTTCATGAACTCCACGCAGGACTTCGACGAGCGCAGGGTCGTCGAGGCCGAATACCTCGCCGGCGAGCTGGACCTGCTCTATCTCGCACCGGAGCGACTGCGCCTCGACTCGACGCTGGACCTCCTCTCCCGCGGCAAGATCGCGGTCTTCGCGATCGACGAGGCACACTGCGTGTCCCAGTGGGGTCACGACTTCCGCCCCGACTATCTCTCCCTGTCCCTCCTCGGCGAGCGCTGGCCGGACGTCCCACGGATCGCGCTCACGGCCACGGCCACGCATGCCACGCACCAGGAGATCACCCAGCGGCTGCACATGCCGACGGCCCGGCACTTCGTCGCGAGCTTCGACCGGCCCAACATCCAGTACCGGATCGTGCCCAAGGCCGACCCCAAGAAGCAGCTGCTGAGCTTTCTGCGGCAGGAGCACGAAGGGGACGCGGGCATCGTGTACTGCCTGTCCCGCAAGTCGGTGGAGGCGACGGCGGAGTTCCTGTCACGCAACGGCATCGAGGCGGTGCCCTACCACGCAGGCCTGGACGCGGGCACGCGCGCGGCCCACCAGTCCCGCTTCCTGCGGGAGGAGGGCCTGGTCGTGGTCGCGACCATCGCCTTCGGCATGGGCATCGACAAGCCGGACGTCCGGTTCGTCGCCCACCTCGACCTGCCGAAGTCGGTCGAGGGCTACTACCAGGAGACGGGCCGCGCCGGCCGGGACGGGCTGCCGTCGACGGCATGGATGGCGTACGGCCTCAACGACGTCATACAGCAGCGCAAACTGATCCAGTCCGGCGAGGGCGACGAGGCGTTCCGGCGCCGGGCCGCCGCCCACCTCGACTCGATGCTGGCGCTGTGCGAGACCGCCCAGTGCCGGCGCGGCCAGCTGCTCGCCTACTTCGGCCAGGAGCCCGACCCCGAGGGCTGCGGCAACTGCGACACCTGCCTGGTCCCGCCGGAGACCTGGGACGGCACGGTCGCCGCCCAGAAGGTCCTGTCGACGGTGGTGCGGCTGCAGCGCGAACGCGGGCAGAAGTTCGGCGCCGTCCAGATCGTCGACATCCTGCTCGGCAAGCGCACGGCCAAGGTGATCCAGTTCGACCACGACCAGTTGTCCGTGTTCGGCATCGGCGAGGAGCTCGAAGAGGGCGAATGGCGGGGCGTCGTACGGCAGTTGCTGGCGCAGGGGCTGCTCGCGGTCGAGGGGGAGTACGGCACGCTGGTCCTGACCGAGGCCAGTGGGTCAGTGCTCCGGCGCGAGCGGGAGGTACCGCTGCGCAAGGAGCCGAAGAAACCGGCGGCCTCGCGTTCGGCCTCGGGCTCCGCCGGCAGGGGCGAGCGCAAGGCCAGGGCCGCGGCGGCCGAGCTGCCCGAGGAACTGCAGCCCGCGTTCGAGGCGCTGCGCGCCTGGCGCGCCGAGCAGGCCCGGGAACAGGGCGTTCCGGCGTACGTCATCTTCCACGACGCCACACTCCGGGAGATCGCCACCGCCTGGCCGACGTCGGTGACGCAGCTCGGCGGCATCAGCGGGGTCGGTGAGAAGAAGCTGGCGACCTACGGGGAAGGGGTGCTGGAGGTGCTGGCCTCACTGGACGGCGCACCTCACACGGCTCCCGCCGGGGATACCGGTGCGGGCGCCGAGGACGACTGGCCCGAGACGGACGCGGAGCCGGAACCGGACTGGATATAGAGGCGGGCCGGCCGGTCGGCGCCGGCCCGCGGCGGAGGGCACCTCACAGGGCCCGGGGCGCCGTCACAGCCCCCGCGCCGCATACGCCCTGACGTCCGCGTCCGAATCCGACGTGACGGTGGCGAGGGCCGCCCGGGCCTCCGCTGTGCCGTTGTGGCGGGTCAGGGCGAGCACCGCCGCCTTGCGCACATCGGCGTTGGCGTCGGCGAGCGCCTTGGCGAGAGCGGGCACGGCCGTGTCGGCGGGCGCGGCGGAAAGAGCGGTGGCGGCACCGGCGCGGACCTGCCAGGCCGGGTCGGCCAGTGCGGCCACCGCACGCGCGGCGAGTGGGGCCGGGCAGCCGACGGTGGCCAGCGCGCCGAGTGCGGCACCGCGGACCAGGGGGTCGCCGTCCTCGGTGAGCCGGTCCAGGGTGCCGGTGAGCAGCTCCTGGCCGCTCGCGGCACGGGCCTGAGGGCTGACGGCGGCGAGCGCCTTGGCCACGGTGACCCGGACCTCGCGCGAGGCGTCGGCCGCCGCACCGGAGAGCGGTTCGACCGCGTCGACCGAGACGAGGGCGCGCACGGCTTCGATACGGACGGCGATGTCGGGATCGTCCAGCGCCCCGGCGAACACCCCGACGTTCCCCAGGCGCAGGGCGCGGAGTACGTCGAGGGCGGCGGCACGGACCACGGGGTCGGCCTCGGCGACCGCAGCGGTGAGGGCGGCACCCAGGTCGGGTTCGGGCGGGAGGGTCTCGACCAGCTCGCGCAGCGAGGCCGCGGCGGCCGCACGTACGTCGCCGTCGGGGTCGCTGAGGGCGCCGGCCAGGGCCTGCCCGGTGCCGGGCGGCACCGTCTCGGTGAGGACCGAGACCGCAGTGCGCCGCACGGCGGCGTCGAGGTCGGTCAAGTAGGGCTCGATCGCGGCGAGTTCCGCCTGCTCCTCGGCCAGCTCCAGCAGTTCCAGGAGCCGGGGTGAGGCGGTCTCGCCCGAGCCGTGGCCCACGGGCGTGGTGGCCCGTGCGGAGGTCGGCCCCGTGGCGACCGGCGCCACATCCCGCGACCCGGCGGTCGCCACGTCCTCGGCGTGGACCTCGCCGATGTGCCGGGACGGGCCGTCCACGGGCGTGAACTCGTCGACGGGGACCAGGTACGGAGCCACGGGACGGGCCGTGAACTCCATCGAACCGGAGGGGGACTTGTGCAGGTCGAGGTGGTGGAACCAGGAGGCGTCGTCGCGCCGGGGGTGGTCGATGCGGTCGTGGTAGAGCCCCCAGCGCGACTCCGTGCGGGCCAGGGAGGACCGGGCGGCCATTTCCGCGCAGTCGCGGATGAAGGAGACCTCGGCGCAGCGCATCAGTTCGTGCGGGGTGCGCGCACCCATCGCCGCGATGTCGTCGTGCATCCGCTCGAAGGCCTCCAGGGCCAGGGACAGGCGGGCGCCGGACTTCGGCGGGGCCACGTAGTCGTTCACGAAGCGGCGCAGCTTGTACTCGACCTGGGGCTGCGGCGGGCCGTCCGGGTTGCGCAGCGGACGGTAGATCAGTTCGTGCGCCTCGCGCAGCTGCTCCTCGGGCAACTCGCCCTCGTAGGCCTGGTACTGGGAGGCGTCCGCGCCCGCGAGGTCGCCGAAGACGAATGCGCCGATCATGTAGTTGTGCGGCACGCAGGCCAGGTCGCCGGCGGCGTACAGGCGGGGGACGGTTGTACGGGCGTGGTCGTCGACCCGTACGCCCGAGGCCGAATGACCGCCGCACAGGCCGATCTCGGAGATGTGCATCTCGACGTCGTGGGTGCGGTAGTCGTGGCCCCGGCCCGCATGGAAGGTCCCCCGGGTGGGCCGCTCCGTCGAGTGCAGGATCGACTCCAGGGAGGAGATCGACTCCTCAGGGAGGTGGCTCAGCTTCAGGTACACGGGACCCCGGTCGCTCGCGACCTCCGCAGCGAACTCGGCCATCATCTGGCCCGACCAGTAGTCGGAGTCGACGAAGCGTTCGCCGTGCCGGTTGACCTGGTAGCCGCCGAAGGGGTTGGCGACGTAGGCGCAGGCCGGCCCGTTGTAGTCCTTGATCAGCGGGTTGATCTGGAAGCACTCGATACCGGTGAGCTCGGCGCCCGCGTGGTAGGCCATGGCGTAACCGTCACCGGCGTTGGTCGGGTTCTCGTACGTGCCGTAGAGATAGCCGGAAGCCGGGAGGCCGAGCCGGCCGCATGCGCCGGTCGCCAGGATCACCGCGCCCGCGCGCACCACCACGAACGCGCCGGTGCGCGTGTTGAAGCCGACCGCCCCCACCGCGCGCCCCTCGGCGGTGAGCACACGCACTGGCATCACCCGGTTCTCGATGCGGATCCGCTCCCGCATCTCGCGCCGCCGCAGCTGCCGGTACAGGACCTTCTTGACGTCCTTGCCCTCCGGCATCGGCAGGACGTAGGAGCCGGAGCGGTGGACCTGGCGGACCGCGTAGTCGCCGTGCTCGTCCTTCTCGAACTTCACACCGTACGACTCCAGGCGCTGCACCATGCCGAAGCCGCGGGTGGCGGTCTGGCGGACGGTGGACTGGTCGACGATGCCGTCGTTGGCGCGGGTGATCTCGGCGACGTAGTCGTCGGGCTCGGCGCGGCCGGGGATGACCGCGTTGTTGACGCCGTCCATGCCCATGGCGAGCGCGCCGGAGTGGCGGACGTGGGCCTTCTCCAGCAGGAGGACGTTCGCGCCGTGCTCGGCGGCGGTCAGCGCGGCCATGGTGCCGGCGGTGCCGCCGCCGACGACGAGGACGTCGCAGCGGATCTCCTCGGCGTCGGTGAGGGCGGGGATCTCCAGGGGCGTGTTCAAGGAGGGGGTGGTCACCGGTGGGCCTTTCAGGTACCGAGCGAGGTGAGGACGTCGCGCCGCAGCGCCACGCGCGCGGGATCGTCGTGCGCCGTACGGTCGCGCGGGCGCGGCACATCGCGTACTGCGGTCAGCCGGCCGTTGCCGAGGAGGGCCACACGGTCGCCGAGGAAGAGGGCTTCGTCCACGTCGTGGGTGACGAAGACGACCGTCGCGCCCGTGCCGCGCAGTACCTCCACCAGCAGGTCCTGCATGCCGGCGCGGGTCTGGGCGTCGAGGGCGCCGAAGGGTTCGTCCATGAGGACGGCGCGTGGTGCGCCCGCGAGCGCCCGGGCCAGTTGGGCCCTCCCGCGCTGTCCGCCGGAGACGCGGTGGGGCAGCTGCCGGGACTGTTCGGCGAGGCCGACGCGCTCCAGCCAGTCCTCCGCCTGGCGCCGGCGCTCCGCACGCGGCAGTCCCTTGATGGCGAGGGGCAGTTCGACGTTCGCGCGCAAGGTGCGCCAGGGCAGGAGGGCGTCCTCCTGGAAGATCAGGGCGCGGTCGGCGGCGGGGCCGGTCAGCGGGTGCCCGTCCTGGCCGACGTCCCCGGCGAGGGGTGCGAGCAGTCCGGCCAGGGTGCGCAGCAGGGTCGACTTGCCGCAGCCGGAGGGTCCGACGAGGGTGAGGATCTCGCCGGGGGCGACGTCGAGGTCGACTCCCTCCAGCACGGGTGCGCCGGGCCGTCCGAGGGTGGCGTCCCGCAGGGTCAGTCCGGCACCGGTGCGGGAGGGTGAGCGGAGGTCAGACGAGCTGGTCATGGGGCGCCTCCTCTTTGGCGGCGGGGCTCACGGGCGCGGCGGCAGCGGCACCGCGCGCCGGACGGGGAGTCCGTGCGCCGGGGATGTACGACGTGCGCGGCAGCCAGCGGGTCAGCCGGCGGCCGAGGAGCTCCACGGCCGTGGACGTGACCCAGCCGAGCACGCCGATCGTGATCATGCCGACGAAGACGCCCGCGTAGTTCACGACGGTGTAGTCCTGCCAGGTGCGGTAGCCGACGCCGTACTGGCCGGAGATCATCTCGGCGGAGATCACACAGATCCACGAGACGCCGATGCCGACCGACAGCCCGCCGAAGATGCCGGGCAACGCGCCCGGCAGGACGACCGAGGCGAGGATCCGCCACCGGCCGCCGCCCATGGTGAGGACCGCCTCCTCCCAGACGGGGGTCAGCGCGCGGACCGCATGCCGGGTGGAGACCAGGACGGGGAAGAAGGCGGCGGTGCAGGTGATGAAGACGATGCCCTGTTCGTTGGAGGGGAAGAGCAGGATCGCGACGGGCACCAGGGCGATCGCCGGGATCGGCCGGACGACCTCCAGCACCGGCCCGAGCAGGTCCTCGGCGAGGCGGGAGCGCGCCACGAGCACGCCCGTCGCCACGCCGAGCACGGCGGCGAGGAGGAAGCCGGTGAGGATGCGGGTGAGGCTGTCGGTGAGATCCGTCCAGTAGTCGGGGCCGGACAGCCGGTCGGCGAAGGTGCGGGCCACCTCGGCGACGGTCGGGAACTGCGAGAAGCGCAGCCACAGGTCGGCCTTGAGGCCGGCCAGCAGTTGCCAGGCGCCGAGGGCGGCCGCGAGCGAGGCGAGTCGCAGGGCGTACCGGCCCGCGCGCCGCGGACGGCGGGGCGCGAACCGGTTCTCCCGTTGCGGCTTTCGCCGGGTCACGACGCCTGCCCCAGCGCGTCGGCGTACGTGATGACGCGGGCGCCCCCGTGTGCGGTGACATAGGCATTGGCGGTGGCGGGTGCGACGAAGGGGAGGAGCCGGCTGCCGTCGGCCACCCAGACCGCCTTGTCGGCGAACCAGAGGGTGCCGGTGGTGGCGTCGGGCACATAGGCGGCGCGGATGCCGTCCTTGTGCTTCTTCACGTAACTCAGCAGCTCGGCGGGCGTCTTGAACGCGGTCGTCTTCTCGGCACCCTTGGGCCACACCTCGCTCGCGGAGGCCGGCGGTGTCGCGGCGAGCCGCTGGGCGTAGTCCGCGCCGAGGGCCCTCCGCACGTACTGGTCGTCGACGAAGGAGTCCACGTCGATGTCCCCGGTCAGCTTGGCCGACTTCAGGACCGAGACGTCCTTCTTCAGCGCGGAGATCAGCTGCGGCTTGACCGCCGGGTCGAAGGTGGAGATGCCGTGTGCCCCGTTGTAGAGGTAGACCACCTCGGCGGGCAGTCCGGTGGCCTTGGCGACCGACTCGGCGGCGGCGACCGGGTGGGCGTTGAGGTAGTCGGTGGCCTCCGACTGAGCCTTGAGGAATGCCTCGAGGACGGCGGGCCGCTGCTTGGCGAAGTCCTCGCGGGCGGTGACGCCGTGGAAGGTGGGGAGGTTCAGCTGGGCGCCGTCGTACAGGGCCTTCGCCTTGCCCTGGAAGGTGAGCAGTCCTGGCCAGGCGACGAACTGCGACAGGGCGTCCGCGCTGCCCGCCGACAGGGCAGAAGCGCCCACCGCGGGCTGCTGGTTGAGCTTCTGGATGCCCTTGTCGGGGTCGATGCCGGCGCGCTGCAGGGCCCGTACGAGCGTGCCGTCGGCGGCGGAGCCGACGCTCGTGGAGACCTTCTTGCCCTTCAGGTCGGTGAGGGTGGCCAGCTTCGAGTCCGGGGAGGTGACGATCGTGTTGAGGCCGCCGCGCAGGTTGTAGCCGGTGACCGAGACCAGGTGGGTCGGCTTGCCGAGCTGCTTGCCGCGGGCTGCGTTGATGAGGAGCGGGAAGTCGCCCATCGAGCCGATGTCGATCTTCCCGGCGGTCATCTGGGCGGTGATGGGGGCGCCCGTGGCGTAGTCCTGCCAGTCGACCTTGTAGTGCTTGCCGTCGCCCAGCGCGTTCAGCTCCTTCTCGAAGTAGCCGAGGAAGCGCAGGAGGGTGCCCGCGGTGACCGTGTTGATGGTCTTGGACTGGTAGCCGACGGTGACGGTGACCGTGGAGCCGTCGGTTCCGGCCGCCGCGTTGCCACCGCAGGCCGTCAGGGGGAGGAGAAGGAGGGCGGCGGCGGCAACTACTTTGTGTTTCATGGGAGTTCGGGGCCTTTCACCGGAGCAGATAGGGCATGTTGACGGTCACGGCTCCGGTGGGACAGCGGGCCGCGCACGGGCCGCAGTACCAGCATTCGTCGACGTGCATATAGGCCTTGCCGCTGCTCTCGTCGATGGCGAGGGAGTCCAGCGGGCACATGTCGACGCAGAGGGTGCAGCCGTCGATGCACTTCGACTCGTCGATGGTCACGGGCACGTCGGCCCGCTGGGGCGCCAAAGGCATGGCTGTCTCCAGGAAACGGGGCTGAAAGGGGTCGGGAAGAGGTCAGAGGGAGCGGTGCAGCAGACCGCTCATGGTGATGCGGTCGCCGCGGAAGCGGATGAACTCCAGGTCGACCGGTCGGCCGTCGGCGAGGTGGGTGAGCCGTTCCAGCATGAGGACGGCCGCGCCGCGCGGGGCTTCGAGTACGGCGGCGGAGTGGGTGTCCGCGTTGACCGCCTCCAGGGTGATCTCGGCGTGGCCGAGGCGCTGGCCGGTGATCGTCTCCAGGAGGCGGAAGACGTCGGTGTTCTCCAGATCGGCGCCGAGCAGGGCGGTGCCGAGGTCGAGCGGGATGTAGGTGAGGTCGAGGGAGAGAGGCAGGCCGTTCAGTCGGCGCAGACGTTCGATGTAGAGGACGTCGTCGCCGGCGGGGACGCGGAGGCGTTCGGCGACCGGGGCGGGTGCGGGGGCGGGGCCCATGGTGCGGACCTCGTTGGTGACGCGGCCGTGCTCATGGAGGGTTTCCGCGAGGCCCATCAGATGGTTGAGGCCGTGCGGGTACTTCTCGGCGACGACCACGGTGCCCACTCCGGGGAGCCGTTCCACGAGGCCCTCGGCCCTGAGCAGGTCCAGGGCCTGGCGGACGGTGTTGCGGGTGGCGCGGTACTCCGTGGCGAGGGTCGTCTCGTGCGGGAGTGTGCCGTCCGGGAAACCGCCGGCCAGGAGCTGGTGGCGCAGCAGGTCGGCGAGCTGTCTGGCCTGGTCGGCACGCAGCCGACGCCGCGCGCGGTGGGCGGCGACGGTGGTCGCGCCCTGTCCGGCGTGGTCTCGGATGCGGTCGGCGGAAGGCATGCTTCGAACCATAGCGAGCTGGTAGGGAATGGAGTGTTGCAGCAGTGTTGCGCCACTTGCCGGGGCGTCAGATAAGGCGCTGACCTGCTGCTACGCCTGCTCCGTAGCAAGATCTGCCATGACGCTCGAGCCTGACGGCATTCACGGACGAGACCAGCTCAGCCACTTCCAGCCCGTCCGGCGTTTGAGGACGAGGCCGTTCAGGCCGAAAGGGGGGCCTGGGGGCGGCAACCCCCAGGCAGGGGTCACCCCAGTGCCGTGAGCCCCGGCGCAAACGCGATCAGCAGCGGCAGCAACGGCACCAGCGCCGCCACCGTCGTCGTCAGCGCCCGGTGCCGGCGCCCCAACCGCGGCGGCGGCTCCAGGAGGCGGTCGACGCGTTCGCCGAGGAGGCGGTGGCTGGAGGCGCAGGACAGCACGCCGCGATGCTGGTTCAGCTCGATCAGGGCGAGCGCGGTGGTCAGATGGCCGCACCGGCGGGACGCCGTGTCGTCCGCTGCCAGCTCCACCAGCCGGTGGGTCTGCTCGCAGAAGTGGGCGAACAGCGGGACGCGGGGAAAACCGGTGGCCAGCGCGCTGGACAGATGCAGCAGCCAGTCGTGGTGCGCCCGCGCATGATCGCGTTCATGCGTCAGGACCGCGTCGAGCTGGTGGTCGGTGAGCCGGTGCAGGGCGCCCGTGGTGACGACCAGCTGGGCCGGGTGGCCGGGCATCCACCAGGCGTCCGGGTACTCGTCCTCCAGCACCAGCAGCGGCCCACGCGCCGCCTCCTCCAGTCCGGCGGGCAGCTCGGGGGCGCGTTCGCGCAGATGCGCCCGGGTCTGCCCGCGGCGGCGGCGCGCCTCGACGAGTTCGCGGGCCAGTATCGCCGTCGTCCAGGCGGCTCCGCAGGCCAGCAGCAGGGTGAGGGCCGCGGACCAGGCGGGCGCGGCGGTCAGGTCGTACGCCGCGGTCACGGCCGGCGGCGCCGGCGCGAAGACGTGGTCGCGGAAGGTGTGGAAGACGGCGGCCGCGCCCAGCACGAGCGCCGTCAGACAGCACAGCAGGACGGTGGCGACCAGGCACTGCCACACCCACAGCGCGACCACGGGTTCCCGCTCGGGCCACGCCGACCGCACCAGCGCACGCGGCACCGGCACGGCGGCCATGAAGGCGACGACGCTCAGCAGGAGCAGACAGACGGTCATGCCGCGGTCTCCGGATCCTGGTCGGAGGAAGGGGCGGGGCGGGGCGGTGGTGCGGCTCGGCGCACAAGGCGCCCGCCGCCAGTATGACGGCGAACGGCGCAGGAGTCAGGGGACGACGGCCATCCCGTACGCCACACCTCGTACTCCTCGCATCTCCCGTACGACTGCCCGCAAGACCCGTACCGCCGCCGTCACGCCCCGCACCACCCGCTCACTCCGTCGTGCTTGCCACGATCCGTCCGCTCACGTCGCCGAGGCCCACGCGGGTCCCGCCCGGACCGGGCGCCCACGCCGACAACGTCACCACGTCCCCGTCCTCCAGGAACGTCCGCTTGCCCTCGGGTAGTTCCAGCGGATCGCGTCCGTTCCAGGTCAGCTCAAGCAGCGACCCGCGCTGCGCGGGCTCCGGGCCGCTCACCGTGCCCGACCCGTACAGGTCGCCGGTCCGCAGGGAGGCGCCGTTCACGGTCATGTGGGCCAGCTGCTGCGCGGCCGTCCAGTACATGGTGGAGAACGGCGGCTCGGAGACGACGCAGCCGTTGATCGCGACGGAGATCCGCAGGTCGTACCCGCCGGGCTCGTGGCCCGAGTCGGCCGTGTCGTCCAGATACGGCAGCAGCTCATGGGACCGCTCCGGGGGCGCCACCCGCGCGTCCTCCAGGGCGTCCAGCGGGGTGATCCACGCGGACACCGACGTGGCGAAGGACTTGCCGAGGAACGGGCCGAGGGGGACGTACTCCCAGGCCTGGATGTCGCGCGCGGACCAGTCGTTGAGCAGGCACAGGCCGAAGACGTGCTCCCGGAAGTCGCCGAGCGCCACCGGCCGCCCGCGCTCCGAGGGCACGCCCACCACGAATCCGACCTCGGCCTCGATGTCGAGGCGGACGGACGGCCCGAAGACGGGCGCCGCATCGGCCGGGGCCTTGCGCTGCCCGGACGGCCGTACGACGTCCGTGCCCGACACCACCACCGTGCCGGACCGTCCGTGGTAACCGATCGGGAGGTGCTTCCAGTTCGGCGTCAGCGAGTCCGCGGCGTCCGGGCGGAAGATCCGGCCGACGTTGCGGGCGTGGTTCTCGGAGGCGTAGAAGTCGACGTAGTCCGCGACCTCGAAGGGGAGGTGGAGCGTCACCGACGCCAGCGGATGCAGGAAGGGTTCGACCGCCTCCTGGTGCGCCGGGACCGTCACCCACGCCGTCAGCGCGCGCCGCACGTCCGACCAGGTGGTGCGGCCCGCGGCGAGCAGCGGGTTCAGCGAGGGCTGCGCGAGCAGGGAGGCGTACGGCGAGCCGAGCGCGCGCGCCGCCGCGCCCGCGTCGAGGACCTGGTCGCCGAGCCGGACGCCGACGGTCCGCTCCGTCGAGCCGGCGGGGGAGAAGACGCCGTACGGAAGGTTGTGCGGACCGAAGGGATCGCCCTCGGGGACATCGAAGGGGGGCATGGGGTGCTGCCTCACTCTCACTGTGTCGCGAACCGTCTGTCGTGTGCCACCTGCGCGAACCGTTACACGGCCGCTGTGTGGCCGCGCCACACGTTACGGCCGCGTGGCCGGTCTTGGGCAGTGTCTAAAGAGTTTGCAATGTCCGAATTGGGCTTGTCGGATGTGGCAATTCCGGCTTAGCGTCCTTTGGGGGACACGGACGGGGTGGGTCCGGTCCGTAGGGGGGACGCGTGGGGGGACCCGTGGCCAGCAGCACGCGCAGTGTGCCGTTCGCGGCCGACCGTGAAGTGCCCGGCCTGATCGTCAAGTTCGGCGACTACCCGCTGCACCACGGCGGTGTGGGTGCGATCCGCAGTCTGGGCCGCCTCGGGGTGCCCATGTACGCGATCACCGAGGACCGTTACACACCCGCCGCCTCCTCCCGCTACCTCGAGAAAGCCTTCGTCTGGCCGACCACCGGCACCGAGGAACCCGCCCGTCTGGTGGAGGGCCTGCTGCGCATCGGGCGCCGCATCGGCCGCCCCACCGTCCTCGTCCCCACCGACGAGGAGGCGGCCGTCCTGATCGCCGAGCACCAGGACGAACTCGCCGGCCGGTTCCTGTTCCCGCGGGTAGAGCCCGCCCTGCCCCGCCGCCTCGCGAGCAAGCAGGGCCTGCACGAACTGTGCGTGGAACACGGCATCCCGAGCCCGACGGCCGCCTTCCCGCAGTCGTACGACGACATCGTCACGTTCGCCGAGAAGGCCCGCTTCCCGGTGGTGGCCAAGAACCGTGAGGCGTTCGTACGGCGCAAACGGCCGGCGGTGAACGGCACGACGCGGATCGCCACCCGCGAGGGCCTGCTCGGTCTCGCCCGCGACTGGGGTGAGTGCCCCGGGGTGATCCTCCAGGAGTACCTGCCCAGGGAGGACGCCGAGGACTGGATCGTGCACGCCTACTTCGACCAGGACTCGACGCCGCTCGCGATGTTCACGGGCGTGAAGGTGCGCTCCTGGCCGCCGCACGCGGGCATGACGGCCAACGCATACGTCGTCGACAATCCGGAACTCGCGGACATCGCCGCGCGTTTCATCAAACAGATCGGCTTCACCGGCATCATCGACCTCGACCTGCGCTTCGACCGGCGCGACGGACAGTACAAACTCCTCGACTTCAACCCCCGCATGGGCGCCCAGTTCCGGCTCTTCGAGAACGAGTCGGGGGTGGACGTCGTCCGCGCCATGCATCTGAACCTGACCGGCCGCACCGTCCCGGAGGGGGAACAGCGGGCCGGCCACCGGTACATCGTGGAGAACATCGACCTGCCCGCCCTGCTCGCCTACCGCCGCAGCGGCTATACGACGCCGCACGCACCGGCGCACGCGAGCGGGACGGAGCTGGCCTGGCTCGCGGGTGACGACCCGCTGCCGTTCCTCACGATGCTCGCGCGCTTCGTACGACCGGGCGCGAAGCACCTGTACCAGCTGTGGCGGACCAACCGCCGTGGCAGCACCACCAGTTCGGGCGGCTAGCCGACCGGTCAGCAGCCCGAGACGAACCACACGAAGTGACGAAGTGAGCGTCCTGGGGAGGGACTTCGTGATTCAACCGGTTGCAGTCATCGGCGCCGGGCCCTTCGGCCTGTCGACCGCCGCCCATCTCCGAGCCCGCGGACTGCCGGTCCGCGTCTTCGGCGAGCCCATGGTCAGCTGGCGCGACCACATGCCCGCCGGAATGCTCCTCAAGTCGACCCCGGTCGCCTCCAGTCTGGACGCGCCGCAGCAGGGCCACACACTCGCCGACTACTGCGACGCCGCCGGCATCAGGCGGCTGGTGACGGACGAGGACATCATCCCCGTCGAGACCTTCATCGCCTACGGCGAGTGGTTCCAGCAGAAGCTGGTGCCCGAACTGGAACAGGTGCGGGTGGTGTCGGTGGACCGCCACAAGGGCGGCGGCTTCGAACTCAAGCTGGACTCCGGCGAGTTGTTCACCGCCCGCGCGGTCGTCGTGGCGACCGGCCTGTCCGGCCTCGCGTACCTGCCGGCCGAACTGGCCACCGCCGCGGCGGACGGACCCACCCCCACGGGCCCGGTCTCCCACAGCTCCCAGCAGCACGACCTCACGCGCTACGCCGGCAAGGAACTGATCGTGATCGGCGCCGGCCAGTCCGCGCTGGAGACGGCGGCGCTGGCGGCGGAGGCGGGCGCACAGGTGCGGGTGGTCTCCCGCGGCCGCGGCAGGGTCGCCTTCGGCGCACCGCCGTGGAAGCAGCCGAAGCTGCGCCCCGAGTCGCCCTTCGGCCGCGCCTGGTCCCTGTGGGCCCTCAGCTACTACCCGCACCCCTACCGCTATCTGCCGGCCGAGGCCCGCCACTACCTGGTGCGGCGCGTCCTCGGTCCGCTCGGCGCATGGTGGCTGCGCGACCGTTTCGAGGGGAAGGTGCAGGTCAGCGAAGTCGACCGGATCGTACGGGCGGACGCGGCCGACGGCAGCCCCAAGTTGACGGTCCGCACCCACGCGGGCCGCATCCTGGACATGTCCGCGGACCATGTCATCGCGGCCACCGGATACCGGGTGGACATCGCGGCCATGGACTTCCTCGGCCACGAACTGCGCACGCGTCTCGCGGTGAGCCGCGGCACACCCAAACTGGGCGCGGGATACGTCTCCTCGGTCCCCGGCCTGTACTTCACGGGCCTGCCGGCCGCGGCGTCGTACGGCCCGGTCATGCGCTTCGTGTGCGGCACCGAGTTCGCCTCTCCGAGGCTGGCCAAACACCTGGCGGCAGCGCACGGCTAGGCAGCGGTCACGGGCCCCTGCCTGACGATGAAGAGCCCACAAGGATAGGCGAGTTGAGCGAGGGACGGTGGGGCAATCTGCCGTCGTCCGGTTCGCGATGAGTCGGTGGGGCGTCCTGTCCGTATTCTCTGATCATGGCCGCACCCACCGCATATGCACTCATCGCCACCGACCTGGACGGCACGCTGCTCAGAGGCGACGACACGCTCTCCGACCGGTCCCTCGCCGCTCTCGCACGGGTCGCCGGGGCCGGCGCCCGGCACCTGGTCGTGACGGGCCGGCCGGCCCCCAGGGTGCGGCCGCTCTTCGACCAACTGGGCGGCGGGGGGCTCGCGGTGTGCGGGCAGGGCGCGCAGGTGTACGACGTGGGCGCGGACCGTCTGCTGTGGTCCGTCACCCTGGACCGGGAGCTGGCCGAGACCGCCCTCGGCAAGATCGAGGCCGAGGTGGGCCAGGTGTACGCGGCTGTCGACCAGGACGGTGTGGAGGGACTCACCCTCATCGAACCGGGCTACCTGATGCCGCATCCGACGCTGCCGGCCGTGCGGGTCGACCGGCGCGACGACCTGTGGTGCGAACCCATCAGCAAGGTGCTGCTGCGCCATCCCGACCTGTCCGACGACGAGTTGGCGGCGACGGCGCGTTCTGTGGTGGGTTCGCTGGCCACCGTCACCATGTCGGGGCCGGGGACCGTCGAACTCCAGCCATGCGGCATCACCAAGGCGACGGGCCTCGCACTGGCCGCCGCGCACCTGGGACTCGGCCCGGAGCACACGATCGCCTTCGGCGACATGCCCAACGACATCCCCATGTTCGACTGGGCCGCCCACGGCGTCGCCATGGCCAACGCCCATACCGAACTCAAGGCGGTGGCCGACGAGATCACCCTGTCGAACGAGGACGACGGCATCGCCGTCGTCCTCGAGCGACTGTTCTTCGAGTCCGGGGAGCTCGCTGCAGTTCAGCCGCGCCCTGAAGGGGCGCGGGGCTGGGTCTGATGTGCGGCTCCGCCGCGATGGGGCTCCCCCCGCTCGAGCGAGGTTCGACAGTGGGGGAGCGACCAGCCGCGATGGTGCCGCTGAAGGCCGACAGCCCTGCGTGGCACTTCCAGCGGAGCGCTCAGTAGGCGCCGAAGACGTTGTCGATCGACCCGTACCGCGCGGCGGCGTACTTGCAGGCGGCCGTGATGTTCGCGATCGGGTCGAAGGGGTTCATAGCCGTGCCGGGCACGTGGTAGGCGAGGAACGTCGGGTCGATGACCTGCAGCAGTCCCTTGGAGGGGGTGCCGGCGACCGCGTTCGAGTCCCAGTTGTTGATGGCGGCCGGGTCGCCCGAGGACTCGCGGATGATGTTGCGGTAAATGCCGTTGTACGTCCCGGGAATCCCGTTCTGCTTCATGACCTGGAGGGCGCCCCGGATCCATCCGTCGAGGTTGTCGGCGTAGCCCATCGACTTCACGTTGGCCACGGTCGGGGTGGCCGCGGACGCGCTGTTCGCCCCGATGAGCGGAAGGGCGAGAACGGCGGCGCCCGTCCCGGTGACGGCGAGCTTGCGGGCGAGACGGTTGCTTCTGGGGCGGCGGTGCTGACCTGTTGCAGGCATGGCGGGATCCTCTCCGTCGCCTGCGAGGTGAGCTGTCGGGTTCGGGCGGGAGATGCCCGGCCGCGCCGCCCTACGGCAACGCGACTTCACCCCTAGCCGGCCCGGGGCGATGCCCGGTCCGGCGGCCTACCTGGTTCCCCCGCTCCTGCCGTGCGAGTCAGTTGGTCGATGGTCGTGCCCGGGCGGCGGCAGGATTCGGCGTCCACCCGACTGGCCGGGAACGTATGCGAGAGCACATGGCGGGAACAAGTGTCGACTTCACAGATCACACCTATTGACCTTGGTCTGAGGCTTATGAGGCACTTGATCCTTTGCGGTTGCCAAGGCTCAACTCGCGTACGGGGGAGGGGAAGCGGCGCGAGCGCGGCGCTCGTCGGCCCGCACTGCCGTGTGAGTCAAGTCACCGGCATCCGCAAGAACGGCAAATGGGGCAATGGCCTCAACTCGTGGTCAACCAGCCGCTCATCGCCACATGGGGGCGGAAGCGGAACCTGGCGTGTGGTGCACGTCGTTGTCATGACGGTCGCCCGTCGAGCACCCGGTGCCGGGATCCGGAGGTCCTCGTGAGTCGTTTCGTGAGGGAGGGGCGATCGGGCGTGCCGACTCGTGCGGACGCGCCGGGAGGCACGCCGAGAGGCGCGTCGGCCGACACCCCGATAGACAAGTCGATAGATATTCGTTCTTATCGGTTGATCAAAAACATACCGGTCGTGATCCGATACCGCCCGGGCTGGACGGGTGGGCGGCATCGGTGATCGAAAGGTGACCGGATACGCTGACTTGAGTGATGTCAGCGACCTATCGACAAACCGTGTAACCGCCAGTAGACACCAGCAGACAGGAGACCCCTCGTGACCGTCGTCGGGCCGTTCGGGCTGAGCGTGCGGGACCAGGCTCTGGAAGCCGATGTCCAGGCCGGATTGGCGGCCGTCGAGGAAGGTTTGCTCGAAGCCACCAAGAGTGAGGTGCCCTTCATCACGGAGGCCGCCCAGCACCTGGTGCGGGCGGGCGGGAAGCGGTTCCGGCCGCTGCTCGTGATGCTCGCCGCCCAGTTCGGCGACCCGTATGCGCCGGGGGTCGTGCCGTCGGCCGTGGTGGTGGAGCTGACCCATCTGGCGACGCTGTACCACGACGACGTGATGGACGAGGCCGCCGTGCGGCGCGGCGTCGACAGCGCCAACACCCGCTGGGGCAACTCGGTGGCGGTCCTCACCGGCGACTTCCTGTTCGCGCGCGCCTCGCACATCCTCGCCGACCTCGGGCCCGAGGCGGTCCGGGTGCAGGCCGAGGCGTTCGAGCGCCTGGTCACCGGGCAGATCCTGGAGACGGCGGGGCCGCAGGACGGCCGGGACCCGGTCGACCACTACCTGGACGTGCTCGGCGGCAAGACGGGCTCGCTGGTGGCCGTGTCGTGCCGCTTCGGGGCGATGATGTCGGGCGCCGACGAGACGGTCGTGGACGTGCTCACGCAGTACGGGGAGCGGCTCGGAGTCGCCTTCCAGCTGGCGGACGACGTACTGGACATCGCCTCCGAGTCGCGCGAGTCCGGCAAGACTCCGGGCACCGACCTCCGTGAGGGAGTCCCCACGCTTCCGGTGCTACGGCTGCGGGAGCGGGCGGCGCGGCTGGGGCTTGCCGAGGACATCGCCCTGTGCGAGCTGCTGGACTCCGACCTGAGCGACGACGCGCGGCATGCCGAGGCGCTCGCCGGACTGCGGGCGCACCCCGCGCTGGAGCAGGCGCGTCGGGACACGGTGCGCTACGCGGAGGACGCGCGGGCGGCGCTGGCTCCGCTGACGGAGTGCGACGCCAAGCTCGCGCTGATGGAGATGTGCGACGCCGTGGTGCACCGGGCCGGCTGAGCTGTCGGCCGAGCGGCCTCTGATCTGCGCTCCGGGTGATGTGATGCACATTACAAACCTGGACTGAGTCCAGAGTCGGATCACTTCCGTAGTGCTACCCAGAAGGCCGACGCAGGGGGTGTCGGCCGGTCTGTGTCGGCCGGTCTACGGGGAGAAAACAGAATCATGGGCATGAAGACGACGTTCTCGAAGCGCCGTAAGAGCCTGAAGGCCGCAGCTGTCGCGGTGGCCGCCGCCGGGGGGATCGCCGTCGCGGTGATCCCGGCCCACGCCACCGGAGGGGCCGTGTCCGACGGGACCGGGGGAACCCTTCTGGCCGCCAGTCTGCGCGGGGCCAACGAGGTGCCCGTGGCGGGCGGTCCGGCCGTCGGCGACCAGGACGGCGCCGCTCTCGAGTTCATCAAGGTGCAGGACGACAAGGTGTCCGTCGCCGTGACCTGGCGCGGCACCGGCAAACCGACCATGCTCCACATCCACCAGGGCGCCAGGGGCACCAACGGCGGCGTCAAGGTCGACTTCACCGACCTGCTGAAGAACCGCAGGCGGCACAGCGTCACCGGCACGGTCGAGGTCAAGGACGCCGCCCTGCTCGCCGCTCTCAAGTCCGACCCCGGTTCGTTCTACGCCAACCTGCACACCACCGACTTCCCCGGTGGAGCCGTCCGCGGCCAGCTCCACAAGGTCACCGTCGCCGCCTTCGGCTTCCGTGACGCCCTGCACAACTTCCAGGCGTCCGTGATCAAGGGCAAGCAGATCTACGAGTGCAAGCCCGCCGCCGGCGGCGGCTACGCCTTCGCCCAGCGGGACGTCGGCGCCCTGCTCGGCGGCGGCATCCGGCACTCCTTCGTCGCGCCCAACTCCGGTACGCCGCAGTGGGTCGCGCCGGACGGCAGCGCGGTGACCGGGGCCGTCCTGTCCAAGACACCGAACGGGGACGGCAACATCCCCGAGCTCGACCTCAAGGCCACCCGGTCCGGCAAGCACCACGGCCTGCTCGCGAACACCGCCGAGATCCTGCGGCTCAACACCGTGGGCGGAGTGGCCCCGGCCGGCTCCTGCACGCCCGGCGCGATCGTAGGAGTCCCGTACCGGGCGGACTACGTCTTCCTGCGGAACTGACGGGAGCTCACCTCGGGCGGGCGACGTCCTCCCCCTACGACCCCTACGGGTCGGGGCAGGCGTCGCCCTCTCGCGTCATACCCCAGATGTACACGGAGTTGGCCCCCGGGGCTGACGCTTCCTCCTGGCCGATTTGGTGAGATGGAAACCACGGAAATCACCACTGATCACCGATTCGGGTGAGAATGGCGGCTCGGGGTGGACAACAGAAACACACGAGTTGGACAAGCCGCCGCCGACGACGGAGGTAGCGCACACATGGCACCGTACGAATCCGACGACAGCACGACCGCCGGGGCGGCCGACGACCTGAGCGCGGGTCGGCGCAAGGCCGCGCGGTACGTCGTCCCGGTCGCGGTGGTGGGGGTGGCGGCGGCGACCATCGGGCTCGTCCCGGCGCTCGCCGACTCCGGAGACCCCAATCTGCCGAAGATCAGCGCACAGCAACTCATCGACAAGATCGCCAAGTCGGACGTACAGCAGATGTCCGGCACGGTGAAGATCACCACGGATCTGGGGCTGCCGAACCTCGGCGGTCTCGAGAGCAGCCTGACGTCCGGCGCCGGCAAGTCGGGCGACGGCTCGTCCGCCGACCCGACCTCCAAGCTCACGGAGCTCGCGACCGGCACGCACACCCTGCGCGTCGCGGCCGACGGCCAGGACAGGCAGAAGCTGTCGCTGCTGGAGAACGCGGCCGAATACAGCATCATCCACAACGGCAAGGACGTCTGGGGCTACGACAGCCAGTCGAACGAGGTCTACCACTCGACCGCCCCCGCCGGCGCGGAGAAGCAGCAGAAGCAAGACGTCCCCGCCACGCCCAAGGACCTCACCAAGGACGCCCTGAAGTCGGTCGACTCCACCACCTCGGTGACCGTCGAGGGGACCGCCCAGGTCGCGGGCCGTGACGCGTACCGGCTGGTCATCAAGCCGAAGCAGTCCGGTTCGACGGTCGGTCAGATCACCGTGGCCGTGGACTCGAAGACCGGGCTGCCGCTGAAGTTCACCCTGACCCCGGCGAGCGGCGGCGCCGCCGTGATCGACGCCGGCTTCACCCAGGTCAGCTTCGCCAAGCCGAGCGCCTCGACCTTCGACTTCACCCCGCCCAAGGGCGCGAAGGTCACCGAGGACAAGCAGGGCGACCACGCGAAGGGCCGCTTCGAGGGCGGCCCGAAGGGCGACCACAAGGCCGGCAAGCCCCACGGCAAGCCCGGCCAGGACCTCGGCAAGGGGGCCGACGGGCTGAACGTCATCGGCAAGGGCTGGAACTCCATCGCCACCTTCGACACCGGCGGCGAGGGCATCCCGTCCGGCTCCAAGGCCGGCGGCCAGTTCGGTGGCTTCCTGGACTCGCTCGGCGACAAGGTCTCCGGCAAGTTCGGCTCGGGCACGGTCTTCAAGACCCGCCTGATCAACGCCCTGATCACCGACAAGGGCAAGGTCTACGTCGGCGCGGTGAGCAAGGACGCCTTGATCAAGGCGGCGAACGCGGGCTGAGCGCAGCGCCCCGAAAGGGGCGCGAGGCCGTATCGACGTGCGGCTCCGCCGCGATGGGGTCCCCCGCTCGAGCGAAGTTCGAGAGCGGGGGGCGACCAGCCGCAACGGGACCGCTGACGATCGACGGCTCATCGCGGCACAGCCGTCGAGCGCTTGGCCGGGAACCTTGCGCGACGCTCGTACGTAGTCACTGTACGTAGCCGCCGCGCGAGAGGCGGCACATGCACGAATCGAGGAAGCCGATGGACGAGGAGTCCGCCACGGAGCCGGAGAAGAGCGAGCCGCCGGGTGACAGCGTCATCGCCACCCATGGGCTCACCAAGCGCTACCGAGGCGGGCAACTCGCCGTCGACGGCCTGGATCTGACCGTCCCGGCGGGCAGCGTCTTCGGCTTCCTCGGTCCGAACGGCTCGGGCAAGACCACCACCATCCGCATGCTGATGGGCCTGATCGAACCCACCTCGGGTACGGCGCGCGTCCTCGGGCGGCCCATGCCGCGCGCCTCGCGCACCGTGCTCCCGCACGTCGGCGCCCTCATCGAGGGCCCCGCCCTGTACGGCTTCCTCTCCGGCCGCGACAACCTGCTGCGTTACGACGCCGCCGACCCGACCGCCGATCCGCGCACCCGCCGTGCCCGTGTCGCGGCCGCGCTGGACCGGGTGGGCCTGACCGCGGCGGCCGGCAAGAAGGCGAAGGCGTACTCGCTGGGCATGAAGCAGCGGCTCGGCCTCGCGGCGGCGCTGCTGCAGCCCCGCAGACTGCTCGTGCTCGACGAGCCGACCAACGGGCTCGACCCGCAGGGCATGCGTGAAATCCGTTCGCTGGTCAGGGAGCTGGCCTCCGACGGCGCGACGGTCTTCCTCTCCTCCCACCTCCTCGACGAGATCGAGCAGGTCTGCACCCATGCCGCGGTGATGGCGCAGGGCCGGCTGATCACCCAGGGCGCCGTGGCCGACCTGGCCGCGGGGGTGCGCGGCCGGCTGGTCGTCACCACGCCCGACCCCGGGGACGCGGCCCGTGTGCTGAAGGAGCAGGGCGCCGCCGACGTCGTCGTCACCGACGACCGGGTGACCGCCGAGCCCCCGGACCGCGACCTCGCCGAGGTGAACGCCGCGCTGGTCACAGCGGGCGTCCGGGTCCGCGGCTTCGGCGTGGAACGGGCATCCCTGGAGGACGCGTTCGTGGCACTGACGGGGGAGGGGTTCGATGTCGCAGGCTGAAGCGGTCGTGACCGAGGTGCGTCACCCGAGTCCCTTGTGGACCTTCGGGCTCTTCCGCAGTGAACTGGTCACCACGTTCCGCCGCTGGCGGACCCTCGCGCTCCTCGCCGTGCTCGCGGCCGTCCCGATCCTGGTCGGCATCGCAGTCAAGATCGAGACCAGCGGCGGTTCGCCGGACGGCCCCGGTCGCGGCGGCGGCCCCGCCTTCATCTCGCAGATCACCAACAACGGCCTGTTCCTGGTGTTCACCGCGCTGGCCGCGACGCTCCCGTTCTTCCTGCCGATGGCGATCGGCGTCATCGCGGGCGACGCCATCGCCGGCGAGGCGAACTCGGGCACCCTGCGCTATCTGCTGGTCGCCCCGGCCGGCCGCACCCGCCTGCTGCTCACCAAGTACGCGACCGTGATGACCTTCTGCCTGGTCGCCACCCTCGTGGTGGCGGTCTCGGCGCTCGCTGTCGGGGCGATACTCTTCCCGCTCGGCGATCTGACGACCATCTCCGGTACACAGATCAGCTTCACCGAGGGCCTGGGCAGAGCGCTGCTGATCGCCCTGATCGTCGCCGTGTCCCTCATCGGCGTCGCGGCACTCGGCCTGTTCGTCTCCACCCTGACTGGCAGCGGCATCGCCGCGATGGCGACGACCGTCGGACTGCTGATCACCGTCCAGATCCTCGACCAGATACCCCAACTCCACGCGATACAGCCGTACTTCTTCTCCCACTACTGGCTGTCCTTCGCCGATCTGATGCGCGACCCGGTCTACTGGGACGACCTGGTGAAGAACCTCGAGATCCAGGCCCTGTACGCGGCCGTGTTCGGCTCGGCGGCATGGGCCCGGTTCACGGCGAAGGACATCACCGCCTAGCCGCCCCCGTGAGGCGGGCCAGTGGCTGCGTCTCGCGCGGCAGCGACCCGCCGAGGTCACCGAGGCGCCAGTCGGACACCCAGGGCACGCGGTAGACGTCGATGAGCGACTCGATCAGCCGAACCTGCCGGTGGAGGGGCCGCGGCAGCCGCCCCGGCGCGTCCGCGACGAGCACGACGGCGTCAAGGTCAAGCCCCTGCGGGGCCTCCCCGAGGCGGAAGACCTCCAGGGTGCGCAGGGCGGCCGTCAGCCCCGACGCATGCGTACGGGCGACGAGCAGGACGGACCGCGGGTCCTCGGCGCCGGGCCAGGCACGGCCGCAGTCGTGACCGCCGTAGACGGCGGCGAGGGTGGACACGCCCGCGCCGCCGTGCGTGCCCACCCAGGAGTAGCGCCGAGCGGTGGCGGTGGACGGGGCGGGCTGCTGCGGTCCCGGCTCCGGTACGGTGACCGGGCCGCGGATCCAGATCTCAGGTCCCTGCTGCACGTCCGTCCGCATGCCCGCCTGCCTCCCTCGTACACCCACCGGTGCTCATGGCGCCGGCCACACGACGGGGGCGGGCTCCTGGGACGAGTCTGTGACGCCACGGTGACCGGAGAACCGGCAGCGACCGGCGAGACTCAACAGTACGTGTACGAACGGATCTTGACGCCGGGGGAGCGGAAACCCGACGGCGGGAGGGAGCACCATGGAACCCGAACGCGCTGTCCGCAGACTCCCCGACGCATCCGAGTGAGGGAACCGATGGCTCGACTCAGCCGCGAGAAGAAGCGGGAACAGCAGCGCGCCGGGGGCTCGGCGGCCCTGGTGGCGGCACCGATCGACGTCCGCGTGCCCGAAGCCGGTGCGGTCGGCGCCTGGGTCGGCGGTGTGCCGGTCACCGCGGCCGCCGGTGAGGAGATCCAGCAGGCCGTCCTGAACCATCTCCATCGCATCGCCCTCGCCACCGGCCACCCTGTCCTTGCCACCGTGCACGACGAGCGGATCGGCTGCGTCGTACACCTTCAGGTGGACACGGACGGGGCCAGCAGTTTCACCGGGGAACCCGTAGGGATGACTGTTCCCGCGGCGGAGGCTCTGCCGTCCCCGGCGCGGCAGCCGGAGCAGTCACCTCAGGGCGACACGCCGACGCACGTGCTGCGGGCGCCCGCGGAACCCGCGCGGGAGACCTCCCCGACGTTCGTACTGCGTGCGCTGCCACAACCGGCACAGGACAGGGCTCCGGGCACGGTGGCGGCCCCGACCGGCGAGTTCGGCCCGCCCCCGCCGATGGATGCGGTCCCGCAGCACCACCCGGAACCCGAGGACGCATCCGTACCCCGCGAGGAATCCGTACCCCGCAAGGAATCCGCGGACGCACCTGCATCCAAGCGCCCCGCGACCGCCCCCCTCCTCCTGGTCCCCCCGGACCCGGCCCTCGACCCCGACCCCAAGCCCACCCCCGCCCGCGGCTTCGACGCCGTGGCCGAAGCCGTCCTCGGTGACGAACCGCCGACCGCTCCCGCGTTCCTCGCGGAGCCGATGGCGCAGATCAACGAGGCCGTGAAGGCGGGGCGGACAGAGACCGCGGCCGCGCTGGCCGAGACCACGGCCGAGGAGGCTTCGGCGGCCCTCGGGCCGGAGCACCCCGAAGTGCTCCGGCTGCGTGAACTCACCGCGTACATCGCCTACTTGGCGGGCGAGCCGATCCGCGCGTTCCGGCTCTCGCTCGACCTGGCCCGGATCCACCGCCGCAGCGGGGACGCGGAGGCGGCCTACGGCAACATCCAGAGCGCCGCCTCCGCCTGGCGTGCCGTGCGCGATCCGCAGCAGGGCCTGGATCTCGGCCACGAGCTGATCGGCCTGTGGACCGAGCTCACGGCCGAGGACGGCCCGGCGGCCGACGACATCGAGCGGCTGGAGTCGGCCCGCACCCGCATGGGCCGACTCACGGAACGCGCCCGCAAGTCGGCCCGGCAGACGCCGAGTTGACGATTGGTGACACCTGCTGCGACAGCTCCCACACCGCATGCGCGATGGCGTCGCTGTTGCGGTCCAGGGCGGTGTCGTCGATGGGGGACGTCGTGGCGCAGGAGCGGCGGCAGCAGGCGTCAAAGACGTAGTCCTTGAATGTCTTCTCGATCGCCGGGTCGTCGTCGTAGACGCAGTAGCCGGGGCTCGGCCGGCCGATCATGTCGAAGTTCAGACAGCCGCTGATCTTCGAGCGATGTGCGGCGGAGAGGCCGTCGACGTAGCGGCCGGAGCCGATGCCCAGCTCCTCCGCACCCCTCCAGGCGGTCGTGGCGGCCGCCGTCGCCGAAGATGCCGCACCGGCTGGGGCACCGCCGGCCAGGCGCATGACAGCCGACACGCCGACGGCTGCCGAGCCGGTTCCCGTAACGGAACATCCGGCCCGCCGGGAGCCCCGCTGTGACCTACTGCACGCAGAACTCGTTCCCCTCCGGGTCCGCCATCACCACCCACTCCCCGGCGGGCTCCTTCACCCGCCGCAGCACGCTCGCGCCCAGCCCCACCAGCCGCTCGACCTCGCCGTCACGCTGCCCGTCGCCGGGATGCAGATCGAGATGCAGCCGGTTCTTGACGCTCTTCGCCTCCGGCACCCGCTGGAACAGCAGCCGCCGTCCGAGCCCCGTCCCCCGCTCCTTGTCGTACGGATCGTCCGGATGACGTACCGCGATCAGGTCCCGGAAGGCGCGCCGCCCATGAAACTCGACGGTGGCCGCGACGGGCAGCGCCCCGAGCTCCAGCAGCCGCTCCACGAACGCACTGTTGTCCTCGACCTCGTAGCGCAACGCGGCGGCCCAGAAGTCGGCCTGCGCATGCGGATCACCGGCGTCGACGACCAGCTTCCAGTGGACGGGGGAGGGGCCGGACGGGGGCGTGGCTTCGGATGTCTGCGTCATGGACCACTTATATGCGGCTCGGCGCCCCATGTCTGCCGGGTCGACGGCTCCCAGCGCCCGGTCGGGGTTTTGTCTTTCAGTCCGTCCGGCATGAACGGACGGGACCGGCTCAGCCATTCTCAGCCCGTCCGGCGTTTGAGGACGAGGCCGTTCAGGCCGACACGGGGGTCTGGGCGGAGAGCCCCCCAGTCAGACGTCCACGGCAGCGGACGGCGCCGCCTCGACCCGCGGCACGCGAACCCGGGCCAGCCTGCTCGCGGAACGCCACGCATCCCACGTCAGCAAGCACAGGGCAACCCATACCAACGCAAACCCGGCCCACCGCTCCACCGGCATCGCCTCATGGAAGTACAGCACCCCGAGCAGAAACTGAAACACCGGCGCCAGATACTGCAGCAGCCCCAGCGTCGACAACGGCACCCGAATCGCCGCCGCGCCGAAACACACCAGCGGCAACGCGGTCACCACGCCGGTCGCGGCGAGCAGCGCCCCGTGCCCCACCCCGTGCGTCGTGAACGTCGACGAGCCCCGCGAGCTCAGCCACAGCAGATAACCCACCGCGGGCAGGAACTGGATCGCGGTCTCCGCGGCCAGCGACTCGATCCCGCCGAGCCCGACCTTCTTCTTCACCAGCCCGTACGTCGCGAACGAGAAGGCGAGCGTGAGCGAGATCCACGGCGGCTGCCCGTACCCCACCGTGAGCACGACCACCGCGGCGAAGCCGGTCCCGACCGCCACCCACTGCACGGGCCGCAGCCGCTCCTTCAGGATCAGCACGCCCATGGCGATGGTGACCAGCGGGTTGATGAAGTACCCGAGCGAGGCCTCGACGACATGCCCGCTGTTCACGGACCAGATGTACACGCCCCAGTTGACGGTGATGACGGCCGCGGCGATCGCGACGAGCCCCAGCCTGCGTGGCTGCCGCAGCAGCTCGCCCGCCCAGGCCCAGCGCCGCATCACGACGAGCGCGACGCCCACGAAGACCAGGGACCAGGCCATCCGGTGGGCGAGGATCTCGATGGCGCCGGCGGGCTTCAGCAGGGGCCAGAAGAGGGGGACGAGACCCCACATTCCGTAGGCGGCGAAGCCGTTCAGCAGTCCTATGTGCCGCTCGCCCCTCGACTTCCCGGCCACGGCCCCCTCCTCACCTCGTCGCGCACGCGTCCCAGGCAGAAGGTAACGCCGTGCGCCCCCGCCTGTCATACCCGTATCGCCATACGGTCATGACAGGCGGGGGCGTCGCACCGGGGCGCCCGGGAGCGTCAGCCCTTGACGGCCACCGCGATCGCGTCGGCGAGCGGCGTGGTCGGACGGCCGATCAGGCGGGACAGGTCGCCGGTGGAGACGACCAGCTCGCCCTTCTCGATGGAGGCGTCCACGCCCGCAAAAACCGCGGCGAGCGGGCCGGGCAGCCCGGCGCCGGTCAGGATCCCGGTGAAGGCCTCGACCGAGACGGGGCTGTAGGCGATCTCCTTGCCGGTCTGCCTGCTGAGCTCGGCCGCGTACTCGGCGAAGCTCCACGCCTCGTCGCCGCCCAGCTCGTACGTCTTGTTCTCATGGCCCTCGCCGGTCAGTACGGCGACGGCGGCGGCCGCGTAGTCGGCACGCGAGGCAGAGGAGACACGGCCGTCACCGGCGGCGGCGACGACGGCGTTGTGCTCCAGGACGGGCGCCAGGTTCTCGGTGTAGTTCTCGTGGTACCAGCCGTTGCGCAGCAGCGTGAACGGCACGCCGGAGGCGAGCAGGGCCTCCTCGGTGCCGCGGTGGTCGTCGACGAGCGCGGCCGTCAGGCTGCCGGGGGCGCTGGTGTAGGCGAGCAGCGCGACACCGGCGGCCTTCGCGGCCTCGATGACCACCTTGTGCTGGCCGACACGGCCCTTGTCGAACTCGTTGCCCGAGATGAGCAGCACCTTGTCACCGGCCGAGAAGATGCTGCCGAAGGTCTCGGGCGCGTTGTAGTCGGCGACCGCGAGCTTCACCCCGCGCGCGGCGAAGTCGGCGCCCTTCGCCTCGTCGCGTACGACGGCGGTGATCTGCTCTGCCGGGACCTTCTCCAGCAGCTGCTCCACGACATGACGGCCGAGGTGTCCGGTGGATCCGGTGACGACGATGCTCATGATCTGCGATCTCCTTGTGGGGTGCGGATGTGCCACTAACCTTAGGAGCGGCGCTAACTATTGGAAAGTACCCACTTTGAAGTAAGGTACTGGCATGGCAGTAAGTACTCCGGAATCCGTCGTCGAGTCGGCACCCGTCGCCAAGTACGACAGCGGCGAGGCGATGTGCCCCTACCGCCTCGTCCTGGAACACCTCACCAGCCGCTGGGGCGTGCTGGTCCTGATCGAACTCCTGGAGCGCCCGTACCGCTTCAGCGAACTGCGCCGGGCCATCGGCCGCGTCAGCGAGAAGATGCTCACCCAGACCTTGCAGACCCTCGAGCGCGACGGACTGGTGCACCGCGACGCCAAGCCGGTGATCCCGCCGAGGGTCGACTACTCCCTGACCGACCTGGGGCGCGAGGCGGCGCAGCAGGTGCGGGCGCTGGCGGTGTGGACCGAGCGGCGGATGGACGCCGTACAGCAGGCGCGGGACGCGTACGACGCGGCGAAGCGGCAGCGCTGAGCGGGGACTGAGCAGGGCCGACGCGTCCGTCGGCGGCTGCCGGACGCATGCGGCGGGCGCTCGCCGGGCACACGAGTGTCAGGGCGTGGACGGGCAGGAGCACTACGTCCTTCCATGCGCCCCCTCTCCGCCTTCCGCACCGGCTGACGGCACCGGGCACGCTGGAGGCGGAATGTCGTGCCCTCCCGTGCGCCGGTCCGTGCACCGTCGGCCGGTGCGCGGACACCTGATCCGGGGGGATTCCTCGAGATGGCTTCACGGCGGAACGCGGCCGCGCGAAGTATCGGTTCTGCAGTAGCGGCGGGACTGGGCCTGATGGGGGTGTCCTTCGCACGGGGCGGCGGCCGACGGCGTCTGGAGCAGCTGCTGACCGAGCTGGTGCAGCAACTCGCGCTGATGACCGAGGAGATCCGCCGGGCCAACCTCATCCAGCACTACCGCCTCATCGTGGACCAGAACGACCGCAAGCTGGACGACCCCTTGCTGGCCGAGGCGTCGAGCACCCTGAGGGGTCTTTCCGATGACAGGCGCCGACAGATGATCTTCGCCAACCAGCAGTACGGCTCCCTGGTGCTCGCCCATCGGGTCGGAGCGCTCGGCTGGGACGAACTCCTCGGCCATCTCCGGGTGTTGTGCATCAATTCCGTCTTCGCCGAGTACTGGGACCGGACCGTCGAGCACCGGCGGAGTCTGCCTCAGGACTCCGTCGAGGCGAGGATCGGCGCGGCCGTCGACGTGATGATGGAGGAGCTGGCCGAGGAGCCGGACGAGTGGTGGGTGGTGGGCGCCGTGCCTGAGCCGGAGCCCGAGCCCCCGGCGCACGGCTGAGGGCGTATGCCGCGCCTGTACTCCGACAGGTGAGTGTGAGCGCAGGTCGGCCCGGTCATGCTCTGGTCGTTGGCTGTGACTCCGGGAGGGGACGCTCAGTTGCCTGACGAATCGATGTCTGTTCGGATAGCCCGCCGCCTCGGCGATCCACCCCGCAAAAGAGGCAGCTATTCCTCCGAGACCTGCCCCGACCTGTTCGAACTGACCGATGGCAACTTCGCTGTCATCGGCACCGAAGCCACCACCGCCCTCGACCCCCATCTCCCCCCGGACGCCGCCCGCGCCGACTACGAACGCATCGTCGTCATCACCCGCGAGACCCTCATCCGTGCCAAGAAGGACATCCCCGACGTGTGAGACCGCACGGGAGGCCCGGATGCCGCACCGCCGCATCCGGGCCCTCCCTTTGTACGTGACGGTCAGCCGACGACCGTCCAGGTGTCGCCGCCGGCCAGCAGTGCGGCCAGGTCGCCCTTGCCGTTCTGCACGATCGCCGTGTCCAGCTGGTCGGCCATCTGGGTGTCGTACACCGGCCGGTCCACCGACCGCAGCACACCGATCGGGGTGTGGTGCAGGGTGTCCGGGTCGGCCAGCCGGGACAGGGCGAAGGCGGTGGTCGGCGACTCGGCGTGGGCGTCGTGGACCAGAATCCGGGACTCGTTGTCCGCGGTCACGTCGACCACCTTCAGGTCACCGGTGGCCGCATCCCGAACCACACCGCGCGCACCGTCCGCCCCGAAGCGGATCGGCTGTCCGTGCTCCAGCCGGATCACCGCCTCCTCGGCCTGCTGCTTGTCTTTCAGTGCCTCGAAGGCGCCGTCGTTGAAGATGTTGCAGTTCTGGTAGATCTCGATCAGCGCGGTGCCCGGGTGGGCGGCCGCCTGGCGCAGCACCTCGGTCAGGTGTTTGCGGTCGGAGTCGATGGTGCGGGCGACGAAGGAGGCCTCCGCGCCGATGGCCAGCGACACCGGGTTGAAGGGTGCGTCCAGGGAGCCCATCGGCGTCGACTTGGTGATCTTGCCGACCTCCGAGGTCGGCGAGTACTGCCCCTTGGTCAGGCCGTAGATCCGGTTGTTGAACAGCAGGATCTTCAGGTTCACATTGCGGCGCAGCGCATGGATGAGGTGGTTGCCGCCGATGGACAGGGCGTCGCCGTCACCGGTGACCACCCACACGCTCAGATCGCGTCGGCTGGTGGCCAGTCCGGTGGCGATGGCGGGGGCGCGTCCGTGGATGGAGTGCATGCCGTAGGTGTTCATGTAGTACGGGAAGCGGGAGGAGCAGCCGATGCCCGAGACGAAGACGATGTTCTCCTTGGCGAGGCCCAGCTCCGGCATGAAGCCCTGGACGGCCGCCAGGATCGCGTAGTCACCGCAGCCGGGGCACCAGCGCACCTCCTGATCGGACTTGAAGTCCTTCATGGACTGGCGGGCCTCGGCCTTGGGAACGAGCGAGAGCGCCTCGATCGTGCCCGTGCCTTCCGTGGACGTCTCAGCCATCGATGGCCTCCTTGAGAGCCGTGGCGAGCTGCTCCGCCTTGAACGGCATGCCGTTCACCTGGTTGTACGAGTGGGCGTCGACCAGGTACTTCGCCCGGATCAGCATGGCGAGCTGCCCGAGGTTCATCTCGGGAATCACCACTTTGTCGTAACGCTTCAGGACCGCGCCGAGATTCCTCGGGAAGGGGTTCAGATGCCGCAGATGGGCCTGCGCGATGGACTCCCCAGCCGTGCGCAGCCGCCGTACCGCCGCCGTGATCGGTCCGTAGGTCGAGCCCCAGCCGAGCACCAGCGTGCGCGCCTCGTGCGGGTCGTCGACCTCCAGCTCCGGCACGTCGATGCCGTCGATCTTGGCCTGCCGGGTGCGGACCATGAAGTCGTGGTTGGCGGGGGCGTACGAGATGTTCCCGGTCCCGTCCTCCTTCTCGATACCGCCGATGCGGTGCTCGAGACCGGGCGTGCCGGGAATGGCCCAGGGGCGGGCGAGGGTCTGCGGGTCGCGCTTGTAGGGCCAGAAGACCTCGGTGCCGTCCTCCAGCGTGTGGTTCGGGCCCTGTGCGAACTGCACGGTCAGGTCCGGGAGTTCGTCCAGTTCCGGGATGCGCCAGGGCTCCGAGCCGTTGGCCAGATAGCCGTCGGAGAGCAGCATCACCGGGGTGCGGTACATCAGCGCGATCCGCGCCGCCTCCATGGCCGCGTCGAAGCAGTCGGCCGGGGTTCTGGGGGCGATCACCGGAACCGGTGCCTCGCCGTTCCGCCCGAACATGGCCTGCAGCAGATCGGCCTGCTCGGTCTTGGTCGGCAGACCGGTGGACGGCCCGCCGCGCTGGATGTCGATGACGAGCAGGGGCAGCTCCAGGGAGACGGCGAGGCCGAT
>NZ_JBSFDG010000030.1:0-83185 GCF_053593775.1 Streptomyces sp. NPDC002092
GACACTCGGGCCGCTGGCCTGCCCACGCTCAGCCGCAGAACGCCTGATGGTCCACCAACTCCGTCGGCGGACCATCACGAAAGTTCGAGGCTAGATCGTTCACCGGCTTCCCCCGTCCGCCTCGATGGTCTCGCCCGGAACAATCGATCCTGGGTAGGCGCGTATTCCGGAAACTTTGGAAGCGGAGGGCGGCTGGCCACTACCGCGCCAGCCCTGAGGGGGAGTCACGGAAGAGGTCGGGCCCCGTGCGATCGGATCCAGATAGCGCCAGCAGACCTTGGGTAAATAGCGCCAGCAGGCCTTGGGTAACAGGGCGTCAGTACGGGAGACGTGGGATCGAGGCGGTGTCCGCGGGGCTTCCGGGTGGGGTGGTGGTGCCGTATGGGCCGGTTCGATGGCGGGTTGAGGCTGGGTGGTGCGGGCGAGGGCGTCCTCTAGCGGCCCGGTCGCATTTGCGATCCTGCGCGTGGCGTGCTCCGGGGCCGGCCTCCTGGACATCCGCAACGTCGGTGCGAAGTCGATCGATGAGGTCAAGGCGAAGCCAGCCGGCGTGGGCTTGGCCCTGAAGGACGGCCCGCCCGGATTCCCCCCGCCGCCGCTGACGCCTTCTGTCCCGACGGCGACGCGGACGCCAGGTTCGTCGAGACCGAGGAGTACTGAACGCTGCACTGCGCGCATGGCTCCGGGCCGTCCGGAGGCCGTCGGCCACGGCCCTCTGCTCTCAGCGCCGGGTCAGGACGCCGGCAGATGCGGTGCGTGCTCGCGGACCGCGTCCAGCAGTTGTCGCTTCGACGGGTTGACCATGGCGTGCCCGACGACGGTGACGGTGGGCACCGTCTCGTTCCCGTCCGCGACGGAGCGGACGAATGCCGCTGCGTCCTTGTCCCGCCAGATGTTCCGCTTGCCACCGCGCTCGCATACTCCTTGAACCCGAACTCCGCCGCGCTCGTGCTCCCTGCGCTCGTGTCCCCCGTGCTGGTGTCCCCTGCCCTGATGCCGCCCCGCGTGTTCTCATCCGTCCACGCTGTCGAACGCGTGATGCCGGAAGTTGCCATGGCGGATGCTGCATACGGCAGCCTCGGCTACGACGGATTCCACGACCGGCCCCGCCCCAGGCCGTATCCGGCGTTGATCACGTGCCGCGAACCCGCAGGTCAAGAGCCCCTTCCATGGGAGCTTCCCAGGGACTTTTCAGGGACTTTCACGTCTGTCCCAGGGAGTTTCCAGGGACTTTCCACCGCGTAAGAAGGGAAGGCCCCGACAGCGCTGAAAGAAACGAACGCGCAGGTCAGGGCCTGTTCCCTCAGCACTCGATGACGTTGACCGCCAGCCCGCCCCGCGCCGTCTCCTTGTACTTGACCTTCATGTCGGCGCCCGTCTCCTTCATGGTCTTGATGACCTTGTCGAGGGAGACGTGGTGGCGACCGTCGCCGCGCAGTGCCATCCGGGCGGCCGTGACCGCCTTGACCGCGGCCATGCCGTTGCGTTCGATGCACGGGATCTGGACCAGGCCGCCGACCGGGTCGCAGGTGAGGCCGAGGTTGTGTTCCATGCCGATCTCGGCGGCGTTCTCGACCTGCTCGGGGCTGCCGCCCAGTACCTCGGCGAGGCCGCCCGCGGCCATCGAGCAGGCGGAGCCGACCTCGCCCTGGCAGCCGACCTCGGCGCCCGAGATGGAGGCGTTCTCCTTGAAGAGCATGCCGATCGCGCCTGCCGCGAGGAGAAAGCGGACGATGCCGTCCTCGTCGGCGCCCGGCACGAAGTTCAGGTAGTAGTGCAGGACGGCCGGGATGATGCCCGCGGCGCCGTTCGTGGGAGCGGTGACGACCCGGCCGCCCGCCGCGTTCTCCTCGTTCACCGCCATCGCGTAGAGCGTGACCCACTCCATCGCGCGGGCCAACGGATCGCCCTCGCCGCGCAGTTGGCGGGCCGCGGCCGCGGCCCGGCGCCGTACCTTCAGACCGCCCGGGAGGATTCCCTCCAGGGCCAGGCCGCGCGACACGCAGCCCTCCATGACCCGCCAGATGTCGAGGAGCCCCGAGCGGATCTCGTCCTCGGTGCGCCAGGCCTTCTCGTTCTCCAGCATCAGGGCGGAGATGGACAGGCCGGTCTCCCGGGCCAGTCGGAGCAGTTCGTCGCCGGTGCTGAAGGGGTGGGCCGGCTCCGTGTCGTCGAGCTTGATGCGGTCCGTCCCGACGGCGTCCTCGTCGACGACGAAGCCGCCGCCGACCGAGTAGTACGTCTTCTCCAGCAGCGGCACGCCGTCGGCGTCGTAGGCGAAGAGGATCATGCCGTTGGCGTGGTACGGCAGCGACCGCCGACGGTGCAGGACCAGCTGGGTCGAGACGTCGAAGCCGATCTCGTGGGCCGGCCCGATCTGGGCGCCGAGGAGGCGGATGCGCCCGGTGGAGCGGATGCGCTCGACATCGAGGTCGGCCTGGGCGACGTCGACCGTGTGCGGCTCGTTGCCCTCCAGGCCGAGCAGCACCGCCTTGGGGGTGCCGTGGCCATGGCCGGTGGCGCCGAGGGAGCCGAACAGCTCCGCCCGTACTGCGGTGGTCTGGGCGAGCAGGCCGTCCTGCTTCAGCCGGGCGGCGAACATCGCGGCGGCGCGCATCGGGCCGACGGTGTGCGAACTGGACGGGCCGATGCCGATGGAGAACAGGTCGAAGACGCTGATTGCCACGCCATACTCCGGGGGATTGGCGGGGCGTGCCGATGCGGGTCGCGGGCACGCCCCTGCGGGCTGGTTGTCGTTTACCGGATCTCTCCGCAGCTCTCGCCCGCCTCTACGCGGCTGCCGGCCTCGGGCAGCCGCAGGTGGACGACGTCGCCGAGGGCCTCGGCCGCGAACGCGGTGATGCCGACGGTGGCGTTGCCCTCGTCCACGACCAGCCACTCGTGGTCCCAGGTGTAGCGCAGGTGCCGCGGGACGGCGGTCGTCTGCGCGTCCTTCCGTGGCTGTTGAGGCGTGGGGTTCATGGCACGGCGGCCGCGGTGGCGGGGGCGAGGGTGCGGCGGAGCCGGTTGAACAGCTTCGGCTGGTTCAGGGAGAGCACGGCTACGGGGGTGCCCTCGCGCAGGTAGACGGAGACGAAGGAGCGGCTGTCGAGGCTGCCCTCGATGAGTTCGGGTCGGTCGCCGGGGGCGACGTGTCCGGCGAGCTGGATGCGCACCTGGTACTGGTCGGACCAGAAGTACGGGGCGGTGACCCGGACGGGCGCGGCCGACTCGCCGGTGAGCAGCGTGCGGGCGGCGGTCTTCGCCTGCTCGGTGGCGTTGGTCCAGTGCTCGATGCGGGCGTGGCGTCCGGTGAACGGGTTGGGCCAGCGGGCGACGTCGCCGACGGCGACCACGCCCGGGACGCTGCTCGCGCCGCCCGCGTCGCACACCACGCCGTCGTCCACCTGCACACCGGAACCGGCGAGCCAGTCGGTGGCGGGCCGTACGCCCACCCCGACCACGACGATGTCGGCGGGCAGCAGGCGCCCGTCCGCCAGCCGCACCCCGGTGACCCGGTCCTCGCCGGTGAGTCCCGCCACGCCGGTTCCGCACAGCAGGCGCACTCCGTGGTCGGTGTGCAGCGAGGAGACCACCAGGCCCATCTCGCGGCCCAGTTGGCGTTCCAGCGGGACGTCGACGGCCTCCACGACGGTGACGTGCAGGCCGAGCCGGTGGGCGGTGGAGGCCACCTCGGCACCGATGAAGCCGGCGCCGATGATGACGACCCGGGGCAGTCCGTCGAGCAGTTCGGTGCGCAGGGCCTCGGCGTCGTCGAGGGTGCGCAGGGTGTGGACCCCGGCCAGGCCGTCCATGCCGGGGAGCAGGCGGGGACCGGCACCGGTCGCGACGACGACGCCCTCGCTGCGCAGCCGGCGCCCTCCGGCGAGGGTGACGGACCGGTCCGCGGGGTCGAGGCGTACGGCACGCTCGCCGAGCAGCCAGGTGACCTGGAGGGCCTCGTACTCGTCGGCGTCGCCGAGCGCGAGCGCGCCGGCGTCGATGTCCCCCTTGAGGAAGTCCTTGGACAGCGGCGGGCGGTCGTAGGGGGTGTGCCGCTCCTCCCCCACGACGACGATCTCGCCGTCGTAGCCCTCCGCGCGCAGCGCGCGGACCGTGCTCAGGCCTGCCAGCGACGCGCCGACGACGGTGATGCTCATGGGGAACCTCCGGGTTGCGGGTGCCCGACCAGGTGTCTCGAATTACACAACAAAACTCGCTATACGCAACATGCTTGGGGTGAGGTCGGGCGCTTGTCAAGAGACGGGCGGTATCAGTGCGCAATAGCGCAGGAAGTTGCGCGATGCGCAACCTCATGAGGGCGGCGCAGTGCTCGCCCGGGCCGTGCAGCGGCACAGCGAGAGCCCTGTCCTGGTCAACGGGCACTGCACCGTCGTCTTCCGCTGACGCCCACCACGAAATGCGTATAGTTGCGCCATGAGCAACTACCCGGCAGACGGCGAAACAGCTGCTCCCGCGGTGAACGGGGTGCAGTCCGTCGACCGTGCCGTCAGCGTCCTGGAGATCCTCGCCCAGCGCGGCGAGGCGGGCGTCAGCGAGGTGGCCGGCGAGATCGACGTCCACAAGTCGACCGCGTTCCGCCTGCTCGGCGCGCTGGAGGCACGCGGTCTGGTGGAACAGACGGCCGAGCGCGGCAAGTACCGGCTCGGCTTCGGGATCGTACGGCTGGCCGGTGCGGTCACCGGCCGGCTCGACATCACCCAGCAGGGCCGGCCGGTGTGCGAGCGGCTCGCCGAGGAGATCGGCGAGACCGTCAACATCGCGGTCCTGCAGGAGCATTACGCCGTCAACCTCTACCAGGTACGCGGACCGGGCGCGGTCGGCACGCACAACTGGGTCGGACAGCTCACCCCGGTGCACGCCACGTCCAGCGGGAAGATCCTGCTGGCGCATCTGTCGCCGGAGGGACGCGCCGACGTCCTCGCGGCGTCCGGGCTGCAGAAGCTCACGCCCCACACGCTGACGGCCCGGGCGAAGCTGGAGAAGGACCTGACCGCGGCGCGGGAGCGCGGGTACGCGGTGACGCTGGAGGAACTCGAGATCGGGCTGCACGCCATGGCGGCGCCGATCCGCTCACGTGACGGCGAGGTCATCGCGGCGCTGAGTGCGTCCGGGCCCGCGTACCGGTTCACCGAGGAGCGGATGCGCGAGGTGGCCCCGGTGCTGCTCAAGGGGGCGGAGGAGATCAGCCATCGGATGGGGTATCTGGGCTAGGCACTGCGCTGCTCGGTTGCCGTCAGGCAGGTGTCTCCGCGCCCCAGCGGGCCGTCACCCGCACCGCGTCGAGTGTCGACGTCACGTCGTGCACCCGTAGGCACCAGGCGCCCTGTGCGGCGGCGAGTGCGGAGACGGCGGTGGTTGCGGCGTCGCGCTGTCGGGCCGGGCGGGGCCGCCCAGTCTCCGGATCCGCCGGCAGACGCCCCAGGAGCGACGTGCGCGAGGCGCCCACCAGGACGGGGTGGCCCAGCAGGCGGACCTCCCCGAGGCGGCCCGGCAACTGCCAGTTGTGGTCCGCCTCCTTGGCGAAGCCCAGGCCGGGGTCGAGGATCAGGCAGCCGGGTCGGATGCCCGCCCGCAGTGCGGCCTCGACCCTCAGGCGCAGTTCGTCGGCCACCTCGGCGACGACGTCGCCGTAGACGGCGTTCGCCTGCATGGCGGTGGCGTGTCCGCGCCAGTGCATCAGCACGTACGGCACGTCGGCGCGGGCCGTCGTCGCCAGCATCGCGGGGTCGGCCAGGCCGCCCGAGACGTCGCAGTCACGAAGACGCCCAGCGGCTGCCGCCACGGAGCACCCGTGCCGGCGGGCCCCGCCGCACCCCGTCAGGGAATCTCCTGCTCCGCCCAGATGATCTTTCCGTCGGGCGTGTACCGGGCGCCCCAGCGGTCGGTCAGCTGGGCGACCAGGAAGAGACCGCGGCCGCCCTCGTCCGTGCTGCGGGCATGCCTCAGCCGGGGGGCCGTGCTGCTGGCGTCGGCGACCTCGCAGGTCAGGTGGGAGTCGCGGATGAGCCTCAGCCGGATGGGCGGTTCGGCGTAGCGGATCGCGTTGGTGACCAGTTCGCTCACGACGAGTTCCGTCGTCATCGCCAGGTCCTCCAGCCCCCAGGCTGCGACCTGGCGGGTGGCGCGGGCGCGGACGTCGGCGACGGCGGCCGGGTCCACCGGCACCTGCCACGAGGCGACGTGGTCGGCGCCGAGGGCGTGGGTGCGCGCCAGGAGAAGGGCGATGTCGTCGGGCTGCGGCACGGGCACGAGTTGCCGTACCGCTGAGGTGCACAGCGTGGAGAGGTCGAGGTCGGAGCGGGCCAGCAGCTCACCGAGCCGGGACATGCCCAGCTCCATGTCGCCGTCGGAGCCCTCGATGAGGCCGTCGGTGTAGAGGCCGATCAGGCTGTTCTCGGCGAGTTCGATCTCGGTGGCCTCGAACGCCATCCCGCCGAGGCCGAGCGGCGGCCCGGCCGGCGGTTCCGGGAAGGACACCTGACCGTCGGGTGCCAGGACGACCGGCGGCGGGTGTCCGGCGCGGGCCATCGTGCACCGCCGGGTGACCGGGTCGTAGACGGCGTACAGGCAGGTCGCCCCGAGGAAGGCGGTGGTGCTGCGGTGGGCCGTCTCGTCGTCGGTCCGCTCGGCGCTCAGCCGCAGCACGAGGTCGTCGAGGTGCGCGAGCAGTTCGTCGGGCGGCAGCTCCATGTCGGCGAGGGTCTGCACCGCCGTGCGCAGCCGTCCCATGGTCGCCGCGGCGGTGATGCCGTGCCCCACCACATCGCCGACGACGAGGCCGACCCGGCCCCCGGACAGCTGGATCACGTCGAACCAGTCGCCGCCCACCCCGTCCGTCGGATCCGCCGGCAGATAGGCCGAGGCGACCTCCACCGCGGTTCCGCCGGTCAGGGCCTGCGGCAGCAGACTGCGCTGCAGGGTGACGGCCGCGGTGTGTTCCCGGGTGTAGCGGCGGGCATTGTCGACGCACAGCGCCGCCCGCGCCACCAGCTCCCGGGCCAGCAGGACGTCGTCGGACTGGAACTGGACGGGGTTGAGCGACCGCATGAACGTGGTCAGACCCAGGATGGTGTTGCGTGCCCGCATCGGCACGGCGATGAAGGAGTGCAACCCGAACTCCTTTATCTTTTCCGCTCGTTCGGGCTGTTCGGTGATCCATCGCTCGTCGGACGGGTCGAGCACGGGCAGCAGGATCGGCTCGCCGTCGATGAGCAGGTTCATGTCGTGCGCGGGAGGCAGGAAGCCCGTCCGGTCCCCGACCCGGACCACGGCCTCCGGGCAGCCCTCGCGCACCGAGCTCATTCCTGCGCGGCGCATCACCGGTCCGACGGAGGCGGGCCCGGCGTCGGTCAGCCATGCGCCGTGGCCTTCGGTGCTGAGCACCGGCTCCAGCAGGTCCACGACGACGAAGTCGGCGAAGCGGGGTACGGCGAAGTCGGCGAGTTCCTGAGCCGTCCGCATCACGTCCAGGGTGGTGCCGACGCACGTCCCGGCCTCGTTGACCAGCGTCAGCAGCCGGCGGGCGGTCCACCGCTCGGTGACGTCCTGGACCATGTAGCAGACTCCGGTGACGGAGTCGTCGGCGTCCACCAGCGGAAAGAAGGACGTCGAGTAGGCGTGCTGGCGGTGCGGGTCGGCCCAGCTCCAGCCGAGGTACTCGTAGTCGGTGACCGGGACCCCGGTGTCCAGGACCTTGCGCATCAGCCCCTCGATGGCGGCCGCCTGCAGCCCGGGCAGCAGTTCGCTCAGCCGGCGTCCCAGCCGCTGCTCGCGGGGGACTCCACCGAAGCGTTCCAGGGTGTCGTTGAGCCAGACGTAACGCAGTTCCTCGTCCATCACGGCCATGCCGATGGGGGAACGGGTCAGGAACCCGTCGAGGACGGACTGGCCGACCGACCACTGCTCCCGCCGCTCCCGCGCCGACAGCAGGAAGCACTCGTCCGCGCCGATCCGGAAGGACGCGGAGACCCGCAGGTCGACGTCGAGGCTCCGGCCGTCGCGGTGCCGCACGGAGATGAGGCCGCTCCAGCCCATGCCAGCGCGGCACCGCTGCGCCACGGCGGCCAACCGGGCCGGGTCGGCGGGCATCGCCACCAGGCGCGCGGCGGAGCCGCCGACCACCTCGGACGCGGGGCGGCCGAGCAGTGCTTCGGCGCCCCGGGTCCAGCCGAGCACGACGCCCGCCGCGGACACGACCGCCGCCGCGTCGGTGGACGCGTCGAGGAGTTCGCGCGGCCCTGAGGGCGTCGGCCCATCGGATGTTTCTCGTGCAGGATCCATGGGTGCCATCCGGGTGCCGTCCTCTACACGACCATGTTCCTGCTTGTCCGCCCGATCCGCACGGCCCTGGCGGACTCCCCCGCCCCGTCCGCAGCGCTTCCGCCCTTCCCGGACCGGAGGGAGCATGGAAGTGCCGCTGGTCGGAACCCGGGTGGCGGTACTGCACCATTCCGGGGGCGACCCCCGACCTCCGGCAGAAAGCAGGTCGGCAGGGGCGGACGTCGCGAGGCCCCGCCGCACGGTGGAGGTGGTTGCGGGATGACAGCCGAATCCTTCCGGTCCGACGGCGCTCCGGGCGATTTCGAGTCGCCGCCGCCGACCGGTCTGCTGGACGTCCTGAGCGTGGCCGCGACGGTCGTCGACGCCGATGGACGCATCGTGTTCTGGACCCCGCAGGCCGAGGAGCTGTTCGGATACAGCGCGCAGGAGGCGCTCGGCAAGTACGCGGCCCGGCTGTTCATCCACCCCGAGCATCTGAAGTCGGTGGTCAAGCTGTTCGCGGAGGTGCTGGAGACGGGGCGGAGCTGGGCGGGCGCCTTCCCCATCCGGCACAAGGACGGCAGCACCCGCCTGATGGAGTTCCGCAACATGCGGCTCCAGGACGACCTCGGGGACATGTACGCCCTCGGCATCGCCGCCGACCACAACCTGCTGCAGCGCGTCGAGACGGATCTGGCCCTGTGCGAGCGGTTGATCAACCAGTCCCCGATCGGGCTGGCCCTCCTCGACCCCGATCTGCGGTACCTCCTGGTCAACCCGGCGCTGGAGCGCATCGACGGCATCCCCGCCGAGGACCATGTGGGCCGTGCCCTGAGGGAGACTCTGCCCCTGCCCGACGTGGGCACCATCGAGAGTGCGCTGCTGCAGGTACTCACCACCGGGACCCCGCTGCTCGACCAGTACCACGTGGGCCGCCCGCGGACCGATCCCGACCACGAGCACGCCTGGTCGCTGTCCTTCTACCGTCTGGAGGACCCCGGCGGGCGGGTGCTGGGTGCGGCCGCCTCGGTCGTCGACGTCACCGAACGGCACCGGGCGGCCGCCGAGGCCGACCGGGCCCGGCGCCGCCTCGCCCTCATCGCGGACGCCTCGGTGCGGGTGGGCACCACGCTGGAGGTGGAGGAGACCGCCCGCGAGCTGGCCGAGATCGCCGTGCCGCAGCTCGCCGACGTGGTCGCCGTGGACGTCCTCGACTCGGCCCTCGCCTGCCGTCGCTCACGTCGCCCGGACGACGGCCCGGAGCTCTTCCGTGCCCTCGCTCTCAAGGCGGCCCAGCCGACCGTGGCACTGCGCGCGGCCGACCCGCCCGGCGGACTCGCGGCCTACGAGGGGGACCGCCTGGTCACCCTGTGCGTACACACCGGCCGGCCGGTCCTGGTACGGCACGTCGGCGAGCGCGATCTGCCGCGCATCGCCCGGGACGCCGAGGCCGGCTCGCTGCTGGCGCGCGCCGGCGTCCACTCCTACCTGGCCGTACCGCTGATCGCCCATGGCGAGATACTCGGCGCCCTCGACCTCAAGCGCACCACCAACCCGCTCCCCTTCGACGAGGACGACGTCGTCCTCGCGAGCGAGCTGGCCGGGCGCGCGGCCGTGGCCATCGACAACGCCCGCTGGTTCCAGAGCGTGCGCAACACCGCCCTCACCCTCCAGCGCAGCCTGCTGCCCGACCACCCGCCACAGCACGCGGGACTCGAACTCGCCTACCGCTACCAGCCCGCCCAGGCCACCAGCGAGGTCGGCGGCGACTGGTACGACGTCATCCCCCTCAGCGACGACCGGACCGCTCTGGTCGTCGGCGACGTCATGGGCAACGGCATCGACGCCGCCGCCACCATGGGCCGGCTGCGGACCGCCACCTGCGCCTACGCGGACCTCGACCTCGCCCCCGACGCCGTGCTCCAGCACCTCGACAAGATCACCTGCGATCTGGAGCACTACATCGTCACCTGCATCTACGCGGTGTACGACCCGCGCACGCGGCGGTGCCAGTTCGCCAACGCCGGCCATATGCCGCCCGCCCTGGCCGGCCCCGGCCGCGCCGCCGCGCTGGTCGATCTGCCCGCCGGCGCCCCGCTCGGCGTCGGCGGCGTCGCCTTCGAGACCACCACCGCCCGGCTCGACCCCGGCGACCTGCTGGTCCTGTACACCGACGGCCTCGTCGAGACCCGCCACCACCCCATCGACGACCGCCTCGACGTCCTGCTCGGCTTCCTCGACGAACCCCACCGCCCCCTGGAGGAAACCTGCGATCTCCTGCTCTACGGCCTACGCCATCCCGACGACCACGACGACGTCGCCCTGCTCGTCGCCCGGGCCCTCTAGGCCAGGCCCAGGCGGGCGCGGCGGGGAACCGGGGTGACGGGAGAGGCGTTCTCCTTCGTGACGGGTGAAAGGAAACGGGGGCGACAAGATGAGTGACAAGGCACGGAAGCTGTTCGAGGCGCTCGATCTCGACAACAGCGGAACGCTGACCCGCGAAGAGGTGATCATCGCCCTGCGGACCAAGGGCCCGACCCTGGCCGCGTCGGGAGATCTGCCGTTCTGGGCCCTGGGGGACGCCGAGGCCTCCTCCGCCCTCTTCGACGCAGCCGACCGGAACGGCGACGCCATACTGACCCTGGAGGAGTTCGCGGCCCTGGTGGACCGCCGGTTCGGCTGGCAGTGACGCGGTCAGTTGCCCTGGCGGCGGGCTTGTTTGACCTCGCGGTCGACGGCCCAGGCGTCTCCGACCGGGCCGAGGTGGCCGAGCTTGTCGGGGTTGAGCACCGCGCGGACGGTCCGGATCCGGCCGTCGAGGACCTCGAGGGCCATGGTCTGCAGGATCCTGCCGTCGCGGTCGCGGAAGATCGCGCCGGGCTGGCCGTTGACCTCGTGCGGCTCGAACGTCACGTCGACCCGGATCAGCCAGGGGAAGACCGTGCCCAGCAGCCGGGCCACGTTCTCCGCGCCCATGACCGCCCTGGCCAGCTGCGGGGCCTTGCCGCCGCCGTCCCCGACCAGCTGCACATCGGCGGCCAGCAGGTCCTGCAGCCCGCCCACATCACCGTTCTTCAACGCGTCGAAGAACCGCGTCGCCAGCTCCTCGCGGTCCTCGCGGTCCGCCGCGAACCGGGGCCGTCCGTCCTGCATGTGCCGGCGGGCCCGTACCAGCAGCTGCCGGCATGCCGCCTGCGAACGCCCCACCGCCGCCGCGATGTCGTCGAACCCGAAGGCGAACACCTCGCGCAGCACGAACACCGCCCGCTCCAGCGGGCTGAGCCGTTCCAGCAGCACCAGCGCCGCCATCGACACCGAGTCGGCCAGCTCCACCGACCGCGCCGGATCCTGGTACGGGTCGCTGAGCAGCGGTTCGGGGAACCACGGCCCGACATACTCCTCCCGCCGTACCCGCGCGGAACGCAGCACATCGATCGAGATCCGGGTCACCACGGCCGACAGATACGCCTTGGCCGAGGTGGGCCGGGTCGCCGCGCCGTCGAACCGCAGCCACGCCTCCTGCACCGCGTCCTCGGCCTCACTCACGCTGCCCAGAATCCGGTAGGCGATCGAGAACAGCAGCGGCCGCAGCTCCTCGAACTCCTCGACCTTGCTCACGGCCGATCCCCTTCCCCCCGAGGTGCTCCCCCGTCGCGCGTCCATGGTGTGCTCCTCTGTCGTCGTCAGCGGCCACACCCTCTGAGACGGGGTGGCCGGGTCCCCCTGTGACATGACCGAATGTGACCTGCGTCTCCCGGCCGCGGAAAGCTCCCTCAGCGCGCCGGTTCACACCCTGTCGGGGGCAGGCCGAACTCTGCTGCGAGACCTCGGCCGCCGCCCCGCCACCCACCCGAACACCACCACCGAGCACACCGCCGCGAACGCGCACCAGGTCGAGACGAACTCCAGCCGCCACAGCGCCCAGCACACCAGCGCCCCCACCCCGGCCAGCACGCCGAGCGCCACCAGCCGGCGGTCACCGGACAGCAGCAACGCGCCGACCGTGGCCAGCAGATAGCCCGCGATGAGCACGCCCGCATACGGCAGCCCGATGACATAGCCGACGGTGTGCCCGCGGATCTCGGCCCGCACGGGACGGGTGGCGACGGCGTACGCCAGCACGGCCGCGGTCGCCACTCCGGAGACCAGGGGAACCGTCAGCCGGGCTGCGGCATCCCGCGGGACGGCGCCGAGCACGGCCAGCGGCACCCACACCGCAAGCAGAGGAAGGGCGATCACGGCCCAGGCGGCGGTGGCCCATCCGGTGCCGCCCCCGACCTGCCAGACCCGCGCCTCGACCAGCTGATGGACGCCGAGCAGCACCGGCAGCGCGGCAAGGGGAAGATCGCCGATCCGGTGCACGCGCGTCACGCAGGCCACACCGACGCAGGTGATCCCGGCACCCGCCGCGAGATCGGCCGTCGCACTCCAGCACATGGCACCAACCTTGGCGGCGACCGCTCGTCAATTCCAGCGCTGCCTCCTGCGAACCAGGAGTCTCAGCCACGTTTGCGGAGGTACGCCTCCAGCTCGGCGGCGCCGGTCAGCATCGCCCGCCCGCGGGCGGACAGCCGGCTGCGCCAGTCGCTCAGTGCAGCCTCCAGCGGCTCAAGACCGCCGGCCGCCCGCACCTGGGCGATCAGCGGGGCGATCTGCTCCAGCAGATAGCCGCCCCGTCTGAGCTGGTGGGCCAGCCGGGCGTCCCGCACATCGGACTCGTCGTAGACGCGGTACCCGGTCAGCGGGTCGCGACGGGGGTGCACCAGCCCGGCGCGCTCCCATTGGCGCAGGGTCGCGGGCCGGATCCCGAGCCTGTCCGCCAGTGGACCGATGAACGTGCCGCCGGGCCCGGCGCCCGCATCGGGCTCGGACGCCGAGAGGGGGCCCAGGTCCCGCAGGGCGCTCTCCACGGCCTGGAGGGTACGGCGGTCTTCGAGGAGCTGGGCGTGGCTCTCGTCGATGAGGCGGAACGCGTCCTCGGCCGCGCCCTCGTTCACGGCCCGCATGATCGACGTCGCCGTCCGGTGGCCGTGGCCGGGCAGCAGGGCGAGGAACGCGCGCAGGGCTGCCGCGTGCATCCGGGTGTAGGTGCGGTAGCCGTGGGGTGTGCGAGCGGCGGCCGGAAGGATGCCGGCCTCCTCGTAGTTCCTGACCGCCTGCGTCGACAGACCATGAGCGCGCGCCAGATCAACCGGCCTGAGCCGCTCACCGCTTTGAAGGTTTGATCCCATCGGCCAGCCGATTCCGCGCAAAAGTCTCCACCGAAGGTTCAACGATAGCGTTGAAGGCATGGCACCCGACATCAAGGACACCACGCATGCCTTCGAGGCGGCCGCCGTCACGAGGCTGCTTCCGGCCCGGCCGCGGATCTTCGCGCTGGGCGAGCCCACCCACGGTGAGGACGCCCTGCTCGAACTGCGCAACGAGCTCTTCCGGCAGCTGGTCGAGCAGGAGGGCTACCGGACGATCGCGATCGAGAGCGACTGCCTGATGGGCCTGATCGTGGACGAGTACGTCAGCACCGGTACGGGCACCCTCGACGCGGTCATGGAGCAGGGATTCAGCCACGGCTGGGGCGCCTTGGCGGCCAACCGCGAACTGGTCCGCTGGATGCGCTCCCACAACGACGGCCGCCCCGAGTCCGAGCGGCTCCGCTTCGCCGGTCTCGACGGCCCCCTGGAGATGACCGGCGCCGCGAGCCCCCGCGAGGCCCTCACCGCGCTCCACGACTACCTGGCGGCCCGGGTGGACACGGCCCTGCTCCCCTGCACCGCGGCAACCCTCGACCGCCTGCTCGGCACCGACGACCGGTGGACCGATCCGGCAGTGATGACGGACCCGGCCCGGTCCGTGGGACGGTCGGGCGAGGCCCGGGAGCTGAGACTTCTCACCGACGATCTGGTGGCGCTGCTCGACGCGCAGACACCGCACCTGATCACGGCGACCTCCCGGGACGACTGGGACCGGGCGCGTCTGTACGGACGTACCGCAACCGGTCTGCTGCGCTACCACCACTGGATGGCCGACACCTCAACGGCCCGCCTGAGCCGACTGGCGAGCGTGCGCGGCCAGATGATGGCCGACAACCTGCTCGCCGTCGCCGAACGGGGGCCGGTGCTCGTCCACGCCCACAACGCGCATCTCCAGCGGGAGAAGAGCTCGATGCGGATGGGCGGGATGCGGCTGGAGTGGTGGAGCGCAGGCGCGCTCGCGAGCACCCGACTGGGCGAGGCGTACGCCTTCGTGGCCACGGCCCTCGGCACGATCCGGCACCAGGGAGTGGACACCCCGCCGCCGGACACCCTCGAAGGGCTCCTGTACGCCCTCCCCGAGGACCAGTGCGTCGTGGACGCCTCCCGGCTGGCCGCCGCCCTCGGCGACACCCGGCCCGCGCTCCGCGTGTCCCCCTGGTTCGGCTACGCCCCGTTCGACCCGGCCCACCTGGCGGACAGCGACGGGATCGTATTCGTCAAGGACCTCCCGCAGAGCTGATGTCGCAACCGCCCCTCGGTGGCTCATGACCACCGAACGCACGCAGCGCGCCACGCGGCGACCCGTATGCCGGCCTCGCGGCCTGCGCTCTGAACGGTCGCCGCGGGCGCTGCGCACGAGGCCGTGGAACAGCCGCCTGCCGCATTCGCTTCTATCGTGGGAACACACTGATGGTTGGCGCCAAGGCAGGCAGCACATGAGGAAACCGCAACCGATCGACTACGCGGCGGTCTTCCAGGCCCTGCCGGGCATGGTGGCGCTGCTGACGCCCGAGCTGGTGTACGTCGACGTCAACGACGACTTCGCGCAGCTGGCCGGGCGCTCCCGGGAGCAGCTCCTCGGGCGCTACATCTTCGACGTCTTTCCGGAGAACCCGAACGACCCGGCCGCCGCCGGAATGCGGGAGACCAGGGAGTCGATGCTGCGCGTGGTGGCCACCGGCGAGCGGGACACCATGGCCGTGCTCCGCTACGACATCGAGGACGCCCAGCGGCCCGGCCACTGGCAGGAGCACTTCTGGAGCCCGGTCAACGCCCCCGTCCTCGGCCCGGACGGGAAGGTGGTGCTGGTCGTGCACCGGGTGGAGGAGGTCACCGAGCTGCTGCGTGCCCGCGGCAGCCTGACCGACAGCGACCGGGCAAGCGTGCTGGAGGCCGAGCTCTACACCCGCGCCCGGGAACTGCAGGAGGTCAACGAGCGGCTGCGCAGGGCCCACGCCCATGAGCGCGAGGTGGCCCTTGCCCTGCAGACGGCGATGATGCCCACCCCGAGGCATCTCGGTCCGCATCAGGCGGCCGTGCGCTACCGGCCCGCCATCGGTGACCTCAACGTGTGCGGTGACTGGTACGACCTGGTGGACCTGCCGGGCGACCGGATGGCGGTCGCGGTCGGCGATGTCGTCGGCCACGGTCTGGCGGCCGCCTGCGCCATGGGGCAGCTGCACAGCGCGCTGAGCGCGGCCACCCGGGTCGCCGACGGACCGGCGCAGGCCCTGGAGGCCCTCGACATGTACGCCTGCTCCGTCGACGGGGCCGAGTCCGCCACGGTGGCGACGACCTTCATCGACTGGGGCGGGCACAGCATCACCTACAGCTGCGCCGGCCATCCGCCGCCCGCCGTGCTGCACCCGGACGGCACCGTGTCCTTCCTCGACCGGGCAACCGACCCGCCGATCGACGCGCGCCCCGGTCGCGTCGCCCGGCCGCAGGCCCGTGTGCCCTTCGCGGAGGGCGACACCCTGGTGCTGTACACCGACGGTCTGATCGAGCGCCGCAGCGAGGACATCGACACCAGCCTGGGCCGCCTCGCCGACTGCCTGGCCCGCCACCGCCGGACCGCTCCCGAGACCCTGGCCGACGCCCTGCTGGCCGACCTTCTCCCCGCCACGGGCAACACCGACGACACCGCCCTGGTCGTCGTCAGCCTGTAGCCGAGGGCCCGACCTACCGAAGCGCTCCCGCCAAGACGGCCGCATGGGCACTGCCTCCGGCCGGCGCTCACCCATGCCCGTCGTACTGCACATGGCACCCCAGGCGTCCCCCAAAGCGCGAAAGACCCTCGCCTTTGACATCGTTCCGGGCCTTTGCGGCAAGGCCGCCTACGGATTCGCCTCAGTCTCCCCCGTACTCAGCAGGAGGTACACCGCATGGTCGGCAGACATGCAGCGGGCAGGCACCGCGCCGCCCTGGCCACACTCGGCACCCTCGTCCTCACCGCGATCCCCGCGGTCGCCTCGGCGGCTCCGCCGCCCGCACCCGGACCCCTGCCCGCCGGGAACCGGTCACTGGGCGCCGACAAACCCTCCGCGCAGATCCTCAGCGCGATGCAGCGAGACCTGCATCTGACGCGGGCGCAGGCGGCCACCCGACTGGTCAACGAGGAGGAGGCGGGCACCCGTGCGGGCCGGCTGCACAACGCCCTGGGCGGGCACTTCGCCGGAGCCTGGGTGAGCGGGAAGACCTCCGCAGAGCTCACCGTCGCGACCACCCATGCTCAGGACGTGCCCGCCATCAAGGCGCAGGGCGCCAAGGCCGTGGTCGTCAAGGCGCCGCTCAGCGCCCTCGATGCCGTCAAGGCGAAGCTGGACGCGGCCGCCGTCCGTGTGAAGACGCACGACACCCCGGTCTGGTACGTCGACATGCCGGCGAACCGGGTCGTCGTCGAGGCGACCAGGCAGTCGGCGGCCGCCGCCTTCCTCAAGGCCGCCGGCGTGGAGGACCGCGGTGTGGCGGTCCGGCTGACCAAGGAGCGGCCGCGGCTGATGGCGGACCTCGTCGGCGGCGAGGCCTACTACATCAACAACGCCGCCCGCTGCTCCATCGGCTTCTCCGTCACCAAGAGCCAGCAGCAGGGCTTCGTCAGCGCCGGCCACTGCGGCAAGGCCGGCGACAAGACCACCGGCTACAACAAGGCCGACCAGGGCACCTTCCAGGCGTCCACGTTCCCCGGCAAGGACATGTCCTGGGTGGCCGTCAACAGCAACTGGACCGCCACGGCCGACGTCAAGGGCTCGGGCGGCAGGAACACGCAGGTCGCCGGCTCGGTCCAGGGGCTCGTCGGGGCGTCGGTCTGCCGCTCCGGCTCCACCAGCGGATGGCACTGCGGCACGATCGAGCAGCACAACGCGTCGGTCGACTACGCCCAGGGCACCGTCGACGGTCTGACCCGGACCACGGTGTGCAGCGAACCGGGTGACTCCGGCGGGCCGTTCCTCTCCGGCGCCCAGGCGCAGGGCGTCACCTCCGGCGGCTCGGGCGACTGCACGGCCGGCGGGACCACCTTCTTCCAGCCGGTCAACCCGATCCTCAGCACCTTCGGCCTCACCCTGAAGACCGCGTCCGTGCAGACCGGCCCGCCCGCGCCGCAGGGCTCGGCCACGGCGAGCGCATGGTCCGTCGGCCGCGTCTACGAGGTGGGCGCCACGGTGACCGTCGCGGGCGTGCGCTACCAGTGCCTGCAGACCCACCAGGCGCAGGGTGCCTGGTCGCCGGAGGGCACCCCGGCGCTGTGGCAGCGGATGTAACCGCCGAGGGTTGCGGTGCGGGGGCGCGGCCCCCGCACCGCCCGCTCAGCGGACGAGTTCCGCGGCCCTGATCGCCTTGCCCAGCAGCCACTCCAGCCGTCCACGCCGGAATGGGTGTGCATCTAGATGTATTCGGCCGCCGCGTCCAGCAACCAGTCCGTCAGGTAGCCGGCGAAGGACGAACGGACCAGGACCCAGAATCCGGCGCCGGCCTCGTCCCGGGCGACCAGGACGACCTGGGTGCGGCCCAGCGTCGTCTGGGCGCAGCGGCCGGTGCCGAAGGCGCGCGGATGCAGGTCCAGCGCGCAGCCGTGGGCGAGCAGGTCGCGGGCGCTGGGGCCGGAGACGAGGAGGGTGGTGCGCTGGGCGGAGACGTCGGTGACGGAGACGGGCTCCTCCCCGACGGCCGCCCGGATCCGGGTCTCCAGGTCCCGCTCGCTGCCCGGCGGGCCCACCACCAGCCATTCGTCCGGACCGAGCCACAGCGCGGTCAACTCCCCCGCGCGGATGGCCGTGTTGGGTTCGAGCGGCAGCTGCAGGCCCAGTGCGAGCCCGACCGCGTCGGCCGCTCCGCCCTTGGCGTCCAGGCGGACGTTCACCTGGGCCAGGAAGGGGAGTTCGGCCAGCCGGACCGCACCCTGGGAGGTGCGGGTCGCGGCGGCCAGGCGGTCGGCGTAGGGCGCCAGGGGGCTGCGGGGCGGGGCGGTGAGTGCGGTGTCAGCCATCGCGGCGGGCTCCCTCGGGGTCGTAGAGAACGGGGCCGGCGACGGTCACCGGGACCAGGCGGTCGCCGACGGGGGCGTACAGCCGCTCGCCGATGCGCTCCCGGCCGCCCTTGATCAGGGCCAGCGCGAAGGTGCGGCCGAGGGCGGCGCTGCGGTAGCTGGAGGTGACGTGGCCGAGCATCGGGACGGGCGGCGCGGGCAGCTCGCTGTCGGCGACCAGCTGAGTGCCCTCCGGGAGGAAGGTGCCGGGGTCCTCCGGGAGCAGGCCGACCAGGTGCTTGCGGTCGGGGCGGACGGTGTCGGCGCGGGCGAAGGAGCGCTTGCCGATGAAGTCGGGCTTCTTCTTCGACACCGCCCAGCTCATCCCGAGGTCGTGCGGGGTGATGGTGCCGTCGGTGTCCTGCCCGATGATCGGGTAGCCCTTCTCGGCACGCAGGACGTGCATGGTCTCGGTGCCGTACGGGGTGATGCCGTACGGGGCACCGGCCTCGTACACCGCCTCCCACAGGGCGAGGGCCTGCCACGGCGACACGTTGATCTCGTAGGCGAGTTCACCGGAGAAACTGATCCTGCACACGCGCGCCTCGATGCCCGCGACGGTCGTCTCCCGCCAGGCCATGAACGGGAAGTCGTCGTTGGAGACGGCGAGTTGAGGCGCGAGCGAGGCGAGGACGTCGCGGGACTTCGGGCCGACCAGGGCGACGGTGGCCCACTGCTCGGTGACCGAGGTGCAGTGCACCTTCAGCTGAGGCCACTCGGTCTGCAGCCACTCCTCCATCCAGTCCAGTACGGTCGCCGCGTTGCCGGTGGTCGTGGTGACCAGGAAGCGGTCCGGGGCGAGACGGATGACCGTGCCGTCGTCGAAGACCATGCCGTCCGGCCTGCACATCACGCCGTAGCGGATCATGCCGACCTTCAGGGTGCTCATCATGTTGGTGTAGAGCAGGTCGAGGAAGACGCCGGCGTCCGGGCCCTGTACGTCGATCTTGCCGAGGGTGGAGGCGTCCATGAACCCCACGCTCTCGCGGGTGGCCGCGCATTCGCGCAGCACGGCCGTCTCCATGTCCTCGCCGTCCTGGGGGTAGTACCAGGGGCGCTTCCACTGGCCGACATTCTCGAACAGCGCGCCGTGTTCGACGTGCCATCCGTGCAGGGCGGTGGTGCGGACCGGGTCGCTCAGCGCGCCCCGGTCCCGGCCGGCCAGGGCGGCGAAGGAGACGGGCGTGTAGGGCGGCCGGAAGGTGGTCGTGCCGAGCGCGGAGATGTCCACCCCGAGCAGGTCGGCGACCACACCGCCGGCCAGGACGCCGGAGGTCTTGCCCTGGTCGTTGGCGGTGCCGGCCGTCGTGTAGCGCTTGGTGTGTTCGACCGAGCGCATGCCGGCGCCGGTCGCGCGGGCCAGGTCGTCGACGGTGACGTCGCGCTGGAGGTCGACGAAGCGGGGGGCGCCTTCGCGGCCGGGGACGGTGAAGACCTGCATGGGAGGCGTGCCCTGCGGCTGGGCGGGCACGGCCGGGAGCGCCGGGGCGTCCGGGGTGTAGCCCTCGGCCTCGATCGCCCGGGCACCGGCGGCGGCACCCTGGGCGAGCACTGCGGCCAGGTCGAAGGCGCCGTTCGCGCTGCCCGCGACCTCGACGGCCTGCCGGACGACGTCGGGCACGAAGGTGCCGAGCGCCTCGTCGTAGCGGAGCTTGCCGCCCGCCTGGCTGAACAGGTGCGCCACCGGGTTCCAGCCGCCGGAGACCAGCAGCAGGTCCGCGGCGAACTCCCGCTGCGCCGCGGTCTCCCCGTACGGCGCCACGCTCACGGCGGTCAGCCGCGCCTCGCCCTCGGTGCCGGTCACCGCGTATCCGGCGAGCACCTCGATGCCCGCGGCGCGGGCGCGGTCCGCCCACTCGCCGGGTGCGGGGCGGGTGTCGACGATCGCCGCGATCTGGACGCCCGCCGCGGCGAGGTCCAGTGCGGCGGCGTAGGCGCTGTCGTTGGTGGTGAACACGACCGCGTGACGGCCGGGCAGGACGCCGTGGCGGTGCAGGTGGGTGCGGGCCGAGGCGGCCAGCATGATGCCGGGGCGGTCGTTGTCCGCGAAGGCCAGCGAGCGCTCGTGGGCGCCGGTGGCGAGGACGACGCGGCGGGCGCGGATGCGGTGGACGCGCTCGCGGGAGACGTTCTCGGGGGCCGCGGCGCCGAGGTGGTTGGTGCGGCGCTCCACGGCGAGGAGGTGGTTGTCGTCGTAGTAGCCGAAGACGGTGGTACGGCGCAGCACGCGCACCTCGGGGGCGGACTCCAGCCGGGCACCCGACTCGTCTGCCCAGCCGGGGAGTTCGCCGGTGCCGAGGAGGCTGCCGCCGAGTTCGGGGCGGTCGTCGGCGAGGATGACGCGGGCGCCGCTGCTCGCCGCGGCCGCTGCCGCCGCGAGGCCGGCGGGGCCGGCGCCGACGATCAGCAGGTCGCAGTGGGTGTGTACGGCGTCGTAGCGGGCGGGGTCCGGCCGGGTGGCCAGGCGGCCCTGGCCGGGGAGGCTGGTCGCGACCAGGCCGTCGTAGAGCTCGACGGTCGTCGCGGGGAGCATGGGCTCGGGGAAGGGTTCCTCGATCTGGATGACGGCGTTGGGTTCTTCCACACCGGCGGAGAAGATGCCTCGGGGGCGGCCGAGCTTGATGCTGGTCGCTGCGGTGATCACTCCGTTGGCCAGCAGTGCCGACGCCAGGGTGTCGCCGCGGAAGCCCTGGTATTCGGTGCCGTCGAAAGTGAACGTGAGGGGGGTGTCACGGTCGATTCGGCCACCCGCAGCCAGACGATGAGGTTGGCTGTCGTGCCGTGCTGGCGGCTCCGCCCCCAGACCCCCGATCGGCCCTGAAGGGGCCTCGTCCTCAAACGCCGGACGGGCTGGTTGTGCCGGCCGGGGCTCGGCAGTGGCCGTGAGTGAGGCTGGGGTGACCCGCCGGGGCTCGACAGCGGCCGGGCGCTGCTCACCTGCCCGGTACACCGCCAGGATCTCGTTCGTCGACGTGTCCCGTACCGCGTTGAACCAGCGGCGGCAGCCCGCCGAGTGGCTCCAGCGTTCGGCGAAGGGGCCCTTCGGGTTGTCGCGGAAGAACAGGTACTTGGCCCACTCCTCGTCGGTCAACGCCGACGGGTCCTGCGGGTACGCCACATGCGCCTGGCCGCCGTAGTGGAACTCGGCTTCGTCGCGGGGCCCGCACCACGGGCATGAGATCAACAGCATGGTTCGGGCTCCCTAGTGGGCCACCGCGGCAGCGCCGTGCTCGTCGACGAGCGCGCCGGTGGTGAAACGGTCGAGCGAGAAGGGGGCGTTGAGGTGGTGAGGCGTGTCGTGGGCGATGGTGTGGGCGTAGACCCAGCCGACGCCCGGCGTGGCCTTGAAACCGCCCGTTCCCCAGCCGCAGTTGAGGTAGAGGTTGTCGACGGGGCTGAGGCCGACGATCGGCGAGGCGTCGGGACTGACGTCGACGATGCCGCCCCAGGTGCGGAGCACATGCGCACGGGCGAAGACCGGGAAGAGTTCCAGGGCCGCCGCCATCTGGTCCTCGATGATGTGGAAGGCGCCGCGCTGGGTGTAGGAGTTGTACGCGTCGATGCCCGCGCCCATCACCAGTTCGCCCTTGTGCGCCTGGCTGACGTACACGTGGACGGCGTTGGACATCACCACGGTGGGGTGCACCGGTTCCAGGAGTTCCGACACCAGGGCTTGAAGGGGGTGGCTCTGCACCGGGAGGTCGATGCCGGCCATGGCGGCGAGGACCGAGGTGTGGCCCGCGGAGCAGAGGGCCACCTTGCCGGCCGCGATCGGGCCGAGGTTGGTCCGGACGCCCACGACCCGGCCGCCCACCACGTCCAGGCCGGTGACCTCGCAGTTCTGGATGATGTCGATGCCGGCCGCGTCCGCTGAGCGGGCGAAGCCCCAGGCCACGTAGTCGTGCTTGGCGATGCCGGCGCGGGGCTGGTAGGTGCCGCCGAGGACCGGGTAGCGCACGTCGGGTGAGATGTTGACGATCGGGCAGACCTCTTTGACCTGCTCGGCGTCGAGCCACTCGGCGTCGACGCCGTTGAGGCGGTTGGCCTCGACACGGCGGACGCTGTCGCGGACGTCCTGGAGGCTGTGGGCGAGGTTCAGCACACCGCGCTGGGAGAAGAGGATCGGGTAGTCAAGTTCCTCGTCCAGGCCCTCCCAGAGTTTGAGGGCGTGCTCGTAGATGCCGGCGCTCTCGTCCCACAGGTAGTTGGAGCGGATGATCGTGGTGTTGCGGGCCATGTTGCCGCCCGCGAGCCAGCCCTTCTCCAGTACGGCGACGTTGGTGATGCCGTGGTTCTTGGCCAGGTAGTGGGCGGTGGCCAGGCCGTGGCCGCCGCCGCCCACGATCACCACGTCGTACGACCGCTTGGGCTCGGGGTTGCGCCACAGGAAGTCCGGGTGGTCGGGGAGGTCGGCGCCGGGGGTGGTGGGGCTCATCGGGCGTCTCCTGAAGTACCGGAAAGGTGCGGGTAGAGCGGGTGCTTGGCGGCCAGGGCCGCGGTGCGGGCGCGCAGGGCCGCGATGTCGGGCTCCGGCTGCAGGGCCAGCGCGATCACGTCGGCGACCTCCGTGAAGTCCTCCTCCGTGAAGCCGCGGGTGGCCAGCGCCGGGGTGCCGATGCGCAGGCCGGAGGTGACCATGGGCGGGCGGGGGTCGAAGGGGACGGCGTTGCGGTTGACGGTGATGCCGATCTCGTGGAGGAGGTCCTCCGCCTGGCGGCCGTCCAGCGGCGATTCCCGCAGGTCCACAAGGACCAGGTGGACGTCCGTACCGCCGGTCAGGACCTTCACGCCCGCGGCCGCCGCATCCGCCCGTGTGAGGCGCTCGGCCAGGATGCGGGAGCCGGCCAGCGTGCGGGCCTGGCGTTCGGCGAACTCCGGGGACGCGGCGACCTTGAAGGACACCGCCTTCGCGGCGATGACGTGCTCCAGGGGGCCGCCCTGCATGCCGGGGAACACCGCCGAGTTGATCTTCTTGGCGAGGTCCGCCTCGTTGGTGAGGATGACTCCGCCGCGTGGGCCGCCGAGCGTCTTGTGGGTGGTCGTGGTGGTGACATGGGCGTGCGGGACCGGGTTCGGATGGAGCCCCGCCGCCACCAGGCCCGCGAAGTGCGCCATGTCGACCATCAGCAGGGCGCCGACCTCGTCGGCGATCCGGCGGAAGGCCGCGAAGTCCAGCTGCCTGGGGTAGGCCGACCAGCCCGCGATGATCATCTTGGGGCGGTGTTCCTTGGCGAGCTGCTCGACCTCGTCCATGTCGACCAGGTTGTCGGCCTCGGAGACGTGGTAGGGCACCACGTTCAGCATCTTGCCGCTGTAGTTGATGCGCATGCCGTGGGTGAGGTGTCCGCCGTGCGCGAGGTCGAGCCCGAGGATGGTGTCGCCCGGCTGGAGCAGCGCGAAGAAGACGGCGGTGTTGGCCTGGGCGCCCGAGTGCGGCTGGACGTTGGCGTAACCGGCCCCGAACAGGGACTTGATGCGCTCGATCGCCAGCCGCTCGGTGACGTCGACGTGTTCGCAGCCGCCGTAGTAGCGGCGGCCGGGGTAGCCCTCGGCGTACTTGTTGGTCGCGACCGAGCCCTGGGCCTCCATCACGGCGGTGGGCGCGAAGTTCTCGGAGGCGATCATTTCGAGGGTGGACTGCTGACGGTGGAGTTCGGCGGCGAGCGCTTCGTGGACCTCGGGGTCCAGCTCCGCCAGGGGTGTGTTCAGCGCGTTCATACGGCGTTCGCGTTCCTCTCGGCGGCCTCGACGACGTTGGCCAGCAACATCGCGCGGGTCATGGGGCCCACACCCCCGGGCATCGGCGCGAGCCAGCCGGCGACCTCGGCGGCCTCCGGGTGGATGTCGCCGACCAGCCCGTTCTCGGTGCGGGTGATGCCGACGTCCAGGACGGCCGCGCCGGGGCGCAGCATGTCCTTGGTGATCAGTCCGGGCGACCCGGCCGCCGCGATGACGATGTCCGCCTCGCGCACGTGCCAGGACAGGCCCTTGGTGCCGGTGTGGCAGAGGGTGACGGTGGCGTTCTCAGAACGTCGGGTGAGGAGCAGGCCGATGGGCCGCCCGACGGTGATCCCGCGTCCGATGACGCACACCCGGGCGCCCGCGAGGGGCACCTCGTAGCGGCGGAGCAGTTCGACGATGCCCCGTGGGGTACAGGGCAGCGGCGCCTCGGTGCCCAGGACGAGCCGGCCGAGGTTGACGGGGTGCAGTCCGTCGGCGTCCTTGGCCGGGTCCATACGGGCCAGCACGGCGTTGGCGTCCAGGTGCCCCGGCAGCGGGAGCTGGACGATGTAGCCGGTGCAGGCCGGGTCGGCGTTGAGTTCGTCGATGACGTCCTCGACCTGCTGCTGGGTCGCGTCCGCGGGCAGATCACGCCGGATGGAGGCGATCCCGACCTGAGCACAGTCCCGGTGCTTCCCGCCGACATAGGCATGACTGCCGGGGTCGTCCCCGACCAGCACGATACCGAGCCCGGGCGGCCGTCCGCCGGTGGCGGTCAACTTCGCGACACGCTCGGCAAGTTCACGGCGAATCGCAGCGGCGGTCGCCTTCCCGTCTAGCACTTGGGCAGTCACCGACGGCACTCCTTCAAACTGGGCGGGAGTTGAGCGCCCCGACAGGGGCGCGGGGAACTGCGCGACCAGCCACGAAACACCCGCAGCCAGTCGACAACCGATCGCGGCACTACGAACCACTCACCCACGAAGACGGGACATCGTCGGGTCGAACAACGGCTCCTCGGCCACGACCGCTTCGATGCGCTGATCGAAGTACCCGATGTGCAGCCTGGCGCCGGGCACGGCAACCTCAGCCGGCAGCCACGCATACGCGATGCCCTTACCGATCGTGTAGCCGTACGCCGCACTGGTGACGTACCCGACCGCACGGTCACCGTCGTACACCGGCTCCTTGCCGAGGACGACGGACTGCGGGTCGCCGATGGTGAGGCAGGTCAACTTGCGCCGCACGTTCTCCTTGCGGCGCTCAAGTGCCGCCTTGCCGACGAAGTCACCCTTGTCGAGCTTCACGGCGAACCCGACGCCGGCCTCGTAGGGGTCGTGCTCATAGGTCATGTCGGTGCCGAAGGACCGATACCCCTTCTCCAGGCGGAGGCTGTTGAAGGCGCCGCGGCCGGCGATGATGCCGCCGAGCGGCCTCGCCGCCTGCCACAGGGTGTCCCAGAGCTTCTGGCCCTGGTCGGCGGTGGTGTACAGCTCCCAGCCGAGTTCACCGACGTACGACAGGCGCATCGCGGTCACCGGCACCGAGCCGACGTAGGCCCGCTTGGCGCGGAAGTACTTCAGGCCGTCGTTGGAGAAGTCCTCGTCCGTCAGCGGCTGCAGCACCTTGCGGGCCAGCGGGCCCCACAGGCCGATGCAGCAGGTGCCGGGGGTGATGTCGCGGACCTGGACGGTGCCGTCGGCGGGGAGGTGGCGGGTGAACCAGTCGAGGTCCAGGTTGCCGTTGGCGCCGACCTGGAAGAGGTCGCGGGCCAGGCGGGCGACGGTGACGTCGCTGCGGATGCCGCCGTCGTGGTCGAGCAGGAGGGTGTACGTCACCGAGCCGACCGACTTGGCGACCTTGCCGGTGACCAGCTGCTCCAGGAAGTCGGCGGCGCCGGGGCCGCTGACCTCCAGGCGCTTGAGGGCCGTCATGTCGTACATCGCGACGGTCTCGCGGGTGGCCTGCGCCTCCGCTCCGACGATGGGCGACCAGAACTGCGCCGCCCAGTCGTTGGGCGTCGGGATGTTGCGGCCCTCGACCAGGGAGGCGTTGGCCTCGTACCACTGCGGGCGCTCCCAGCCGTTCGCCTCCAGGAAGAAGGCGCCGTGCTCCTGCTGACGGGCGTGGAAGGGGCTGGTGCGGATCGGGCGCGGCTTCCCGGACGGCTGGAGGGGGTGGAGGATGTCGTAGACCTCGACGAAGTTCTGGCAGTCGCGGGCCAGGACGTACTCCGGGGACAGCTGGTGCGGCTCGAAGCGGTTGACGTCGCACTCGTGCAGGTCGAAGGAGGAGCAGTAGCCGTCGACCAGCCACTCGGCCATGGCCCGGCCGACGCCCGCGGAGTGCGTGACCCACACGGCCTCGGCGACCCAGAAGCCCTTGACGTCCTGGGACTGGCCGAGCAGCGGATAGTTGTCGGTGGTGAAGGAGAAGAGGCCGTTGATGCCCTCCTCGATCTTCGCCTCCTGCGTGGCGGGCAGGAGCGACTGGGTCTCCGTCCAGGCCGGTTCGAAGTCCTCCTCGGTGAACTTCAGGACCGACGGCATGGGCGCGGACTCGTCGAAGGAGAGGATCTCGTCGGCGGTGACGGGCATCGGGCGGTGGCCGTAGTAGCCGATGCCGATGCCGTCGAAGCGGTCGCGGTAGTAGAGGTCGGCGTCCTGGTGGCGCAGGATCGGGCGGACGGCTTCCTCGGTCTGCCCCGCGAGCGCCGGAACGGGCCCGGTCCAGGCGAGCTGGTGGGCGAGCGGGGTCAGCGGGAGGTTCATGCCCACCATGCGGGCGATCTTCGGGCCCCAGATGCCGGCGCAGCACACGACGACGTCGGCCGGGATCTCGCCCTGGTCGGTGAGGACGCCGGTGACGCGGCCGTCGGCCTGCTGGACGTCCAGGACCTCGTGGCGGGCCAGGAAGGCCACGCCGCGCTCGGTGGCGCGGCGGATCTGTGCCTCCACGGCGAGGACCGCCTTGGCCAGGCCGTCGGTGGGGACGAGGAGGCCGCCGAGAACCTTGTCCCGGTTGACCAGCGGGTGCTGCTCGACGCACTCGTCGGCGCTCAGCAGCCGGGCCTCGATGCCCCAGGCGGTGATCCAGCCGTGGCGGCGGTGCAGCTCCGCGAGGCGCTCGGGGGTGGTCGCCACTTCGAGGCCGCCGACCTGGAGGAAGCAGGGCTTGCCGTCGACGTCGAGGGAGCAGAACTTCTCGACCGTGTAGCGGGCCAGCTCGGTCATGGTCTTGGAGGAGTTGGTCTGGAAGACCAGGCCCGGCGCGTGTGAGGTGGAGCCTCCCGTGGCGGGCAGCGGGCCCTGGTCGACCACGGTCACTTCGGTCCAGCCTCGCGCGGAGATCTCGTCAGCGAGGGCCGCTCCCACGACGCCCGCTCCGATGATCACCACTCGGGGTCCCGCCATCGCCGCACCTCCGAAATTCAAAACCGTCGAGTTGCTTTCTGCGCAACGTGATTCAGGTTGCGCAACTCAGCGTGCCTGTCGCGGGAGGGGGTGTCAAGGGGTGCGTGACGTCGGAAAACGGGCCTCAAAAGCCGAGCTGGACATGGCGATGCCCGGCGGGCGGCGTGCACTGGTGCACGCCGCCCGCCGGGCATGTTCGACCGTCCGCGAGTCCGGCTTCCGGGGCCGGGCTACTTGATCCAGGCGTCCACCTTGTCCTTGTGGGCCTCGACCCACTTCTTGGCGGCCGCGTCGTCCGTCATCTTGTCCTGGGCGATGTACTTGGCGACCTCGTTCTGGTCGTCGTTCGTCCAGGTGAAGTTCTTCACCAGGTTGTAGGCGGGGCTGCCGGACTTGGCGAACTTCGCGCTGACGACCTTGTTGAGGTTGTAGACGGGATAGTCGCAGGCGATCTTCGCCGCGTCGGCGTCACAGCCCGTCTTGTAGGCGGGCAGGGCGACCTTCTTCAGCGGGACCTCGGAGAGGAACCACTGCGGCTCGTAGAAGTAGCCGATCACCCACTGCTTGTTCTTCTCGGCGGTGCGGAAGGCCTGGATCAGCGCCGTCTCACTGCCCGCGTACACCACCTTGAAGTCCAGCTTGAGGTTCTTGACCAGCGCCGCGTCGTTGGTGACGTAGGACGGGTCGCCGTCCAGGAGCTGGCCCTTTCCGCCCGACTCGGAGGTCTGGAACTTCGACGCGTACTTGTTGAGGTTCTTCCAGTCGAGGATGTCGGGGTGCGCCTTGGCCAGCCACGGCGGCACGTACCAGCCGATGATGCCCTTGTTGCCGGTCGGGCCGGCGTCCACGGCGGTCTTCTGGCCGCTGATGTACTTCTTCACCAGGTCGGCATGACCCCAGTTCTCCAGGACGGCGTCGACCTCGCCGGTGCCGAAGCCCTGCCAGGCGATCTCTTCCTTGAGGTTCTTCTTGTTGACCGTACAGCCGAGGTTGTGCTGGGCGACGTACGCGACGACCGCCGCGTCCGCCTCGTAGCCCACCCACGGGTTGACGGCCAGGTTGAAGGTGCCGCACTTGCCCGAGCTTCCCGAGCCCGCGGAGGAGCTGTCGCCGACCTTCGCTCCGCCGCACGCGGTGAGGGTGAGGCCGAGGACGGCCAGGCCGGCCGCTCCGGCTTGCCAGTGTCTTGCCATGGTGTGGTGCTCCTTAAGCGCCGGCGCGGCGGGCCGCAGCCTGAGTGATCCGGTCGAACATGACTCCGAGAAGGACGATGGCCAGACCCGCGGCAAGCCCCTTCCCGTACAGCTGCTGCTGTGAGAAACCGGCCACGACGTCGTAGCCGAGAGCGCCTGCCCCTACCAGGCCGCCCACAACAACCATCGACAGCACATAGATCAGGCCCTGGTTGGTGGCGAGCGTCAGGGCACTGCGTGACATCGGCAGTTGAACCTTGGTGATGATCTGCCAGGTGTTGCACCCGGCGGAGGTGGCCGCCTCCACGGTGGTTTCGGGCACCGCCCGGATCCCGTCCGCGATGATCTTCATGGCGACGGGGGCCCCGTAGACGATCGCGGCGACGATGGCCGTGAAGCGTGTGGGGCCGAACAGCGCGAGGAACGGCACGAGGTAGACGAAGGGCGGCATGACCTGGGCGGCGTCCAGGGTGGGCCGGATCAGCCGGTCCACCATCATGCTGCGGCCCATCCACACCCCGAAGACGATGCCGAGCACCATCACCAGCACCGTCGCGACGAGCGTCGAGGCCAGCGTGGTCATGGCGTCCGACCACAGACCGGTGCCGACCAGCAGGCCCACGCAGACGGCCGTGGTGACCCCGGACTTCCAGCCGCCGAGCACCACGCCCAGCGCCACCAGCACCGCGCCCACGAGCCACCACGGGGAGTCCGTGACCAGCGTCTGGAACGGGTTGAGCAGGCCGTTGGTGATGACGTCACGGATGGCGTTGGTGACGCCCGAGAGGCTGTCCTGCGCCCAGTTGGTCGCACTGTCGGCCGCGCTCGCGATGTGGCTGCCGACGGTGCCGTCACCGGGGAAGTCGGCCGCCCACAGATAGGTGTGCGACAGGTAGATCAGGACCGCGGTGACGGCCGCTCCGGCGCCCAGCAGCGGTCGCCGCCACTTCGCGAAGTCGTGCTTGGCGTTGCGTGCGTTCTCCTCGCGTGCGGCCGCCGCGGTGGTCACCCGGTCCAGGACGATCGCCATGACGACGATGGCGAGGCCCGCGTTGAAGGCGGTGCCGACGTCGAGCGACTGCAGTGCCTGCAGGACGATCACGCCGAGGCCCGGTGCGTTGATCAGGGCCGCGATGGTCACCATGGCCAGGGCGGCCATGATGGTCTGGTTGACGCCCATCACCACGGTCCGCTTGGACATCGGCAGCAGGACCTTCAGCAGCGACTGCCGGCGGGTGGCGCCGAGGGAGTCGGCCGCCTCGACCGTCGTCTTGGAGACGTTGCGGATGGCGTGCGCGGTGATGCGGATCGTCGGCGGGGCCGCGTAGATCACGGTGGCGATGGTGGCGGAGGCGCCGCCGATGAGGAAGAACAGGGTCAGCGGTGCCAGGTAGACGAAGGTCGGCATCGTCTGCATGAAGTCCAGGAACGGCGTGACGATCCGGTTGAACCGGTCCGACAGCCCGGCCCACACCCCGAGCGGGATCGCGAACAGCAGCGCCACGAACACCGCGGAGAGGGTGAGGGAGAGGGTGTCCATGCTCTGCTGCCACAGCCCCTGCAGCCCGAAGAAGGTGAACCCCGCCACGGCCAGCAGCGCGACCCGCCAGTTGCCCACGGCCCAGGAGACGTAGCCGGCGATGCCGACGACGCCGAGCCAGCCGATCTCCGGGACCGGACGGGCCCCGGACGGCTGCGAGATCAGGTGCTGGATGAAGGTCACCAGGTTGTCGATGACCAGCCGGATCTCGTTGAAGAAGTACAGGAAGAGCGGGTTGGAGTTGCGGTTGGCGCCGATGGAGTCGTTGAAGTCGTTGATCCACCGGTGCAGATCGGTCAGGTCGGCCGCCGCCAGCGACAGCGTCTGCTTGCCGCGCAGTACGGCGAACAGCACCAGCCAGACGACCACGATCGCGCCGACCACCATGGGCCGGCTGATCTTTCGCGCCGCCTTGACGGGCGCGACCGGCTCCGCGGCCTCCGCTTTCTCCGGCTTTTCTATGGCGACGGTCATCACGCGCCGCCTTCCTGCCCGGCGACCACCGCGAGGATCTCCTCGTCGCCGACGATGCCGAGCAGCTTGCCGTCCTCGACGACCTTGATCGGCTTGTCGGCCGCGAGCACCGCCCGGGTGGCCTCCTTCACCACGACGTCCGGGCCCAGCTCGGGACCGTCCAGCTCGTCACCGTCCGCCGGCGCCCGCATGATCCAGCGCAGGGTGAGGACGTCGCCGCGGGGCACGTCCTTCACGAACTCGCGGACGTAGTCGTCGGCCGGGGCACCCACGAGTTCGTCGCCGGTGCCGCACTGGACCATCTTGCCGTCGCGCATGATCAGGATGCGGTCGCCCAGCTTCAGGGCCTCGGAGAGGTCGTGGGTGATGAACACCATGGTCTTGCCGACCTCGTGGTGCAGGCGGATGACCTCGTTCTGCATGTCACGGCGGATCAGCGGGTCGAGTGCGGAGAACGGCTCGTCGAAGAAGAGCACGTCCGGGTCTCCGGCGAGCGCCCGGGCGAGGCCCACGCGCTGCTGCATACCACCGGAGAGCTGGTCCGGGTAGGAGTTCTCGTAGCCGGCCAGGCCGACCAGCTCGACGACTTCCATGGCCCGCCTGGTGCGCTCCGCCTTGCTCATGCCGCGGATCTCCAGGCCGAAGGCCACGTTGTCCACGACCCGGCGGTGCGGCAGCAGCCCGAAGTGCTGGAAGACCATGGAGAACTTGCGGCGGCGCAGGTCGCGCAGCCGGGCCGCGTCCGCCTCGCGGATGTCCTGGCCCTCGAAGACGAGCTCACCCGAGGTGGGTTCGATCAGCCGGGTCAGACATCGTACGAGGGTGGACTTCCCGGAGCCGGACAGTCCCATGACCACGAACACCTCGCCCTTGCGGACGTCGAAGTTCACGTCACGGACAGCGGCGGTACAGCCGGTGCGGTCCATCAGCTCGCGGCGCGAGAGACCGCACAGCTCCTCTGAGCCCGGCACCCGGTCGGCCTTCGGCCCGAACACCTTCCACAGATTGCGCACGGATATGACGGGCGTGCCGTCCGAGTCCTGGGGGGTGCCACGCCGCTGCGGCACCTCTGTCTGTGTGGGGGTCACGATCGACCTCATTTCGGCGTTCAGCCGCGGAACCAGCGCTGCGGCCGGGGTTGGATGTTCTGCCAGATGTGCTTGGGCTCTCGGTACTCGTCCAGGCCGGTCGGTCCCAGCTCCCGGCCCGTGCCCGAGTGCCCGAAGCCACCCCATTCCGCCTGCGGCACATAGGGGTGGTAGTCGTTGATCCAGACCGTGCCGTGGCGCAGCCGCCGGGCGACCCGCTGGGCCTTGCCGGCGTCCTGGGTCCAGACGGCGCCGGCGAGGCCGTACTCGGTGTCGTTGGCGATGCGGACGGCATCGTCCTCGTCGGTGAAGCGTTCGATGGTCAGCACGGGCCCGAAGGACTCCTCGTGCACCACCCGCATGTCCTGCGTGCACGCGTCGAGCACGGTCGGCGGGTAGTAGTGACCGTTCGCGAGGTCGGGGTCGGTGGGCCGCTTCCCGCCGCAGCGCAGTACGGCGCCCTCGGCGATGCCCGCGGCGACGTACGCCTCGACCTTCGCCAGGTGCTGGGCCGAGATCAGCGCTCCGGTCTCGGCGTCGGGGTCGAAGGGGCCGCCCAGGCGGATCTGCCGGGCGCGGCGGACCACCTCGTCGACGAAGCGGTCGTGCAGCGAGTCCTCGACGATCAGCCGGGCGCCGGCCGAGCAGACCTGCCCGGAGTGCAGGAAGACGGCCGTGAGAGCCATGTCCACGGCCGTCTCGAAGTCGGCGTCGGCGAAGACGACGTTGGGGTTCTTGCCGCCGAGCTCCAGCGCCACCTTCTTCACGGTGGCGGCCGCGGTGGCCATGATCCGCTTGCCGGTCTCCAGGCCCCCGGTGAAGGAGACCATGTCGACGCGCGGGTCCTCGGACAGCGGTGCGCCGACCTCCGGGCCGGTGCCCAGGACGAGGTTGGCGGCGCCGGCCGGCAGCCCGGCCTCCTGAAGTGCCTTCATCAGCAGGATGGAGGTGGAGGGGGTGAGCTCGCTGGGCTTCAGGACGATCGTGTTGCCGGCGAGCAGCGCCGGGGCGACCTTCCAACTGGCCTGCAGCAGTGGGTAGTTCCAGGGGGTGATCAGTCCGCACACGCCGACCGGCTCGTACACGACGCGGCTGATGGCGTCCTCGCGGCCGGTGTCGATCACCCGTCCGGCGTCGGTGCCGCCGATCCCGCCGTAGAAGCGGAAGCAGGAGACGACGTCGGCGATGTCGTACTCGCTCTCCACCAGCCGCTTGCCGGTGTCCAGCGACTCGGCGCGGGCGAACTCCTTGGCGTCGCGCTCGAGGATGTCTGCGGTGCGCAGCAGCAGGGCGCCGCGCTCACGCTCGGGGGTGCGGGGCCAGGGGCCCTCGTCGAAGGCACGGCGGGCTGCGGCGATCGCCGCCTCCGTGTCGGGACGCGTCCCCTCCGCCACAGTCGCCGAGAGGGTGCCGTCGGCGGGGCAGCGGATTTCGCGGCGCCCGCCGGCCACCGGCTCGCGCCACTCTCCGTCCACATACAGATCTGCCACGCGCCAAGCCTTTCAACCGAAATTCGTTGCGCATCGTGCATTCAATTGCTTGTGGTGGAACACCCTGACGAATGTCCAGACAGACGTCAAGAGGTTGGCCGATGACGATTTCGCAAGGGGGCCAATGCCCCTTCCTCTCTTGACCGAGGGGCCCCACGGCCCGACCATGTTGCGTATCGCTCACCTTGTTGTGCAATACGCACCGACGGAGGCCGCACATGTCCCCTCGCCCGCAACCCGGCCGTGAGTTCGTCCTCACTCTCTCGTGTCCCGACAGCGCGGGACTGGTCCACGCCGTGAGCGGCTTCCTCGTCAGGAACTCCGGCAACATCCTGGAAAGCCAGCAGTTCGATGATCGACTCCAGGGCCGCTTCTTCATGAGGGTCCACTTCGACGTTTCCGATCCAAACGCGGATCTGGAAACTCTGCGTTACCGGTTCGGTCCCGTCGCCGAGGCCTACCGCATCTCCTGGAAGCTGTGGGACGCCTCGACCCCGACCCGGACGCTGATCATGGTGTCCAAGTTCGGCCACTGCCTCAACGACCTGCTCTTCCGCCGCCGCACCGGCGCCCTCAACATCGAGATCCCCGCGATCGTCTCCAACCACCGGGACTTCGAGGGCCTGGCGGAGACCTACGGCATCCCCTTCCACCACGTCCCGGTGACCAAGGAGACCAAGCCGGAGGCGGAGGCTCGGCTGCTGGAGCTGGTGCGCGACCTGGACGTCGATCTCGTGGTGCTCGCCCGCTACATGCAGGTCCTCTCCGACGACCTGTGCAAGCAGCTGGAGGGCCGCGCGATCAACATCCACCACTCCTTCCTGCCCAGCTTCAAGGGCGCACGCCCGTACGTCCAGGCCTACGACCGCGGAGTGAAGCTCGTCGGCGCGACGGCGCACTACGTGACCTCGGACCTGGACGAGGGCCAGATCATCGAGCAGGACGTGGTCCGCGTCGACCACTCCCTCGACCCCGGCGAGCTGGTCACGGTCGGCCGGGACGTGGAGGCCCAGGTGCTGGCGCACGCGGTGAAGTGGCACAGCGAGAGCCGCGTGATGGTGGACGGCAACCGCACGGTGGTCTTCCGCTGAGCGGTACGGCACGAGACGGGCGGGGCTGGTCTTCCAGCCCCGCCCGCTTTCTGTATACGGATGCACAGGTGATCTGGCTGTATACGCGAGACGGTGCATCGTGGGCGCCGGCCGCCGATTCCAGCCCGTCCGGCGTTTGAGGACGAGGCCCCTTCAGGGCCGAAGCGGGGGCCTGGGGGCGGCAGCCCCCAGCACGCCCGCTGCACCCCCCTCAGCCGCCAAGCCGCTCCAGCACCGCCCGACGCCACACTTCGGTCTCGGCGATCTGGTTGAAAGTGAACACGTGCAGGCCCGCCACACCCGCCGAGGGCGCCGTGAGGGCAGCCTCGCTGCGCTCCAGCAGCCGGTCAGGTGAATAGCCCCCCGGGGCGGCGAACCGCAGGAACCACGAGGCGTGCTTCGTCAGGAACCGCGTCGACTCCCCCACCCCGATCTTCGTCGCCATCGCCAGCAGCTTGGTCCGCTGCACGGGCCCCGCGACACCCACGTACACGGGCAGGGAGACGTCCCGCCGCCGTATCCGGGCGATCCACTCCCCCAGCACACGCGGGTCGAAGCAGAGGTTGCTGACGATGTACGTGGCGTGGGCGCGCTTGTCCCACATCGACTGGATGGTGAGGTCGTCGTGGATGAGGGGATGGCTCTCGGGGTAGCCGGTGATGCCCACGTGGGCGAAGGGCTCGCCCAGCTCGGTGAGCCTGCGCAGCACCGGCAGGGCCCCGTCGTAGGCCCCGGCCGGCGGGTCCGCGTCCCCCGCCGGCACGAAGACGTCGTCCACGCCCGCCTCGCGCAGCCGCTCGACGACCTCCTTCAGATGCACCTCGTCCCGCAGCAGCCGTGCGGGCACGTGCGGCACGACGCGGTAGCCGTGCTCCGCGAGCCGGCCCGTCAGGTCGAGGGTCGGCTCCAGGCCCTTGACCGGCGACGCCGTGACCGTGACCACGACGTCGCGCGGGACATGGGCGAGGACCTTGTCCTCGGTGGCCTTCGCGGGCAGCACCTCGTAGCGGACGCCGTCCAGCAGCGCCCTCAGCCCGGTGGCGTCCAAGGCCGGCTACCCGGCCTGCTTCTGGGCGTCGCGGTGGCGGTAGTACGCGGCCTTCGACGGCGCCAGGGGCTCCTTGCCGAGGATCAGGTCGGCGGCCTTCTCGGCGACCATCATCACGGGGGCGTAGATGTTGCCGTTGGTGACGTACGGCATCACCGACGCGTCGACGACCCGCAGGCCCTCCACGCCGTGCACGCGCATGCTGGTGGGGTCGACGACGGACATCTCGTCGGTGCCCATCTTGCAGGTGCAGGACGGGTGCAGGGCGGTCTCGCCGTCCTTGGCGACCCAGTCGAGGATCTCCTGGTCCGTCTCCACGGACGGGCCGGGCGAGACCTCGCCGCCGTTGAAGGGCGCGAGCGCGGGCTGGTTGAGGAGCTTGCGGGCGACGCGGATCGCCTCGACCCACTCCCGGCGGTCCTGCTCGGTGGAGAGGTAGTTGAAGCGCAGCGCCGGGTGTTCGCGCGGGTCCCTGCTCTTGATCTTCACCGAGCCGATGGCGTCGGAGTACATGGGGCCGACGTGGACCTGGTAGCCATGGCCGCCGGCGGGCACGGAGCCGTCGTAGCGGACCGCGATGGGCAGGAAGTGGAACATCAGGTTGGGGTAGTCCACGTCGTCGTTGCTGCGGCAGAAGCCGCCTGCCTCGAAGTGGTTCGTGGCCGCGGGGCCCTTGCGGAACAGCCACTGCAGGCCGATGAAGGGGGCCCGCCACTTGGCCAGATACGGCTGCATGGAGACGGGCTGCTTGCAGGCGTACTGGATGTACACCTCCAGGTGGTCCTGCATGTTCTCGCCGACGCCCGGCAGGTCGTGCACGACGTCGATGCCGAGGGCGCGCAGCTCCTCCGCGTTGCCGACGCCGGACAGCTGCAGCAGCTGCGGTGAGTTGATCGCGCCGCCGCACAGGATGACTTCCTTGGCGCGCACCTGCTTCAGGGCGCCCTTGCCGCGCTGGTACTCGACGCCGACGGCCTTCTTGCCCTCGAAGAGGACGCGGGTGACCAGGGCGCGGGTCGTGACGGTGAGGTTGGGCCGCTTCTTCGCGGGCTTGAGGTACGCCTTCGAGGCCGACAGCCGGCGTCCGCGGTGGACGTTGCGGTCGAACTTGGCGAAGCCCTCCTGCCGGTAGCCGTTGACGTCCTCGGTGGGGGCGTAGCCCGCCTCCTGGGTGGCCTTGAGGAAGGCGCCGAAGAGGGGGTTGGTGGCCGGGCCGCGCTCCAGGACGAGGGGGCCGTCGTGGCCGCGGAACTCGTCGTCCGGGTCGGCGGCCAGGCAGTTCTCCATCCGCCGGAAGTAGGGCAGACAGTGCGCGTAGTCCCAGGTCTCCATGCCGGGGTCGGCCGCCCAGCGCTCGTAGTCCATGGGGTTGCCGCGCTGGAAGATCATGCCGTTGATGCTGCTGGAGCCGCCGAGCACCTTGCCGCGCGCGTGATAGATGCGCCGGCCGCCCATGTGGGGCTCGGGCTCGGACTCGTACTTCCAGTCGTAGAAGCGGCTGCCGATCGGGTACGTCAGCGCCGCGGGCATGTGGATGAAGACGTCCCACGGGTAGTCGGACCGGCCTGCCTCCAGGACCAGCACCTTGTTCGCCGGATCAGCGGAGAGTCTGTTCGCCAGTGCACTGCCGGCCGAACCGCCGCCGACGATGACGAAGTCGTATTGGGGAGCCATGGTGCCTCGTCTCGCTCGCGCCGTAGATACGCGAGGCATGCTAGTACCAGTAGCGCTATACGCACTAGGTTGCGAGCCACGCAACTTACGGGGTGTTGATTTCGCCACGGTTACTTGCAGTCGTGTTGTTTACTGCGCGTATAGTTTCGGAGTGAGCAACCACAGCCAAGACACCGAAACGTCAAATTCGCAGGCCGGCGGAGTGCAGTCGGTCGACCGAGCCATCAGCGTCCTGGAGATCCTCGCGCAGCGCGGCGAGGCGGGCGTCAGTGAGGTGGCCGCTGAGATCGATGTTCACAAGTCCACCGCCTTCCGCCTGCTCGGCGCCCTGGAGGCGCGCGGTCTGGTGGAGCAGGCGGGCGAGCGCGGCAAGTACCGGCTCGGCTTCGGCATCGTACGCCTGGCCGGCGCGGTGACGGGACGCATCGACATCACCCAGCAGGGCCGCCCGGTCTGCGAGCGGCTCGCTGAGGAGATCGGTGAGACGGTCAACATCGCGGTGCTGCAGGAGCACTACGCGATCAACCTGTACCAGGTGCGCGGCCCCGGAGCGGTCACCGCGCACAACTGGGTCGGCCAGCTGACGCCGCTGCACGCGACGTCGAGCGGCAAGGTCCTGCTCGCATACCTGCCCGCCAAGGAGCGTGCCGCGCTGCTGGCCGAGGCGGGTCTGAAGAAGGTGACTCCGCACACCATCACCGCGAAGGCGAAGCTGGAGAAGCATCTCGCCGAGGCTCGGGAGGCCGGCTACGCCTGGACCATGGAGGAGTTGGAGATCGGTCTGCACGCCATGGCCGCCCCGGTCCTGGACCGGGACGGCGAGGTCATCGCGGCGGTCACCGCCTCCGGGCCCTCGTACCGCTTCACCGAGGAGCGGATGCGCGAGCTGGCGCCCGTGCTGATCAAGGGTGCGGAGGAGATCAGTCACCGCATGGGCTACCTGGGCTGAGTCACCCCTGGGACAGGCCCAGGCGCTCGTTCACCCAGTCGTGGAAGGCTCCGATGTGGTGCTCGCTGGGCACCAGCACGCCGCCCTTGGCGTACATCCGGGAGCTCATGCCCGGCTGTGTGCGCTCGCAGGCGTCGAAGTCCTGGCGGTTGACTCGGTCGAAGAGCTCCACGGACCGGCTGACGTCCTTGCCGCTCTCGACGACGTGCGGGAGGTAGAGCCAGTCGCACTCGACGATCGTGCGGTCGACGGCCACCGGGTACATCCGGTGGAAGATCACGTGGTCGGGGACGAGGTTGATGAAGACCTGCGGCTTGACCGTGATCGCGTAGTAGCGGCGGTCCTGGTCCTCGGCGACCCCCGGGATGCGGTCCAGGCCCTCGGAGCCGTCGACGGTGAAGCCCTGCACCTCCTCACCGAACTCGGCGCCGTGCCCGACGTAGTACTGCGCGGCGTAGCCGTCGGCGAACTCCGGGAGCACCTCGGTGAGTTCGGGGTGGATCGTGGCGCAGTGGTAGCACTCCATGAAGTTCTCGATGATGAGCTTCCAGTTCGCCTTCACGTCGTAGACGATCCGCTTGCCCACGGAGAGGTTGTCGATGTCGTAGTGCTCGATCGACTCCACGTCGCCGAGTCGGGAGACCACCTCGCCGATGACGTCCTCCTCGAAGGAGGGCGGGTTCTCCGCCAGGCACACCCAGACGTAGCCGAGCCATTCGCGCACGGCCACGCTGACCAGGCCGTACTCGGTGCGGCCGACGTCGGGCATCTTGGTGAGGTTGGGGGCCGCGACCAGCTTGCCGTTCAGGTCGTAGGTCCACGCGTGGTACGGGCACTGGAAGGCCCGCTTGACCTCACCGGTCTCCTCCGTGCAGAGCTTGGCGCCGCGGTGGCGGCACACGTTGAAGTACGCGCGGATCGAGTTGTCCCGGGCGCGGGTGACGAGGATGCTCTCGCGGCCCACGTCGACGGTGCGGAAGGCGCCGGGCTTGGCCAGCTCGGAGGAGCGCGCCACGCAGAACCACATGGTCTCGAATATGCGCTCCTGCTCCTGGGCGAAGATCGCCGGATCCGTGTAGGAGGAGCCGGGAAGGGTGGCGATCAGGCTGTCCGGCAGGCTGGTCGAGGTCACGGTGCACTCCTCGGGGAACGTGGGAGACGGGCTACGCTGCGGGCCGCAGTCGTCAGCAGCAAGCTTGGGGAAGCGCCCCGTAGGGGCGCGGGACTGTATCGACATGCGGCTCCGCCGCGGGGCGCGACCAGCCACAACGGCGCCGCGGAAGAACAACAACCCATTTCGCTGCTCACCGCGGAGCGCCAAGCTGCTTGCGCCAGCGGGTGAACAGCCGCGGCTGGTTCATCCCGAGCACGGCGACCGGCTGTCCGGCACGCCGGTAGACGGCCAGGACGTTGCGGTCGTCCGCAGCGCCCTCCTCCACCGTCACACTGTCGGCGCCGGCCGCATGACCGGCGAACTGGATCTTCACACCGTACTGGTCGGACCAGAAGTACGGCGGCCGGGGCACACCCGGCTCCACCGCGCCGCCCGCCAGCAGCGTGGCGACGGCGGCGTCGGGGCGCTCGCGCGCACCTGTCCAGTGCTCCACGCGGCGATGGGTGCCCGCGCGGGGGTCGTACCAGTTGGCGCAGTCGCCGACCGCGACCACACCGGCCAGGCTGGTGCGGCCGTCCGCGCCGCACTTCACCCCGTTGTCGAGGGCGACGCCGGAGCCTTCCAGCCACTCGACGCACGGGCGGGCACCCACACCGACGACGACGATGTCGGCGGGGACGCTGCGGCCGTCCTCCAGCAGGACGGCGTCGACCTGACGCTCGCCGCTGAGCCCCTTGACGCCCACGCCGCACAACAGCCGTACGCCGTGATCCGCATGGAGCGCGGAGACGATGGCGCCCATGGTCTCGCCGAGCGGGCCGGCGAGCGGCGTCGGGGCCGCCTCGATCACCGTCACGTCGAGCCCGAGGGCGTGGGCCGTGGAGGCGACCTCGGCGCCGATGAAGCCGCCGCCGATCACCACGAGGCGTCCACCGCGGGCCAGTTCGTCCCGCAGGGCGCGGGCGTCGTCCAGGGTGCGCAGGGTGTGCACCCCGGAAAGGCCCTCCGCACCCGGCAGGGTGCGCGCGGCGGCACCGGTCGCGATGACGATGCCGTCGGCGCGGAGCTGACTGCCGTCGGCGAGCCGCACGGCACGGCGGTCGCGGTCGAGGCCGCTCGCGCGGGCGCCGAGCAGCCACTCGGCCCCCAGGTCCTCGTCGTCCGTCTCCAGCACGAGGTCGGCCTCGCCGATCGTGCCGGCCAGGAACTCCTTGGACAGCGGAGGCCTGTCGTACGGCCGGTGGGTCTCGTCGCCGATGACGACGAGCCGCCCGTCGTAGCCCTGCTTGCGCAGTGAGCGCGCCGCCGACAGGCCGGCGAGCGAGGCGCCGACCACGGCGACCGTTCTCACGCGGGACCTCCGGCGAGGCGGGAGGCGATGCAGGGCGGCAGGTTGGGGGCGTCGGTGGACACCTGGACGTAGATCATGCCGTCCTCGACGACCACCTCGTGCGTCCGCACCGGCAGCTTGGCCGGCGGGGCGTCGACGGCGCCGGTGCGCAGGTCGAACTTGGAAGCGTGCAGCGGGCATTCCACCTCGCAGCCCTCCAGCCAGCCGTCGGCGAGCGAGGCGTCCTGGTGGGTGCAGGTGTCGTCGATGGCGAAGACCTCGCCGTCATCGGTATGGAACACCGAGACCGGCGGATCGATGTCGAGCCGGAAGGCCTCACCTCGCGGGAGATCCGCGAGACGGCACACGGGAATCATCATGACACCTCGGTGCGTATAACGAAACGGATTGCGGTAAGCGCAACATCAGTCTGAGGTCGCCCTGAACCCTTGTCAAGGAGTTCAGGGTCTCCGATGACCCCTGCCGGGTGTTGCATTTCATGCAACATCGAGCACTATAAGCAACAGCAAGAAGGCAGGGGCCGGCGCCGGGATCAGCGCGTTCGAGCAGGTCAGCAGGTCAGTGACCGCGTGCGATCCAGTCCTGCAGGTGCGGGGCCTCCGCACCGATGGTGGTCGTGTCCCCGTGGCCGGTGTGCACGACGGTGTCACCGGGCAGGGACAGCAGCCGTTCCCGGATGGACTCGATGATGGTCGGGAAGTGGCTGTACGACCTTCCCGTGGCCCCCGGTCCGCCCGCGAAGAGCGTGTCACCGCTGAAGAGTGCGCCGAGCGCCGGCGCGTACAGGCAGACCGCTCCGGGGGCGTGGCCGGGCGTGTGCACTACGGCCAGGTCGACGCCCGCCACCGTCAGCACCTGGCCGTCGGCCAGTTCCGCGTCGGGCGCCCGCTCCGGGTGCGTCTGCTTCCACAGCGGCAGGTCGTCGGGATGGAGGAGGACCGGGCCCCCGGTGCGCGCCGCGAGGTCGGGCGCGGCGTCGATGTGGTCGTTGTGGGCGTGGGTGCACACGATCGCCCGCAGGGCCCGGCCGCCGACGGCCTCGGCGATGGCCTCGGCGTCATGGGCCGCGTCGATCACGATCACCTCGTGGTCGTCGCCGACGATCCATACGTTGTTGTCGACGTCCCAGGTGCCGCCGTCCAGCGAGAACGTGCCCGAGGTGACGAGGTGTTCGATGCGGGCGGCCATCAGAACACCACCACCGAGCGCAGCACATCGCCGCCATGCATCCGCTCGAAGGCCTTCTCGACCTCGTCCAGGGCGATGGTCTCGGTGACAAAGGCGTCCAGGTTCAGGCGGCCCTGCAGATAGAGGTCGATGAGCATCGGGAAGTCGCGGGAGGGCAGGCAGTCGCCGTACCAGGACGACTTCAGCGATCCGCCGCGCCCGAACAGGTCCAGGAGCGGCAGCTCCAGCTTCATCTCCGGGGTCGGCACACCGACCAGGACGACCGTGCCGGCGAGGTCGCGGGCGTAGAAGGCCTGCTTGTACGTCTCCGGGCGGCCCACCGCCTCGATGACGACGTCGGCGCCGTGACCGCCGGTCAGCTCGCGGATCGCCTCGACGGGGTCGGACTCCTTGGAGTTGACGGTGTGGGTCGCGCCCAGCTTGCGGGCGGTCTCCAGCTTCCGGTCGTCCAGGTCCACCGCGATGATCTTCGCGGCGCCGGCCAGGTTCGACCCGACGATCGCGGCGTCGCCGACGCCGCCGCAGCCGATGACCGCCACGCTGTCGCCGCGGCCGACGTTGCCGGTGTTGATCGCGGCGCCGATGCCCGCCATCACGCCGCAGCCCAGCAGACCGGCGGCGGCCGCGGAGGCGGCGCGGTCGACCTTGGTGCACTGCCCCGCCGCGACCAGCGTCTTCTCCGCGAAGGCTCCGATGCCCAGCGCCGGGGACAGCTCGGTGCCGTCCTCCAGGGTCATCTTCTGCTTGGCATTGTGGGTGTTGAAGCAGTACCAGGGGCGCCCGCGCAGACAGGCCCGGCACTGCCCGCACACGGCACGCCAGTTGAGGATCACGAAGTCACCGGGGGCGACATCGGTGACGCCCTCCCCCACCGACTCCACCACGCCCGCGGCCTCGTGGCCCAGCAGGAAGGGGAAGTCGTCGTTGATGCCGCCCTCGCGGTAGTGCAGATCGGTGTGACAGACCCCGCAGGCCTCGATCTTCACCAGCGCCTCGCCCGGTCCGGGGTCGGGCACGATGATCGTCTCCAGGCTGACGGGGGCGCCCTTGCCCCGCGCGACGACTCCACGGACCTGGTGCGTCATGGCCACTCCTCGGCTGGTACGAGACCTGAGTCTGATGTTGCTCAATGCGGCACACATCTCATGTGCCGCAACACAGCATCGTGGAGCGCAGACCGGGGGTCAAGGTCTCGGATGCGCCGTTCGACCGGCGCCGTCCCCACCCGGCCGGTGATGGCGTGGCCCGGGATTTACGGAGAGCCGATGGAACGACGCCGGCTGGCCCATGGGCGCACCGAACGTGGTGATCGTGCTCGTGGACGACCTCGGCTTCGGCACCTCCAGCGCATTCGGCGGACCCTGCGAGATGCCGGCCGTCGAACGTCTGGCCGACGGCGGGCTGCGCTACACCCGCTTCTCATGCCGGCGGGGATGGCAGGAGAAGTATCGCGGGCGCTTCGGCCACGGCTGGGACCACGAACGTGAGGTGACCCTGCGGCGGCAGAGGGAACTCGGCGTCGTGCCCGAGGACGCGGAGCTCGCCCCCTGGGCCGAGGGGGTCCCCACTGGCTAGCTGCGCCGCTCCAGGACCTGTTCCTGATCGAAGCGGCGAAGTACCAGGTCTTCCCGCTGGACGACCCGGTCACCGAGCGGGAGAACCCCGCCGTGGCCGGCCGCATCGATCTGCTCGGCCACCGGACATCCGTCACCTACCGGGCCGGAATGCGCCGGTTCACCGAGGAGACCACCCCCAACATCAAGAACCGCTCGCACAAGTCCGCAGCCCGGCCTATGACCTGGTGAAGCACTTCACCTGGACCAACGCCGACCAGAACACCGTGGCCAAGTACATCGCGGTGGACAAGATGACGCCGGAGGCGGCGGCGAAGAAGTGGGTCGAGGCGAACCCCGACAAGGTCAAGGCCTGGCTCGGGTAGTCCGGGTCGGCCGACCGGACCTCTCCGCTGCCCGGCGAGTTCGCGGTCGGCGCGGCGGAACGCTCAGCGGCCCAAGCGTCGCCGTACCCGACGCACTTGCCCGTTGTCCGCGACCGAGTCGAGGAGTCGGCGGCCGGTGCCGGGCTGGTACGCCGGGCCCTCCAGGCGGAGCAGGGTGCCGTCGCGGACGACGGCGTGGGCGATGGGCGTGTCCGTCTTCGGGAGGGTGACCGGGTGGCGGCCGGCCGGGAGGGCGAGCCGGGCGGGCAGGCGCAGTTCGGCCGTTGTGCCGTCGGGGGCGGGGACCAGCTCGGCGTCCAGGGTCAGGGAGGAGACCGTGACCTTGATGCGGGCCGGGGCTCCGGCTGCCCCCGCCGCCATGTACGGCAGTGGCAGGGAACGTCTGCCGCGTCCGGCGTTCGCCGCGGCGGCATCGGCCGTGTCGGGGCCGAGCCTGCGCTGGCGCTGGTCCACGTCGAGGGCTAGCTGGCCGCCGGCCGTCCAGTACGCGAGCGCGAGGCGGCCGCCGGTCAGTGCCGGGCCCGTGGCCGGGGCGCCCGGGGTGCCGTCGCCGGTGAGGCGGACCATCCGGTCGATGCCGAGGAGCTGGACGTACGCCCACACGTCGTGCACCCCGCGCTCCATCGGACGGCCGCCGGCCAGGCGCTCGGGGTCGAGGAGCAGCCGTCCGGAGGCGACCAGCCGTGAGCGGCCCTCGCCGAGCGGCTCCAGGCGCACCTCCAGGTCGCCCTCGGGGTACCACCAGTCCTCACGGTCGCGGTCCTTGACCACCAGTTCCGCGTACGCCAGCCGGAACGGGTCGCGGACCTCCCAGCCGTCCTCCGCGCCGGGCACGCCGGCCAGCAGCTCGGGGTCCAGCCATCGCTTGCCGTCCCGCTCGACGAGGACCAGGGGCTCGCCGTCACCGCGCAGCAGGTCGAGGGTGACGTCGGCAAGCAGCCGGCCGCCCTCCCAGCGCAGTGCGCCGACCTCGCTGCGGGCCTTCACCTCGCGGACCCGCTCGGCCAGAGCCGACGCGCCGTCGAAGTCGCCGCGCTCGAGGAGTTCGGCACGTAGTCGGGACACGGTGGGCAGGCCTTCGCGTACGGCCGCCGGGAACTCCGTCAGCGCCAGTTCGCGGGCCGCCTCGAAGCGCTGCCTCTGCTCGGCCGGGTCCTCGCGGAGGATCTCGGGCTCGCGGGTGCGGGAGAGGATCTCGACGTGGTAGAGGCGGTGCAGTAGGCGGTTCTGCAGGGCGTCGATGTCGTCGGAAGCCTCGGTGCCGTCCTTGATCTGGCGGACGATGGTGCGGCAATTGCGCCAGAAGCCGTGCCGTGGGCTGAACCGGTGCTGGGTGTTGTTGCCGCCGTCGTCCCGCTTCATCCAGTAGTAGCAGGGGTAGTCGGCGAGGATCGAGATCCGCTCCGCCTTGAGGTAGGCGGAGCTGACGAAGAGCAGGTCCTCCAGGATCCAGGGGCCTTCAGGGAAGCGCAGGCCGTGCTCCTCGACGAAGGCGCGCCGGAACATCTTGTGCGGCGACATGCTCTGCATGAGCTCGTCGTTCTCGATGGTGCAGGCGTCCACCGTGTGCCGGAACAGCCGTCGGGGCCGGACCATGGTGGTGGACATCTTGCCGAGCACCACGTCGGCGTCGTTGCGCTTGGCGAACTCGTACAGCCGCTCCAGCGCCTCGGGGCCGAGGGTGTCGTCGTGGTCGACGAACTGGATGTACTCGCCCCGGGCACGGCTCATGCCCAGGTTGCGCGGTGCGCCCGGCCAGCCCGAGTTGGGGCGGGTGTGCACCTGCACGTTCGGGTGCTGTGCCGCGATCTTCTCCAGACGGTCCAGGGTGTCGTCCGTCGAACCGTCGTCGACGTAGATGACCTCGTACTCGTCGGCGGGCAGGGACTGCCCCAGCAGCGACGGCGCGCACTCGTCGACGTACTTCCCGGTGTTGTACACGGGGACGACGACACTGACCTTGACTCTCGGCATCCCAGAGACCTTACCCGGCCACCGGAAGGACGTCATTCCTGGCCGGGGCTTACATGGGGGCGGCCGGCGAACGCGGGGCGGCCGAAGGGGAAGCGCAGGGCTGACGAGCCGCCGGAGGGCCGGCCCCACCGATCAAGAGGTGGGGCCGGCCCTCCGGCACAGGCGCGGGTGCCGGCGCCGGAAACGGTGTGAGCGGCGGGTCAGCCGATCTCGACGAGCAGGTCGCCGCCCTCCACCTGCTGGATCTTGTTGATGGCCAGCCGGCCGACGGTGCCCGCCTTGGGGGCGGTGATCGCGGCCTCCATCTTCATCGCCTCGATGGTGGCCACCGTCGCACCGGCGTCCACCTCGTCGCCCTCGGCGACCGCGAGGGTGACCACGCCGGCGAACGGCGCGGCGACATGGCCCGGGTTGGTGCGATCGGCCTTCTCCGTCACCGGGACGTCGGAGGCGGCCGCCTTGTCGCGGACCTGGATGGGGCGGAGCTGGCCGTTCAGGGTGGACATCACGGTCCGCATGCCGCGCTCGTCGGCCTCGCCGACCGCCTCCAGCTCGATCAGCAGCCGGACGCCGGGTTCGAGGTCGACGGCGTACTCCTTGCCCGGGCGCAGCCCGTAGAAGAAGTCCTTGCTGTCCAGCACGCTGGTGTCGCCGTAGGCCTGGCGGTGGGTCTCGAAGTCGCGGGTCGGGCCGGGGAACAACAGCCGGTTGAGGGTGGCGCGGGGCTCCTTGGCCAGGCCCTCGCGGTCCTCCGTGCTCAGCTCCTGCACGGGCCTGGGCTCGGCGCGGCCCTCGAGTGCCTTGGTGCGGAAGGGCTCCGGCCAGCCGCCGGGCGGGGTGCCCAGCTCGCCGCGCAGGAAGCCGATGACGGAGTCCGGGATGTCGTACCGGTTCGGGGTCGCCTCGAACTCGGCCGGGTCCACCCCCGCGCCCACCAGGTGCAGGGCGAGGTCACCGACCACCTTGGAGGACGGGGTGACCTTGACCAGTCGGCCCAGCATCCGGTCGGCGGCGGCGTACAGGTCCTCGATCTCCTCGAAGCGGTCGCCGAGGCCGAGCGCGACGGCCTGGGTGCGCAGGTTGGAGAGCTGACCGCCGGGGATCTCGTGGTGGTAGACGCGGCCGGTCGGGGAGGCGAGGCCCGCCTCGAAGGGTGCGTAGACCCTGCGGACGCTCTCCCAGTACGGCTCCAGGTCGCCGACCGCCTGGAGGTCGAGGCCGGTCGGGCGGTCGGAGTGGTCCGTGGCGGCGACGATCGCCGACAGCGACGGCTGGGACGTAGTGCCCGCCATCGACGCCACCGCGCCGTCCACCGCGTCCGCGCCCGCCTGGATCGCGGCGAGGTAGGTGCCGAGCTGGCCGCCCGCCGTGTCGTGGGTGTGCAGGTGGACCGGGAGGTCGAATTCGCGGCGCAGCGCGGACACGAGCTTGGCGGCGGCCGGGGCGCGCAGCAGGCCCGCCATGTCCTTGACGGCCAGGACGTGCGCACCCGCCTCGACGATCTGCTCGGCGAGGCGGAGGTAGTAGTCCAGCGTGTACAGGCGCTCGTTCGGGTCCGACAGGTCCGAGGTGTAGCAGAGGGCCACCTCGGCGATCGCCGTGCCCGTCTCGCGTACGGCGTCGATGGCGGGGCGCATCTGCCCTACGTCGTTGAGGGCGTCGAAGATGCGGAAGATGTCGATACCGGTGGCGGCGGCCTCCTGCACGAAGGCGTCGGTCACCTCCGTCGGGTACGGGGTGTAGCCGACGGTGTTGCGGCCGCGCAGCAGCATCTGCAGACAGATGTTGGGGACGGCCTCCCGCAGAGCGGCGAGGCGCTCCCAGGGGTCCTCGGCGAGGAAGCGCAGGGCGACGTCGTACGTCGCTCCGCCCCAGCACTCCAGGGACAGCAGCTCGGGCAGCGTCCGCGCGACCACCGGGGCGACCGCGAGGAGGTCCTTGGTGCGGACGCGGGTCGCGAGCAGGGACTGGTGGGCGTCGCGGAAGGTGGTGTCGGTGACGCCGATGGTCGGCGACTCCCGCAGCGCGCGGGCGAACCCCTCCGGGCCGAGCTCGACCAGCCGCTGACGCGACCCGGCGGGCGGCTCGCCCGCGGGCAGCACCGGCAGCTTGCTCACGGGCTCGATCAGCTCGGGACGCTCGCCGTTCGGCTTGTTCACCGTCACGTCGGCGAGGTAGGTGAGCAGCTTGGTGCCGCGGTCGGCGGAGGAGCGGGAGGTGAGCAGGTGGGGGCGCTGCTCGATGAACGACGTCGTCACCCGCCCGGCCTGGAAGTCCGGGTCGTCAAGGACCGCCTGGAGGAACGGGATGTTGGTGGAGACACCGCGGATGCGGAACTCGGCGACGGCGCGCCGGGCCCGGCCGATCGCGGCCCTGAAGTCCCGGCCCCGGCAGGTGAGCTTGACCAGCATGGAGTCGAAGTGGGCGCTGATCTCCGTACCGGCGTGGGTGGTTCCGCCGTCCAGGCGGATGCCGGAGCCGCCGGGCGAGCGGTAGGCGCTGATGCGGCCGGTGTCCGGGCGGAAGCCGTTGGCCGGGTCCTCGGTGGTGATGCGGCACTGCAGGGCCGCGCCGTGCAGCTTCACCGTCTCCTGGGACAGGCCGAGGTCGGCGAGGGTCTCGCCGGAGGCGATGCGCAGCTGGGACTGGACGAGGTCGACGTCGGTGACCTCCTCGGTGACGGTGTGCTCGACCTGGATGCGCGGGTTCATCTCGATGAAGACGTGGTTGCCGTCGCGGTCCAGCAGGAACTCGACGGTGCCCGCGTTGCGGTAGCCGATCTCGCGGGCGAAGCGGACCGCGTCGGCGCAGATGCGGTCGCGCAGCTCCGGGTCGAGGTTGGGTGCGGGGGCCAGCTCGATGACCTTCTGGTGGCGGCGCTGCACGGAACAGTCGCGCTCGTAGAGGTGGATGACGTTGCCCTGGCCGTCGGCGAGGATCTGCACCTCGATGTGGCGGGGGTCGACGACGGCCTTCTCCAGGAAGACGGTGGAGTCGCCGAACGCGGAGGCCGCCTCGCGGGAGGCCGCCTCGATGGACTCGCGCAGCTGGGCCGGGTCCTCGACGCGGCGCATGCCGCGGCCGCCGCCGCCCGCGACCGCCTTCACGAACACCGGGAAGCCGATCTCGTCGGCCGCGCGGACGAGTTCGTCGATGTCGTCGGAGGGCGCGGAGGAGCCGAGCACCGGGACGCCGGCCGCGCGGGCGGCGGCCACCGCGCGGGCCTTGTTGCCGGTCAGTTCGAGGGTCTGCGCGCTCGGCCCGACGAAGGTGATGCCCGCCTCCTCGCAGGCCTTGGCCAGCTCGGGGTTCTCGGACAGGAAGCCGTAGCCGGGGTAGACGGCGTCGGCGCCCGCCTGGCGTGCCGCGCGGACGATCTCCTCGACGGACAGATACGCGCGGACCGGGTGGCCCGGCTGGCCGATCTCGTACGCTTCGTCGGCCTTGAGCCGGTGCAGCGAATTTCGGTCCTCGTGCGGGAAGACGGCGACGGTCCTTGCGCCCAGCTCGTAGCCTGCGCGGAACGCCCTGATCGCGATCTCACCACGGTTGGCTACCAGCACCTTGCGGAACATCGCCGCTCCCTTCAGCCTGCGGATGACGTCCCCCATGGTGTCGGTGGCATGCCCTTCTGGCCATGTGAGCCGGGCCACTCACCCCGCGTGTCGTCGTGCAGACCGAAGAATCGTCAGGAATGGAGGTCTGCTGCCGCCTTTTTGACGGCCTCGCGGATGCGGGCGTAGGTGCCGCAGCGGCAGACGTTCTCGATGCCGTCGATGTCGGCGTCGGTCGGCTCGGGCGTCTTCTTCAGCAGGGCCGCGGCGGCCATGATCTGGCCGGGCTGGCAGAAGCCGCACTGCGAGACGTCGCAGTCGATCCAGGCCTGCTGCACGGGGTGCAGGGTGTCGCCGTCGGCCAGGCCCTCGATGGTGGTGACCTTGCGGTCCGCGCAGTCCTTGACCTTCACGACGCAGGGCTGGAACTCGAGTCGTCACGCCGCCGTGCCGTTCCGGCCTGTCGCGCGCGGCCTGGCTGCTCCGGCGCCCGCTCCTCCGTAGGCTCTGCTTGCTGTAGAGGAGCCGTGAGGTGGACGTCCCCGTCCCCACAACCTACGGAGAGCCATGGCCGACGCCAGCCCCCAGGCCCGTGCCGTCACCCTGCTGGGCCACCCCAAGCTGTGGCTCATGCCCACCGTCCTGACCGGACTGCTCGCCTTCCTGCTGGCCCTGCTGTACATGGGCGGCATCGTCAACCCGCAGCACGATCTGCACCATCTGCCCATCGCCCTGGTCAACGCCGACACCGGCAGACCGCCGGCCGGGCAGCAGCAGAACGCGGGCACGCAGATCGCCGCGGCGATCACCGCCGACAAGTCGAACGACAAGGCCCAGTGGCGCACCCGAACCCTCGTCCAGGCGCGGGACGACCTCGACTCCGGCAAGGTCTACGGCGCCCTGGTCATCCCCTCCGACTTCACCGCGTCCATCACCGCACTGACCACGCCCGGCGCCACAGCCCGGCCGACGATGACGGTGCTCACCAACCCCGGCAAGGGCAGCCTGGGTTCGTCCCTGGCCAGTCAGATCACCACGGCGGCGGCGCACCAGGCCTCGCAGACCATCGGCAAACAACTGACCGCGGCCGTGGGAACGCGGGCGAACTCCACGACCAAGCTGCTGCTGGCCGACCCGGTGAACGTCGTCACCCAGGTCGGCCACCCGATCGGCAGCCACAGCGGCCTCGGGCTGAGCGCCTTCTACTACACGCTGCTGCTCGTGCTGGCCGGTTTCCTCGGCGGCAACGTCATCAACAACGCCGTCGACACCGCCCTCGGCTACGCCGACAACGAGATCGGCCCCTGGCACACCCGCCGCCCCACCGTCCCGATCAACCGCACCCAGACCCTGCTGCTGAAGATGGCCATGACCGCGGGCATCACGGTCATCAGCGTCTGCCTGGTCATGCTCGCCACCATCAGCGTCCTGGGCATGGACGCCACCCACATTCCGCTGCTGTGGATCTACTCCTACTGCGCCTCCCTCGCGGTCGGCCTCGGCGTGCAGGCCATCAACGCGGCATTCGGAGGCATCGGCCAGCTGGTGTCCATGTTCGTGTTCATCGTCCTGGGCCTGCCGTCCTCGGGCGCCACCGTCCCCCTCCAGGCCGTCCCCGGTTTCTACCGCTTCCTGTCCCACTTCGAGCCCATGCGCCAGCTCAGCGACGGTGTCCGCGCCATCCTGTACTTCGAGGCCCGCGGGGACGCCGGCCTGACCCGCTCCTGGATCATGATCGCGATCGGCGCGGCCCTGGGCCTGCTCTTCGGCTTCGCGATGACGCGCTACTACGACCGCAGGGGACTCCAACGACTGACGCCGCAGCCGGTCCCTGACCGTACCTGATACTTGCTGATCATGAGGACCACCGACCCGTCCGATCTCGTCCGGCCGCGAACGGACGGTGACCTCGCCGCCTGCGTCGAGGTTCTCGCCGACGTGCACCGACACAGCGGCTATCCGGTCAACTGGCCCCGCCGCCCGGCCGACTGGCTGACCACACGCTCTCAGCTGGCGGCCTGGGTGGCCGAGCTGGACGGCTCCGTGGCCGGCCATCTCAGTCTGTCCCGGGCTACCGATGGGGACGCGGCGCCCGCGGTGTGGGCCGCCCGCGCGGGGGTCGGCGTCGACGTCACCGCCGTGGTCGGCCGGTTGTTCGTGTCACCGGCCACACGCGGGTACGGGCTGGGCGCCGCCCTGATGGCACGAGCCGTCGAGGAGGCCCGGACAAGGGGGCTGCATCCCGTGCTCGACGTCGTCGACTCCGACACCACGGCGACGGCCCTGTACGAACGCCTGGGCTGGGAGCTGCTCGAAGTCGTCGAACAGCGCTGGGCACCGGGGCAGGTGGTGTCGCTGCGTTGCTATGCGGCGCCCGGGCCCTCCCTGTGACGGCCGACCAGCCCCCAGCGACCGCCACCGCCGACGTCGTGGCCGCGTGCAACCCTCTCGCAACCTCCGCCGTGCTGCCCTGAACGTATGCATGAGGAGACCCCGCGCGTCGAGCTCACCCCCGCCGCCGCCGACCTGCTGCGCCGGCTGCGTGCCACGCACGGTCCGTTGATGTTCCACCAGTCCGGTGGCTGCTGCGACGGCAGCGCGCCCATGTGCTACCCGGAGGGCGAGTTCCGCACCGGCGGCTCGGATGTGCTGCTCGCGGAGCTGCAGGTCGAGGGGGTGCCGGAGCCGGTGACGTTCTGGATGTCGCGCAGCCAGTACGAGGTCTGGAGCCACACCCGGCTGATCGTGGACGTCGTAGCAGGCCGTGGCAGCGGTTTCTCGCTGGAAGCACCCGAGGGGGTGCGTTTTCTCACCCGTTCTCGCGTAGTCGGCGCATAGCCGTCCCGCGGACCACCGCGATCTGATGCACTTCCCCTGAGACCTGAGACAGTTGACGATCCCTCAGGGGGAACTGTGACGCGTCATCAGAAGCGTTTCGCAGCAGGCAGATCCGAGGCAACGGTTCGGACGTCGGTCAGATCGGCACTGGCGTTTCTCACGGCATTCGGCGCGCTGGCCGGTGCGGCCCTGGTGGGGGCGGCACCGGCCAGCGGTGTGGAGAGCGGCACCGCGCTCGCGCCGGGAGTCACCTACAAGCAGTTCGACGTCCAGGGAGCCAAGGGCGTGGCCCACGCCCATCTGCTCACCGTGGACCTGCGCAACAAGCACGTACGCCTCGGCCTGCTGTATCCGGGAGCCGTGGCCGCACGTGCCGCCGTCTCCAGGATGGCCGACGCACAAGGGGCCGTCGCGGGCATCAACGGCGACTTCTTCGACATCTCCGAGTCCCAGCACCCGGGCGTCGAGGTGACGGGCTCGACCGACGGTCCGGCGATCGCCAACGGCCATGTGCTCAAGGCGTCGGTGCCGGACGGCCAGCGCTTCGGGCCGGTCCTGCCACCCGGGACCACCACCCGGGACGTGCTCGGCGTGGGCGTGGACCGCAGGGCCCGGCTGGACCGTCTGACCCTCGCCGGGTCGGTCCGCACTCCGGCGGGACAGCTGCGGCTGGGCGGGTTCAACCAGTACGCGCTGCCGGAGAATGCGGTCGGCGCCTTCACCTCCGACTGGGGCAGCGTCTCCCGGGTCCGCGCCACCTGCGGCACGGACACCGACCGGGCGGCCGCCTGCAGCACGGAAACCTACGAGGTGACGGTCCGCAGGGGCCGGGTCGTCGCCACGTCCGGCACTCCCGGCAAGGGCGCCATCGCCGCGGGGACCACGGTGCTCGTCGGCCGGGAGGCGGGCGCGCAGCGGCTGCGGAAGTTCTTCAAGGGCGAGCCGGTGAGGGTGACGCACCGGCTGGTCTCCGCCACCACCCGCAAGGCGTACAGCTTCGCGCTCGGCGGCTACCCCGTCCTGAAGGGCGGCCAGCCCCTCCCGGGCCTGGACGACGCGACCGGGGCGGTGCGTACGGCCGTCGGCATCGCGGGCGGCGGGAAGCGGCTGCTGCTGTTCGCCCTGGACGGTGCGCCCGCCTACCGCAAGGGCCTGACGATCGCCGAAGTGGCCGACACCATGCGGGCGTTGGGCTCGACCGACGCCTTCAGTCTGGACGGCGGCGGATCGACGACCCTGGTCGCCCGCCCGCCCGGGGCGGCCACCGTCTCCGTACGCAATCATCCGTCCGGCGGTGCGGAACGGCCGGTCCCGAACGGAATCGGGGTGTTCTCGACCTCATGAGACGGCGTCGTGAACCGTCGTGAGTCTCAGGGCCTGAGGCTGCTGACGATGCCTGCGGTCGCCGTCACGCCGCTGTGAATGGTGGGCGCGATGTTCGTGCCGGCCAGGTAGAAGCCGAGCAGTGTGCACACCAGGGCGTGGGAGATCTTCAGCCCGCCGTTACGGGTGAAGATCACCGCCAGGACCAGCAGCAGCACCACCACTGAGATGGAAATCGCCATTGTCAACCTCCTCCGCTGCGCCGCCACTTCCGGTTCGCGGCGTTCGGCCGCAAGTGTGGCGTAGCGGAGGGTTCGTCCGTGCGGCTGACCTGTCCGCCGAACGTGTGGTGTCTACGCCACCCGGTGGGCGTCCAGGAACGCCTCGAGCCCGGCGAGGTCGTCGGTGTTGAAGTAGTCGACACCGGCGTCGAACAGTTCGGCCCACAGGGCGTCCCGGGCGGGGCCGGCCAGGTCGGGGGTGTTCCAGAAGCGCACCTTCTGCCCGCGCGCGTGCGCCTGGCCGATGATGCCGCGCAGCTTCTGCCGCTCGGCGTCGGGGAACGTGCCCTCGCCGAGCCAGGTGAAGTTGAGCTGCCAGTTGTCGCTGATCAGCGGGATGAAGGAGGCGGGCGCCGAGGTGCCGAGGTCGGTGAGCCGGCCGTCGTAGAAGGCCCGCCGTACGGTCTGGGCCTCCATGGGGATACGGGCGGCACGGTCGCCGGAGATCACGTTGGTGACCGCGCCCGGGTGCACACGGCCGTGGGCGTAGGTCGTGAACAGGTGCTGGTAGCGGCGGAGATGGCGGTCGAGTTCGAGGTACGTCGACGAGCCCTCGGTCTTGATGTCGATGAGCAGCTGGAGCGGCCTGCGGTTGCCGCGGTACACGGAACCGTGGTCGGCCTTCACGAGTGCGGCCAGGGGGTCGAGGTAGAGGGACTCCAGGGTCCGCTTCGGGTCGAGCTCGTCCGCGGTGTGGCCGACGAGGAGCTGGTCGCCGACGAGGAAGATGTCGGCCTCGACGCTGCCGAAGCGGTGGTCGAGGGCGTCGAAGAGGGGGCGCGGATGCTCGTAGTCGTTGTGGGCGTGGGCGCGCCACAACGGGACACGGTGCTTGTGTTCACCGGCGAACGCGCTGTCGGCGGGCGGGGCGAGCACCGCCGCGAGTGTGGCGCCGAACGCGGTGAGGGCTCTGCGACGGGTGACGAGGGCCATGTTCTGCCTCCCTGTGGGGCGGGTCCGAACCACAGGGAGTATCGGGCGGAAAGAGCCCCGATGGACCTGCGCCTGCCAGGAGTTGGCCGGACTGCCGTTGTCCGTTCACTCCTGCCGCAGGACGGCATGGAAAAGCCCGCCCCAGGTGGGGCGGGCTTCACCGGGTGACCGTCAGGGGACGTCAGGGTGCCTGGAGGTCGACGAGTTCGGCCACGGCGGACCGGTGGGCGCCGGCCGTGCCGTAGGCGATCGAGTCGGCCTTGGCCCGCTTGAGGTTCAGATGGATCGGGTGCTCCCAGGTCATGCCGATACCGGCGTGCAGCTGGAGCGCCTCCTCGGCGGCGTGCACCGCGACCGGCGCCGCGTAGGCCTGCGCCACGGCCACCGCCACCGCCACTTCCTCGGCGGACTCCCCGTTGGCGAGCGCGTCGGCCGCGTTGCGGGCGGCGGCACGGAGGTTGACGACCTCCAGCCACAGCTGGGCGAGGCGGTGCTTGAGGGCCTGGAAGCCGCCGACGGGCCGGTTGAACTGCTTGCGCTCCTTCAGATAGCGCACGGTCTCCGTCAGCGCCCAGTCGGCGAGCCCGAACTGCTCGGAGGCGAGCAGCCCGGCCGCGGCCCGCAGGGCACGTCGTACGGCGGGTTCGGCGTCACCGAGCCGGCGCCCCTGCGCCCCGTTCAGGGTGACGGTCGCGAGCGGCCGGGTGAGGTCGAGGGACACCTGCGGGGTGACGGTGGCCTCGGAGGCGTCCACCGCGTACAGCCCGCCGTCCTCGGCCGGTACGAGCAGCACGTCCGCGGCAGCCGCGTCCGCGATGCCGGTCAGCTCCCCGTGCAGGGTGCCGTTCTCCAGTCGTACGGCGGGAAAGGCGGTGCCGGGGGCGCGGTGCAGCGCCACCGCGAGCGCGCCGATGGCCCGCCCGGTGGCCAGCCGGCCGAGCAACTCCTCGTCCCCGCACTCCAGCAGGGCCTCGGTGGCGACGACGGCGCTGGAGAGGTAGGGCACGGGGGCGACCGCGCGCCCCAGCTCCTCCAGTACGACGGCGACTTCGCGGTGGGTGGCGCCCTGGCCGCCCTGCGCCTCGGGCACGAGCAGGCCCGCCAGCCCCATGCCGTCGGCGAGGGCCTTCCAGGCGGCGAGGTCGTGCGGGGCGTCGGACTCGGTGCGTGCGATGACGCCGGGGGCGTCGCAGTGGTCGGCGAGGAGGTCCCGTACGGCGGACCGCAGCGCCTCTTCCTCCTCGGAGTAGAGAAGATCGGGCTGTGCGCGCCGTGCTGTCATCGGGTCAGGTCCTTCCATGCGACGTCCTTGTCAGTGCGCGGCTCGGACGGGAGGCCCAGGACGCGTTCGGCGACGATGTTCAGCAGGACCTCGCTGGTCCCGCCCTCGATGCTGTTGCCCTTGGCGCGGAGGTAGCGGTAGCCGGCCTCACGGCCGGTGAAGTCCACCAGTTCGGGGCGGCGCATGGTCCAGTCGTCGTACAACAGGCCCTCCTCGCCGAGGAGTTCGACCTCCAGGCCGCTGATCTCCTGGTTGAGGCGGGCGAAGGCGAGCTTCATGCCGGCGCCCTCGGGGCCGGGCTGGCCCGCGACGAGCTGCTGGCGCAGCCGTTCGGCGGTGAGCCGGGCGACCTCGGACTCCACCCACAGCTTCAGCAGCCGCTGGTGCAGGTCGTGGGTGCGCAGCTCGGGGCGCTCGCGCCAGGTCTTGGCGACGGGGGCGATCATGCCGCCCTCGCGGGGCAGGCGCATGCCGCCGATCGCGACGCGCTCGTTGTTCAGGGTGGTCTGCGCGACGCGCCAGCCGTCGCCGATCTCGCCGAGGCGGCGGGAGTCGGGGATGCGGACGTCGGTGAGGAACACCTCGTTGAACTCGGCCTCACCGGTGATCTGCCGCAGCGGGCGGACGTCGACGCCGGGGTCGGTCATGTCGCAGATGAAGTACGTGATGCCCGCGTGCTTGGGCACGTTCGGGTCGGTGCGGGCGATGAGGATGGCCCAGCGGGCGTTGTGCGCGCCCGACGTCCACACCTTCTGCCCGTTGACCACCCACTCGTCGCCCTCACGCACGGCCCGGGTGCCGAGGGCTGCGAGGTCGGAGCCGGCGCCGGGCTCGCTGAACAGCTGGCACCAGACCTCCTCGCCGATCCACAGCGGCCGCAGATAGCGCTGCTTCTGCTCCTCGGTGCCGTACTTGAGGATCGTCGGGGCGGCCATGCCGAGCCCGATGCCGTTGCGGCGCGAGTCGTTGTCGGGGGCGCCGGCGGCCTCCAGCTCGGCGTCCACGACGGCCTGGAGGGAGCGGGGCACACCGAGCCCGCCCAGGCCCTGCGGGTAGTGCACCCAGGCCAGTCCCGCGTCGAAGCGGGCCTTGAGGAAGTCCAGGCGGTCGGTGGTCGCCGGCGGGTGGGCGGACAGCAACTCCTGTGTGCGGCTGCGCAGTTCGGCTGCGTCGGTCATGCGGCGGCTCCGTTCTCCAGGGAGGGCAGGACGGCCACCCGGCCGGTGGTCACGCCGTCGGCGACGCGCTGCACGGCGGCCGCGGCCCCGGCCAGCGGCACGCGCTCGCTGACCAGCGGCTTGATGGCGCCCCGGGCGGCCAGTTCGGTGAGCTGCTCGTGGCAGTGCGCGATCAGCTTCGGGTTCTTGGTGCCGTACAGGCCCCAGTGCAGGCCGAGGATCGAGTAGTTCTTCACCAGGGCGTGGTTGAGCCCCGGGCTGGGGATCACGCCGCTGGCGAAGCCGACGACCACGATCCGGCCCTCGAAGGCGACGACCTTGGTCGACTGGGCGTAGGCCTCGCCGCCGACCGGATCGTAGACGACGTCGACGCCGCGGCCGCCCGTGGCCTCCTTGACGGCGGCGATGACGTCCTCGCTCTTGCGGTCGATGACGACGTCACAGCCCGACTCCCTGGCCGCGGCCGCCTTGTCGGCACCGCCGACGACCCCGATCACGGTGGCCCCGGCCGCCTTGCCGAGCTGCACGGCCGCGCTGCCGACCCCTCCTGCGGCAGCGTGGACGAGCAGCGTCTCGCCTGCTTCCAGGTGAGCGCGACGGTGCAGACCGAACCAGCCGGTCTGGTAGCCGATGTGCAGGGCGGCGGTCTCGGCGTCGTCCAGCGAGTCGGGCGCGGGCAGCAGGGTGGCGGCGTCCGCGAGAGCGTACTCGGCGAGACCGCCGTGGGGCAGGGCGGGGTTGGCGATGACCCGCCGTCCGTCCTCGGTCTCACCGCAGATCTCCACGCCCGGCGTGAACGGCAGCGGCGGGCGCACCTGGTAGTGGCCCCGGCACATCAGCACGTCCGGGAAGTTGATGTTCGCGGCACGCACCTTCAGCAGCACCTGGCCGTCGCCGGGCGTGGGCCGCTCCACCTCCTCGAGCCGCATCACCTCGCTCGGCTCGCCGTTCTCGTGCACTTGCCATGCCTGCATGCGGTGCCTCCAGGGGACTGCTCTGTCTGACCGGGGTCCATCGCATACTAAGCGGTCGCTTGCCCATGAGGAAACACTTCCCACGGACAAGACTCTCGGCAACCCGGGTTCACTCGGGCAGCACGCCGCGGCCGTCGCGGACCTCGAAGACCAGCTGGGTCTCGGTCTGCCGCACCATGGGATGGACGGTCACGTGCTCCAGGATGAGATCCCGCAGCTCTTCCGGGCTGGCCACGGCCACATGCAGAAGAAAGTCGTCGTCACCGCCGACGTGCCACACGGTCAGGGCTCCGGGCACCTTGACCAGCCGGTCGTAGAGGGTGCGGACATGTTCGCGGCTGTGGCTGCCGAGGCGGACCTTGATGATGGCTTGACATCCTCCCCCTCTAAAAGAGGGGGATTCCAACCCAGGTGAGTTGAGGTTCACGGACGTTCGAGCGGCCGGTGGCCACTGTCGTCCCTCCGGCACCGGCTGACCGCCAGGGGCGGGGAAACCCGCCCTGTCCTGCCGCGACATTGGTTGCTGCATTGTGATCGGCGTTGCAGGTGAACCCGCAGGACACGCAGACGAAGTCGGCTTGGCTCTTGCGCGACTTCTTCTCGATCCACCCGCAGGCGGAGCAACGCAGAGACGTAAAGGGTGCGGGGACGTCCTCGACCCGGCCCGGAGCCTTGTGCTCCGTGCGCTGCCGGAGAAAGCCCCAGCCCTGAGCGAGGATCGCCCTGTTCAACCCGGCCTTCTGCCTGACCTTCTTGCCAGGCTGCTCGATCGTCCCCTTCGCGGCGGCGGTCATGTTCTTGATGTTCAGTTTCTCGAACCGCACCAGGCGATAGGTGCGGGCAAGCATCGTGCTGGTCTTCTCGCACCAGTCCTTACGCCGGTCGGCTTCGCGCGCCTTGAGCTTGGCGATCTTGGCGTACTCGGCAGTCTTGGCCTCGCTGGCCTTCGGTGCGCGGGCGGCCCGCCGCTGGTGCTTGCGGATCTGCGCCCGTTCCTTCGTGGTGAGCTGCGGGCAGTTCAGTTTCCGGCCGTCCGAGAGGGCGGCGGTGATCTTGACGCCCCGGTCGATGCCGATGACCTCACCCGTGCCGGGCGCGTCGATCGGCTCGGGGACGACGGCGAACGCGATGTGCCACTGACCGTTACGGAAGGTGACCCGGAACGTCTTCGCACTGGGCAGCTCGGCGCGGGTGAGCCGGAAGCGCACCCAGCCGCAGCCGGGCACCTTGACCTGGGCCCAGCGCCGGTTGAGCTTGTGCACCACCACCGAGCGGCCCATGACCTGCTTGCCCTTGGCGTTCAGCTGCGGCGAGCCGTCCGCCTCGAACTCCGGTACTCGGTCGGTGCCGATGACGCGGAATCCCTCGTGCACGTACTTCTTGCGCCAGGTCGGCTCACCGAAGCCGGAGATGAACTTGGCGTTCTTGGCCTTGGCGAAGTCCTTCAGGGCCTGCTGTTGCACATCGGCGTTTCCGGCACGCAGCCATTCGTTGTCACGCCGGGCTCCGGTGAGCTGGCGACACTGCTCGGCGAACCCGGGCGCTGCCTTGCGGCCCTTGTACCAGTGCGAGTGCTGCTCCACGGCGAGGTTCCACACGTACCGGGCGTGCGCGCAATGGCCGAGCATGATGCTCGCCTGCTCGCTCGTCGGGTACATCCGAAACCGTGCCATGCCGTGAATCTAGCTCGCGCGTTCCCCGGCCGCGCACGCCATCGATCAACATCACCCGGGTGAGTGACCACTCCCGGTCGCCGACCAGGCCGGCCACCGGTTCACAGACCCTCAACACCCGGTCACCATCGCGTGTTTGCGGTCGCCCTCAGCGCCGTACCTTTCGGAAGGCTGAATCGCCCTGGCGGCGATTCGGCTTCGCCTGCTCCGCTCCCCGGGAGCGGGCATCGACCCCGGCCCTGAAGGACCGGGCACCTTGGCCGCAAAACCGGTAGACCGCGCAGGAGAGCCGATCCAAGGCACGGCTCAGTGCGACTCACGGCTCACCTCCGAGCCGCTGGAGCCGACGAGGAAGTCCAGGTCGGCGCCCGTGTCGGCTTGCAGGACGTGGTCGACGTAGAGGCGTTCCCAGCCGCGACGGGGGTTGGCGAAACCCGTGAGCGTCTCCTTGTCGGGGGTTCTGCGGGCGAGTTCCTCGGCGGGTACCTCCACGTCGATACGGCGGGCTTCGACGTCGAGGGAGATGACGTCCCCGGTGCGCACCAGCGCGAGGGGGCCGCCGGCCGCGGCTTCCGGGGCCACGTGCAGGACGACGGTGCCGTACGCCGTGCCGCTCATCCGGCCGTCGCAGACGCGGACCATGTCGCGGACGCCCTGTTCGAGGAGCTTCTTCGGGAGCGGCATGTTCGAGACCTCGGGCATCCCGGGGTAGCCCTTGGGGCCGCAGCCGCGCAGGACCAGCACGCTGTCGGCGTCGACGTCGAGGTCCGGGTCGTCGATACGGGCGTGGAAGTCCTCGATCGAGTCGAAGACGACCGCCGGGCCACGGTGGCGCAGCAGGTGCGAAGAGGCGGCGGCCGGTTTGACGAGGGCGCCGTCGGGGGCGAGGTTTCCGCGCAGGACGGCGATTCCGCCCTCGGCGACGAGCGGCTCGGCGCGCGGGCGGATGACCTCCGTGTCCCAGATCGGGGCGTCGTCGAGGAAGTCGACCAGGGGGCTGCCCGTGACGGTCAGGGCCTCGGGGTCGAGCAGGTCGCGGACTTCGCGCAGGACGGCGAGGAGGCCGCCGGCGCGGTGGAAGTCCTCCATGAGGAAGCGGCCGGCCGGCTGGAGGTCGACGAGGACCGGTACCCGGGAGCCGATGCGGTCGAAGTCGTCGAGGGACAGGTCGATGCCGAGACGGCCCGCGATGGCGAGGAGGTGGACGACCGCGTTGGTGGAGCCTCCGACGGCGGCGAGCGCGACGATCGCGTTGTGGAAGGAGGCCTTGGTGAGGAAGGTTCCGGGCCGCCGGTCGGCGCCCACCATGTCCACCGCGAGCCGTCCGGTGCCGTGCGCGGCCTTGAGAAGCCGGCTGTCGGGGGCGGGAGTTCCTGCCGTACCCGGCACGACCGTGCCCAGGGCCTCGGCCACCAGAGCCATCGTCGAGGCCGTGCCCATGGTGTTGCAGTGGCCGCGGCTGCGGATCATCGACGACTCGGAGCGGGTGAACTCCTCCTGGGAGAGGGTGCCGCCGCGGACCTCCTCGGACAGCCGCCACACATCGGTGCCGCAGCCCAGGGGCGTACCGCGGAAGGTGCCGGTGAGCATCGGACCGCCGGGCACGACGACGGCGGGCAGGTCCACGGAGGCGGCGGCCATCAGCAGCGACGGGATCGTCTTGTCGCAGCCGCCGAGCAGGACGACGCCGTCGACGGGGTTGGCCCGCAGCATCTCCTCGGTGGCCATCGCGGCCATGTTGCGCCACAGCATGGCCGTGGGGCGGACGTTCGTCTCGCCGAGCGACACCACGGGCAGGTCCAGGGGGATCCCGCCGGCCTCGTACACGCCGTTGCGCACGGACGCCGCGACCTCGTTCAGGTGGGCGTTGCAGGGGGTCAGATCGGATGCGGTGTTGGCGATGGCGATCTGCGGGCGGCCCGTGAAGGCGTCGTCCGGAGCGCCCCGCCGCATCCAGGCCCGGTGGATATAGGCGTTGCGGTCCTGGCCCTCGTACCACTGCGCGCTGCGGAGCGTCACCATAGCCTCTTCCAATAGTCGGTACGGCGCTCTAGAGTCCGGAACATCATGAAGCGTACGCAGACGTACGAGGGTGCGACAGACCCCGGCACGGACGGTTCGACCGGCGCCGACGGCGGCCGGCTTGTGGGGTCGGACCGGGTGCTCGCCGTCCTCAAGGAACTGGCCCGGTATCCCGAGGGCGTGGGTCTGGAGGAGCTGACCCGGGTGATCGGCAGTCCCAAACCGACCGTGCATCGGGCGCTCGCCGCCCTGCGCCGGGCGGGTCTGGCCGGGCAGGACGCCCGCGGCCACTACGCGCTCGGGGACGAGTTCCTGCGGATGGCCTTCGCCCACCACGAGGCCCGGCCCGACCATGTCCGCGTCCGCCCGGTCCTGGAGGCGCTGGCGCAGCGGTTCGGTGAGACCGCGCACTACGCGGTCCTCGACGGCCGTGAGGTCGTCTACCGCGCCAAGGTCGATCCGCCCAGCGGTGCCGTCCGGCTCACCTCGATGGTGGGCGGCCGCAACCCCGCGCACGCCACCGGAGTCGGAAAGCTGCTGCTGGCCCGCCACTTGGAGACCTTGGCGGAGGTGGAGGCATGGATCGGCGGCTCTGCCCTGGTGCGTCGCACCCCGCGGACGTTGTGCACCGCCGACGCCCTGCACCGAGAGCTGCAGTCCATACGTGAGCGGGGCTACTGCCTCGACGACCAGGAGAACGAGCCCGGCGTCAACTGCCTCGCCCTGCCCGTGTACGCGACCTCGCCGAGGACGCCGTCCGGAGCCGTCAGCGTCAGTGCGCTGACCTACCGGACACCGCTGAGCGCCCTGGTCGAGGCGGCCGACGAGATCCGTGCCCTGCTCGGTCCCCTCGGCGAGCCCCACCGCTGAAGCCCCGCTTGGGACGCCCACCCGCCCCGCCGAACCCACCCTGGAGACTGAGCTCGTGTACCTCATGCGCATCGGCGCCGTCGGCGCCGAGAAGCCCGTCGCCCGCATCGACGACGAGACCTACGTGGACCTCTCGGACGTCATCACGGACTTCGACGAGGCGTTCTTCGGCGCAGACGGCCTGGACCGCGTCCGCCCGCTCGTGACGGAGCGGGCGGCGGCCGGGCAGGTGGCCCGTTTCGCCGGGGAGCGCATCGGCGCCCCTGTCGCCCGCCCGCACCAGATTCTGTGCATCGGTCTCAACTACCGCGACCACGCGGCCGAGAGCGGTATGGCCGTGCCCGACGAGCCGATCCTGTTCACCAAGTCGCCCAACACCCTGGTCGGTCCGAACGACGACGTGCGGATCCCGCGCGGATCCACCAGGACGGACTGGGAGGTGGAGCTCGGGATCGTCATCGGAAGGCGCACGAGCTACCTGGAGTCGATGGAAGAGGCACGCGAGGCCATCGCCGGCTATGTGGTCGTCAACGACGTCAGCGAGCGCGCCTTCCAGCTGGAGCGGGGCGGGCAGTGGGCCAAGGGCAAGTCGGCTGAGACCTTCAACCCCGCGGGCCCGTGGCTGGCCACCGCGGACGAGATCGAAGACGTCCTCGCGCTCGACATGTGGCTGGACGTCAACGGGGTGCGCCGGCAGACCGGCAACACCAAGACGATGATCTTCGACCCGTGCTTCATCGTGCACTACCTCAGCCAGTTCCTCGTCCTGGAGCCCGGCGACCTGATCAACACGGGCACCCCGCCCGGCGTCGGCATGGGTCTCACCCCGCCCGTGTATCTCCGGCCGGGCGACGTGATGGAACTCGGCATCCAGCAGCTCGGCACCCAGCGCCAGCACGTGCTCGGGCCCCGGTGAGCCGTCGCCCCATGCGCGCCTTCGTCCTGACCGGCCCGGGCAAGTACGCCGTGCAGGAGGTCCCCGCGCCGGTGGCGGCACCCGGCGAAGTCGTCGTCGACGTCGAAAGGGTCGGCGTGTGCGGCACCGACGTGGAGTTCTTCACCGGCGCGATGGCCTACCTCCACCAGGGCCACGCCGCCTACCCGATGCGGCTCGGTCATGAGTGGGCGGGGCGGGTGGCGGCGGTCGGCGACGGTGTCGATCCCGGCTGGCTCGGGCGCCGCGTCATGGGCGACACCATGCTCGGCTGCGGTGGGTGCCGCCGCTGCCTGCGCGGCCATCAGCACGTGTGCGAGCAGCGGCAGGAGATCGGCATACGCGGGGACCGGCCCGGCGCCCTGGCCGAGCAACTCGCCGTCCCGGCCGCCTCGTTGCACGCCCTGCCCGACTCCGTCGACGCCGTGCTCGGGGCGCTGGTGGAGCCGGGCGGCAATGCCCTGCGGGCCGCCGATGCCGCCGCACCGCGCCCCGGGGACCGAGTCCTGGTCCTGGGACCGGGGACCATCGGACTGCTGGCCGCGATGTTCCTCCGTACGGCCGGTGCGGAGGTCCATCTCATGGGCAGCACCGGCAGCTCCCTCGCCTTCGCCCGCGCACTGGGATTCCGGCACGTCTGGGCCGAGGACTCGCTGCCGGACCTGCCCTTCGACGCGGTCGTCGACGCCTCGAACGCCGCCCATCTGCCGGAAAGAGCACTGGAGTTGGTCGAGCCGTCCGGCCGGGTCGTGTACATCGGGCTGGCCGGCGAACCCAGCAGGATCGACACCCGCACCCTCGCCCTCAGGGACGTCACCGCGGTGGGCATCCTGTCCGCCTCTCCCGGCCTCGACGCCACGATCCGCGCCTACGCCGCCGGCTCGGTCGACCCCAGGCCCCTCGTCGCCGCCACCGTGGGCCTCGACGGGGCAGGCCCGGTACTCGCCGGCGAGCGCCCGCCCGGCGCCGGGCCCGGCCCGAAGGTCCATGTGGATCCCCGCCAGGGCTGAGGCATGAAACCCGGACAAGAGCCCTGTCACAGCCCAAGTGGGCCGATACGCTGGAGAACGGCCATGGACCGGGGGCGGGGCTGGGGGCGGGGGCATGGATCCACGGATGCAGCTGTCGGTGGGCGGATACGTCTGCGAGCGTGAGCTGGGCCGGGGCGGGCAAGGGGTGGTGTGGCTCGCCCGGGACCGGGCGGGCCGGCAGGTCGTGGTGAAGTTCCTGCTGCCGGGCAAGGAGTACGACGAGGTCGCGCTCGCCCGCGTACGGCGGGAGTTCGGTGCGGCGAGCCGGGTCGGCGAGCTGGCCACGGCACGGGTCCTCGACGCCGACCTGTCCGGGCGGAATCCGTACATCGTGAGCGAGTTCGTGCCGGGCCCCACGCTCCACCAGCATGTGGCCGCGGGCGGCCCGCTGTCCTCCGGGCGGCTGCAGTCCGTGGCGCTGGCCGTCGCGCACGCGTTGGCGCAGGTGCACCGGGTGGGTGTGGTGCACCGGGACATCAAGCCGTCCAACATCCTGCTCTCCCCGGACGGACCGCGGATCATCGACTTCGGCATCGCCCGCGACGACCGGCTGCTCGAGTCGGCTCTCACCACACCGGGCAGTGTGCTCGGCTCGCCCGCGTACATGTCACCCGAGCAGGTCAAGTCGATGCGGGTCAGCGACGCCACCGATGTGTTCTCCCTCGGCGGCACGCTGTACTTCGCCGCCACCGGGCGGCATCCCTTCGAGGGGGAGAGCGGCTACGAGGTGCTCGTCGCGGTGTGCGAGCGCGAGGCCGATCTCGCGGCGGTGCCGGAGCCGGTCCGTTCGGTCGTCGCCGACTGTCTGCGCAAAGACCCGGCGGAGCGGCCCACCGCCGCCGAGCTCGTCACCCGGCTCGCGGGGGCGGCGGAGGGCGCCCAGTCGCAGTCGGGGACGCCACAGCCACCGCTGCCGGCGGCCGGACGCGGGAGGGGCGGCTCCCGCCTCGGCACGAGCGCCAGGCAGCTGCGGTTGTGGGGGTTCGCGGCCGGCAGTGCCGCGGCGGCGGTGCTGCTCGCCGTCGTACTGAGCACCACCTCCTCCGGGGGAGCCCCTGGCTCGGGCTCCCCGTCCTCGTCCGGGAGGCCGAACAGCTCCGCGGGCTCCCCACCCCTCTCGTACACCGACGACCTGACCGATTCGGGCGACTGGACGCACAAGGACCCTGCCCTGGCGAGGATCACGCACCAGGGCGGAACGATGCTGGTGGACCCCAGGACCGAGCTGGAGGTGTGGCCGCAGGCACCCTTCGAACCGTCGTCGTTCGCGGTACGGCTGAACACCCAGACGGAGTGGTACGGGGGCGAGGGCGGGGTCGGGCTGTGGTGCAACGGCTCGGGGGACTACCGGAAGGGCTCCCGCTGGGCGACCTATCTGACGACGGGCCAGGAGGCCCTGATCGTCAGGGAGTTCCGGTTCAAGGGGGCTTTCCAGCATGACCGGGTCGTCGAGGTCGACCTCGCGCATGCGGGTCTGAAGGTGGCGAGCCGGCAACAGGTCGACATGTCGATGACCTGTTCCGCGGCCGGTGCGGGGCGGATCAGGGTCGAGCTCGGCGTGGACGGCACCCGGGTCGCCTCGTACACCGGAGCCGCCTTCGACGCCCGGGGCTGCGGGGTGGCCGCCTTCCACTACAGCGCGACCGACCCGCAGGGCACGGCCTTCCACGCGGGATTCGAGCGCTTCACCGCCTCCGAGCCGGCGGGAAGCTGACGGCGGCAAGAGCGGCACCGCCACCGAGCGGCTGATTCCGCGGGTCCGCGCGGCGTGTCCGGAGCGGCGGGGCCGACGGTCCGGAGCAGGGTGGGCCGCACTGTCGTAGCGGAGGAGGAACCGTGAAGCGTCGTGTCGCCGCCGTCCTGGCCATCGCCGTCACCGGGCTGATGCTGTTCGCGGGACCAGCCACAGCTCAGGACGGCCGTGGCGACGTCGAGAGCAACGACTGGAACATCCCGCTCACCAACATCGGCATCCTGTAGAGGTTACGGATGCGTTCCGAACCCTTGACGCCGCCTCTATGACTGCGTAGACATGACTACGCAGTCATGACAGCGCAGTCAGCCGCGAGGTCAGCCGGGCTGCGAATGGCATGATGGGGCTCGATCGCACGGCCGCCGGGAGGGACGATGACGCGAGGGACAGGGCGGGGCGCAGGCTCCGCCGCGCCCCGCAGCGTGGACGTCGCCCGGCTCGCGGGGGTCTCGCAGAAGACGGTCTCCCGGGTCTTCAACGACGAGCCGTACGTCTCGGCCGACGTACGCCGGCGGGTGCTCGACGCCGCCGAGCAGCTCGGCTACCGGCTCAACAACGCCGCCCGCGCGCTGGCCTCCGGGCGCACCCGCTCGATCGGCGTGGTGACGCTGGGCACGGCGCTGTACGGACCCGCCTCGCTGCTCATGGGTGTCGAGCGGGTCGTCCGGGACACCGGTTACGCCCTTCGCGTGGTCAACACGATGGAGGGCGACCCGGCGGGCGTCGCGGGTGCCATGGACTCGCTCCTCGATCAGGGCGTGGACGGCATCGTCATCTCGGAGCCGATCGATGAGCAGGCCGGCGGCGGAGCACCCGCCCTGCGCCTCGACGTTCCGGTCCTCGTCATCGGCGCGCCGCCGCCCGTCACGGCACCCACGGTGCTGACCGCGGGCAACGGCGCCGACCTGATGGCCCGGACCGCCACCGAACACCTGCTGGGCCTCGGCCATATGACGGTCCATCACCTTGCCGGTCCGCAGCGGTGGTACGCCGCCCGGGACCGGCTGGAGGGATGGCAGGCGGCCCTCACCGCGCAGGACCGGGAGGTGCCTGCGGTCGTCACGGGCGACTGGTCGGCCGCCTCCGGCTACCGGGCGGGACGGGAGCTGGCCGAGGACGGCGGCGTCACCGCCGTCTTCGCCGCCAACGACGACATGGCGATCGGACTGATCCGCGCGCTGACGGAGGCCGGCCGGCGTGTGCCGGAGGACGTCAGCGTCGTCGGCTTCGACGACATCCCGGTCGCCGCCTATGTGACTCCTCCCCTGACCACGGTGCGGCAACCGTTCGACGCCGTGGCCCAGGAAGGGCTCAAGCGCCTGGTGCATGCCATCGAGAACCCGAAGGCAGAGCCCTTGCCGCCGAGTGGCCCACCGGTCGACCTCGTCGTCCGTGCCTCGACCGCACCGCCACCGCCGAGCCGGAAAACCCCGGCCCGCGGACGGCGCGCCGCCTCCCGTGCCGCCAGGACTTCCAGTCCGCCGCTTGCGAACGGAGGCCTGTCCACCCGCCACTGACCCTCCGCAAGCCAAGCCGACCACAGCCGTTGAACGGCACGCGATCCCCGAACGAGCCGCTGTACTGATCGCGCACCGCGCCACGAGCACCCCCGTCGGACCGGCGCCACAGAGCCGCCCCTGACCCCAACGGGCCCGAGTCAGGTCGCGCACCGGTCGCCGCTCCACCTCCTCCCCGCTTCTCGCTTCTCGCTTCCGACCCGGCCTCCACCTTCAGGTGGTGGAGCGCTCACAGGTCGCACTCCACGAGGACGCGCACACCGACCGCCTCGGCATTCCAGCCCGGCCTCCGTGCGCACACCCCCTCGGCCACCACACCCCCGCACGCCCTCGCCAGGCGTGCCGTCACCTTCGCCACCGGCGGGAGTTCACCATGCCCAGAAACACGTCCGTACCCAGCACGTCCGCCATGAGCCGTCGGCTGTTCCTGACCGCCACGGGCGCCCTGTCGCTCAGCGCCGCCCTCACCGCCTGTGGCGGCAGCGACTCCGGCAGCTCCGCGTCCGCCAAGCCGGTCAGCCAGGCCGACATCGACAAGGCCATGAAGACCCCGACCCAGCTGACGTTCTGGACGTGGGTCCCGAACATCGCGAAGGAGGTCGCGCTCTTCGAGAAGAAGTACCCGGCCGTCAAGGTCAAGATCGTCAACGCCGGCCAGGGAACACCCCAGTACACCAAGCTGCGTACGGCCCTGAAGGCGGGCAGCGGAGCCCCGGACCTGGTGCAGATCGAGTACCAGGCCATTCCCACCTTCACGATCACCGACAGCCTGCTGGATCTGCGGCCGTACGGCGCCTCCGCACTCAAGTCCACCTTCATCGACTGGACTTGGGGCCAGGTCAGCGGGTCGAAGGGGCAGGTCTGGGCGATACCGCAGGACACCGGCCCGATGGGCATGCTGTACCGGCAGGACATCTTCGACAAGCACGGCATCGAAGTGCCCAGGACCTGGGACGAGTTCGCGGCCGCCGCGCGCAAGCTGCACAAGGCGGACCCGGACGTCTATCTGACCAATCTCGCCGCCAACCAGGTCGCGGCCTGGCACGGCCTGCTCTGGCAGGCGGGCGCCAAGCCCTATGTGACCGCCGGCAAGAGCGACATCACCATCAGCGTCGACGACGCCGTGTCGAAGAAGCTCGGCGCGTACTGGGGCGGCCTGGCGAAGGAAGGGGTCATCGGCGTCGAGCCCGACTTCACCGACTCCTGGTACGCCGCCCTCAACAAGGGCAGGTACGCCACCTGGATCACCGCCGCCTGGGGCCCGGTCTTCCTCTCCGGCTCCGCCAAGGCCACCGCGGGCAAGTGGCGGGCGGCCCCGCTGCCGCAGTGGGACGCCGCCAAGCCCAGCTCGGGCAACTGGGGCGGCTCCACCACCGCCGTCATCCGCTCGACCAAGAACCCCGTCGCCGCGGCCGAGTTCGCCAAGTTCCTCAACAGCGACCCGGCCAGCGCGAAGATGTTCGCCACCGAGCAGTTCTTCTTCCCCGCCACCAAGTCCCTGCTCACGGACCAGTCGTTCGTGTCGGAGGCGCCGTCGTTCTACGGCGGCCAGAAGGTCAACCAGGTCTTCGCCGACATCATCACCACGGTCAACTCCTCCTTCCAGTGGCCGCCGTTCCTCGACCAGGCGGCCACCGACTGGACCGAGACGGTCGGCAAGTCCCTCGCCGACCACACCGACACCGTCCGCGCGCTCGGCACCTGGCAGTCCCGGCTGACCACGTACGCCAAGAACCAGGGCTTCACGGTCAAGGGAGGCTGATGTGAGCGCCACGACCGCCGCCCCCCGCAAGGCAGGACGCAAGTCCCGTTCGGCTCACCGGCTTTCGGGGCCGCTGTTCGTCGCCCCGTTCATGGTGCTGTTCCTGCTGCTCTTCCTCGCTCCGCTCGGCTACGCCGCCTGTCTCAGTCTGTTCCAGCAGCGCCTCATCGGCGGGACGGTCTTCGTGGGCCTGGACAACTACGTCCAGGCCCTGGGCGATCCCCAACTGCTGCACGGCGTGGGGCGCGTCGCGCTGTTCTTCCTCGTCCAGGTGCCGTTGATGCTGCTGCTGGCGCTGGTGTTCGCGCTGGCGCTCGACAGCGGGCTGCTGCGGCTGGCGCGGGTGATCCGGCTGGGCATCTTCGTCCCGTACGCGGTCCCGAGCGTGGTCGCCGCGCTGATGTGGGGATACCTGTACGGGCCGGACTTCGGGCCGTTCGCCCAGCTGAGCCGGAAACTGAGCCTGCCGGCCCCGCACTTCCTCAGCGACGGCTGGATGCTGGGCAGCCTGGCGAACATCGTGACCTGGGAGTTCGTCGGCTACAACATGATCATCCTGTACGCCGCGCTGCGTACGATCCCTCAGGAGCTGTACGAGGCGGCCGCGATGGACGGAGCGGGTGCCTGGCGCATCGCCTGGTCCGTCAAACTGCCCGCGCTGCGGCCGGCCTTGCTGCTCACCCTGCTGTTCTCCGTCATCGGCAGCTTCCAGCTGTTCAACGAGCCGAAGCTGCTGATGAGCATCGCCCCGGACGTCATCTCCAGCTCCTACACCGCCAACCTCTACGCCTACTCCCTCGCCTTCACCGGCCAGCAGGTCAACTACGCGGCCACGGTGTCCTTCCTCCTCGGCCTCGTCATCGTGATCGCCTCCTACGCCGTCCTGCTCACCGCGAACCGCAGGAGGACCCCATGATCACGACCACCACTCCCCCCGACACCGTCGTGACGGCGGCCGGACCACCTCCCCCGGTGAGGTCGAAGAGGCGCGGGCCGAGGGCCCGTCGCAGCACTCCCCTGACCATCGCCATGCTGGCCGCCCTCGCCTACTTCCTCCTCCCCCTGTTCTGGCTGCTCATCGCCTCGACGAAGAACACCCAGGACCTCTTCAACAGCTTCGGCCTGTGGTTCTCGCACGCCCCGCAGCTGCTGACGAACATCAAGGCGACGTTCACCCAGGACGACGGCGTCTTCGTGGACTGGCTGCTCAACACGGTCATGTACGCCGTGGTCAGCGCGCTCGGCGCCGCGCTGCTCGCAGCCGCAGGCGGCTACGGGTTCGCCAAGTTCCGCTTCCGCGGCGACCGTCTCGCCTTCAACCTGGTCCTGGGCGCCGTCATGGTCCCGACCACCGCGCTGGCCATCCCCACGTATCTGCTCTTCGCGAAGGCGGGCCTGGTCAACACCCCCTGGGCGGTCATCCTGCCGTCCCTGGTCAACCCCTTCGGCCTCTATCTGATGCGCATCTACGCGGCCGACGCCGTCCCGGACAGCATCCTGGAGGCCGCCCGCATCGACGGGGCCGGCGAGGCGCGGATCTTCTTCCGGATCGCGCTGCGGCTGCTGGGGCCGGGTCTGGTGACGGTGCTGCTGTTCACCCTGGTGGCGACCTGGAACAACTACTTCCTGCCGCTGATCATGCTCAACGACCCGAAGCTGTACCCGATCACGGTGGGCCTCGCCTCCTGGGCCGCGCAGGCCCAGAACGGCGGGGCGGGCGCCAGCAGCGACATGCTCGCGCTCGTCGTCACCGGCTCGCTGCTCTCGATCATCCCCCTCGTGGTGGCCTTCCTGATGCTCCAGCGGTACTGGCAGAGCGGCCTGGCCACCGGCGGCGTCAAGCAGTAGCCCACCCCCTCTTCCCTTCCCCCGGAGGTTTTCCTTCATGGCGGCTCTGCCTGCCCGTGTCCTGTTCGGTGCCGCGTACTACCACGAGTACCAGCCGTACGAACGCCCCGCCGAACGCCTCAAGACGGACCTCGACCTGATGGTCGACGCCCATGTCAGCGTCATCCGCGTCGGCGAGTCGGTCTGGTCGACCTGGGAGCCGGACAACGGCCGCTTCGACCTCGACTGGCTGCAACCGGTGCTGGACGGCGCCCACGACCGCGGCATCTCCGTCGTCCTCGGCACCCCGACCTACGCGGTGCCGCCGTGGCTGGCCCGCCAGTACCCCGAGATCACCGGCGAGCGGCACACCGGTGAGCGCATCGGCTGGGGCGCCCGGCAGGAGGTCGACTTCACCCACCCCGCCTTCCGCTTCCACGCCGAGCGCGTGATCCGCCGTATCGTCGCCCGCTACGCCGACCACCCGGCGGTGATCGGCGTCCAGGTCGACAACGAGCCGGGCCTGGAGCTCTTCCACAACCACGGTGTCTTCCAGCGCTTCGTCGACCATCTGCGCGAGACGTACGGCGACGTGGAGACCCTCAACCGCGAGTGGGGCCTGGTGTACTGGTCGCACCGGTTGTCCACCTGGGCGGACCTGTGGACCCCGGACGGCAACGCGCAGCCGCAGTACGACGTGGCCTGGCGCGCGTTCCAGGCCCGCCAGGTCACCGAGTTCATCGGCTGGCAGGCGGACATCGTGCGCGAGTACGCCCGTCCCGACCACTTCGTCACCACCTGCATCTCCTACACCCGCCCGGCGGTGGAGGACGACGAGCTCACCGACCGCCTCGACATCGCCTCCGGCAACCCGTACTACGACATGCAGGACGGCCTGCTGCTGCCCGACCCCACGCCGGACGGCCATGAGCAGCTCTGGAAGACCACCGGCGTGTGGGCGCTGTACCAGACCGCCGACTGGATGTTCTCCTCCCGGCAGGAGCCGTTCCTGGTCACCGAGACGAACGCCGGCTCCATCGGCTTCTCCTGGGACAACCGGCCCGCCTACGACGGGCAGTGGCGCCAGGCCGCCTGGGCTCTGGTCGCGCGCGGCGCCCGCATGATCGAGTACTGGCACTGGCACACCCTGCACTTCGGCGCCGAGACCTACTGGGGCGGCATCCTCCCGCACACCGGCCGGCCCGGCCGCACGTACGCCGAACTCGCCCGTCTGGGCGGGGAGTTCGAGACCGCGGGCGCGCTCGTCGCCGGGCTCGAACCGGACGCCGACATCACGATGGTGTACTCGACGCCGAGCAAGTGGCTGATGCAGAAGTACCCGCCGCTGGCCAGGCCCGACGGCGAACCGGACCCGGCCGCCTATCACCGCATCTTCGACCCCTTCTACCGCGGCGCCTTCGACGCCGGCCGGCAGGTCCGCATCGTGCACGCCCGCCAACTGCACGACCCGAGCGGCGAACGGGAGGGCATGACCCCGCTGGAGGCCGTCCAACGTCACCCCGTCCTCGTCGTCCCGGCGCTCTACCTCGCCCACGACGAGACGCTCGACTGGTTCGCGGACTACGCCCGCGCGGGCGGCCACCTGGTCCTGGGCCCGCGCACCGGCTACGCCGACCATGAAGCCCGGGCCCGCACCGAACCGGCCCCCGGCCGTCTCACCGGCGCCGCGGGCGTCAGCTACGACGAGTTCAGCAACCTGGCACGGGACATACCCGTGCGGTCCGCACCGGACAGCCCCCTCCGCCTCCCCGAGGGCGCTACGGCGACGAAGTGGGCGGACGGCCTGACCGTCGCCGACGCCGACGTGCTCGTCACCTACGACCACCCGCACTTCGGCCGCTGGCCCGCGGTCACCACGCGCCGCCACGGCGCCGGTCAGGTCACCCATGTCGGCACGGTGCCCGGCAGGGACCTCGCCCGGGCGCTGGCCGAGTGGCTGGCGCCGTCGGCCCGCCACGGCTGGCGGGACCTGCCGACCTCGGTCACCGCGACGACCGGCACCGCACCGGACGGGCGCCACGTCCACATCGTCCACAACTGGAGCTGGGAGCCCGCGAGCGTGGCTGCGCCGGTGAACCTGTCCGACGCCCTCGACGGCACAACCGTCCCTGCGGGCACGGCACTTGAGCTCGGCCCGTGGGACGTACGCGTCCTCGTCCGGACCGACACCGGCCCCACCCGTTCGTGAGCACCCCCTAGGAGAGGCCATGCAGAGAAGAAGAGCCGCCAGAGCACTGGGCACCCTCACCGCGGCGTCCGCGCTGCTCGCGATCCCCATGACGAGCGCGCAGGCGTACGACCCGACGGGCGGGATCCTGTACCAGCTGGGCAGCGAGCCGTGCCTGAAGGGGCGGGGCAACTGCGCCATCTACCCCAAGTCGGCGCAGCTGCCGAGCGGACGTCTGGTCGCGGCGTTCGAAAAGTCCACCGTCGTGCCGACGACGGGCAGCGCCGACGGGCAGACCCTCCCGGTCTACAAGAGCGACGACCACGGAACGACGTGGCAGCCGCTGTCGCAGGTCAAGGCCCCGGCGTATCTGTCCAAGGATCCCCGGTACGCGAAGTACACCAGCAACTGGACGAACCCGTATCTGTACGTGCTTCCGCAGCGCGTCGGCAAGCTGAAGGCGGGCACACTGCTCCTGGCGAGTGTCGTCTCGGGCGACGACCAGTACTACAAGGAGCACAAGGCGGCCGACCCGAACTGGACGCCGTCCAACGACGGGGACCGCAGTGACCTGTCGATCGCCCTGTATTCCAGCACCGACGAAGGCGTGACGTGGAAGGTCGCCAATGTCATCGCGGCCGGTGGCTGGCAGGGCGGCAGCGCCGGCGCGATCGGACAGAACGTCGCGAGCGCGAACACGTACAAGCAGGTGGACCCCCTCTGGGAGCCGTACCTGATGGTCTACAGGGGCAAACTCGTCTGCTACTACTCCGACGAGAACGACTACACCGGTTTTGACCCGGCCACCGGTGTCCCGGCCCTCGACCCGGCGAACGGCACCGCCACGGACTCGCACGGCCAGATTCTCGTCCACAGGACCTGGGACGGGAGCAGCGAGAAGTGGAGCGCCCCCGTCGTCGACGTCGCCGGTCCGACCCAGGACATGGGGAGCGGCAAGTCGGAGATCGGGGGCGGCCGGCCCGGCATGACGAACGTCGTCCGTACGACGGACGGCAAATGGCTGCTGACCTTCGAGTACTGGGGTGGCGGGACCGACGTCAGATACAAGATCGCGGACGACCCGCTGAAGTTCTTCCGCGGTTCCGCCACCGGTATGGGGGTCGACTTGCTCCCGGTGGTGGCGGGTTCGCGGCCGCTCGCGACGGGCGGCAGTCCGGTCGTCATCGCGCTCCCTGACGGGCGCCTGGTGTACAACGCCGCCGGCAGCGGCGACGTCTGGGTGAATGAGACCGGGCGCAGCGACGGTGTGTGGAAGGAGTACCAGACGACCTCGCCGGCCGCCTACAGCCGCAACCTGCAGTATGTCGAGGGCACCGGCCGCATCGCGATCCTCGACAACCAGGGCACCTCGACGCTCGCGTACGCCGAGGTCGACCTCGGCCACTCCGACGGCGCCTACTACCAGCTGGTCAACCGCAGGACCGGCCAGGTGATCGGCACGGGGAACAGGACCAACGACGCGAACCTCGGCAACGGCGACGTCCCCGACATCGTCCTGGAGGACGCCGGATCGGCGGCGAACCCGGACACCCAGTACTGGCATGTGGTGACCGAGCCCAAGGGCGGCGTGACCCTGCTGAACAAGTCGGGCGGCCGTGCGGCGGCCATCTGGACCGGAAACGCCACGGTTGGCCAACGCATCGGCCAGTGGGTCGACAACAGCCCTACGGGCAGCTGGAACCTCGTCAGGACCGCCGACGGCTACTACAAGCTGCAGTCGGTCAGGAACGCCGGCCTGTACCTGACGGGCGCGTCCACCGGGGCCCCGTTGACCCTGCAGAACGCGGCGGGGGACGGGTCGCAGGACTGGAGGCTCGTGAAGTGATGCAGACGGTCGGCTGCCGCCCGGCCCACGGAGTCCCGTAGATTCCGGCTGAAGGCCTGATCAGGGGGGCCGAGTTGGGGGGGTGGTCAGCGGTGACCGTGGAGTCGGTAGCGGTGACTTCGGCGCCGAAGTCGCTGGTGTGGCAGGGCGACGAACTGGTCTCGTGGACCGGCGGCGGACGGCGGTGGGATCGCGACGGGGTGGAACACAGGTCGCCCTTCGCATGGAGCTTTCCGTTCGACGCCGGGACCGGTTCGGCCTCGGGGCCGTATTCCGCGGTGTACCAGGAGCGCGGTACCAAGGGGGCGTTGCTCGAAGGGGAGCGGGTCGTGCGGGAGCTGAACCGCAGCTACTACCGTGCTCCGTCCTACGACTACCCGCTCGCCCTGGGCAGGTTGGGTGACGGGCGGGAGGTCGTCGTGCACTGCCCCGAGGAGTACAACGTGCTCCAGATCGAGGACGCGGCGAGCGGCGAGCGGCTGACCGCCGGCAGCCGTGAGCCGGAGGACTTCTTCCACTCCAGGCTGAGCCTGAGCCCGGACGGCCGCCACCTGCTCTCGGTCGGCTGGATCTGGCAGCCCTTCGGGTTCGCCGTCGTCTTCGACACCGCGCTCGCCCTCACCGACCCGAACACCCTGGACGGCGAGGGCGTGCTGCCGGCCATGGCCGTCATGGGCGGAGAGGTGACGGCCGGTTGCTGGCTCGACGCCGACCGGCTGGTCCTGGCGACGGGGGCGGAGGAGTGGTACGACGAGGAGGAGGAGAAGCTTGCGCTGCCGCCGCGCCACCTCGGCGTGTGGTCGCTGTCCCAAGGCCACTGGCTGCACCGCAGCCCCGTCCTCGAGGCCGACCCCGGTGTGCTGCTCCTGCCCCGGGGCGATCAGGTCCTGTCTCTGCACGGCCACCCGCGACTGGTCGACACGGCGACCGGACGGATCGTCGCGGAGTGGCCCGAGGTCCGCGTCCCCGTCAAGCCCACCTGCTTCGGCGGCCGCCGCGTGCCCACGCCCGTCGCCGCCCTCCACCCCGACGGCACCCGGCTCGCCGTCGCGCAGGCGGAGGGCATCGCGCTCATCGGGCTGCCGTGAGCCGGTCGGTCATGAGCCGCACCCGCCGACCCGCTCGCTGCTCAGCGCCACGTCGTCCATGCGCATGTCGTACGAGGAGGGCGTGGGGTCGGCCTGGTACAACTGCCAGCCCAGCTTGAGCTTGTCGATGTGCGGGAAGACGAAGTCGTCCGCTGTGCCGCCGTGTTGCTTCGTCGACACCGTCAAATCGGGCTGCTCCGCGCCGTCCAGGTAGACGGTGACGCGGTTGTCGGTCGCGTCGAGGTGGAATTCGACGCACTGCCAGGCACCGGCCGTGGCGGGAGCGGAGGTCTTCCAGGCGGTCCAGTCCCCGGTGGGGCCCAGATCGGAGCCGACCCCCCAGAAGTTGCCTTTCGAGGTGGGAACGTACTGGCCGCCCAACGGCCTCACCAGCGTGGGGGCGTCGGAACCGGAGGCTTCCGCGAGGGTCCAGTGCGCCCAGTCGGGAGCCGTGGGGAGGCGGTCCACACGCAGTCGCAGCCTGGCCCAGAAGCTGTTGCCGGCGGGTGCGAGATCGGACAGGGCGAGGAAGGCACGGCCGTTGCCTTCCGTGTGGAGCCGCAGTTCGTGCCCGTGGCCGGTGGCGCCGGGCTCGACGGTCAGCGAACCGTTGGAGGTGTCGGCGGTCCAGCCGCGGCCCGCGGTGACCGGCCCGAGGGGAAGACGGTCGAAGTCCTCCTTGAAGAAGGCCTTGTGCGGGGCGGGGGCGGCGGAGGCGGTGGGGGGTGTCGCGAGCAGCGCGGCCGATGCGGCCGACAGCGCGGCGGCGATCTTCCTCAGGCGTGTCATGGGCTCAGTGTGCAACACCCGTCACAGCAGTCACATAGGCCGGGCCTGCCGAGAAGGGGAACGTCCAACAGCTGGGCGGCTGCGCCGAGTTGGCGTATCAGCCCCGGCGTCAGGACCGCTTCGGCCGGGCCCGTACATGCATCCGCTCCCCCTGCGGCCCGAACAGGCTCAGGAACTCCACCGGTCCCTCCCCCGTCGACCCGAACCAGTGCGGCACCCGGGTGTCGAACTCGGCCGCCTCGCCCGCCGCCATGACGACGTCGTGCTCGCCCAGCACCACCCGCAGCCGACCGGACAGCACGTACAGCCACTCGTAGCCCTCATGGGTGCGCGGTTCGGGCTCCTCCGTGCCCTGCGGTACCAGCACCTTGAAGGCCTGGAGGCCGCCGGGCTGCCGGGTGAGCGGCCAGAAGGTGCGGCCGTGCAGCATCAGGGGCTTGCCGCGTACCCGCGGGTCCCCTGCAGGCGGTGCGCCGACCAGCTCGTCCAGCGGCACCTGGTGCGCCCGCGCGATCGGCAGCAGCAGCTCCAGGCTCGGCCTGCGCAGTCCGGACTCCAGCCGGGACAGCGTGCTGACCGAGATCCCGGTCGCCGCCGACAGCCCGGCGAGCGTGGCACCCCGCTCCTTGCGGATCCGGCGCAGCCGGGGCCCGACCTCCGCGAGGACCTCGTCCGTGTCGTCGTCATTCATGGACGACATTGCAGTTTCGGCAAACAGGTTTGTCAATGCGGCAGCCGTGGGGCGACCGTCGGGCGTGGAGGTGGTCTTCCATGACCGAGAAGCACAGCGAGCAGTACGAAGTGATCGTCGTCGGAGGGGGCGCGGCCGGGCTCTCCGCCGCGCTGGTCCTGGGCCGGGCCCGGCGCCGCACGCTCGTCGTCGACGCGGGCGAGCCGCGCAACGCGCCCGCAGCCCATATGCAGGGGTATCTGTCGCGGGACGGCATGCCACCCGCCGAGTTCCTGGCGATCGGCCGGGAGGAGATCGCACGGTACGGCGTGGAACTGGTCCGCGACCGGGCCGTGGACGTCACCAGGGGCGAGGAATTCGCGGTCGCCCTCGCGAGCGGGCGGACCGTGCGCGCCCGGCGGCTGGTGATCGCGACGGGCCTGCGGGACGAGTTGCCGGCGGTGCCCGGCGTGGCCGAGCGCTTCGGCCGGGACGTGCTGCACTGCCCGTACTGCCACGGCTGGGAGGTCCGCGACCAGGCCTTCGGCGTACTGGCCACGACCCCGCTGAGCGTCCACCAGGCCCTGATGGTGTCCCAGTGGTCGAAGGACGTGACGCTCTTCCTGCACACCGTCACTGAGGAGGAGCTCTCGGACGACGATCTGCGCAGGCTCGCGGCGGCAGGGGTGAAGGTGGTGCCGGGCGAGGTCGCGGAGCTGGTGGTGGAGGACGACCGGCTCACCGGAGTACGCCTCGCGGACGGTACGACGCACGCCCGCGAGGTCGTCTTCACCGCACCCCGGGCGGTACCGCAAACCGGCCTGCTGGCGCGGTTGGGAGCCGAACTCCAGGAGACCCCCTTCGGCGCGTACCCGGTTGTCGACCCGACCGGGCTCACGTCCGTGCCGGGCGTCTGGGCGGCGGGCAACGCGATGGGCTTCGCCGAGCAGGTCGTGAACGCGGCGGCGGGCGGCTACCGGGCGGGGGCCTTCATCAACGGTGAGCTGCTGATGACCGACCTCGACGCGGCCGTACCGGCATAGAACCGCCGTCGTCCGGGTGTGGAGCGCCCGCCTCCGCTGGAAAATGGCTGCATGCTGCTCGCCCGCCTCGCCCAAGTCTCCCAGGAGGTCGCCGCCACCTCGGCACGGTCGCGGAAGATCGCTCTGCTCGCCGAGCTGTTCCGGGGCGCCGAGGCGGACGACGTGCCGGTCGTGATTCCGTATCTGGCGGGACGGCTGCCGCAGGGGCGGCTCGGCGTCGGCTGGAAGGTGCTCAGCCGCCCTGTCGCCCCGGCCGCCGAACCCACGCTCACCGTGCGGGAGGTCGACGCCCTCCTCGGCGAGCTGGGCAGGGTCTCGGGCACCGGCTCGCAGGCCGAACGGACCCGCCTGGTCGGCGAGTTGATGGGTGCGGCCACCGAGGACGAGCAGCGGTTCCTGCTCGGGCTGCTCACCGGTGAGGTGCGCCAGGGCGCCCTGGACGCCGTCGCCGTGGAGGGCCTGGCGCAGGCCACCGAGGCGCCGCCCGCGGACGTACGCCGGGCGGTGATGCTCGCGGGCTCCCTGCAGACGGTGGCGCAGGCGCTGCTCACCGAGGGCCCGGCGGCCCTGGACCGCTTCCGCCTCACGGTCGGCCGCCCGGTCCTGCCGATGCTGGCGCACAGCGCCTCCTCGGTGGCCGAGGCGGTCGACAAGCTCGGCGCGTGCGCGGTCGAGGAGAAGCTGGACGGCATCCGGGTGCAGGTCCACCGGGACGGCGAGAGCGTGCGGATCTACACCCGCACCCTCGACGACATCACCGACCGCCTGCCCGAACTCACCGCCGCAGCACTGGAGTTGAAGGTCGGCCGGTTCATCCTGGACGGCGAGGTGATCTCCTTCGGGGCGGACGGGCGGCCCCGGTCCTTCCAGGAGACGGCCGGGCGGGTCGGCTCCCGTGTGGACGTGGCGACGGCCGCCGAGACCGTCCCCGTCTCCCCCGTCTTCTTCGACGCGCTGTCCGTCGACGACCGCGACCTGCTCGACCTGCCCTTCGCCGAACGGCACGCCGAACTGGCCCGGCTGGTCCCCGGGCCGATGCGGGTACGGCGCGCCCTGGTCTCCGGGCCGCAGGACGTGAGCGCGGCCGAGGACTTCCTCGCCGAGACCCTGGAGCGCGGCCACGAGGGCGTCGTCGTGAAGGCCCTCGACGCCGGCTACAGCGCGGGCCGGCGCGGCGCGTCCTGGCTGAAGGTCAAGCCCGTGCACACCCTCGACCTGGTGGTGCTCGCCGCCGAGTGGGGCCATGGCCGGCGCACCGGCAAGCTCTCCAACCTCCACCTCGGAGCCCGCAACCCCGACGGCTCCTTCGCCATGCTCGGCAAGACCTTCAAGGGCATGACCGACGCGATGCTCACCTGGCAGACCGAACGCCTCCAGGAGCTCGCCACGGGCACCAACGGCTATGTGGTGACCGTACGCCCCGAACTCGTCGTGGAGATCGCCTACGACGGCCTGCAGAAGTCCACCCGCTACCCGGCCGGGGTCACCCTCCGCTTCGCCCGCGTGGTCCGCTACCGCGAGGACAAGCGCCCGGAGGAGGCGGACACGGTCGAGACGCTGCTCGCCGCGCACCCGGAGGTGAAGCCATGAGCGGCAGGCACAGCGCCGGCCTGCTGTTGTTCCGGCACACCGGCGGCGGTCTGGAGGTCCTGCTCGGCCACATGGGCGGCCCGTTCTTCGCCAAGCGGGACGCCGGCGCGTGGACCGTCCCGAAGGGCGAGTACGAGCCCGAGGAGGAGACCGCCTGGGAGGCGGCCCGGCGCGAGTTCCAGGAGGAGCTGGGCCTTGAGCCGCCCCACGGGGAGGCGGTGGCGCTGGGCGAGGTCCGGCAGACGGGCGGCAAGACCGTCACCGCCTGGGCGGTCGAGGCCGACCTGGACCCGGGGAGGATCGTCCCCGGCACCTTCCGGATGGAGTGGCCGCCGAGATCCGGGCAGACCCGGGAGTTCCCCGAGCTGGACCGGGTGGAGTGGTTCGGGCTGGACCGCGCCCGGGATGTGATCGTCAAGGCGCAGGCCGCGTTTCTCGACCGGCTTGCGGAGCACTCGGAGGAATCGAAGTAACCGCACAGCCGCCCACGCGTTGCGGTCCCCGGCAGCGCGCGGGAAGGTCGAACCAAGCCCGCCCCCAGGAGGTCAGCCATGCCCATCGCGACGGTGAACCCGGCGAACGGCGAGACGCTCAAGACGTACGAGGCCATGGGCGAGGAGGAGCTCGAGCGCCGGCTCCAGCTCGCGGAGGCGACGTTCCGCACGTACCGGACGACGCCCTTCGCCGAACGCGCCCGCCTCATGAACAAGGCCGCCGCTCTCCTCGAGGAGATCCAGCAGGACATCGGCCGCGTCATGACCACCGAGATGGGCAAGCCGATCAAGCAGGCGCGTGCGGAGGCCGCCAAGTGCGCCAAGGCGATGCGCTGGTACGCCGACCACGCCGAGGAACTCCTTGCCGACGAGGAGCCGTCGGAGTCCGATGTCAAGGACTCGGGCGCCTCCCGCGTGCGGGTCCGCTACCGGCCGCTCGGTCCCGTCCTCGCGGTGATGCCGTGGAACTTCCCGCTGTGGCAGGTGATCCGGTTCGCGGCGCCCGCGCTGATGGCGGGCAACGTGGGCCTGCTCAAGCACGCCTCGAACGTCCCGCAGACCGCCCTGTTCCTGGAGGACCTGTTCCACCAGGCAGGCTACCCGGAGGGCTGCTTCCAGACCCTGCTGATCGGCTCCGGCGCCGTCGACGACATCCTGCGCGACGAACGCGTCAAGGCGGCCACCCTCACCGGCAGCGAACCCGCCGGACGGGCGGTCGCGTCCACCGCCGGTGACATGGTCAAGAAGACGGTGCTGGAGCTGGGCGGCAGCGACCCGTACGTCGTCATGCCGTCCGCCGACCTCGACCGGGCCGCGCAGATCGCGGTCACCGCGCGCGTGCAGAACAACGGACAGTCGTGCATCGCCGCCAAACGGTTCATCGTGCACACGGACGTCTACGACGGCTTCGCCGAACGCTTCGTCGAGGGCATGAAGGCGCTGAAGGTCGGCGACCCGATGGAGGAGGACACGGACGTCGGGCCGCTGTCGAGCGAGCAGGGGCGCGACGACCTGGAGGAGCTGGTCGAGGACGCGCGGCGGAGCGGGGCACAGGTGCTGTGCGGCGGCCATCGGCTGCGCCGGCCCGAGCTGCCCGGCTGGTACTACCCGCCGACCGTGCTCACCGGGATCACCCGTGAGATGCGCATCCACCGCGAGGAGGCCTTCGGACCCGTCGCCACGCTGTATCGCGCGTCCGACCTCGACGAGGCCGTACTCATCGCCAACGACTCGCCGTTCGGGCTGAGTTCGAACGTATGGACGCGGGACGAGGCGGAGGTGGACCGCTTCGTACGGGACCTGGAGGCGGGCGCCGTGTACGTCAACGGGATGACCGCCTCCCACCCGGCGTTCCCGTTCGGCGGGGTCAAGCGGTCCGGTTACGGGCGTGAGCTGTCCGGGCACGGAATCCGGGAGTTCTGCAACATCACGACGGTTTGGCACGGTGCGTGAGTGCTGCGCGGCTAACATCCCGGTTGTGAACCGCGAAGTGACTCTGCCTCTGATCGTCGATGACCGCGGGACCTTGCAGGTGGCTGCGGCCGATGTGAGCAAGTTGTTGCGGACGGTGGGTGGACGATGGCTGCACCTCGTCGAGGCCGGGGAGGCGGGGCTCGATGAGGACACGGTGGCTGCGTTGACCATTGAGCTGGCGAAGCTGGCCGATCGGATTGATGTGGCGTGTATTGCTCATAGCAGCGGGAGTGCGCCGTAGGGGGTGCGGTTTGACGCCGTCTGCGGGCCGAATGTGGTTGCTCGCGCCCACGCGGCGGAGCCGCAAATTGATACAGCCCCGCGCCCCTTCTAGTGAGCCGGTCCGGAGATCCTGTCGCAGTAGCGGCAGATGCGGTCAATGATCTGGTCTGCGGTCTTGCTCCACTTGAAGGGCCGGGCCTG
>NZ_JBSFDG010000031.1:0-74982 GCF_053593775.1 Streptomyces sp. NPDC002092
GGACGTTCATGCCCTCCAGGGACTCGTAGTAGTCCAGGGCGTACGTCGACGGCTGCAGCGCCAGGCCGTTGATCGAGCCGTTCGCGGCGGTGAAGGGGCGCGGGGAACTGCGCGACAAGCCCCCACTCACCCGCAGCCGCCCGCGAACCGTTATGCCCCCTGGCCGCAGCGCCTCTCAGGCGCCCCGTCCACCAGCGTGTCCAGCAGTCCGCCCAGGACAACGCGCTGATCGTCGCTCAGCGGAGCGAGGATCTCCTCGGCGGCCGAGCGGCGCGCTCCCCGTAGTTCGCTCAGCGCCTTGCGGCCGTCATCCGTGAGCTCGATCCGGATCACCCGGCGGTTGGTCGGATCCGGCACCCGCCGCACCTTGCCGCTCGCCTCCAGCCCGTCGACCAGGGTGGTCACCGCCCGCGGTACCACCTCGAGGCGCTCGGCCAGGTCTGCCATCCGCGGTGGTGAGCTCCAGTGCGCCAGGGTGCGCAACAGGCGGGACTGGGCCGGGGTGACGCCCAGGCCGCACTGCTCGATGTGCCGCTTCTGGATGCGGTGCACACGGCGGGTGAACCGCAGCAGCTGCTCGGCGAGCAGGCTGTCGGAATCGGGGGTGGCCATGCGGGAACAATATCAGGACCTAATTCATTGTGAGCATAGGTAACAATGAGCTAGGCTCCGCCCGTCTTCGTCACCTCACTCCCTAGGAGTCCATTGCACCCCGATCGAGAACCCCGCTGGACACCGCCGGCCGATGCCAAGGAGCAACCCCGGCAGGTGCGCCGCATCCTGAGGCTCTTCCGCCCCTACCGCGCCCGTCTGGCCGTGGTCGGCCTGCTGGTCGGCGCCGCCTCGCTGGTCTCGGTGGCCACGCCCTTCCTGCTGAAGGCGACCCTCGACGTCGCGATCCCCCAGGGCCGCACCGGCCTGCTCAGCCTGCTCGCGCTCGGCATGATCCTCAGCGCCGTCCTCACCAGTGTCTTCGGTGTGCTGCAGACGCTGATCTCCACGACGGTCGGCCAGCGCGTCATGCACGACCTGCGCACCGCCGTCTACGGCCGGCTGCAGCGCATGTCGCTCGCGTTCTTCACGCGCACCCGTACCGGCGAGGTCCAGTCCCGCATAGCCAACGACATCGGCGGCATGCAGGCCACCGTCACCTCAACCGCCACCTCCCTGGTCTCCAACCTGACCAGCGTGGTCGCCACGATCGTCGCGATGATCGCCCTCGACTGGCGCCTGACCGTCGTCTCGCTGCTGCTGCTCCCGGTCTTCGTGTGGATCAGCCGGCGCGTCGGCAGGGAACGCAAGAAGATCACCACCGAGCGCCAGAAGCAGATGGCCGCCATGGCCGCCACGGTCACCGAGTCGCTCTCCGTCAGCGGCATCCTGCTGGGCCGCACCATGGGCCGCTCCGACTCGCTGACGAAGTCCTTCGCCGAGGAGTCCGAGGAACTGGTCGACCTCGAGGTGCGGTCGAACATGTCCGGCCGCTGGCGGATGGCGGTCATCACGATCGTCATGGCCGCCATGCCGGCCGTCATCTACTGGACAGCGGGCATCGCCCTCCAGACGGGCGGCCCCGGCATCTCCATCGGCACCATCGTCGCCTTCGTCTCGCTCCAGCAGGGCCTGTTCCGCCCGGCCGTGAGCCTGCTGTCGACCGGTGTGCAGATCCAGAGCTCGCTCGCGCTCTTCCAGCGCATCTTCGAATACCTCGACCTGCCGATCGACATCACCGAGCGGGAGGACCCGGTCCACCTCGACCGGATCAAGGGCGAGGTCCGCTTCGAGGACGTTTCGTTCCGATACGACAGCAACGACAACCAGAGGGGCCCCACCCTCGACGGCATCGACGTCACCGTCCCCGCCGGCAGCAGTCTCGCCGTCGTGGGCCCCACCGGTGCAGGCAAGTCGACGCTCGGCTATCTCGTCCCGCGGCTCTACGACGTCACCGGCGGCCGCGTCACCCTCGACGGCGTCGACGTCCGCGACCTCGACTTCGACACCCTCGCGCGCGCGGTCGGCGTGGTCTCCCAGGAGACGTATCTCTTCCACGCCTCGGTCGCCGAGAACCTGCGCTTCGCCAAGCCGGACGCCACCGACGACGAACTGCACGCGGCAGCCAGAGCGGCCCAGATCCACGACCACATCGCCTCACTGCCCGACGGGTACGACACCGTCGTCGGCGAGCGCGGCCACCGCTTCTCCGGCGGCGAGAAGCAGCGCCTGGCGATAGCCCGCACCATCCTGCGCGACCCCCCGGTGCTGATCCTCGACGAGGCGACCAGCGCCCTGGACAACCGCACCGAGGCGGCCGTCCAGGAGGCCATCGACGCCCTCTCGGCCAACCGCACCACGCTCACCATCGCGCACCGCCTGTCCACCATCCGCGGCGCCGACCAGATCGTGGTACTCGACTCCGGCCGCGTCGCCGAACGGGGCACACACGAAGAGCTGCTCGATCAGGAGGGGCGGTACGCGGCCCTCGTACGCCGGGATGCCCAACTGGAACCGACAGGCTGAAGATCTGTCGGGTTTATGGTGATATGCGGGTTACCGTGCCCGCATGCATCAGAACATTCCGCCACGGGGCACGATCCGACTGACGCGCCGGGGCCGACTCGTCCTCATCCTCCTCGCGACCGGAGCCGTGGTGGCCGGCGCCGCCGTGGTGGTGCCGCTGGTGACCGTGCGGCACGGCGTGCAGGAGGCCAAGCCCGCCTCCCTGGTGATCCCGGAGGGCTGGCGTGCGAGTCAGGTCTACGGCGCCGTGGACAAGGCCCTCGCCCTGCCCGCCGGCAGCACCGAGAAGGCACTCCCGAAGGCCCGCCTGAAGCTGCCGACGGACGCGGCGGGCAACCCGGAGGGCTACCTCTTCCCCGCGACCTATCCCGTCACGAAGAAGACGACGCCCGAGTCCCTGCTGTCGTTCATGGTCAACACCGCCAACAAGAAGTTCAACGGCGCCCCGCTTGCGGCCGGCGCTCAGCGCAACGCCATGAACGTCTACCAGGCGGTCACCGTCGCGAGCATCGTGCAGGCCGAGGCAGCCTCGAAGGCCGATATGGGCAAGGTGGCTAGGGTCGTCTTCAACCGGCTGGAGCGGGGGATGCCGCTGCAGATGGACTCCACCCTCAACTACGCCCTCAAGCGCGCCACGCTGAAGACGAGCGCCGACGACACGAAGCTCGTCAGTCCCTACAACTCCTACCTGCGCATGGGCCTGCCGCCCACCCCGATCGACAACCCGGGCGAGGAGGCGATGCGCGCCGCGATCAATCCGCCCGCGGGCGACTGGCTGTACTTCGTCACGGTCAAGCCGGGCGACACCCGTTTCACCGCCGACTTCGCCGAACATCAGCGCAATGTGGCCGAGTTCAACGCCCGGCAGAACGGCTCCGCTCCGCAGGCCACGCAGAGCAGCTCCGCTCCTCAGATCGCCCAGAGCAGCTCCGCTCCCCAGATCGCGCAGAGCAGTTCCGCTCCGCAGGCCACGCAGCATGTTTCCGCCCCGCAGACCGCGCAGAACAGTACCGTCCCGCAGGCCACGAAGTAGCCGGCGGACCGGCCGTCAGGCGGCGACCGGTTCGGTCGGCTGCCCGGCCAGCAGTCGCCGGATGTCCCGTACGGCGGCCCGGCCCGCCCGGTTGGCGCCGATAGTGCTGGCCGAGGGGCCGTAGCCGACGAGATGGACCCGCGGATCGGCGACCGCACGCGTGCCCTCGACGCGGATCCCGCCGCCCGGCTCGCGCAGCCGCAGCGGCCGCAGATGGTCGATGGCCGCCCGGAACCCGGTGGCCCACAGGATGACGTCGGCCTCCACCCGCTGCCCGTCGTTCCACTCCACCCCGTCCGGGGTGATCCGGTCGAACATGGGCCGGCGGTCGAGGACCCCGTCCTCGATGCCCTGCCGGACCGCGTCGTTCAGCGGCAGCCCGGTGACCGAGACGACACTCTTCGGCGGCAGCCCCTGCCGCACCCGCTCCTCGACGAGCGCGACGGCCGCCCGCCCCACGTCCTCGGTGAAGGGGCCCTCACGGAAGACCGGCGGCCGCCTGGTCACCCATGTGGTGGCAGCCGCGTACGGGGCGATCTCCAGCAGATGCTGCGTACCCGAGGCACCCCCGCCCACCACGACCACCCGCTGCCCGGCGAACGCCTCGGGCCCGGGGTACTGCGCCGTGTGCAACTGCCGCCCCCGGAAGCTCTCCTGACCGGGATAGCGCGGCCAGAACGGCCGGTCCCAGGTGCCGGTCGCGTTGATCAGGGCCCGCGTCGACCAGTCGCTGTCCGAGGTCTCCACAAGCAGCCGCCCGCCCACGCCCTCCCGCACGGCATGCACCTCGACGGGCCGCCGGACCCGCAGATCGAAGGTGCGCTCGTACGCGGCGAAGTACTCGGCGATCACCTCGGACGAGGCCCGAGCCGGATCGGCGCCGGTCAGCTCCATGCCCGGCAGCGCATGCATGCCGTGCACCTTGCCGTAGGTCAGCGACGGCCACCGGAACTGCCAGGCGCCCCCCGGCCCGGGGGAGTGGTCGAGCACCACGAAGTCACGCCCAGGCTCGAAACCGGTGCGCCGCAGGTGATAGGCGCTGGACAGACCTGCCTGACCAGCGCCCACGACGACTACCTCGACCTCGCGCGTGTTGTTCACGTTTCTACTAACCGTGCGGGCGCCGTGGATCTTCCCGCGGTGGGGCCGTGAGGTGCCGGACGGTGTGCAGTGCTCAGCCCTCGGAAGCCCGGGCGGGCGTGGTCGAGGCCGGCAGCTTGCCGTTGTAGCGGGTGTCCACGAAGGCGCCGAAGTCGACCGTCTTCGGGATGAGCTTCAAGGCGGTGAAGGTGTCGGCGATCTGCTGCTCGGAGGCGATGAGCGGCTTGTCGACGGCGACCGAGATCCGGGTGGCGTTGGTGCGCCGCACGGAGGCCAGCGCCACCTCGTACGGCAGACCGGTGTCCTTCGCCCAGACCTTCGCCCACTCCTCCTGGTGGCCGTAGACCCACGCCGTGGCCCGCCGCAGCCGCTCCAGATAGTCCTTGATGGCGGCGGCCTTCTTCGTGTCCTGCAGCGCACTCGGCGCCGCCACCTGGAACGTCAGGCCGTTGGTGATGCCCTCGCCGGTGGTGAGGACACGGCCCTGCTTGCCCTGCAGGATCTGCGAGGTGTACGGGTCCCACACCGCCCATGCGTCCACTTTGCCGGAGGTGAACGCGGCCAGCGCGTCGGCCGGCTGGAGGTACTTGACCTTGACGTCGCTCAGGCTCAGCCCGGCCGCCTTGAGGGAGGCGACCAGCTGGTAGTTGGCGGACGAACCCTGCGCCACGGCGACCGACTTGCCCTTGAGGTCCTGCGGCTTCGACAGCTTCGAGTCGTTCGGTACGAGGATGGCGTCGCCCTTGGAGGTGCCGTGGAAGGCGGCCACCACCGTGATCTTCGAGCCCGCGCCGGCGGCGAACACCGGCGGGGTGTTGCCGACGCCGCCGATGTCGACGGCCTTGGCGTTGACGGCCTCCAGCAGCGGCGGGCCGGAGGTGAAGGTGGACCACTTGATCTTGTAGTCGAGGTTCTTGAGCTCCCCGGCGGCCCGCAGGATGGCCTCGGAACCGCCCTTCTGGTCACCGACGTTGAGGGTGAGCGAACCCTGGCCGTCGGTGCCGGTCTCCGTGCTCGCGGACGAGTTCCCGCCGCAGGCGGTGAGCAGGAGAGCGAAGGGCAGGAGCAGCGCGGCAGGGACGAGACGTCGTCGCATGGGTGGATCCGTTCTGTGCAACCGAGATCAGGAAGGGGGAGTTCAGGCGGCTTCGGCGGCGGTGTCGACGCCGAGCCGTTCCAGCAGCCCGGCGCGCAGCTCGGCGAACCGGGGGTCGGTGATGTCGCGCGGTCGGTCGAGATCGATCTCCTGCTCGTGCGCGATGACGCCGTCGTCCATCACCAGGACGCGGTCGGCGAGCAGGACGGCCTCCTCGACGTCGTGCGTGACCAGCAGCACCGCGCAGCCCCGGCGCTGCCACAACTCGCCCACCAGGCGCTGCGCCTTGATGCGGGTGAGCGCGTCGAGCGCGCCGAACGGCTCGTCGAGCAGCAGCAGATCGGGCTCGCGGACCAACGCCCGGGCGAGGGAGGCGCGCTGGGCCTCGCCGCCGGAGAGGGTCTTGGGCCAGGCGTCGGATCGGTGGCCGAGGCCGACCTCGTCCAGGGCCTGTTCGGCGACGGCCCGTGCGGGCTTTCCGGGCAGGCCGAGCAGCACGTTGCGCCACACCTTCTTCCACGGCATCAGCCGTGGCGCCTGGAAGGCGACGGCCTTGCGGCGCGGCACCAGGACGGTGCCCTCGATGTCGCGGTCGAGGCCCGCCAGGATGCGCAGCAGGGTGGACTTGCCGCAGCCGCTGCGACCGAGCAGGGCGACGAACTCGCCCGGCCGCACGTCGAGTTGAAGGTTGTCGATGACGGCACGGCCGTCGAAGGAGCGGGTCAGCCCCTCGACCCGTACCGCAGTCAGCGGGGTCACCGGCCGGTGAACGTCGGTCGCCATTGCAGCAGCAGCCTTTCGAGGGAGCGGACGATGAAGTCGGCCAGCAGGCCGAGGAAGGCGTAGACGATCAGGCAGACCACGATCACGTCGGTGCGCAGGAAGTCCCGTGCCTGCACCATCAGGAAGCCGATGCCGGAGTCGGCGTTGACCTGCTCCGCGAAGACCAGTGCCAGCCAGGCGATGCCGAGGGAGTAGCGCAGCCCGGTCAGCGCGCCGGGCAGGGCCCCCGGCAGCACGACATGCCGCACGAGCCCCCAACGGGAGAGGCCGAGCGACTCCCCGGCCTCGATCAACTGGGCGTCCACACCGCGGATTCCGGCGTACACATTGAGGTAGAGCGGGAAGGTCACACCAAGGGTGATGATGGCGACCTTCGGGGCCTCTCCGATGCCGAACCAGATGATGAACAGCGGGATCAGCCCCACGAACGGCACGGTCCGCAGCATCTGCACCGGGGCGTCCACCAGGTCCTCGCCGATCCTGAACAGGCCCGAGACCAGGGCGAGCCCGGTGCCGATGACGGTGCCGAGGAGCAGTCCGAACGCCACGCGCTGCAGCGAGGTGCCCATGGCGGAAGCCAGCGAACCGTCACCGATCAGATCCCCGGCGACCTGGGCGATCCGGCCTGGCGAGGCGAGAACGTCCGACGCCAACACGCCGGTGGCGCTGAGGAGTTGCCACAGGCCGAGCAGCAGGAGGGGACCCGCCGTGCGGCGCAGCCAGCGCGGGATGCGGGTGCGGCGGGAGGAGACGGGGACGATGGGGGTGAGCTCGAGGGATGCCGAGTCGAGGGAGTCGACATCGGCCCCCTTCGATGCGGATATAGGGGAAATATCAGGTTCAGAGGAGCCGGGCGGGGCATGGCTGATGCTCATGGGTGCTCCATGGGGAGGAGAGCGTCCGGTGAGGGAGGGGGGTGCGCGCCTCAGCGCCGCCACGTCACGCGGAGCGTGCGGGTACGGCGGGGTACAGGCAGGGAGGGAGGGGGAAGAAGGGGGAAGGCGTCAGCAGCCGCGACGACACGCGGCGGAGGCCACCCGCAGCAGGTCGATGTGACCGCGCGTGGTGAGCATGGCTGAACGCAACATGCGGCGAAAGTAGCCAAGTCGTCCGTGCACGGTCAATGGCGTCTCGCGGACTGGACCACCCGTATCAACCAGCGAACCGCCGTTGACCTGCGAAACCCGGCGTATGGGTGAGGATGGGGGCATGTCAGATGCCTTCACCACCCGAGTCCTGAACGTCGCCACCGGTTCCACGGAACGAGTCGTGGACCTGACCCGTGACTGCGAGGCCTTCCTGCGGGAGGCGGCCGCCGGCCGAGACGGCCTGCTCAACGTCTTCGTCCCCCACGCAACTGCCGGAATCGCGATCCTCGAAACGGGCTCCGGCAGCGACGACGACCTCCTCGCCACCCTCCACACCCTCCTCCCCGCAGACGACCGCTGGCAGCACCGCCACGGCAGCCCCGGCCACGGCCGCGACCACGTCCTCCCGGCACTCGTACCACCGCATGCGACGCTGCCTGTGGTGGACGGGCGGCTGGAGTTGGGGACTTGGCAGTCGGTGTGTCTGGTGGATACGAACAAGGACAATCCTCGTCGCCAGGTGCGGTTGTCGTTCCTTGCGTGACGAGGGTGCCGACTGTAGGTCCGAAGTCCGGCCGAACCCAACGAGTCTGGCTCGCACTCCACCTGCACTGACATCGAGCGATGCGGTGAACGATGAAGCCGAAGGTAGGGGTGCTGCTGTGTTGCCCGAGCAGCGGGCCTTGTCTCTGATCGGCCGTGGGTTCGAGTCCCACCCGCCCCACAACGCTCGCTATGCGTGCAGAAACCTTCTGGGGTTGCGTCCAGGGAGATGGTGTACGGGGTCGACCTGATCCGGGGGTTTGCTCCGGCATCGGGATGGTGCCCGCATAGATGAACGGCCACCGGCTGATCTTCGAAGTGTCGAAGCCTCGAAGGAGATCAGCACGATGACCGCACCCGACAGTCTGCCCCTGCACGCCCTCGCGGAAGACAACCTCGCCGCGGCGAGTCCCGATCTGCTGCGCGCGATGGTCAAGACGTTCGCCGACGCGCTCATGTCCGCGGAGGCCGACGCCCTCTGCAACGCCGAATACGGGCAGGTCAGCGACGAACGCGTCAACCACCGCAACGGCTATCGCCCACGCGAGTGGGACACCCGCGCCGGCACCGTCGAACTGGCCATCCCCAAGCTCAGGTCCGGGAGTTACTTCCCCAGCTGGCTGCTGGAGCGACGCCGGCGGGCCGAGCAAGCCCTGATTTCGGTGGTCGCCACCGCCTACCTGCTGGGCGTGAGCACGCGCAGGGCCGAGAAGCTCGCGGAGTCCCTCGGGGTCACCCAGTTGTCGAAGTCCCAGGTGAGCGCGATGGCCAAGCACCTGGACGAACAGGTCGCCGCATTCCGCAACCGCCCCCTGGACGCCGGCCCCTACGCCTTCGTCTGGGTGGACGCGCTCACGCAGAAGGTCCGCGAGGGCGGCCGCATCATCAACGTCCACGCGCTGGTCGCGGTCGGCGTCAACGCCGACGGACACCGCGAGATCCTCGGCCTGGACGTGGCCACCGCCGAGGACGGCGCCGGCTGGCTCGCGTTCCTGCGCTCCCTGATCGCCCGCGGCCTGTCCGGCGTCCAACTGGTCATCTCCGACGCGCACATGGGTCTGGTCAACGCGATCGGCGCCACCCTGCCCGGCGCGAGCTGGCAGCGATGCCGCACCCACTACGCCCGCGCCTTGCTGAGCCAGGTACCCAAGTCGGCCCAGCCCTGGGTGGCCACCTTGTTGCGGACCGTGTTCGAACAGCCCGACACCGACGCCGTCCAGGCCCAGATGCGGCACGTCCTCGACGCCCTGGAGGCCAAGTTCCCCAAGGCCGCAGCCCACTTGGACGCCGCCCAGGGCGACGTCCTGGCGTTCACCGCGTTCCCGCGCGAGATCTGGCGGCAGATCTGGTCGAACAACCCGCAGGAACGCCTCAACAAGGAGATCCGCCGCCGTACCGACGTGGTCGGCATCTTCCCCGACCGCACCGCGTTGATCCGCCTGGTCGGCGCGGTGCTGGCCGAGCAGAACGACGAGTGGACCGAAGCCCGCCGCTACATGGGCCTCGACCTGCTCGCCAAGGCCCGCCTCCACTCGATCGAGTCAGAAACCGACGAGAGCGTCCTCCCGACCGAACTCACCGCATAGCTTCAAAGAAGAGATCACCGAGTGGCCGTCAATACACCACTCCCGCGGACGTGACCCCTTCTGGCCTGCGAGAACGTGATTTTTCGAGGGTGTGTGGTGTGCAGCGAACGCTGCGCGTGGTGTAGCGAATCCGGCTTCTTGCACGTCCAGGGTGACGCTTGCGCGGCTTTGACCTGCGGTTTTCCCCTCCATGCGTTGCGGGAGCGTCGTGGCGCGGTCCCACCCGTCCGTCATGGGCCGGAGACATGGCGTCCTGAGGCACCGACAGGTCAGCTCTCGACCGGGAGGTACTGATCGCTGACTATCCCGCACTTGCTGCACCGCGCCGCGTACCGCCTACGCGTGTTCCTGAGCGGCCCGTTTCTCCACCAATCGCTGCTGCGTAGAGATGATCACGGACTTCACGGCAGATCTCCATGCCGCGTCGGCCGAGCGGGGTGCGGCAGCCGGCCTCGCTCGACGCGATCAGGACGGCCTACTGGCACACGGCGCTGGACGTCCAGGCCAGTGAGCGGGTGAGGGCGGTGGCTGCCTCGCCTCTGACGCTGGGCGCGGGTCGGTCGTCAGCGCGACGAACATGCCCAGCGGCAGCGGGTCGGCGTCACCGGGCCGTGAGCCGAAACGTGCCAGCAGGCGTGCGGCTGACAGCCGCCGGGCCGGGAATCTGTCGCACTACGGGAGCCCACAGGCACGCGTGGGACGGCTGGACGCCCCGTCGCGGGCCAGTTGTCGTCACGGTGGGAATGGAAGGTGGCGTGCCAGCTCGGTCAGTTCGGCTGGAGTCATCGTGTCCGTGCGCGACCATTCCTCGTGCACAGCGTCGGCCAAGCGGTGCTCGTCACGCGTCAGGCCCTCCGCCGCCAGCCACCGCAACTGATCCAGGAGCGCGGACCGCACCGTGGAGTCCTGGGACTCCACGGCCCGGCAGGCGAACAGATGGGCGGTGCGGGACGGGCTGGGCGGGAGCGATGCAGCGAGTGAGCGGGCCGTCCGCAGCGAGGTTTCGCGCTCGCCGTCCGACATGGACGAGCGCAACACCATACGCAGCAGACGGTGCAGTTGCATGGTTCCGGTGCGGTGGTCGATACGGGCCAGGGAATGGCGGTTGATCTCGCGTACGGCCCGGGAGACCGCCAGGAAACCGCCCGCCGGCGCGTGGTCGCCGTCGAGGTGGCGGAACACCGACGTCGGCACGGGCTCGGGAGCCAGCCAAGCGAGGGCGTGGAGCAGTTCTACGGCTGTGAGGTTCGCCTCCCGCAGCCGGTCCAGGGAGAGATTCCATGCCGCGCTGACGCTGTGCTGGTAGTCGTACGGCGGTGTCTCGTCGAGGAGCGCCGTGAGCTGCCGTTGGATCAGCGCGAGATATTCGCTCACCGGCATCCCGGTTTCCAGCAACCAGGCCGCTGCCAGCGCCAGGGCGAGAGGGAGGTCGCCCAACGTCTCGGCCAGCGCGTCGGCCTCGTGCTCGTCGAGGCGGGGATTGCGGCGGCGTACCAGTGTCGTGCTCTCGTCTCGGCGGAACACGTCGACCTCCAGCGTCCGTGCGACATGTGCCCACTGCGGCGAACGCGCGGTGACCAGCACGGCCCCCGGCCCGCCTAGAGGGAGGAAGGGCCGGACCTCCTCGACGGAATCGGCGTTGTCGAACACCAACAGCCACCTCCGCCGCAGGTCACCGGCGCGCAGCGCTTCCCGTACGACGGACACCGCTTCGTGGCGGGCGGTCTCGGGGGTGAGCGGCAGGCCCAGCGCCCTGGCCAGGTCGTGGAAGCCCGAGGAAATCGTCGAGGGCCGATCGGCGCGGATCCACCAGACGAGGTCGTATTCGGAGCTGTGCCGGTAGACGTATTCGACGGCGAGCTGGGTCTTGCCCACGCCGCCCAGGCCAGTCAGCACATGGGCCGCCTCCTTCGACCGGCCGGGGGCCAGCAGGCCGTGCAAGGTGTCCAGCAGGTCCTGCCTGCCGGTGAAATGCACGTTGCGGGGAGGAACTTCACCCCAGATCGTGGACGCGAGACGGTGCTCGGGCCGGGGGAGGGACGCGGGTGACGGCTCCGGCGAGTCCAGGTTGGGGGCGACCGATTCCGCGGCTGGGTGGCCCGGTCGGGAGATCGTCGTCTGCGGCCCCCCGTCGGGGACAGCGGAGCCCTGCTCCCTCTGAAGCGCCGCCCGGGTGCGCCGTACGGTGGCGCCATACGGGCCCGACAGTGCCGTCAGCACTGTTGCCGCGAGTGTGACCGACTCCCGGTTGCCGTCGGTGATCTCGGGCACCGGCGGCTGCCGTCCGTCGAGCGTGTCGATCAGGAAGCGCTGCCCGTCGCTCCACAGCTCGACGGGCATCGAGCGGCTCACCTCGCGCACGACTTGAGTGGTGTCCCGGAGGGTGCCGTGGGCGAGCAGTTCCTCCCGTACACCCGGCTTGAAGTCGAACGGGAAGTGGGCGGTGTCTGCTTCAGCCGTACGCCCGACTGGCTCCGGTACGTACCGCAGCAGGCCACAGGCGAGAAGTTCGCCCAGCTCCTTCGGCCCGGAGCCCGGCAGTACCCGCCGCACGGTATGGAGGGTCAGCGGCACCGGGGCGAGACGGACAGCCAGCCGGAACGCGGTCGGTGACAGGGCGGCCCGGGCGCGCCGCACGATGTCAGCGCCCGTGACCTGGAGAAGGGCGGGCGCCGCGGGCGGGGCCAGGGGCGCCTCACGGGTGGCCGCCATCACCGGCAGCAGCTCCGTGGCACTGACATTCATGCCCGCCATCAGCCGGGCCCAGCTGTGCAGCCCGCCGCCGTCGATCTCCAGCACCGGCACCGGGATGGCCTCCCGTTCACCGGGCTCCTGCAGATCGGGGAGTCGCCGCCCGTCATCGGACCAGTACAGGGCGGCGTTGCTCGTAAGTGCGGCAGGGGCGCGCAGGTGCACCAGAGCGGTGGACACCCCGGTGAGAGGCCAGAGCTTGGACGGCATCACTTGCAGGACGGCCAGCGCCTGCAACCGGCCGAGGTGGTGCAGCAAGGGCGTCACGGTGCCCGTGAGCCAGGCGGGACCGAGCCCGTCGGTCAGAACCAGGATGAGCCTGCTGCTCGCCGGGAAACCGAGGGCACGGGGGTCCACATCACGGGAGCGTGAGCGAAGCATGGGCACGGCGGGCGCGCCGTCCGGGCCGGATCCGTCGCCGGGGCCGGTGATCAGCTGAACGGTGCGCACGGACCGGAAGACGCCGACGCGGGAGAGTAGTTCGGTGAACTCCCGGACTTTGTCCCGCCACAGGACCATGGTCGGGCTGTCGTCCACGAGCAGCACCACCTCGGTCCAAGCACGGTCGTACGCGGGACGGAACACCGGCAGCCACAGGCCCCCCTCGACGGCGCGCTCGGCGGTTGCCTCCTCGTCCAGCATCTCCGTCGTCGCGGGGGAGAGGCCCCGCCTGCGCAGGGGGCGCAACGCGCGCTCCACGACGAGAGGGTCGGCGAGAGCCCGCTGCGGTGGCAGTGGGAGCGGCCCGGCGAGCTGCTGTCGGTGCCGGAACTCGGCCCGGTCAGCAGGCGTGCCACTCTGGGACGCCGGTTGAGGGGCGGCGGCGGAAGACCTCCACGCCTGGTCGTCCCGCCCGGGGAGCGGAGGCTCGGGTACGCCGTCCCGGAGGTGCTCCTGCGCCGTGGGTTCGGCCGGCGGCGGTCGTTCGGTGTCGGGGAGAACGGGGGTGTCGGCCTCGGAGCCGTCGGGTGCCGCGCCTCCCCGGGGTCCCGCCAGCGACGCCAGCCACAGGAGGTCGGCGATCTCCGTGGCCGTCAGACCGTCCGGGTGCACGGGTTGCTGCTCGTCCACCGTGTGCCTCCCGGGCTGCATGGATCCGTTGATCAAGGGCGCTCAGCGACTGCCGGGCGGTCGGCGCCGGCGCGGACGGTATCGGTCAGTAGTCGTTCAGCCGCCGCCAGACCGAGGTCATCAACTCGTCCCAGCGACCGTCCCGCGGGGGCGGACTCCCCTGGGTCAGGAGATGGACGGCGTTGAGCAACTGGTCGATGGCCAGACTCCCGTGGGCGACGCTGCGCTCATGGAAGGTCGCGATGACGTCCCGGGCCTCCTCGGCGACCCGGGTGGAGAAGTGGGCCGCCACCATGGTGGCGAGCGCGTCGAGACCAGGGATGGGCAGCTCCAGCCGCAGACAGCGCCGCAGGAACGCCGGGGGGAACTCCCGCTCGCCGTTGCTGGTGACGACCACGACGGGGAACTCCCGGCACTGCACCCTGCCTTCCGTGATCGGCGCCCTGCCAAGAGCGTCCTCGGTCAGCACCGACACCTCCCTCTCGCGTGACCGGACCAGCTCAGGGACGACGTACGCGCCCTCCTCGAACACGCTCAGCAGGTCGTTGGGCAGGTCCATGTCGCTCTTGTCCAACTCGTCGACGAGGAGGACACGGGGCCGCGTATGAGGCAGGAGCGCGGTGCCCAAGGGGCCGAGGACGAGGTAGTCGCCGATGGAGTGGGGCCCGGCGAGGTGATTGGGATCAGCGGCCGGCGCCGCTACGGTGGCCGACCTCGTGGACTCCCGCAGTACGGCGGTGTCCTGTACGCGGCCGATGGCGTCGTAGGCGTACAGGCCCTGCTGGAGAGTGGTGCGGCTGCTGATCGGCCAGTACAGCACGGGGCCGAGCTGCAGTTCATGGGCGATGTGGTAAGCCAGGGTCGACTTGCCGGAGCCGGGCGGACCCGTGACCAGGAGAGGTCGACGCAGACACAGCGCCGCGTTGACCACGTTCAGCGCCGCTTCGCCCAGGGGCGCGGTGTGGGCGAACGCGCCCAGCCTGCGGTCCGTCTCGCGCCCCTCCTGGAACGGCGGCGGCAGCGGCGGCCCGCCGTGGAAGGTGCGCCACGGCGGCGCGGGGGGCAGCTCTGCCGCTCCGTCCGGGCGGGGGACGCCGTCGCCGCGGAAGACACGCCACTCACGGGTGGCGCTGCTGTCTGAGGTGGGCACGGTCACGGGTTCCTCCCCCTGCCGGCGACATGGTGGCGCGTCCGCTTCCGCCGTCCCGGCGGAGGTTCACGGACCTCCATCCTTCCCGAACAGACCGGTCATGGACCACCGATGCCGGAGGATTGCGTCTGTTCGGGCCGTTCGGCCCCTTCGGAACGGGCGAAATGTGCCAACTCCTCTTCCAGGCGGCGGGCGTGCGCGTTGTAGGGGCCGGACAGCGCTTTGAGTACGGCGAGTTGCACGCGCAGGAACGGCTCGGAGCGCCTCGTGACCACGCTGGTGACCGGTTCCTGGGGGTTCCTCAGAAGCCGGTCCCAGCCCTGGACCTCCGAGACCCCCAGCTCGTGCTCAAGGAAGTGGGCGGCGTCCTGGAATGCGTCGGCGGTCGTCGACTTGTGCAAGGACGCGAGCAGTAACTCCCGTACACCGCTACGGAACTCGAACGTCACGCGGTCGTGACTGCGTATCTCGGCGCGGTCCACGACGGGTACCAGGAGGCCCGCGATGAAGATCTCCGACAGCAGGTCCGGAGCCGTCCCCGGCAGCAGCCGGGACTGCACACGGTGCATCACCGGCAGGTTGAGCGGTACTCCGGACAATCGGGTGGCCAGCTTTTTGGCGTCCTTCGAGGCCGCACCGAAGTCCCGCAGCAGGTCCTGTGCCGTGGCGGCGACCGTGCGGCCGGATGGCTGCGGCGCGGGTGCGGCTGTGGCGGGCCCGGGGGCGTCCGCCGACACCAGGATGGTCGGCAGATTGCTCCAGCCCTCGGGGCCCCGGGCGAGGAACTTCGCCCAGCGGTGCAGGTGGTGCTCGTGCATTGCCAGCACCGGCACTGCGATCGTCCCCGGAGCCGCGCCCTCGCAGTCGACCTGGGCTGCGGGCGCTCCCCGCAGCGGTGAGCGCAGCGCTCGGGGCTGGGGCGCGATCGCGGTGCTGGGCCACAGTGTCTCCGGCAGCAGATGAACGACGGCGACCGGGGACCGCAGAGCCCAGGAGCGGAGTCGGGGGACGACCGCACTCGTACGCCAGGCCATGGCCAGCCCGTCGGTGAGCAGGAGCACGGGGCGCGCCGTCCGTCCCGCACCGGGCGGGTCCGCGCCGTCCGGGGTTGGGATGTCGAGGGGCCCCGGCACCGCCTCCGTGTCGAGCGTGACCAGGGACTCCTGGCGGCACAGCCCCATGCGGACCAGCAGCGCGACGAGTTCTTCCACGACGGGACGCCAGAACTCCATCGCAAGGCTTCCGTCGGCCACCACGGTGATCTCCCAGCCGGCCGCGTCCGCGGGATGGGGTCCCTCCGACTGCCAGGCCGGGCCCGGTGCGGGTGGCCAGGCGAGGTCGCGCAGTGCCGCGCCGGCGGCGGACGGTGTGGGCAGCAGCGGCTGGAGTGCCGGGGCGATCCGGCGCTCCACGAGCAGTGCCGCCGCCGGGGACGTGTTCGGTGCGACCCAGGCCGGGCGGCGCAGCGACCGGCCCATCACCCACTGGCCGGCGGCTTCCCGGGCGCCTCCCGGGCCCTCGGGCCCCTCGGGCTGAGCCGACTGCGTGTTCACGAACTGCTCCAGGGCGTACCGAGGGCTCCACCTGCGTCGGGCTGTTGCGTCGGGTCGTCCCACAGCACGACGACATGCCGGTCCAGCTGTCCGTCCCGCCGCAACCGCCCGAGGCGCTGAGGCAGTTCGGCCAGCCGCCCGCCCGACAACAGTTCCTCGGCGGCCGCGCGGAACCCGGGCCGCTGACAGTCGAGACGGTCCCACACCACGATCGGCAGTCCGTGCCAGAGGGCCGCGCGGACTTCGGCGTACCCGTCGCCGTCGTAGGAGCCCGGTGGTCTGCTCAGGACGCACGCGACCAGGCCCGGGTCGTCGGCGAGCGCGTCGGTCATCCGCTCGACGGCTCCCCGCCCGTTCGACGAACTCCACAGAACGCGGCCCTCGCTGTGCAGCAGGCGCTGCCAGCGGGTGTGCCAGTGGCGGTGCGTGTCACGGGCCCGCATCCGGTCCAGGCTGCGGACGATGACCGGGCGGCTCGGCACCCGAGTGCCGGGGACCGGTCCCCGCGGCTCGAACGTCTCCGGAGCGCCCCATCGTTCCACCGGCGAGTTGAGCAGCTCCAATGGCAGGATGAACTCCACCGTGAGGCCTGACACTTGCTGCCAATGTGTCCTTTCCTCCGCGTCCGTCAGGGTCCGGACCACCGCCTGCTCCAGGTCGGCACGGGTCGCCACGCTTTCCGCCAGACGGTGGGGTGACCAGCGGTCCGGGTCGGTCTGTGCCCAGCAGGTGAGGTGGTAGCGATCGGGGTCCAGGGTGTCGGGGACGACCTGCACGACCACCGACCGGGTCAGCGGACCGGCCGACTGCCCGGCGAACTCGGAGCGGTATTCCTCCGCTTGACGGTCGTACTCGTCCTCCAGCGCGCTGTGCCGGGCCCAGGCGCGGGCTCGGGTCTCCAGTTGCCGGTGGCGCTCCTGACTCAGCTCCGAGCGGACCTCGGGGGAGTGGACCAGCAGGAGCAGGAAGGCCAGAGCCGGTGGCAGACCGGACGGCGGTGTGTTCCACGTCGTCAGATGCACCAGGGCGTGCCAGGCCGTGCCGCCGGTGAGGCCCTCACCCGGTGGGAGCCTGCCCTCCGTCGCCCGGTTCACCAGTCGCGGCAGGTCGGTCGGCGCCAGAACCGAGAGGAGAGCCCGCAGAGCGTCCCAGTCGGTGTCGGGGTGGAACGACAGGGCCTGCCACTCCTCGGCGAGCTGCTCCACGGTCTTCGTTGTCTCGGGCAGGGCGCCCATGAGGTGCAGCGTTCCCGCGAGGGTGGCGAGTCCGAACGGCTCCCTCATGCAGGCCCTGACGAGCGCTGTGACGCGATTGCGGGCGCCCGTGGCCGGCTGGCGGGCGTCCACGGCCGGGTGCTGTCCGAGGTGACGGCTCAGTTCGTCGAAGCGCGCGAGCCCCGCGTCGAACAGCACGGGATCACTTAGCAGCACGTCGACCACGTCGGATGCCACCCGCAGCTGCGCACGGTTGGCGGCATGCCCCGGCTCGGGGCCGTCCGCCCGCACGTCCGTGTGGTCACGCATCACGACCACCGTCCGTCGCCGGCCCGTGCCCCGACGGAGCCTCGATGTACCGGCCCAGTCGCCGGCTCAGCGCCGTGGCCATACCCGTCAGGACATCCCTGACTTCGGTGCTGGTCACCTCACCGGAGGCGAGGCGGTCGGTGATCCAGGCCGCGGTGGTCCGTGCGTCGCCCGGTGGGCTGGTGTCCCAGGGGACGGGCAGCCAGTGCAGCACCACCTCCGTGGCGGCCTCGTGCAGGATCGGGTCCGCGGGTGTCAGGCCGTGCAGGATCGGCAGCCAGTCGCCCAGCAGTCCCAGCCCCACCAGCCGTGCCCGCTCCAGGCTGGGGTGGTCGCCCCGGGTATCCAGCTGTTGCAGCCAGGAGCGCGCTTCCCGCATGGCTAGCAGCTGCTGCCGCTCGCCGGCCAGCCGCCCGAACCAGCCCACGGCGGTGACGGCATGGGCGGCCAGGGCCAGCTCGACGATCCCGTGGTGCGAGTGGCCGAACGTCACCAAGGTCCGGGCGGCCGACTTGGAGCGGGCCACAGTCTCGACGAACGGCCCCGCCTCCACGACCCCCGCATAGGCGACGGCCTGGACGAACCGCAGTACTTCGGCCGGGGAGTTGGACGCGGCGCCTCCGATGGCCGCCGAACCGTCCCAGTCCGCCGGGCCGTGCGCGAGGACACGGGCGAGGGCCTCCTGCGACAGCATCAGGCGTTCCGGACGGCCGACCGCTGTGAGCAGGAAGTCCATGCCGCTCATGTGGTCCATCGCGAGCCGATGGCTCTCCTCGTCGTCGCGCTCCAGGAGGGCGGCGAGCACCTCATGACCGACGTCCGCGGCGTAGTACGTCTGGGCCCATGTCCCTTTCATCGCGTGCTGCGCGTCCAGGGCCCGCACTACGGGGGAGGCCGCGTGCAGCAGTTGCACGTGCAGCACGCGCGACTGCTGCCCCACCGCCCCGATCAGGGCGGCCAGCCCGTCCAGCCACAGCGGATCCTCGGCCCGGGGGCGCGCGATCAGATCTCTGACCAGCCGCTCGGCCAGGGGCATTTCCGCGAGGGCGAGACTCTCCACCACGGAGGCGGCGGCGAGCAACCGCGGCCCGGAGGATCCGGGGGTGACCAGGTCGAGCAACTGCCGGGGCGGAACCTCACCGTCGGACAGCAACCGGTGGGCGGCGGCGACCGCCTCCCGGTCGGACCCCTCGGCGAAGGCATCCATCGCCTGTCGGCGGCCGTCGCCTTCGGCGCCGGTCAGCAGCAGGCCCGCGAGGGGATCGCCGGGGGAGGCGGCGCGGCGGTGCCGGGCCGCGGTGGACAGCAGCTCCGACCAGTTCGGCAGCTCGCTCAACCCGGGATCGAAGCGATGGTCCAGCAGCACTTCCAGGGAATCCGGGTCGTGCGACTGCGCCACGACGGACAGCAGTTCGCCGCGTTCCCGCGCCAGGGCGGCGCTGTCGGCCAGGCGCGCGGCTTCCTGGGCTTCCCGGTCCGCGGCGGCGAGCCGTCGGCGGCATGCCGTGTTCCGCGCCTTCCAGGCGTCGGGAGTGAGTTCCACATGGAGCGCGGTGAGCGCGGCGGCGGCCTCCCGGACGATCGGCCAGGGCCGCCCGGCGTCGAGGCAGCGTTCGGTCGCATAGCTGGACAGGGTGAGCAACTGCCCCTGGCCGATGGCCCGCAGGGCGGCGGCCTCCACCTCGACGGGCACCGTACGGCGCAACACGGAGACGACCGCGCACCGCAGCGACCTCCGCGCTGCGTCCTCACCCGTGGCGCCGGCGCCGGGTACGGTGGCGCCCATGGCCCGCAGGCAGGCCACCACGGCTTCGGCGGGAGCGTCGTCGGACGACACCACGTCTTCGAGCGCCGACCAGGCGGTTTCGGCACGCAGCAGGGTGAGGGCCACGGCCGCGCGGTTCCAGTCCCGCCCCGACGCCAGGACGCGCTGCTGCCGCTCGACGAACGTCCGCGTCAATTCGGCCGGCACCCAGGGCGCTTCACGCATCAACCACGCCGCGTACCGGGCGTCCGCGTCGGCGGCGCGCTGCCACACCCGTTCCAGGACCGCCCGGTCGACGCCCGGAAGCCCTACGAGCATGCGGGCCGGCTCCTGCCACTCGAACCGCAGGACGCGCCGCAGCAGTTCCGCCTCGTCCTGCGTCGCCAGCCGGGCCAGGAGACGCCCGGCGCAGTAGGCCTGGAACAGCTCGTGCCGGAACCGCACCAGTCCGTGCGCCACATCGAGAAACTGGGAGGCGACGACCTCGTCCACCACGGCCCGCCAGTCCTCGCGTACTTCGGCCAGCCGGGGCTCCATCCGCTTCAGCGGCATCGGGCCGTGCTCGACGAGCAGTTCGGCGACCGATTCCAGCACGTCGAGCTTCTCCTCAGGAGCGAACCGCAGCTCCGGATGCCCGTCTGCCCGGTGCCGGTGGTGCCGCTCGGTCAGATACCACGTGGAGAACACGGCGAACAGCTCACCGGCCGTGCGTGGCGGCGTCGCGGTGGAGCCGTGGGACTCGACAGCCATCCACAGAAACAGCGGCGTGTGCAACAGCTCCAGCAGCCCGGCGGAGACCAGCCCCTCACCCGGCTCGCTCTCCCGGCGCCCGGCCGGCGGGAGCCCTTCACCGAAGAGCGGCGTGAACCACGGCGTGCTGCTCCGGTCGGAGAGGAGTTCGGCCGCATAGCGACGGGCCTGTTCCGTCGTGACGGGGTGCAGGGTGATCACCGGCGCGTTGAGCGGTTCGGCCGCCGGAGCCGTGGGGTAGGCCGATGTGCGCTGACACAGGACCACCGGCGTGTCCCGGTGCCGCGCGCGCAGGTCCCGCAGCCACCCCAGCACATCGGCGCGCTGGGGCGGGGGCACTTCGTCCAGGCCGTCGACCAGCAGCTGCAGTCCCCGCAGGGTCAGGAGCCGGTCGCAGGCGGCGCCACCGAGCAGGGCACCGGCGGTGCAGGCACGGGCCAGGACCTCGCCGTGGTCACCGGGTGGCGTCAGTGCCGTCGCGAGGTCCGCGGCGTGCATGGACAGTGGCATCCGCGGGGGCAGCGCGGGGTCCGTGGCTTCCCCGGTCACGGCCGAGGCATACAGACGCTCCAGCACTTCGAGAAGCGTTGACTTCCCGGCGCCCGCCTGGCCGACGAGGGTCACCGACCCGTAGCCGGCGGCGAGGCGCAGGGCGTCCTGGGGCCGTTCGGGTGGCGTCCCGCCCGGTGCGCCGGAGGACGGCGCGAGCGCCTCGCCGGACACGGATCCGCGCAGGGAGATGAACCTCGTGCCGGCGCGCAGCAGTTTGTTCAGCCGCTGCTCCGCGGCGTCGGCGCACATAACGCGCACGGCCCGGTCGCAGGCCGCCCGCACCGCCTCCCGTACCGGGGGGTGTGCGCGACCGCCCGGCCGCCGGTCCAGTTCGGAGACGAGCTCCAGAAGCAGCCGCAGTTCGTCGTCGTGTCCCGGATCCAGCCCCGGGAGCACCCCGGCGGCCAGCTCGTGCAGTTCCGTCGACGGCCAGTAGGCGAAGCAACCCGGCGCGCCGACCTCCTCGCCTTCCAGGAACTCGCCCGCCACACCGGCGGCGATGAGCGCCGCCGCGACGGTGTGGGGTTTCTGCGCCTGCCGGGGCCACTTCAGGGTCCGGCAGGCCGCGAGCGTGAGCTGCGCCAGGTACTCACGCCACCACGGCTGCCTACCCTCGGCGGGATAGCCGTCGCGGGCAGCGGCGCGCACGTGCCAGAGGAGGCGAAACGCCACGCGGAAGGCCTGCGACTCCCCGGCGAGGGCCCACCCCGGAGACTCGGCACCGCCGCTGTCCGCCTCCCGGCCGCCGTCCGCCTCGCCGTCGGCGCCGTGGCGGCAGGCGACGGCGAGGCGGCGGTTCAGCCGGATCAGTTCCGGTCGGCTCAGCGCCGGCGCCACCACGTTCCGCAGGAGATTGATCTCCAGCCAGGCGGGATCGCCCAGCAGGGGAAGATCCTCGTCGACCCGCGCGTGGTCGATGAGGTACGGCTGATCGTCGACCTGAAGCACCTTGCGGGGGGTGTACCGGTAGTCGGCGGTGAGCACATTGCGTGGATTGAGGTCGTCGTGGACGGTGGCGGTCACCCAGCCGTCCGTGGCACCGCAGAGGATGGACCGCAGCCGGGCAAACGGATGACCCACGAGGTGCTCGCCGATGCGCAGCCCGTGAGTCTCCAGTACCGCTTCTTCGCCCAGCAGTTCGCGTACGAGACTCCAGTAGCCGAGGACGCGGGTGCTCACCACCCGGGCCCGCAAGGGCCCTTGGACCGTGCAGGTGCCGTCGGCCCGCACGTCGGAGACCTCCAGCTGTCTGGTGGCCTCCTTTGCCGGCCGCACCTCGATCCGGGTGTCGTCCGACGGGTGGACCGTCAGCACCCCGCTCTTCAGCCGTCCCTTCTGCACCGGTACGGAGATCCAGGACCCGACGGCGAAGCGGGGATCGCCGTCGCCCGTACCGGCTGAGCACGAGGCCGCGAACAGGTCCGCCGGATACACGTGTCGCACCGCGTCACCGGGCTGTGCGTCGTCGTCCAGCTCCACGACCAGGTCGGCGCCGAGCCGTGGGTTTAGCCGCTGAAGCCGTTCGCTGGTGGGGTGGGGGCGTGCCGCGCGGGACAGCGTTGCCCGCAGTCGCCGCACCAGCCGGTCCACGAGCAGCACCGCGCGGCGTGCCCCTTCCTCGGAACCCTCCATGGCCGACTGCGCTAGCTGCTCCAGGGTGACCACCGGAAACCCCGGTTCCCCCATCCGCTCGCTGACGTGCACATACACGACCGCCGCGCGCTCCCCGGCCGGGGGCCCGCCGGGCTCCAGCAGGGACTCGCTCACAGCGGCGATCGCCGTGAGGTAGGCGGCTTTCAGCTCGGACATGTGGTCGCGGAAGGCCTGCCACTCGGTCCGGGCGGTCTCGGCGTCCTGGAGCTTCACCACGTACCAGACCTCGGATCCCGGAGAGCCGCAGAGGGCCTTGATCTCCAGAACCTGTGCCCCGCTGAGCCCACCGGAGATCTGCCGGACGACCTCCATACCGTGCACCGGCCTCGGCAGGCGGCCGTCACCCTCGCCCTCGCTGATGCCGTGCAGCACCCAGTCGATCTCCGGCCGCTCCTCGTCCGGGATCTCGCAACCGGGCGGGAATCGCACTTCCACCTTGTCCGCCCCCCAGCCCAGTCGGTTCACTGTAGTTTGGCATCCGGGCGGGCACGGGGGGACGGGGACGCGAGTGCTGGAAGCCATCTGGACCGGCCTACTGGTCGCGCTGCTGTGCTGGATCGCATCGGTGCTGTGGAACAACCGCCGCAGACTGCCCGTACTGGTGGCCTCCTGGCGTCTCTTCGGCGAAGTGCGGGTCTCCGTCGCATCGTTGCTCCGTGTCCAGGACGACGACCGGTACCTCCTGGTGCACTCGCCCTACCGGCCCGACTCCTACGGTCCGCCCGGCGGTGTGGTCAAGTACCACCCGGCGGCGCGCCCGGCCCTGGACCGGCTCGGGTTCCGCGAGGAACTGCGGGTGGACCAGCGCATGCGCAGCGATCTGCGCGGTTTCCTGCCGGGTCGTGCGCTGCCCGGCTTCGTCCGCTGGCTCGACCGTCAGGAGGACCGAGAGTCGGCGCTCGAGTGCGTGCGCCGCGAACTCGCCGAGGAACTCGCCGAGATCGGCCATCAGGAGCTGGCCGCCGGCATCGACCGCCTCCACTTCACCCATGTGCGGCACGTGGTGGACGGTCCGCTGAAGGTGCCCGGACGGCCCTACCGCGTAGTCCGCCTCTTCGATGTCTGGGACCTGAGCCTCGACACCGCCGAAGCCGTGCGGCTGCGGGACGCGTTGACGGCGCTGGCTGCGGACTCCGCGAACCATGGCGTGCTGGTCGCCACCGCGGACGACATCGTGCATGGCCGCCGTCGGCACGCCTATCTGGCTCCGCACGCGGCCTACCTGATGGGGGAACGCCGCTTCCACGCCGACCTGCCACCCCTGAACTCGTGAACCGCTCTCCCGCCGGGTGGCCGGTCCGCGTCAGGGCGCGTCTGTGGGGCGCTGCCCAGTGTGAGCACCCGGTAGAGGGAACCCACGGGTAAGGTTCGATGCCACACCGTTGGCCGACACGTTGCCCTCGATCATCGATGGATGATTTGTTCCATTTTAGGACTGTTCATAGCTCCCCGTGGGCAGGAGCCGGGCCGGGAAGGCCGTCCAGCGTCAATGGCCCCAGCGGCAACCGGGAGGCGTCATTCCGATGACGTATCCGGTGGAGATCCCGCGGCCGGATACCTTGGTGGTTGTCCGAACGGAGTTTGCCGGACACGAACAGGAGCAATACGGACCGTCGGGTCCGGTTGAGCTTCTTCAGCTAGGGACTCGCTTCGGTGGGAATGTATCGGTGAGGTCCGGCCTCGACAAACGACAGCTCCGCGCGGACGCCGCCGTGGTCGGCGTGGGCACCGTGCTGAGCCCCGACTGGCTGTGGCACACCGGCCTCGACCTCGCCGACGGCGTCCTGTGCGGCCCGACCACCCATGTCACGGACGCGGACGGCTTCGCCATCGACGGCATCGTCGCCGCAGGAGACGTCGCCCGCTGGCCCAACCTCCGCTTCGACGACACCCCGCGCCGCGTGGAGCACTGGATCGACGCCATCGAGATGGGCCGCCACGCCGCCGACGCCCTCGAGCAACAACATCGGAGTCATCACCAGCCAACGCCGCTACGGTCACCTTCTGGGACGTGGGGCAGAGGCCTCTTCCGCCGAGACTGGTTAACCATCGCGGCATATGCCAAAGTAAACAAAGCGCAAAGTGCAACCTTGGTGATGTGGTTCACCTTGAAAATGGGGATGACTTTGACGGGTGGGCACCCACCGCGATGCTTGCTTGCAGCGTCGACGGCGATTCGTACCTATTAGCGTCAAAGCGGCGGGGGGCGGACTTGGCGACGACTGCGCAAGACGAGACCGAGGCGCAGAGCGATGTGCGCGTGTCCATACTGTTGATGCGGAACGACGCAGACGTCTTTTACCTTCGTGGTGGGGCAGGGGGCAGGCGCTGTCCAGAGGTGCGTTTGCCAGCGGCACAGCTACGCCGTCTCGGTCTGCGCCGGGCCCTGGCTGAAGCGGCGCTAGAGGAACTGCACCTCGACCTCACGTACCTGGGGGTGCTGAAGGTTGGTGATTCAACGGAAGCTCTGAGACTGTTCGTGGCAGCCTCTACTCCCGGTGCTGATGAGACTGCGGGGGGTAGGACCCCGCTCGCTCCCTTCCGGCTCTCGGAGCTGAGTCACTTGGCCGGCGAGCTACCCACGAGAGGACTCTTCAGCCTTGCCCTTGAGCGCAGGTCGGCGGAATTTGCTGCCGACGACCTGCGGCGCTCTATTCAGAAAGCGATCGACGACTCGATTGCTTTCCTGGGATCCCACTCCTGCACCGAGAATGGGATGAAGGGGTGGAACCAGTACCAGGACGGCACTCGGGTGGGAGTGATCTCATCCGCCCAGGCCCTTCTCTCCCACTCGTACGCGGGCGTCGGTAGTGATGTGCTGCACGAAACGGCGGCAACGCTGGAATCGTTGCAGAACCCCGATGGGGGCTGGCAGGTGCGGCGGGCTCTTGTGGGCGCAGCTAGCGACGTGTCCATCACGGAGAGCACCTCTTTCTGTTTGATGGCACTTCACGCTTCTGGCCGGACTGCATCCAACCCCTCGGCGCAGCGAGGATTGGCGTGGCTGACCAGCATGCAGCGCCCGGACGGCGGTTGGTCATCGTCGGAGAGCGGTGAGGCACCCAATGTCGTCGCCACTGCATGGGCGGCACGCGTACTCGTGGCTTTTGACCGCGCGGAGCCAGCCCGGCGCGGCGTCGAGTGGCTGCGTACTGCTCAAAACGCCGACGGGGGGTGGGGGCCGGTCGCCATGCGGCAGACGTCCGAAGACGGGGAGTCGAACTCCTCGCCTGCCTACACGGCTCACGCAATACTCGCGTTGGTTGCACTCGGGGTTCAACCAGGTGACCGGGCCGTCGATAAGGCTTGCGAATACCTCGATTCGGCATTCGACCCGGCCCAGGAAGAGCCCTGGGTCTCGACCTCCTTCACGACCCTGGTGGATGCCGAGTCCTATGCACGCTTGGACTTCCGGCACTTCGCCACTCCGTGGGCGCTGTCGGCTCTCAGTGCAGCGGGCCGGGACCTCGGTGACAAGACCGTTCTGCTAGGCACGCTACGGCTCCTGCGTGCACAGGCAGCCAGCGGTGCTTGGCGAAGCGGTCTCACGGCTCCGGGTGACTATCCGGTATGGGCCTGTCATGACGCTCTGTTTGCCCTGAAGAGTGTGACTGAAGTGAGTTCCCGACGATTGGACGCCGTCATTATGGCTTCCCATCTGCGAAGGGAGCGGGACGTGCTGGAGGAGTCCGTTTTGAGTCCTTCCTCCCCGCGTGGGGTCGCCCGGCGGGTGCGAAGCAGCTATGTCACCACCGCCTGGATGTCCCTGCTCACCGTTGCCGTGATCCTTCTGCTTCTCGTGCAGTTCAATGTGATCGAAGCGGCTGCCGGGGATTCTATGATCACAAAAATAGTCAAATGGGGTGCGGCTGCCGTTTTCGCTGTCGTGGGGGCACTGGCACCGCCCATACTGGCCGAGGAGTACAAGATACGACGCCAAGGGAACGCGAATCCACCACACGGAGGTGAAGGTACATGAAGACCGCATCTACGCTTACCGGTATGTGGCATAGGGAAATGGAAGCGGCGATCGGGGCTGCACGCGCGGCAGCTGTCGAGATCCGATCCGATTTTGGTAACAGGAACGTTACTAGCCGAAAAGGTTTCTATGATGTCCAATTACGAGCTGACCTCGTCGCGCAGAGGGTGATTGTCCAGTACCTTGTTCAACGCTTTCCTGACTACGCCGTTGTATCAGAGGAGGGAATGCAGGAATCCTGGAACGATCGACGCATGACGTGGGTCGTGGACCCCCTGGATGGTACCAATAACTTCGGATTCGGGATCGCGCACTGCGCGGTTGCCATCACTCTCTTCGATGAGGGCAGGCCTGTTCTTGCGGTGATTCACGACCCGATTCTGGGGCGCCAATTCTCGGCGGTCGCGGACTCGCCTCGTCAACCCGTGGTCAGCGCCCTATCCCCGACGATGGGCGACGCCACGGTGGCTCTCGTCACTGACTATTCCCGGGAAGGGCGAATTACAGGCCGACGCATCGATCAGGTTCTTAGTCAGAACTGTAAACGAGTCACGGCCATGTGGGCCCCTGCGTTGGATCTTGCGTTGGTGAGCACGGGTGCCTTGGATGCCATGGTGAGCCGTAACGCTGCACTTCTTGATGTCTGTGCAGGGCTGCTGCTGGTTCAGATGGCGGGTGGGTGCATCCTGGATACTCGTGGCGTGCCTCTGCGCTTGGATAAGTCGCTGCACCGGAGCGCAGTTTCTTTTGTGGCGGCAAGCTCTGAGAAGCTGGCTAGCGATTTGGTGCGCCTGGTGTTCCCAGATGGTGGGAGGTAGGTGGCATGGAGGTGGGAACGGGCTTAGCGCCCCCGATTGAGTCGGTGAATTTTCACCTCTGGCAGCCATGTAACATGCATTGCGGATTTTGCTTTGCGCGGTTCAAGGATGTGCGCAGGGAGGTCTTGCCGGCTGGCCACTTGCCCGCTCGTGACGCTCTTCGCGTCGTGAAAATGCTCGCGGATTTTGGATTTAAGAAGATTACCTTCGCGGGTGGCGAGCCATTTCTGTGTCCATGGTTGGATGACTTGATTGAGATGGCCGCAGAATGCGGCATGGTTACATCCGTCGTCACTAATGGCTCACTTGTAGAAGATTTATCGGATCTAGCTCACCTTCTTGACTGGATAGTTGTGAGTGTCGACAGCCTGGGGCTGCGAACATTGACGGAATTGGGGCGGACAACGTCGGGTCGCCCCATGACTGAGTCGGCCTACCGGGATCTCTGTGGCCAAGCGCATGAAGTCGGGGTGCGTCTCAAGGTCAACACCGTCGTCACACGGGTCAACATGAAGGAGCATCTAGCTCCCTTCATCGCAGACGTTGCCCCGCATCGTTGGAAAATCCTACAGATGCTGCCCATCAAAGGGCAAAACGGCGGAAAGGCTAACCCGTTTGCTATCTCCAGGGAGGAATTTGCGAACTTTGTAGCCAGAAATCGCTGGGTATCCCGACGCGGTGTGAAGGTGGTTCCGGAAGAGAACGAGGATATGGTGGGCAGCTATGCCATGCTTGATCCCGCCGGTCGGTTCTTTGACAATATTAGCGGCTCCTATTCTTATAGCCGTTCAGTGCTGGAGTGCGGTGTTTCTGTTGCGCTGAGCCAGGTGAGGTTGGACCGTGCTAAATATCTTGCGCGGGGTGGCAACTACGATTGGGGGAGGCACAGTCAGTCCTTGGTGGGGCAATAGCCAGGCGGCTGAGTCCTGGTCGCCGCCGCCGCTGATGCCGTACCAGATCCTAGTCGTCAGGCTGGCCTGGACCACGTTGATGACGGCGACGATCGGACCCTGCCGACAATTCCTGAGGCCCGCAGTCGCCCCCTCCGTCATCTTCGCCTCCAGCAGTCAGCTTTCACCAGGCGCGCAACGCATTCCAGCTCGTAGGCCGACGTGTGACCTCGATCTGCCGTGGCGCGATGAGGTTCCCTGTTTATCAAGGGAGCTCTGGAGGGTAGCGCGCTGCCCCTACTGCAGAGGGCTGGATTGTAACTGTGGTCAGATACCCTCCCGGCCGATCGGCGCGATCCGCCTCACACTGTCGCGGAAGTGCTCTCGACCTCAGGCGCGGCTGTGCTGCCCAACAGGCGCAGAGCAGCCTCAGAGGGTGAGCCCGGTTCGGCCGTATAGGCGATCAGGCGCTGGCCAGACGAGCCGGGGATGACAAGGTTCTCGAAGCTCAGGTCCATCGTGCCGACCAACGGGTGACGCAGCTGCTTCACCCCCGAGGTGCAGGTGCGCACCGGATGGCGGGCCCAACGGGAGGCGAACTCGTCGCACAGAACGGTGAGTTGGCCGACCAGTTCGGTCAACCGGCGGTCGTCGGGGTGCCGACCGGCGATCAGCCGCAGCGAGGCGACCGCGAGCTGCGCCTCCTCGTGCCAGTCCGTGTACAGCGCGCGGTAGCGGTCATCCAGGAACAGCATCCGCGTCACATTGGGCCGGGTACCCGGCGTCTCGGGGCTGTCCGCGGGCAGATGCGCGGCGAGCAGTGCGTGCCCCAGCCGGTTCCAGGCCAGTACGTCGTTGCGGCGGTCCAGCACCAGCGCCGGCACCTCGGACATGGCCGCCAGCAGCTGCCGTGCTGAAGGGCTGGCCTGCTCTGCACGGGGTGTGGCGGGGCGGGCAGCGGTGGCGGTGGGCCGGCCCAGATCTTTCAGATGCGCGGTCTCGTCGTCGGTCAGCCGCAGGGTGCGCGCGATCGCGTCCAGCACGGAGTCCGAGGCGCTGAGCGCACGGCCCTGCTCGAGACGGGTGTAGTGGGTGATGCTGACCCCGGCGAGCATGGCCAACTCCTCCCGGCGCAGCCCCCTGACCCGGCGGCGCGTCGGATGCGGGGTGATGCCGACGTCCTCCGGACGCAGCGCGGCACGGCGGGACCTGAGGAAGTCTCCCAGTTCGGACGGAGCGTCCATCGATGCCTCCCGTTCACTCCCTTTCATCATGCCCGCCCGCTGCGCCGGTCGTGAGCCATAAGGGTGGTCATGTGATGACCACCCTCGCACTGACTGTGCGCGACAGGGTGCTGGCTGGGGTCCCGGGCCGAGACGAGTCTCTTGCCCAGCGGTGCGCACGACAGACGCACCGATGAAGCTCGAACGAAAGGGACCCGACGTCATGTCCGTCACTGATTCGGACACGGCCGGTACGGCCGTAGGAACGGCCCCGGCCGTCCTCACCCCGCGCCTGCGGCTGGTGCTGGTGCTGCTGCTCGCGGCCCAGTTCATGCTGGCCGTGGACTTCTCTATCCTGAACGTGGCGCTGCCGGTGATCGGCAAGGGCCTGGGCTTCTCTCTGGCGCATCTGCAGTGGATCGGCACCGCGTTCGCCCTGTGCGCAGCGGGCTTCACCCTGCTGTTCGGCCGGGTCGCAGACCTCTTCGGCCGCCGTCGGCTCTTCCTCGGCGGCCTGGTGGTGCTGGGCGCGGCCTCGCTGGTGGGCGGTCTGGCTCAGAACCCGGAAGTGCTGATCACGGCCCGTGTCTTCCAGGGACTCGCGACCGCCGCGGTGACCCCGGCAGGCCTCTCACTCATGACGACCTCGTTCCCGGAGGGCCCGCTGCGGGAGAAGGCCCTCGGCCTCAACGGGGCTCTGATGTCCGCAGGGTTCACCACCGGCGCGATCCTCGGCGGCCTGCTGACCGACCTGCTCTCCTGGCGCTGGGCGTTCTTCATCAACGTGCCCGTCGCCCTCGCCGTCCTGATCGTCGCCCCGACGGTCATCAAGGAGTCCCGGCCCGACGAGCGCCCGAAGCTGGACGTGCCCGGCGCCATCAGCGTCACCCTCGGTCTGCTGGCCATCGTCTTCGGCCTCACCCAGGCCGGCGAGCACGGCTGGGGCTCCACGAACGCCCTGCTGCCACTTGCGGCTGGTGTGCTGCTGCTGATCGTGTTCTGGGTCGTCGAGCGCAAGGTGAGCGCCCCGCTGGTGCCGCTCGGCGTGCTCGGCAAGCGTTCGGTGGCCTGGGGCAACGTCGCCGGTCTGATCGCCTTCCTCACCGAGACCTCCCTGGTCTTCCTTTTGACCCTCTACCTCCAGGAGGTGCTCGGCTTCTCCCCGCTGGCCGCCGGTCTGTCCTTCGGTGTGCTGGGCATCGGAACGGTCGTCGGCGGCTCGGTCGCCCCGAAGGTCATCGGGAAGATCGGCAGCAAGCAGACGCTGATCACCGGCGGCATCCTGCAGACTGTGTTCACGGCCGCCCTGCTCGGCCTCGGCACCGCTCACTCCTCGCTGTGGCTGCTGCTCGTCGCCACCTTCGCCGGCGGGGTGGGCAACATGCTCGTCATCGTCGGATTCATGGTCACCGCGACCTCCGGGCTGGCTGACCACGAACAGGGTTTGGCCACCGGGCTCGCAACCATGACCCAGCAGATCGGCATCACCATGGGCACGCCGATCATGAGCGCCATCGCCACCGCCGCGATGACCGGCACGGGAGCCTCGGCTATCCTCGGCGGACTGAAGACGGCCATCGCGGTCAACGCCGCCCTCGTTGTCCTCGGCGCCCTCACCAGCGCCGTGTTCCTGCGTGGTGCGCGGTCGAGTGCGCAGTAACTCACGACGGTACGAACCCCGCGCCGGTCTGGGCGCTCCGGACGAGGACAGGGCCGTACGTCCGGACGGCCTGCGCTCCGGTGAAGTGCAGTGGCGGCCGGGCTGGCTGGACGCGGGGACCCATCGCATACCGGTACGGATCTACCGGCCCGGACCGCGCTCGTACGGCTGGCTGGTCTGGGCGCACGGCGGCAGCTGGCAGGCCGGGTCGGTCGAGCACTGGCACGGGCCCGTCACGGACCTCGCGAGGACCTCGGGGTGCACCGTGGTCAGCACCGGCTACCGACTGGCCCCCGGCTACCGGCACCCTGCCCAGCTGGAGGACGTGCTGACCGCGCTCTCTTGGGCTGGGGAACAGGCAGCGGACGGCGAGCCGCTGGCGGCCGGGGGCGACAGCGCAGGCGGCACCATCGCCGCCTGCGCGGCCCTCGCCCGCCGCGACCGCGACCAGCCACTCGCCGCCCAAGTGCTGGCCTACCCGCCACTGGACCCCGACTGCGCCGCCACCTCCTACATCAGCGAGCGGGGCGCCCTCCCTGCGGCGGAGGACCTCCGGCTGGCCTGGGAGACGTACCGCGGCGGGGTGGAAACCGCCATACGCGGCGAGGCTCCGCTGTACAGCATCCCCCTGGCGGCGGAGCGGTTGGAAGGGCTGGCCCCGGCCGTACTCGCGGTCGGCGAGCTCGATCCCGTCCGCGACGACGTCACGCAGTACGCCCGGCTGCTGCGCGAGGCGGGCAGCGCCGTACGGCTGAAGACCTTCCCCGGCACCCCGCACGCGGCCTTCCTTGCCGCAGGCGGTCCCGGTGCAGGGAACCCGGGACTGCGGCGCTGGCTCGGAACGGCGCTGCGCGAGCAACTCGAACGACGGAAGGAGACACCATGACCACCACACGGCCCGAGACGGGGCTGCCGCACATCGCAGCCCTGCTGCGCCCCTTCGGGGACCTGCGCGACGGAACCCACGGCGAGGACGCGACACCGTGTCGCGTCAGGGCAAGGATCGGCATTTCGAGCAGGCCGTCGAACTGCTCCACCCGTACGCCGCCCAGGTGCTGGAGGAGTTCGACACCGCCCTGCTCCTCGGTACCGGCGAGGTGACGGCGAGCGGAACCCAGCGCACCCGGGACCAGGGGCTGAGGGCGAGCTGGACGCTGTCGTGGCCCGAGCAGCGGGAGACCGGGATCGCGCCGATCACCCTTCTTGCGTACTACGGCGGTGGCTTCCACCACCCGCATCTGCGGGGCGCGACCGTGCAGACTGGCCGCTGAACGTGTTCACGCCCGAGCAGGCGGCGGCCGAGGTGCCCACGCCGCGCGCGATCGCCACCGGTGACCTGCACAACCTGGTCTTCCAGCGGGGCTACCGGATCGTGCCGGCGATCACGCGAAGCGCACGATGAGCGGGTCGGCGGCGCCGGCCCCGCGCCTGTCGGTGCTGGACCAGCCGCCCGTCAGGCCCGTGACCTTCGCGTCGACCATCGGATTCGCGCGGCTGTCGCTCAACAGTAGGACGGGCGGCGGGGCATTGTGCTCGGGCGCACAGGTGGGCTTCAACATGGCGAAGCCAGGCGTCACGTGCAGCTCTTGTTCTGTGGGTAGGGTCGGGGTTGTCCTACTGATTTCCTCGGATTGTTGTCGGGTGGTGGGTGAGGCTGAGTCCGGTGCCGGCAAGGCAGCCGTCGATGAGGTCTGGCCGTAACTGGATATGGCGAAGTCCGCGGCGGAGGGTGCGTTCGAGGTGATCGTCGTCGGTGAAGGCGGTATTGGCCAGCGGGCCGCGCCGTAACAGCGACCAGACGCCTTCCGCCGGATCCAAATCCGGTGCATAGGAGGGCAGTTGGACGATGGTGAGCCAGTCGTGTTCGTCCGCGTACTGGCGCATGCCAGCGGCGAGATGGGTATTGAGATTGTCCCAGACGAGCACGATCGGGGCCTTGAGCTGGATGTGCGCGCGCACCGCCAGGTCGCGGTAGTCGCGCCAGGAGAAGCTGTCGCGCCCTTTGCCTTTGTGCTTGCGGTGGCGGCGCGGCCGGTAGATCAGCCGGGAGGTTTCTCCTTGCTTGTAGCAGCACATGGCAGCGATCGACCAGCGGCGCCAGGAGCGGCCGCGCACCCGGACCACCGGCGTGTACCCACGTCGGCCCCAGGTGCGGGCCCGCGGCGGTGTCATGGAAAACCCCGCCTCGTCCTCGAAGACGATGTAGGCCCCCAGCGCCGCCGCGGTCATTCCACCTGCGGCCACACGTCCTTCTTCCACAGCTCGACCGCATGCTCGTCGCGTTCCAGTGCGCGGCGGGCCGGGCACTGCCAGGACTAGCCGTGCCGGTGCAGCAGCCGCCAGACGCCCGCCGAGGAGCAGTCGATACCGAGCTTCCAGGCGATCAGCGCTCTGACCCGCGCCAGGGTCCACCGTTGGTCCTCCCAGCCGTGCTCGGCCGGCCCGAGGGCCAACTCCTCCTCCAGCACAGCGAACTGGCCGTCGGACACCTTGGGAAGTTTGGCCGGCCCCGCGGAGGCGAGGGCCTCCATCCCGCCCTCCTGCCAGGCACGACGCCAGCGCTCCACCGACCGCTCACTCACCCGCAGATCCCTCGCGATCACCGCGGTTCTCTCACCGCGTGCGAACCGCTCACCGGCCTGGTACCGGATCCGCTCACGAAACTGCCGCCGCTCAGCGGTCAGCCCACCACCCTGCGCGTACCGCATACCACCGGCCTACCGCAGGGATCAGCATCCGACAACAGTCCGAAGAGATCAGTAACGGAGGTTGGCGGACACCAACATCGACAATGCCAACCGTCGGGTTCGCCTGAGCTTCTTGGCCTGAGCAAGACCGCCCTGAGGGTGGGACGCGGAATCTCCGTACCTTGCGTGTTCGCCCTACGGTGGCTGCGTCACATGCTGCTGCGCGTACGGCAGCTGTCGTGGATCTAGTAGCTGGAGGGCGGCCGTTCGACCTCTGCGGCTACGACGTCGGCAGGCCCTCGTGCGCCCGTGGCGGTGACAGGTCGGCGCCTGCCCTCCGGCGTGGTGCTGAGGGTGTGTGAGCGGCAGATCGTCACCGCCTCACGACCGGTCCGGGACGCGCTGTCGAATCGCCCGGGCGGCCAGGGTGCGATGGCAGATCTTGCCGGTAGGGCCGAGGGGCATCTCCTCGACCACCAGGAGGAGTTCGGGGAGTTTGCGGCGGCCCAGGCCGCGGTTCAGCAGGTGGGTGGTGAGGTCGGACAGGGTGGGGGCGGGGGCGCCGGGTGCCGTGCGGAGGCAGGCGCACACGCGTTCGCCGAGGGCCGGGTCGGGTACCGGAACGCAGACCGCCTCGGCCACCGCTGGATGGCTGCCGAGTTCGCGTTCGACCTCGGCGAGGCTGATGTTGAGGCCGCCGCGGATCACGATGCGCTTGAGCCGTCCCAGGACGTGCAGCCGTCCGTGCTCGTCCAGCCGGCCGAGGTCGCCGGTGCGTACCCAGCCGTCCGACGTGCGGTAAAGGGCGTCCAGTTCCGGCGCGTTGACGTAGCACATCGGCGTCATGGGGCCTCTGGCCTCGATCTGGCCGGTGTGCCCGGTGGTCAGGGGTGTGCCGTCGGGACCGGTGATCCGCACCTGGGCGACCGTGGGGTCGGGGGTGCCGACGCTGTCGCCGGGCGGGAGGTACTCCCTCGCGGTGTGGCAGTTCACTCCGTCCGAGGAGCCGTAGACGGTCACCACCGGCCGGGCGAACCGCCTGAGCCACGCGTCAGCGGTCGCTGCGGGCAGCGCCGCACCGCTGGAGACGACGACACGCAGCGACGAGGTGTCCTCGTCGGGCCGGGGTGGGAGGTCGGCGAGCCGGCGGAGCATCGTGGGCACCGCGAAGAGGTGGGTGGGGCGGTGCTCGGCGACCAGCCGCAGCGCGCCCTCCGCGTCGAACCCCGACTGCACGATCAGAGTGCCGCCGAGGGCGGCGAGGGTGACGGGCGTGCCCAGGGAGCCGAAGGAGGAAGCAAGCGGCACGAGGACGAGGTGACGGGGCGCCACCGAGGAGTCCGGGTGCAGCGCCCGGACGTAGCGGGCCCTGCCGCCGGCCAGGGCGTGATGGCTGTAGGCGACCATCTTCGGCTCGGCCTCGGTACCCGAGGACACCAGGATGCGGGCGGGGCCGTACGGATCGGCCGACCGGTGCCACCGGCCGTGCCGGGCCGTGGGATGCGGGGCGTGCAGCCCCTGGGTCCGTCCCCCGCCGGGGCCGGGTACGAACACGGTGCGGAGGTGGGGAAGACCCACGAGGACCCGCGCCTGAGGCGCCTCGGTGAGGACGGCACCGCGGGCCCGTGAGCGGGCGAGCAGCGCCCGCAGGTCGTGGTCGTCGCCGCCCGGAGGGAGCGGGAGCGCCACCGCGCCGATCGCGTACACGGCGAGTTCCGCGGCGACGGCGTCGCGTCCGTTGGGCAGCCGCAGCGCGACCAGGTCCCCGGCCCCGAGGCCTGCTTCTTCGAAAACGTCGGCGATGCGGCGCACCTCGATGTCGAGGGCCGCGTAGGACAGCACCCCGGCGTCGTCCGCCAGCGCCTCACGGTCCGGGTGTTCCTGGACATGGGCGGTGAACAGGCTGTACAGGTCGGTGTCCGGGCACACGCCGGCCGCCACCCAGGCCCGTCGCCGGTCGCGGGGCACGTGGTCGGGGAAGGGGACTCCGGCGCGTGAGGTCCACACCGGTTGCCCGGTATTTGTCGTCTCCGGCGTGGTGGGGGCTGTCATGCGAACTCCCACGGTGTGTACGGGCGGGCGTACCCGTTGGCAGGGTCCGGCGGCGCGACGGCCGTCTGGAACGCGGCGTCGTGGGGCAGGTCGGACAGCTCGGTCCGCACGGGTGTCGCCGTCAGCCCCGCCTCGGCCAGTCGCACCCGCCACTCCTCGGTCGTACGGCGGACGAAGCGGGCCGCGACGGCCTGCGCGGACGCGGTGTCGGCGCCGTCCAGGAGGCGGCGCACGGCGTCGGGGCGTTGCCGGGCACCGGGGCCGAGGTACAGGTGGCCGTCCGCCGTGCGCAGCGGCCGGTCCAGTGGTGTCCAGCGGACCCGGTGCGCGGGACGGGGGACCAGTGCGCCCGCGGAGAGCAGACTGGAGTGGACCTGGCTGCCCTGGTGGGTCGCCTCGCGGACCGCCAGCGCGGTCAGCACGCCGTGGGCGCACACCAGCCCGCCGAGCACGTCGGTGAGGGTCATCAGGGACGGGGCCGGAGGTTCGTCAGCCGGTCGTACCGCGGCGGCGAGTCCGCTGTGCACCTGGGCGAGGTAGTCGGTGCCCACCGGGGGCCGGTCACCGAAGGTGTCGCCGAAGCCGGATGCCCAGGCGTACACCAGAGCGGACCTCCCGGGCAGCAGGTCGGAGGCGGCCAGACCGAAACGGGAAGCCTTCCCGGGGGCCCAGTTGTGCAGGAACACGTCGGCATCGGCGGTCAGGGTACGGATGGTGCGGCGGCCGTGTGCGGTGGTGAGGTCGGCCTCGATCACCGGCTTGCCCGCGTTGAGTGCCAGGAACCGGGCCGAGCACTCTCCCGCCAGCGGGGGGAGCCAGCGCATCGGGTCGCCGCCGGGCGGCTCGATCCGTACGACGTCGGCGCCCAGCATCCGCAGGATGTGCCCGGCGAGCGGGCCCTGCACTCTACGGGTGCACTCCACGACCCGAATCCCGGTCAGCGGCAGGGCGGCACCGCGGCCCGGGCGCGGGGAGGGGAACCCGGCGGGGCTGTCCGCGTGCGGCCCAGGGCTCCGTGCCGGTTCCGGCCAGGGAGCCAGTTCCCAGGGTTCGGGGCGGACGGCGGGGGCCGGGTCGTAACGTACGACGAGGAGGCTGACCCCGCTGCGGTGTGCGGCGGCACGCAGATCCGGCAGCGTGCAACGGCGTGCGGCCTGCCGCAGCGCGTCGGGCAACGGACAGACAGCGGTGGCGAACCGTTGCTGGAAGGGAAGCCAGCCGCGGCCCGCGACGGCGGGCGCCACACCGAGCCGGATCCAGAACTCCCGCCAGGCGTCGGGGGCGAGGGTCTCGATCTCCACCCGGACACCGTCGGACGTGACCAGGGTCGCCGGGCCGCCCGCCTGCCGCGCGGAGCCGGGCGGAAATGGAGGTCCGGGCGGGCCATCGTTCCCCCCGGCCGTCGCGGCGGCCAGGTACTGGCCGACCGCCAGCAGCGCTCCCTGAGCCACCGAGGTCCTCACCTCGCACAGGTCCAGCCCGCGGGCCCGCCCGACGCGCAGGGCGGTGGCGCCCAGAGCGGCGAGCACGCCTGCCACGACCGAGGCGTAGTCGACTGCCAGCGGGGCGGGCCCGCCCGTGGCCCGGCCGTGGACGTGCATCAGACCGCAGGCGGCCTGTACGGCGCGCTCGTCCGGCAGCTCCGTCGCGACGGGGCCCGCCCACTCGATGCGGAGCCGCACCGGGTCCGGGCCGGCGCCGGCCCCCGCAGGCAGGGCTTGTGCGGTGTGCCGCAGCAAACGCTCCGCGATCGTGGTGGCAACGGCCGGCCGGGCCTCGGCCCGCAGTCCCGGCGTCACGGTCGCTCCTCGGCGGGCCGACGGCCCTGTACGGAGTAGAAGACGCTGGAGGCGGCACGGAAGGACGGGTCCCGCATCAGGTCCCGCACCCGGTCCAGGTCGTCGTCGGTCATGCCCTGCTCCTTGAGCCGGTCCCGGAGGTTGCGGGTGTGGTTCAGCTGGAGCCCCAGGCCGGGGTCCTTCGCGTGTCGTACGCCGATGTGGAGGTGGACGTCGAGGGCGGTCAGTCCGGCCGCCCGCATGGCGGCCGGCACCTTCCGTGCCCAGCACGGGTCGCCGCCCGCGGCGCGCAGCGCCGCCGTCTTGGCCTCGAGGAACCGGACGTACAGTGCCTCGGCCTGTGGGCTCGGGGTGAGCAGTGGCGGTTCGTAGGAGGCGTCGATCTCGTCGATGTGCAACAAGCCGCCGGGTTTGAGGGCGCGCACCAGCTTGTGCAGGACGATGTCCCGGAAGGGCACGTGCTGCAGGATCAGGCGGGCCACCACCAGGTCGTAGGCTGCCTCCGGGAGCGGGTCGCGGGACACGTCGAGGGCAGCGACCTCAAGGCCCGGGCCGGGTACCAGGTCGCGGGGGTCGAGGTCGGTGGCGAGCACGGAGCCGCCCGGTGCGACCCGGTCAGCCAGCCAGCGCGCGATGCTGCCACCGCCGGCACCGACCTCCAGACAGCGCCAGCCCGGACCGACACCGGCGGCGGCAAGCCGGGGCAGGGTCACCGGGTCGTACGCGGCAGCCAGGCAGCGGTGCTGGTCGCGGCTGTGCGCGGTGCCGTTGCCGAAGACCGCGCGGGCACCTTCCTGGGCGTAGGACGGCTCCCGGGCGCAAGACGGCTCGGACACGGTATCGGGAGACGGCTGGGACACGGCAGGACTCCACTCGTCATGTGGTGGTTCGTCAGGTCGTCACGTGGTGGCTTGTCAGGTCCAGCGGCCGGTCCCGGTGACCGCGGTGCCGGTGAGGTGCCGGGCCAGGGCGGCGCGGCGAACCTTGCCGGTGCCGGTGCGAGGGACTTCGTCCCAGGTCAGGACCGCGGGCTGACGCATCGGCGGCAGCCCCTGGACGGCCTGTTTCCAGGCATCCGGATCCAGCCGGCCGTCGGCGGTGACCACGGCCGGCAGCGGGTCGCCGTCCGGGGCACCGACGATCACGCATTCCAGGGCCTGTGGCAGCCGCTGCTCGAGCAGGTCCTCGGTCCGCAGACAGCTCATTCCGGGCAGGGTGTCGGCCTCGCGGTCCAGGAGGCTGACGCTGCCGTCGCGGTGGTGCACCCCGACATCGCCCGAGGACCACCAGTCGCCGACGCGCTTGGCCTCCCAGCGTTCCTGTTCACCGACGTAGCCCAGGGCGAGGGCCGGTGTGCGGATCAGGAGCAGACCCGGGCGGCCGCGCGGCACCGGGCGCAGCGTGTCCGGGTCCACCACGCGCAGCCGGGTCCGGCCCGGCACCGGACGGCCCAGTCGGCGCGTCGTGGACGCGGCGTCCGGTGCGAGCGCGGAGCTGCGCGTGTGGAAGCGGAACGTCAGCGGTCCGGTCTCGGTCTGGCCCCAGCCCTGCATCCACAGCGGGTGGGCACGCCGACTGGCGGCCAGGTAGGCGCGCAGCGCGGGCGGGTGCATCGCGTCGTAGGTGCTGATGTACAGGCGGACGCGCCGGAACGGGTTGTCCAGTCGTGCGGTGAGCGGCCGCAGCCGGACGTACGTGGCGGGCAGCGCCTCCATCACGGTGGGCGGGTACGCCCGCAGCAACGGGTCGGCGGTGTCCGGTTCGTCGCCGGTGAGGACCACGATCCTGGCGGGTGCGAGCGCCGTCACCACCGCCGTCCAGCAGAAGGTGCGCCCGTGCGCGTAGGCGCTGGCGTTGCACAGGGTGTCGTCCCGGCGCAGGCCGATGCCCGGGTAGCGCACCGCCTCCAGGCGGGCCAGCTTGTGCACGAGTGTCCGTGTGGAGTGGACCACGAGTTTGGGCACGCCGGTCGTCCCCGAGGTGTGGTGGATGACCAAGGGCTCGTCCTCGTGGCGTCGTACCGGCGCACCGGGGCCGGAGGCGTCCAGTGCGGCGATGTGGGCCGCCCCGGGCACGGCGGTGTCGACGGTGACACAGACGGGGGCCGATGCGGCGGCGTCCCGGCAGCGGGCCAGCACTGCGGAGGTGGTGATCAGCGCGGCCGGGCGCAGGCGACGCAACAGGGTGAGGAGGTCCGGGGTGTCCAGTCGGGCGGAGAGCTGGGCGGGCACGGAGCCGACACGGACGGCGGCGCAGGCGAGCAGGTCGTAGTCCCAGTGGTTGTCCTTCACGATGGCCACGCGGTCCCCGGGCCGGACTCCGGCGTCGATGAGCCGGGCGGCGGTGGCGCGGACCAGGTCGGCGAGCTCCAAGACGGTCCACCGAGTGCCCGCCTGCGGGGCGATGTCGAAGGGCCGGTCAAGGTGGAACACGGTCCGGGCGCCGCGCGCCGCCGCGTCGTCGAACAGGGTGCCCATGTCATCGGGTCGCACGGATCTCCTCCGCTCGGTCGGTGCCGGGCGACGGCCGCCGCCTCAGCCTGCTCAGGACACGGGACGCGGCCAGCGCACCCGCCCGGACGGCGCCCTCGGAAGCGGGCCGCAGCATCACCCAGTCGCCGGCGTACTCAACGGCGCGCACCGGGCGGGCCAGGAAGCCGGGGCGTTCCCGCAGTGCCTGCGGGGTGGCTTCCGGCAGGCCGTGGCGGAAGGCGTGCACGAGGTGGTGGCGGCGGGCACCGGCGAGGCCCGGTACGTAGCGTTCCGCCGCGTGGGCGAGCACGTCGGCGGCCTCGTCGGGGGAGGCGTCCAGCAATCCGCGGACCCGGCGCGGACCGGCCACGAGGGTGATCAGCCCGCGGCCCGCGGGGGCCCGGCCGGGGTCCTTGGCGTGGTCGACGACCACACCGGAGAGCACGTCCTCCTCGACGGCCGGGGTGAGCAGGATGTGCACCGGACGCCGGGCGGCCGGGGCCAGCGGGCGGTCCAGCAGGTAGCTGACCTTCATCATCGGGGTGAAGGTGCAGGCCGTGACGAACGGCCGCTCGTCGGCGGGGACGTCCGGGCGCAGCGCCACCGCCACGGGCGCCGGTACGGCCAGTACAGCGGCCCGCGCCCTGACCTCACCGTCGTCGAACCGCAGGACGGCGTGCTCGCCCGCGTCGGTGACCTCCCGCACGGCGCGGCCGGTCACGACGTCGGTACCGTCCGCCAGCCGGCGGGCAAGGAAGTCCATGCCGTCCCGGTAGGTACGCCAGGTGGTGGGGGAGCCGGCCTCCAGCAGCAGGCTCACCAGGGGGGCGGCGGCAGAGCGGGCGGTGTCCCAGCCGAAGAAGCCTCCCGCGACCGGTTGGAGGAGGTAGTCGTGCAGGTCGGGGTGGTAGCGGGCCGCCGTCTGTCGCACGGTGGCGGCACCGAGCGGAGTGTGCTCGGGGCGGTCGCCGTCGAACCGGGCGCGGCGGCGTCCGGTCCACGCCGAGAAGACGGCCAGGTCGAGCCGGGCGCGGACGGACAGGCCGGCGCCGGTGAGCACCGCCGTGCTCTCGCCGACGCCGAGATGGGCGCGCCCACCACGCCAGACGGCCACCGCACCGCCGACCCGGGGGACGTCCGCCGGGCCGGCGCCCAGTCGGCGCAGCAACTCCCAGGTGGCACGGTAGCCACGCGACGCCACCTGCTCGGCTCCGGTGTCCACCGTCCAGCCCTCGTGGCGCAGACTGCGCATCCGGCCGCCCACCTGCGGCAGAAGCTCGTAGACCCGCACCGACAGCCCGGCGCGCCGCAGTTCGTGGGCGGCGGTCAGTCCGGCGACGCCCGCGCCGACGACCGCGACGTCGACCTCGGGCCTCATGCGGCGGCCCCCGCTGCGACCAGGACGTTGGCCACGGTCATCAGCACCACGCTCAGCCGGTGCACCGCGAAGCCCGTCCGGCGCGCTGTCATGATGTCCGCCCGGACGAATCCGGTCAGGTACTGGCGGGCGCGCAGCACGGTCGCCGGCAGCATCAGCACCACGAACCACCACGGGGCCACCCCGGTGACCGAGGCGACCGCACCGATGGAGAACTCGGTGACCGACAGGGTCCCGATGAAGACGGCGTTGCCCCGTTCGGACACCAGAGCCGCCACGGTCGGGCGGCCCACCGCCCGGTCGCCGGCGACGTCGTTGGTGTTGGAATAGACCCCGAACATCAGCGGCCCGAACCCGAACAGGACCGCCTGCACCATCAGGAAGCCGGACCAGCCCCCTGTCACCAGGCCGTACGGCACGATCACGAGCACCGCGCCGAGCGCGACGAGGAACGCCTCCTGGAAGCCGTGGTAACTCAGCTTCAGGCCGTACGAGTACTGCAGCGACACGGCGAACAGTGCGCCCGCCGCCACCAGCGCCCACAGCGGGCGGTACGGTGCCAGCGCGGCGGCGCCCGCCCACAGCACGGCGCCCGCGGCCGCGCAGCCCCAGGCGAAGCGCAGCGCCTGCGGCACCGTCAGCGTCCCGGCGACGAGGGGTTTGCGTGCCTTGCTGCGCAGCGGGTTGTCGGGGCCGTAGTTGGCGAGGTCACTGCCGTCCCGGAAGCCGGTGACGTCGTCCAGGGCGACCATCGCCATCAGGACCGCGATCTCCCCGGCCAGGAACGCCACCAGTACCAGCGCCTGCCGGGCCGTGAAGTCGCCGACCGGGAACAGGACGGCGGAGAGGGCGAGAAAGATTCCTAGGTAGTAGTCGTACACGTCCAGCTTGCCGAGCCGCGCATAGACGCGCAGCCTGTCGGCGCCGTGGGCGGCGGACGCGGGACGGCCCGCCGCAATGCTGTCCGTCATGGGTGACCTCCTGGGTTTCTCTGCGTCGGGCGGGAAGGCCGCGCGCGGTCCGGGTGACCGGGCGGCCCCGGCGGCTGTCGTACGTGCTGTCGTACGTCAGGAGTGCTCGGCGACGAACGCGCACACCAGGTCGGCGACGTGTTCGACCTGCGTGTCACTCAGCAAGTGGTGTACCGGCAGCGCGAGATGACGGCGGGCGGCCTGTTCTGCCCGCGGCCAGCGGGCACCGCTTGGCGCGTGGGGGGCGAAGGCATGGTGCGCGGGCAGGGGGCGCGGATAGTAGACGTGCGTGGCCACCCCCCGCTCGGCCAGGTGGGCGCCGAGGGAGTCCCGGTCGGCGGCGAGCACCGTGTAGACGTAGAAGCACCGGCCGTCCTGGTCGGGCGGGGGCGGGACCACACCGCGGCCGGCCAGCGGCGTGAAGCGCTCGGTGTAGTAGGCGGCGATCTCCGCCCGCCGCGCCAGCCGCTTGGGGAAGGCGCGGTAGCGGTGCGTCTGGAACGCGGCCTGGATCTCGTCGAAGCGGCTGTTGAGCCCGACGGCGTGGTGCACGAAGCGCTGCCCGGCCACCTGGCCGTGGTTGCGCAGCATCCGTACCTTCTCGCCCAGCTCCGCGTCCCGGGTGACCACCACGCCGCCTTCGCCGGGCATGCCGCAGGTCTTGACCTGGACGAAGGAGTAGACGCCCGCCTCCCCCCACAGTCCGGCCGGAACACCGCGCAGGACGCCACCCTGGGCGACCGCCGAGTCCTCCACCAGACGCAGTCCGTGCCGACGGGCCAGCTCGACGAACCTCGGCATGTCAGCCATCACGGAGAACATGTGGGCCGGCATCACCGCCTTGGTCCGCGCGGTGACGAGTTGCTCGGCATGGTCCGGGTCCATGGTCATGGTGTCCGGCCGGATGTCGGCGAAGACCGGGGTGGCTCCGGTGCCGACCACCGACGCGGCCAGCGGCGCACACCCGAACGCGGGCACGATCACCTCGTCACCGGGACCGACGTGCAGAGCCCGCAGCACCAGTGAGAGCGCCGAAGTGCCGCTGGAACACGCGACCACGTCCGCCGCTCCCAGGTCCTCGCGCAGCAGATCCTCGAACGCCGTGGTGCGCCGGCCCAGGATGAACCGCTGCTCAGGGTCCAGGCCCACCTCCCGGACCAGGTCGATGAGCGCGGCGCGGTCGGCTTCGAAGAGGGCGGGCGGGAAGAACGGGACGGCGGGAGGGAGCGACACGGTCATGCGGTCGCCCTCCCTTCGGCGCGGAAGGAGCGGACGGTGTCACACACGCGGTCCAGGTCGCCGGGGCTGAGATCGGGGTGGAGCGGCAGGGCCACGGCATGCCGGGCCGCCGCTTCGGCATGGGGGAACTCGCCCGTCCGGTGGCCCAGGTGGGCGAAGGCGGGCTGGTGGGGCAGCGGCACCGGGTAGTAGACCTCGGTGCCGACGCCGTGCCGGTCGAGATGGACGACGAGGGCGTCCCGGTCCTCGGTCTCGATGAGGTAGACGTAGAACACGTCGCGGGTGCCCGGGCCCTCGGCGGTGGCGCGCGGCAGGCGGATGATGCCCGGCACGTCCCGCAGACGGGCGGTGTAGGCGTCGGCCAACTCGGCCCGGTGCGCGATCTGCTCCTCCAGGAGGGGCAGCTTGGCGAGCAGGACGGCCGCCTGGATGTCGTCCATCTTGCTGTTCACTCCCGGCCATGCGCTGTCGGTCGAGATCGCCGGAAAGTCGTTCAGCGTACGGCCGGTCCTGCCGTGGTGGCGCAGGGCCGCGACGGTGTCCGCCACCTCCGCGTCGTCGGTGAGCACGGCTCCCGCGTCCCCGAGCGCCCCGAGCGTCTTGGAGGGGAAGAAGGACAGCACCCCTCCGGCGCCGTGCAGGCCCGCGTGCACACCGCGTCGGCGCATGCCGATCGCCTCGGCGCTGTCCTCGACCACCGTCAGACCATGCCGCCGTGCGACTGCGGTGACGGCCTCCAGGTCGGCCATCGTGTGGAACAGATGCACCGGCATCACGAACCGGCTGCTGGGAGTGACGGCTGCCTCCAGGGCCGCCGGATCCATCGCGTACGTCTCCGGGGTGATGTCCACGAACTGGGGCCGGCCGCCTGCCAGAACGACGGCCGACGCGGTGGCGAAGAACGAGTAGGCGGGGACCAGGACGCCGTCGCCGGGACGCAGCCCACAGGCGCGCAGCAGCAGCACGAGTGCGTCGGTGCCGCTGTTGACTCCGACGACGTACCGTGCGCCGGTGTATTCCGCGAGCGCCGACTCAAGCTGTCCGACCTGTTTTCCGTGAGAGAACTTACCGCTGTGGAAAACCTCCTCCAATGACTTTTCGATGGAAGGCCACAGCAGTTCGAAGGTTTTGGCCTGGGAAAAGAAGGGAACCGCCTGCGCTATTCCTTCTGCGGCCGATAATTCGCTCAAGTCTCGTCTCCCGCCCCGTGGAGTCGTATGCCCCGTTGAGTCATGCTGAATATCAACGCTAATCGGGCTCGTCGGCCGCGGAGAATGGGCAAGGGGCATCTTCACACGTTGTGAGTAAAGGCATTCCGAATGCCTTGACCCAATCCCGGCAGAGGGGCAATAGTCCTGCGTCGCAACGGAGTTGGCGCACGGACTAGGAGGCCCATGTGCTGCAGCCCCTCGTGGTCGGCCTCGGCCGGTCCGGATCCGGACTGCACTTGAAAACGCTGGCCCGGTTGGCCGGGCGGACCGGGAGCACGGGCGATCCACTGGTCGCCCTGCCCGCGATCGGGTGCGACCCGCGCGCCGGCGTTCTGCGGCTCTCGGCCACCCCCGGAGAGGTGACCGTCGTCACTACGCTGGATCAGGCCCTGGACCACGTGGACCCCGCCACCGCGGTGGTGCACGTTTGCACGCCGCCCCGGTCGAGACACGCCCTGATCGAGGCACTCGCCGGGCACGGGTTTCGCCGGATGATCGTGGAGAAACCCCTGGCTGCGTCCCGCGACGAACTGGACGCCCTGATCCGGCTCCGCGACGAGGCGGGCCTCGCCCTGGTGGCCATGGCCCACTGGACCGGCTCCCGGCTCGCGGGTCGGCTGCGCCGACTCGTCCGCGGCGGCCGGCTCGGCCCGCTGCGCCGCATCACCGCGGACCAGCACAAGCCGCGCTTCCTGCGGTCCCTGACCACCGACGGGCATCAGAGCGCCCTCGACGTGGAGCTCCCCCACTCCCTGGCTCTGGCCCTAGACCTGGCCGGCCCCGCCGAACTGCGCGCCGCGCACTGCTGGGACCTGCGCTGCGAGGACCGGCAGCTGCCCGGTATGGGCGGTGCCCTCCTGGAACTGGAGCACAGCACCGGGGTGTCCACCCTGCTGCGTTCCGACCTGGGCGCACCCGTGCGACAGCGCAGCGTCGTATGCGAGTTCGACGGCGGGACGGCCACGGGCCACTTCCCCCTCAGCGAGGACGACGACCACGCCCAGCTCGTCATCGCCCCCGTCGGCGGCGATGCGCCCGCGGCGCCGACCGGAGCCCCCGCCACGGGCGGCGTGCCCGGGCCCGGCCGCCAGGTCTTCCGGGACGACGCCCTGACCGACTTCCTCGAAGGTGCCTATCGCGGCTTTCTCTCCGCAGCGCCGGACGCCGCCGGCTTCTCGCTCGCCTGCGAGAGCGTCCGCCTGCTGTGCGCGGCCCGTGAACACTGCGCCGCCGCACCATCCGCCCGCACCGGGAGCCGCTGAGATGCCCCGACACGACGCCGCCGGGCACCGCGCCGCGGGATTCGGGCCCCTGGCCGGGATCGGCGACGAGGCGGCGCCCGGTACCGACGGCCAGCTGGCCGCCCTGCGGCACCTGGGCTGGAACGCCATCGAACTGCGCACGGTCGACGGGACCGCACTCGCCGATCTCTCCGCGGCGGCCTTCAACACCCTGACCCGGCGGCTGGCGGACGCCGGTGTCACGGTGATCGGCGTGGCCTCCAGGATCGGGAACTGGTCCCGTCCCGTCACCGGTGACCTCGCCGTGGACCTCGCCGAACTGGACGTCCTGGCCGAGCGGTGCGCCGCCCTGGGCTGCCGTCTCGTACGGATCATGTCGTACCCCAACGACGGCCTGACGGAGACCGAGTGGGCCGACCGCGTCCTCGCCCGCACCGCCGTCCTGGCGGACCGCGCCGAGCGGGCGGGCCTGGTGCTGGTGCACGAGAACTGCGCGGGCTGGGCCGGGGACCGGGCCGACCGAGCGCTCCGGCTGCTGCGTGGCGTCGGCAGCCCGGCCCTGCGGCTGCTGTTCGACACCGGCAACGGCGTTCCGTACGGCTACCGCGCGCCGGACATGCTTCAGGACCTCGCCCCCTATGTGGCCCACGTCCACATCAAGGACGCCGTCCGCACCCCGGACGGCACCACCGCCTACACGCTGCCCGGTGAGGGCGGTGCCGAGGTGGCCGCATGCCTGCGGATCCTGGCCGCCCACGGCTACACCGGCGCCCTCTCCCTCGAACCACACCTCGCCGTGCGCCCCCACGACGGCCTGGTCCGGGCCGGTGAAGACGCCGGTGCCCTGTTCGTACGGGCCGGACAGGCGCTCACCCGGCTGCTGCGGACCATGAAGGCGGCACCCGCCCACCCGGACGGTACGGCGTGACCGTACTGTTCACCGACCAGTACCAGAAGCTGCTGCTGGACCTCCTGCGCCTGCCCAGCGTCAACCCTCTGGAGGCCGGGCCGGACGACCCGCCGTCCCGACTGCCCGACCTCCTCGACCGGTACGCGGCAGCCGCCGCCGACGTGGGGTTGCGCACCGTACGGCTCGCGGCTGCCCCCGTCGCATGTCTGGACCGGCCCGGGGTTCCGTCCACCGTCCGGGCCGCCGCGCGCGACCCGCGCTTCCTCGTGGACCAGCCCAGCCTGCTGCTGCGGCTTGGACCCGAGCGTCCCCGCGTGGACACGGTGATGTTCAACGTCCATCTGGACACCGTCGCCGGACACGTCCAACCCGCCTTCGACGGAAGCAGGTTCACCGGCCGGGGGTCCGTCGACGCCAAGGGACCCGCCGTCGCCCTGCTTGCGGGGCTGCGGGCGGCCGCGTCCCACCCCGCCGTCGGACGGGACGTCACCGTCCTGCTCCAGGCCGTCGCCGGGGAGGAAGGCGGCGCCCTGGGCACCTACGGCACCCGCCCCCTGCTGGAAGCCGGCCATCACGGACGCCTCAACGTGTTCTGCGAACCGACCGGTCTGCGCGCGCTGCCCCGGGCGACCGCCTCCATGACCGCCCGGATCACCGTCACCGGTGAGGACGCCGTCGACGACCATCCGGACGCCGGACACAACGCCACCGTGCTGCTCGGCTTCCTCGCCCAGCACCTCGCCGCCCGCCTGGACGGGGCCGTACCCGGCACACGGGTGTGCCTGGCCGGACTGCACACCGGCCGCACGCACAACCGCGTCCACGGCACCGGCACCCTGCTGGTCAACCTGTCCTACGGCACCACCGCGGACGGCAGTCACCTCAAGGCCGCCGTGACCCGGCACGTCACCGACGGTCTGCGCGGCTTCAGCGAACTCTTCGCCTCCACCCGGGAGTTCGCCCGCACGGCACGGGACGCGGGACGCATCACCCTGCTCGGCTGGGACAAGGACGGACTGCCCGCACTGGACAACCGCGACCCCTGTGCCGAGGCGCTCCTGGCCCGCGCGGGAGCCCGGCCGGCGGACGGCGATCCCGGTTTCACCTGCGACGCCATCTGGGCCGCCGGTCTGGACGACGCCTTCACCACCGTGCTCGGCCCCGGTGACCTCGCCGCCAACCACGCCCACGCGCCCGGGGAGTTCGTCGACCTCGCCGACCTGGAGGACTTCGCGGGCGTCGTCCACCGCCTCGTCACCCTCTTCGCTGAAGACCACCGACCCGCCCCTCCCGTAAGGAACCGCGTATGACGGTGTCCACTGCCTCCTCGGCAACGTCCGACCACGCATCCGTCCTTGTCGGCCACGCCGAGCTGTGTGCAGCGCTGACCGGCCTGTTCACCGGCCACGGCATTCCGGCACCCAGGGCCCGGCTCGCCGCCGACGCCCTGTGCCACGGTGACCTTGCCGGCCTCGACTCGCACGGAGTGTTCAACCTCACCCGGCTCTACCTGCCGCTGCTGGAGTCGGGGCGCTGCGACCCCCGTGCCGAACCGCGGACCCTCACCGACCTGGGCGCCTGCGCGGTCGTCGACGCCCGCCGCGCCCTGGGCCTGTGGGCCGCGGCCGAAGCCATGGACGATGCCGTCGCCCGGGCCCGCCGGCATGGCGTCGGCCTGGTGTCCGTGCGCGGCGCCACCCACTTCGGGTGCGCCGGCTTCCACGCCGTCCGCGCCGCGCACGCCGGGATGATCGGCGTCGTCGCGAGCAATTGCGGCGGCCAGCGCATCGCACGCCCGCCGGGAGGCGCGGTGGCCATGCTCGGCACCAACCCGTTGAGCGTCGCCGCCCCCGCTCTCGACGGCCACCCCTTCCTGCTGGACATGAGCACCACCGTCGCGCCGACCGGACGGGTCCGCGTGGCCGCCCGCCGGGGCACTCCGGTGCCCGCAGGCTGGCTGGAGGACGCGGCGGGCAACCCCGTGACGGACCCGTCCGCATTCGACCGCGGCGAGGCGTTCCTGCGCTGGCTGGGCGGTACGGCCGAGACCGGCGTCCACAAGGGCTACGGACTCGGCATCGCGGTGGAACTGCTGGCCGCGGTGGTGTCCGGGGCGGCCGTGGGACCCTCGCCCGCCGCTCTGGAAGGGGACGGCCGGCCGCACGGACGGGACGACGGCATCGGCTTCTTCCTCCTCGCGATCGCCCCGGAGGTACTGAGTCCGGGCACGGACGTCGTCGGCTCGACCCGGTCCCTGTTCGGCGCGCTCGCCGACTGCCCGCCGGTGCCCGGCGGAGCACCGGTGCGCTACCCGGGGTGGCGGGAGGCCGAACTCGCCGCCGAGCGCCGCCGCGACGGCATCCCGCTGCCGGAGCACCTGTACCGGGAACTGGCGGACCTGGGCCTCCCCGTCGGTCCTGGCTCCGGGAGCCCGCGATGACCCGGCCGCTGCGGCTGGGCGTCGTCGGCCTCGGCGCCATCTCCCCCTACTACCTGGCCGCCGCCGAACGGCTGCCCGGCTGGGAGCTGTCGGCCGTGTGCGACACGCGCGACCAGGCCCTGGAGCAGTACCGGGGCCGGGCGGCCCGCTTCCGCGACCACAGGACACTGCTGGCCCAGGCCCGGCCGGACGCCCTGGTCGTGGCCGTGCCCAACCACGTGCACCTCCCGGTCTGCCGAGAGGCGCTGGCCGCCGGTGTTCCCGTGTGCGTCGAAAAACCCCTCGCCCTCACCGCCGCCGAGGGACGCCTGCTGGTGGATCTCGCGCGGCGTTGCGGCGTCCCTCTGCTGACGGCGTTCCATCGCCGCTACAACACCGTCGTCCGTGCGCTGGCGCACCAGGCGGCAGGCCGGAAGATCGTCGCGGTCCGCGTGCGGTACCTGGAACGCATCGAGGAACATCTCGGCGGCGAGGACTGGTACCTCGACCCCGCCCGCTGCGGCGGCGGCTGTGTGGCCGACAACGGCCCGAACGCGCTCGACCTGGTGCGGATGCTGCTCGGCGACGTCACCGTCACCGGCAGCGAGATCCACCGCGACGGCTCGGGCGTCGACCGGAAGGCAGTGATCCGCCTCAGCAGCCCCACCGGCGCCACCGCAAGGGTGGAACTGGACTGGTCGTACCCGGGAGAACGCAAGGACGTCGAGGCCGAACTGGCCGACGGGGAGGTCCTGCACGCCGACATGCTGGCCGGCCACCTCGGCTTCAAGGCGTCGCTGTGGCACGAGTACGAGGCGATCCTCACCGAGTTCGCCTCCCTCGCCGGCCGGTGCGCCCCGGTCGGGCCGGGAGCGCACGGCGGCCTGCCCGCACTGGAGTTGGTCGAGGCGGCCTACCGCCGCGCCCGGCCCGCATCCTGTGCGCCGCCGGCGGAGGCGGACCGGTGAACCCGGCGGAGGACGGCCCGAAACGTGTGGTGCGCGCGAGCCTGGTCAAAGTGCTCACGCACCACCGCACGGACCGGGGGATGCGGTTGGAGGAACACGCGGCGCGCTGCGTGCGGCGGGACGAGGTGCACGAACTCGTCAGCACCGATCAATGGGACCCGCGCCCCGGCGCCCGGATCGACCGGGTGGGCTTCCTCGGCTTCGCGGAACTGGTGTGCGGCGGCGTGATCGACCGTGGTGACCTGGTGAGCATCGACGACACGCCGGTCGGCACGGTCCTCGGCTTCGACGCCTGCCACCTTCCGAACCACTACAACATCCTGATCCACACAGCCAGTCCGGTCAGTGGCCGAGACCTGCGGCTGCGGCCCGAGGCCCGTGTCACCTTCCTCCAGGGCCCGGATGAAGGGGGCCTGGGGCCGAAGGACTGACGCCTTCGTCCAGGCCCCCTTCATGGGGTTCATCGGGGCTCATGCGGGTTCATGCGGTTTCATGGGGTGACCCCCTGAGCGGATACTCAGGGGGTCACCGGGGCTGGTACGGCAGGTCAGCCGAGAAGCTCGACGTCCAGCCGGCCGAAGTGGAAGTCGCGGAGCGCCCCCAGCAGTTCCTCCTCGGACAGACGGCCGTCTCCGTTGGCGTCGATCTGCTCGAACATGTCACCGGCCCGGGACTCCGGCACGCCGACGCCGGTCAGCCAGGCTCGGAACTCGAACTGGTCGATCTCGCCGTCGTGGTTGTCGTCGCACAGGCGGATCAGCGCCTTCACGATGGGGGAGAGGGCGCGGTTGAAGCTCGCCTCGCCCTCCTTGAACAGCATGTCTCCCGTGGCGTTGAGGAACTGCTCCCGGCTGATGCCGCTCCCGGCGGGGACCCCGGCCTTCTGGGCCAGGTTCTCGTAGAGTCCCTGGAACGCGTTCAGGAGTTCCCGAACCTCCGCGGAGTCGGCCTTCCTCCCCAGGTTCTGGGCGATCCGGGCTGCCTCACCCTGGAAGTCGCTGGGTTCCAGCACACCGTTGCCGTCGGTGTCCCACTTCTCGAAGCGCTTCACCAGACGGTCGTTGGCGACAGCAGTGCTCATGTGTTCTCCTTCTCGGTTCGTCTCGGAGATTTGACGGACTGCGGCCCCTGGCAAGGGCCGCAACCGCGCAGGGCGCTGCCCCTGCGCGGGTCTGTGGGGCCGGCGGGACGCCGGCAGGAAGGTGCCGACCGGAGTCGGCGGCGGCGAGGCGTCGGCTGGGGTGGCGAAGGGGGCCGTAGCCAGTCCCGGAGACGCGGCGGGGTTGTCAGAGAAGCGTCACTCTGCTGCCGACGGCCTTGCCGCGCGTGTCCAGCACGGCGCAACGGGCTCTGCCCAGCGCTTCCCTGGCGTAGCAGGCGTGGTGCTGCAGCAGGATCGCCACATCCGCCTCACCCAGGGCCTCCCGCAGATCCGTGGCGCGCGGCAGGGACCGATCGTCCACGCTGAAGTCGGCTGCGTAGGGATCGTGGTAGAAGACGTCGACCCCCGTGGCGAGCAGCCCCGCGGCCACGGGGCGTGCCGGTGACTCACGGACGTCGGCGACATCGGCCTTGTAGGTGACGCCCAGGAGGAGGGCACGTGCGCCCTCGGGCCGGCCGCGGTTCTCGGTGAGCAGAGACAGGGCCCGGTCCACGACATGCCTCGGCATGTGGGTGAGGACCTCGTGTGCGGCTGCCAACATGCGGAAGGGGAAACCCTGGGACTCGGCCCGCGCGGCCAGATAGCGGGGGTCGACGGGGATGCAGTGTCCGCCGACGCCGGGACCGGGACTGAAAGGGGCGAAGCCGAACGGCTTCGACGCCGCGCAGTGCAGAACGTCCCAGACGTCGATGCCGGCCTGGTGGCAGAACAGTGCCACCTCGTCGACCAGGGCGATATTGACGTAGCGGTAGGTGTTCTCGAGGAGTTTGGCCATCTCCGCCTCCCGCGTGCCCCGGGCGAGGACGAGGTGGTCCACGAACCGCCCGTAGAACGCGGTGGCGTACTTCGCGCACAGAGCGGTGCAACCGCTCACGACCTTCGGGGTGTTGCGAACGTCCCAGATCTCGTTGCCGGGGTCGATGCGCTGGGGGGAATACGCGAGATGGAAGTCCTCGCCCGCCCGCAGTCCACTGCCGTGCTCCAGCAGCGGTCTCACGACATCCTCTGTGGTGCCCGGGTAGCTGGTGGACTCCAGGACGACGAGCATGCCGGTGCGCAGCCGGGCAGCGACGACTTTCGAGGCGTCCTGCACCGCGGATAAGTCGGGTAAGCCCTCCGGCGTGAGCCCGGTCGGAACACAGATCACCACGGTCTGTGCGCCGTCGAGGATCGTGGGGTCGGCCGTGGCGCGGAAGCCTGCGTCCAGCATGGCCGCGACCTCGGAGTCACAGACGCCACCGACGTGCGAGCGGCCCTCGGCGAGAGCGGACACCACGGTGCCGGACACGTCGTACCCGGCGGTGGCCAGGCCGGCCGAGACTGCGGCTCGGGCGAGCGGTAACCCGACATGGCCAAGCCCCATGACGACAAGGTCGACGGTCATGTGCAGCAGTTCTCCTGGGTGTGCGTGGGAGGGCGAGGGAAAGGGTGGTTCAGGCCGAGAAGCTGCCGCTGCCGGGCGGCACATGCGCCCCGAAGCCGGGCTGCACGATGAGGCCGGGCGTCAGGCAAAAGGGGTCGCCGTACACCGTGACCGGCCGGTCGGTGCGATTCGTCAGCACGTGTGCGGCCACCGGAAGCTTGTGGCAGCCGTGTGGTTCCGGGTAAACGGTCAACGGCGCCAGTTCCGTCGCGAAGACGACGACCTCGCCGGGTTCCGCCGCCGTGGCTGTACCGGGGGCTGCGGTCCCCGCGAGGAGCGCACAGGTCACAGCGAGCAGAAAGGTCCGGGCACCACGCATAAACGGCCTCCACTGGAATTCTTCGGTCATTCTTTTTCTTCGGTCATTCTTTTCAGGGCGAAGGGCGGTTGAGTGCCGCAGTCCCCGCGCGAATATCGTCATCGTCCGTCGGTGAGTTCTTCGGGCATCCGCGAATGGTCGTCCTGATCGTGCGTCATGGCATAGCGCAGTACCGCGTTGAACGCCCCGGTGACCGTTCTCGCGGGCTCCCGGCTGGAACGGCGGCCACCGGGACGAGGGCGGCGATGTTCGCGCCCTGCCTGGTGGTCAGGTCGACGGCGGAACGGGAGATGCAGGTCGGCTTATCCGTGCCTGGTCATGAAGGCGCCGTCCTCCTGCGACAGGCGCCGTCCGGGGCTCTCCTCGCCGCCCGGGCGCCCGGTGGAACGTAGCGTGAATGCCCTGGCCGGGCAGGGGTGGCGGTCGACAGGACCGACCGTGGCCCGCACCGTCGAAACGGTGCTGTGGTGGAGCGCGAAGAACGACTCCCCCCTGTGGACGTCCTCGGCCGTCCGGCCGGGCGGCGGCGCCACGGCCTCGTGCAGGAACTCCTGGAGCCAGGGCGGCAGTTGGTGATGCCGCGTGGAGAGCCTACGGATGGCGCGGAAAGGGTCGTTGACGTGAGAGATCTGGCCGGAGTCGAGGAGTTCGGCCACACGGACGTCCGCCGGCGGATCACCGAACCTGGTGGCCTCGGGCAGGTGATCGACGGTCATGGGCACAGATGCTTCCCCTTCTGGCGGCCATGAGATGGGAGCGGAACAGTCAAGTCGTGCGGTGTTCCTCGGGAGGAGGCGGCTGCCGCGCTTCGGCGTCTGGAGTCTGTCCGCCTGCCGGAGAAGGATGCGCCGATGGCAGGTGGTGTACACGTGTGAGTGAACGGGCCCATTGAGGGGGTGCCCTCCGGTCGGCGTGGCTCGCGCACTCGACCCCACCTCGCGGAATTTCCATGGTGGGGCGAAAGGAAGGGTTCACACCAAGAAGCCTGTATGACCTTCACCAAACCGTGCGGGACGGCTGGATCGGCACTTCCGGTCCTCACGGCCAGGCGCGTTCCGCCCCAAACAGCAAGCGGCCTGGGTCGGCAAGCGGGCTGGTTCGACCACAGACCTGGCGGCGCCCTGGCGGTAACGCCATGCTTTGGTCGTGCCCTGCCGGACGGTGCCGAGAGGTCGTGGTCTGGCCGGACCGCTTGCACGTTTGCCTGCTCTACGGATCGCCTCGGGGCGACGACCTGTCGCTGCCCTTGAGGGCCGTTGGGAACGCTGCCGGCCGGACGCGCGGTCGCCGGTATCGGTGTTCATCCGTCTGGCGTGCGTTGACCCTGGCCGTTGTCTTGACGGAGTGTGGCGGACATGAACAGGGATAATGCGGAGCGGAAGGTGCGTTTCTCGTTTCTTGCGGGCTCCTGACTGCAACCTCGGTCTCCGGGCGACTCATTTCCTCCGTACCGGAGCCCAGGTTCAACCCTGAACAACAAGCGCCCAGAGGCGGACCGCACACTTTGTTGCCTGGGAACGGTGAGTACAGATGAGTCCGAGTTCCGCCGATGCCGCGAATCCCGCGCCGACCGGCGTCGGCAACGGGCCCGCCGTCTCCCGTCGGGAGTTCGACGCGCTCTTCGAGGCGGTTCGCACGTGGGGTCGCTGGTCCCCGGCCGACCGCGGTGCCTGGAACCGGGTCACGGCGGACCATGTGCGGCGGGCCGCAGCGCGCGTGCGGACCGGGACGGTCGTCCCGCTGGCGCTGCCGTGGAACACCCGGCCCGGCCCCGGCAACCGCAAGCCTGCCCTGCACCACATGACCGACCTCGGTGACGTGGAGGCGCCGGAACCCTCCACCCACAAGGACTTCATCGCCGCCGACTACCACGGCAAGGGCATCACCCATCTCGACGCGCTGTGCCACATCGCCTATCGGGGGCAGCTCTACGACGGCCGCACGGCACACGAGGTCGTCGATGCCGCAGGCGCCCGCTTCGGCGCGGTGTCGACGCTCGGGTCCCTCGTCACGAGGGGAGTGCTCCTCGACCTGCCCGCCGTCCTCGGGATCCACTGGTTGGAGCCGGGGCGAGCGGTGCACGCGAGGGACATCGTCGTTGCGGAGAAGGCGCTCGATGTGACGATCGGCGAGGGTGACGCGGTACTGCTGCGCTCCGGACACGTCCGGCGCCGCGAGGAACTCGGCGCCTGGGACCCCGACACGGCCAGCGCGGGCTTTCATGTGGACGCCCTGCCGCTGCTGGCCGAGCGTGGCATCGCGCTGCTCGGCGGAGACGGCGACAGTGACGTACGGCCTTCACCCGTGGACGGCGTGCACTCGCCGGTCCACGCCCTGGCTGTGGCCGCGATGGGGATGCCACTGCTGGACAACCTCGACCTGGAAGCGCTGTCCGCCGCGACCGCGACGGCGGGGCGCTACGACTTCATGCTCGTCGTGGCGCCGCTGAACGTCCCGGGCGGGACGGGCTCGCCCGTCAATCCGGTCGCGGTCCTGTGATGCCGAGCCGGTCCGGTCACCGTGTGTGAGGGGCCCTGTGGACGGTGACTCGCGCCTCCAATGCCCGTATCCTCGTCCATATCAGATATTTCGGAAGGGTTGACTGTCGAAGGCGCGAGTGAGGCGGAGCGTGGTTCGGGCCGGCGAAGATCCGATACCGGCGGGGCGTGCGCCAGGCGGCACGGGACCCGCCAGTTTCCGTGAGCGGTTTTTGCAGGGTGAGCCGGTCGAGACGGGCGTGCGCACGTCGATCCTGGATTCCTGGCGGCGCTGCCGGACGCTGGGTCTGTCGCCGGACCAGTCCGACCTTCCCTTCCGGGAGGACTTCGAACCGGACGGACGGATCGTCCGCGCGGCCGTCCCGGTGCTCGACCGGCTGCAGGCCATGTTCGCCGGCAGCGCGATGAACATCTCCGTCGCCGATGCGAGCGGGACGGTTCTCCTGCGCCGTTTCGGAGAAGCCTCGCTGGCCAGAGATCTCCCGGCCATCCAGAGTGTCCCCGGGTTCGTGTTCGCCGAGAGGGTCGCGGGTACCAACGGCATCGGTCTCGCCCTGGCCGAGCGCCAACCCATCCGGGTCTACGGTGCCGAGCACTTCGCCGAGCGCTCCCAGGGCAGTGCCTGCCGCGCGCTTCCCGTCCGCGACCCGCTCAGCGGCCGCATCGAGGGCGTCCTGTGCTTCGGCTATCCCCGCAGTGCCGAGGACCCGGCGCTGGACACCGTGATACGCAAGGCGGCCGAGACCATCGAGCGGCGGCTGCTGGGGCAGAGTTCCTCGCGTGAGCGCGCTCTGCTGCGGGCGTACCTGGACAGCGCAGCCGAGGCCGCCGCAGGTTTTCGGCATCACATAGGGGTGCGGGAACTGGCCGTGGAGATGAGCCCCCGCGACCGCGCGATCCTCATGGAGAAGGCCGCCGAGCTGATCGCCTGCGCGCAGCGGGCCTGTGTCGACGTGCCCCTGCCCGACGGCCGTCGGGTCACGCTCGTCAGCCGGCCGATGACGAGTGCCTCCGGAGTGGAGGGCTTCGCCGTCGAGGCCGTCGTCCCCGGTCCCTCACCGCGCGAGCCCCTCGCCTTCCCGCATCAGGTGCACGAGCCGCTGGGCCTCCCTGCCGAGCTTGCCGTCGCCACCTCCCTCACGTTCTCCGGGGCTGTCCCCGACGTGGCGCCCGGGCAGCTCCACGTCACCCCGCCGGCGGAGTGTCTTCCCGGCACGGAGCACGCCCCTGTCGCCGTGGGCGTCGAGCAGGTCACGGCCGGCGACAGCACGACGGACGAGCACTCCGATTCCCCGCCCCCGGCGAGAAAGCTCATGATGGTGGGGGAGCCGCACGTGGGGACCTACGCCCTCGCCGCGCGCCGCCGCCTGGAATTGTTGTCCGAGGCCGGCGTCCGCATAGGCACCACCCTGGATGTGCGCAGTACCGCCCGGGAGCTCGCCGAGTCGGCGGTGCCGCAACTGGCCGACTTCGTCACCATCGACCTGCCGGAAGCCGTGCTCCGCGGCGAGGAGCCCGCCGATCCCCGCAGTGACCTACGCCGTACGGTGGTCCACGGCATCCATGACGACTGTCCCTTCCACCCGGTCGGCAAGCAGGTCGACTACGGTCCGACGATGCCGCAGTCGCGGTGTCTGACGAGCCGCCAGGCAGTACTGGAACCGGATCTGAAGGCTGCCGCGGGCTGGTTCGGGCAGGACGCTGAGCACTCCGCACAGCTGCTGAGCCACGTCCACTCCCTCATCGCGGTGCCCCTGGTCGCCCGCGGCGCAGTCCTGGGCGTGGCCGGCTTCTACCGCGCGCAGGACTCGCCGCCGTTCGGGGACGACGACCGGTCGCTGGCCCAGGAACTGGCCGCCCGTGCCGCCCTGTCCATCGACAACGCACGGCGCTACACGCGCGAACGCGCCATGGTCCTGGCCCTGCAGCGCAGCCTGCTCCCGCACGGTGTGCCGGATCAGGACGCCGTCGAGGTCGCCCATCGCTACCTGCCCGCCGAATCCGACGTGGGAGGGGACTGGTACGACGTCATACCCCTGTCCGGCAGCCGCATCGGGCTCTTCGTCGGCGACGTCGTCGGCCACGGCATGCTCTCCGCCGCCACCATGGGGCGGCTGCGCACGGCCGCCCGCAGTTTCGCCGAACTCGACTTCCCCCCGGACGAGGTCCTCACCCACCTCGACAAACTCGTGGGACGCCTGGACCGGGAGGACCCCGGCGCCGTGGACGCGGGCATCATCGGCGCGACCTGTCTCTACGCCATCTACGACCCGACCACACAGCAGTGCACCATGGCCCGCGCCGGCCATCCCCCGCCCGCTCTGGTCCGCCCCGACGGCACCGTGTGGTTCCCCGACCTGCCCGCGGGACCGCCGCTCGGCCTCGGCGGTCTGCCGTTCGAAGCCGCCGAGCTCGACCTCCCTGAGAACAGCCGGCTGGTCCTCTACACCGACGGGCTCATCGAGGACCGTGACCGCGACGTCGACGTGGTCCTCGAACAGCTGCGCGCCACGCTGGTCCAAGCGAACGGCACGCCCGACGAGACCTGCGAGGCGATACTCGACACGGTGGCCCCCGCCCACCCCTGCGACGACATCGCCCTGCTCGTCGCCCGCACCCACGCCCTGGACCCCCGGCGGATCGCCACCTGGGAGCTGCCCGCGGATCCGGCCCTGGTCAGCGAGGTTCGCGCCTCCGCCACGCGGCAACTGACCGACTGGGGGCTCGACGAGGCCGCGTTCGCCGTTGAACTGGTGCTCAGCGAGCTGGTCACGAACGCCATCCGCCACGGCGCAGGGCCCATCCGGGTACGGCTGCTCCACGACCGCACCCTGATCTGCGAGGTCTCCGACACCAGCAACACCGCCCCGCACCTGCGCCGAGCGGCCAGCACCGACGAGGGCGGCCGCGGCCTGTTCCTCGTCGCGCAGCTGACGCGGAGCTGGGGCACGCGCTACACCCAGCAGGGCAAGGTCATCTGGGCCGAATGCGGGCTCGAGGGGGCCTGAGCGGCGACCCCGGCGATTCGCTGCTCCGTTGGGGTCACAGAGAGCGGCCAGATGTTCCTGAATATGCGATACGTGGCGCTAATGTCACTGATGCGCATCGGGAAGAACACGACAGGTCCAACCCCGGAGAGGTCCGTGCACGAGGCCCACGACACCTCTGCGCATGCGGTCCCGCCCTTCGGAGCGGAACCTCTGGTCCGTGTCCGCGGACTTGCCAAGCGGTTCGGAGGAACCCTCGCGCTCGCCGGGGTCGACCTCGATGTCCACGCCGGCAGCGTCCTCGCCCTCCTCGGTCCCAACGGAGCCGGGAAGTCCACGCTCATCAAGGTGCTCGCCGGCGTCCACCAAGCCGACTCGGGGCAGGTCACCGTGGCCGGGCACCCGCTCGGGAGTCGCGCCGCTTCCCGGCACATGTCCTTCATCCATCAGGATCTCGGCCTGGTGGAGTGGATGACGGTGGCCGAGAACATCGCTCTGAGCACCGGGTATCCGCGCCGCGCCGGACTGATCTCCTGGCGGCTCACCAGAGAACACTGCACCGAGGCCCTGCGGGTCGTCGCCGGACATCTCGACCCCGACACGCCGGTCTCCCGCCTCGCCCCGGCCGAGCGTTCGCTTGTCGCCGTCGCACGAGCCCTGGCGTCACGGGCGAGCCTCATCGTCCTCGACGAGCCGACCGCCCGCCTGCCCGCCGCGGACTGCACCCGGCTGTTCCGGGTGCTGCACACCCTGCGCGACCGGGGGCACGGCATCCTCTACGTCAGCCATCGCCTGGACGAGGTGTACGAGGTCGCCGACACCTTCGCCGTGCTGCGCGACGGACGCCTGGTCAGCCACGGCTCGCCGGCGAGCCACACCCCTGCCCGCCTGGTGCGCGCCATCACCGGCGAGGGGCCGACCGATCACCGCTCCGCCGGCACCCCGGCCGGCGGTCCGGCCGTGCTGACCCTGGACGGGGTGCGCACCCACGACGCGGGACCGGTCAGTCTGGAGCTCAGGCGGGGGGAAGTCCTCGGCCTGGTCGGCCTCACGGGCGCCGGACACATGGGCCTCGCCCGAGCCCTCGCGGGCGCCCGGCCCCTCCTCGGCGGACGGGCCCTTCTCGCTGGTCGCCCGTACCGTCCCCGTACGGTCGCGGACGCCGTCGGACGGGGTGTCGCCCTCGTACCGGGTGACAGACAGCGGGAGGGTTGCCTCGCCGAGCTGACCGTACGCGAGAACCTCCTGGCCAACCCCCGGGCGGGAGGCCTGTCGGCGCTGGGCTGGATCAGCCCCCGCCGCGAACGCGCCGAGGCCGGCACCCTGATCGAACGGTTCTCGGTGCGTCCCCACGACAGCGAGGCCGCCATCGCCACCCTGTCCGGGGGGAACCAGCAGAAGGTCATGATCGGCCGGTGGCTGCGGCTGGCCCTGCGCCTGCTGATCCTCGAGGAACCGACGGCGAGCGTGGACATCGGTGCCAAAGCCGCGATCCACCGCCTGCTCGACGAGGCGCTCGCCGCCGGCCTCGCGGTCCTCCTCGTCTCCAGCGACTTCGAGGAGGTCACGGGCGTGTGCCGGCGCGCCCTGGTCTTCGTCCGCGGATCCGTGACGACCGAGCTGACCGGCCCGGCCCTCACGGTCACCGAGCTCACGCGGGCGGCTTCGGCCCTGCCCTCCTCCGGAACCGCGGTGAATCCGTGACCGGCTCGCCCTCTCCGGCTGCGCCCCCGCCACGGCCGCGTCGCCCGGGACCACCGAGGCGACTCGCCCGACTGCACGGCCGGAGCGGGCAACTCATCGGCGCCTACGGCCTCCTGACCGTCACCGCCCTGCTCTTCCTGATCTTCTCCATCACCCTGCCGCGTACCTTTCCCACCCGGGACACCGTAGACTCGATCCTGTCCAACCAGTCGATCCCGGCCGTCCTCGCACTCGCCGCGATGGTCCCCATCGTGACCGGCGCGTTCGACCTCTCCATCGGCTACGGCCTCGGCCTGGCGCACGTCATGGTGATGCAGCTCGTCGTGGGCGACGGGTGGCCCTGGCCGCTCGCCTGCCTCACGGTGATCGCCGGAGGGGGTGTCGTGGGCGTCCTCAACGGTGTCGTCGTCGAGTTCGGACGGATCGATTCGTTCATCGCCACGCTCGGAACCGGCAGCATGATGTACGCGGTGACCGGATGGGTCACCGGCGGCGCCCGGATCGTCCCCGGTCCGCAAGGCCTCCCGGCCGCCTTCACCGACATCTACGACTCGACGTTCGTCGGCCTGCCGGTTCCCGCCTTCTACGTGCTCGCGCTCGCGGTCGCCCTCTGGGTGGTTCTGGAGCGGCTGCCGCTCGGCAGGTACCTGCACGTCGTCGGGTCGAACCCGCGCGCCGCCGACCTGGTCGGCATCCCGACCCGCAAGTACACCGTCTACGCCTTCGCCGCGTCGGGACTGATCGTCGGCTTCGACGGAGTGCTGCTCGCGGCCCAGCAGCAGATCGGCAATCCCAGCGTCGGCCTCGACTATCTGCTGCCCGCGTTCGTCGGGGCCCTCCTCGGCTCCACCGCCATCAAACCCGGGCGTCCCAACGCCCTGGGCACCCTCGTCGCCGTCGCCGTCCTCGCCGTCGGCCTCACCGGCATCGCCCAGATGGGCGGCGATTTCTGGACGGTCCCGTTGTTCTACGGCGGCACCCTGCTCCTCGCCGTCGGCCTGGCCGGCTACTCCGCTCGCCGCCGACTGCGCACCGGTGCGGTCGTCACCCGCGATTCGCCCGCCGCGACACAGGACGACGGCACGCCGGGCAGCCCTCCATGACCTACGCCGCGGGCACCGCCGGAGTGCCCGGGCGGCATCCTCCGCAAGGAGCTTCCGTGCACCGCAACCGCAACACCCTCACCGTCCGCAACGCGCGGTCCGCTGCCACCGCCCTGGTGGTCGCGGTCTTCGTGCTGGCCGGCTGTGAACGCGGTTCGTCGAGCGGCCCGGCGCACTCCACCTCGGGTCCGAGCGGCTGCCCCGCGGCCCAGACCAGGGCCCAGGCCGCCGTCAGCCGGGCGGAGCGGACCGACATCCCCTGGAACGGACCGACCGGCGGACCCGCCGCGGTGGCCGGCAAGACCATCGTCTACGTCGCCCAGACCATGACCAATCCCGGAGTCGCGGGCGCCGCGGACGGCGTGCGGGAAGCCGCGCGCGTCATCGGCTGGCAGGTCCGGGTGATCGACGGTGGCGGCACCCCCGCCGGCATCCAGGCGGCGATGAGCGAGGCCGTCGACGTCAGACCCTCGGGCATCGTCATCGGGGGCTTCGACCCGGGCTCGACCTCGCAGCAGGTGGCGCGTGCGAACGCGGCAGGCATCCCGCTCATCGGCTGGCACGCGGTCGCTTCCCCCGGCCCCAGCCGGCGCCCCAGGCTCTTCACCAACGTCACCACCGAAGTCGAGGACGTGGCCAGAGCCAGTGCGCAGTGGGTCATCTCGAGCTCCGACGGATCAGCCGGGGCCGTGGTCTTCACCGATGCCTCGATCCCCTTCGCCAAGTACAAGTCCGACCTGATCAGGAAGGAGCTGGCCACCTGCGCGGGGGTGAAGCTGCTGGCGTACGAGAACATCCCGATCCCGGATGCCGGCAGCCGCACGCCCCGGGAGATCTCCTCACTGCTCTCCCGCTTCCAGGAGAGATGGACCCACTCCGTCGCCATCAACGACCTGTACTTCGCCGATGCCGCCCCGGCGTTCCGCGCGGCCGGCAAGAAGGGTTCCGGCCCGCCCTTCAACATCGGCGCCGGCGACGGCGACCCCTCCGCCTTCCAGCGCATCAACAGCAAGCAGTACCAGGCGGCCACCGTGCCGGAGCCGCTGTCCCAGCAGGGCTGGCAGATCGTCGACGAGTTCAATCGCGCCTTCTCAGGCCGGCCGGCCAGCGGGTATGTGGCCCCCGTCCACATCAGCACGGCCGACAACAGTCACGGCGCCACGACCTGGGATCCGGCGGGATACCGGGAGGCGTACCGGAAGATCTGGGGCACGTGACAGCGGCGGCAGCAACTGGTCAACGGGTTGGGGCGTACTCGGTGAGCAGGAGCGCGATGTCGTCCGCCCTGTCGGGGGAAGCGTGGCAGGCATCCCGCAGCAGCCCGTCGGCCAGATCGTCCAGGCCACCCCCGCCGAGCCGGGCCAGCGACCCCCTCAGTCGCTCGATGTCGGAGCCGATGTCCGAGTCGCGCCTCTCGATCAACCCGTCCGTGTAGAGGGCCAGGACCGACCCGGGAGCCAGCCGCAGTTCCGACTCCGGAAAGTGTGCCGTCGCGTCGATGCCGAGCAGTGGGCCGCCGGGCACATCCAGGATCTTGGTGTGCCCGTCGGGCAGGCGCAGCAGGGGCGGGAGATGGCCCGCGCGGACGATGCGCACGATCCCCGAGCGGGGATGGAACTGGGCGTAACAGCAGCTGGCGAGGAGCACCGGGTCGAGGTCCATGTGGAGCCGGTTGGTGCCGGCGGCGACGTCGCTCGGTCGATGGCCGGCGGCGACGAATGCGCGCATGGCGCTGCGCAGTTGGCCCATGGCGGCCGCGGCGGGGACGTTGTGCCCCTCGACGTCCCCGACGATCAGTGCGACTTCGTCGCCGGTGGGGATGACGTCGTACCAGTCGCCGCCGATGTCCATCCCCCTGGTACCCGGAAGATAACGCCCGGTGACGTGCAGCCCCGGCACAGTGGGCAGCCGGTGCGGCAGCAGCGCGTCCTGCAGGCCGCGGGCGAGGGCGAATTCGGCGTCGTAGAGTCTGGCGCGTTCCAGCGCCTGGCCGATCAGGCCGCCCAGCGCGGTGAGCACTCCGCGCTCCTCGTCCGGGAACCGGTGGATGTCGTCGAAGCCGAGAATGCAGGCGCCGACCGGGTGGTTCGAGGCGATCAGCGGCAGGAACGCCCAGGAGTTGGTGTGACCCACCATGAGCCCGGGGTAGCTCTCGTGGAGCTGCTCCCGGGACTCGACGAACAGCGGGACCCCGGAGGTCAGCGCGTCCGTCACGGGCAGCCGGGCGTGCAGCGGGGTGCCTTCGAACCGGGCGAGAAAGCGTTTCGAGTAGCCGCGCTGAGCGAGCAGGTGCAGGCGCTGTTCCTCCACCACGGCGATCGCCAGCTTCTGGCCGCCGAAGGCCGGCAGCAACTGGTCGGCGACGGCATCGAACACCTCGTTGGCGGTGGCCGCCTCGGTGAGGGCGCTGCCCAGCGTGAGCACCCGGTAGAGGGAACCCACGCGGGGGGCCGCGGGCACAGGCGCCGAGGAGAAGGGCGGCCCCTCCTCGGTGACCGGTGCACCGGGTCCGGTGCCGGCCGGTACGGGCTGCCGCACTCGTGAGGCCCATCCCGTCATGCCCTGAGCGCCCGGGTGGAGGGAGAAGACCAGCCACTCGTCCGGCGGGCGGCGGACCAGGAAGGAGACCGGTTGCTGGGAGACGGCGGCGGCCCGGTAGCGGTCCTCGTACACGGGATCGGCCAGCCAGGGCAGGATGTCCCAGGGGCGCCGGCCGAGCAGTTCGTCCTGGCGGACCCGCAGCAGCTCCTCCATGCTGTGGTTGGCGTAGGCGAGGCGTCCGTCGGGAGAGAGCGCGAAGAAACCGTCCGCGAGCCGCTCGATCGCCGCCACGGCGGCCATGCCGCTCCCGGAGTCCAGCACGGCGCCGACCAGGTGGCAAGAGGCCTCCGAGTCGTCGGGGCTCTCCGGTACCCGGCCCCACAGCTCGACGACGCGGTGTCCACCATGGCCGTCCAGGATGCGCAGATGGTGCGCCAGCAGGTGTCCCTCCTCGACCGCGGTGCGGGCGGCGGACCCGAAACCGGGCAGATCCGCCGGCTCGATGCAGGCCGCCAGTGTGGCCGCCCGACCGTCGAACGCGCGGGGCGCAATCCCGAAGATCGCGCACAGTTCGTCGTCGGCAGTGAGGGCTCCGGTGTCGAGGTTCCAGTCGAACAGGCCCACCCGGATCGCCGGAGCGGACGGCAGCGGGACCAGTACCGGAGCCGTCCGCTCGTCGTACTCACCGAGCGTGCCGCGGGCCCGCAGTCCGGCGAGGGCGGTGCCCAGCCGGTCGGCAGCCGAACGCAACTGCCCGCGCTGCGCCCTCGACAGTCCGGTCCCGTCCGGCCTGGGCGTCCACACCACGGCGATGGCGCCGAAGGTCCGCCCGCCCGCCCGTACGGGGACCGATGCAGAGCCGAACGGGTAGGGCAGGGCGATCGAGAGCTGGGGGAAGCGCCGCATCGTCTCCTCCGCGCCGGCCAGGTGGACCATGCGCCCGGAGCGGCACGCCTCCGCCACCGGCATACGGCTGTTGACCGGGATCCGACGCCACCCGCTGAGCAGGGAGGGCGGTGTCCCACAGGACGCGGCCACGACGAGCGAGCGATGGTCGCCGGAGAGCAGGAACACGCTTCCCGTATGTGCTCCGGTGACCTCCACGGCATGGACCACGGCCCTCACCAACGCGTCGTCGCGCTCGGGCGCTGCGCCGACACCCGCGGCGCTGAGCGGGTATGAGCTCGAAGCCATACCGTTGGCCGACACACTGCCCTCGATCATCCATGGAGTGCTTTTCCCAGTTTAGGGTCATTCGCGCCTCTCTGTTGATGGATGTCGGGCCGGTAGGGGTGAGCCGATTTTGTCCCCGCAGGCCAGACGGAGCGGGGGAACGTTCGCCAGGTTGCCCGATCATGAGCGAGAGCGAGTCGGTCGCCCCAGCGGAGGCTCCTCGCACCACGGATGCGGGCGTGCTCGTGCCGCCCGGGCGGCCGGCACCTCGGGGGGTCGGGCGTGGGCTGCGTGTCAGGTCGACGTTCTCGTCAGCGATGGAGTGCTCCGCCGTGGACGCGGGTGATCAGCCCGTCCGCCTCCAGTTTGAGGAGGTCCCGGCGGATGGTTGCCGCGCTGGCGTCAAGCTGCGCGGCGAGACCGGCCACGGAGGCAGTGCCGCCGGAACGCAGGGACCGCACGATGAGTTGGTGGCGTTGTTCAGCCAGCACGCAACGGCCGCTGCACGCTGCCGGCTCAGGCAATCTCCCTACTCGGTCGACGAGCAGGCGCACAGACCAAGGCGGCGCTGACGCTGTGCTGGGTGGACGGACGCCTTTGTTGAGGAGGCAGCCTGAAATCAGCCCTGCTCGCTGCCGTCCCTCACCAACCACCTTTGGAACTCGATGTGTCGGAACTGGTACGACCTGCCGGCGACGCGCAGGAGTCCGACGTCATGAGCCCAGTCCAGAAAGCGGGCGAGCCGGAGCGGCAGGCGCTTCCGTGCCGCACAAACCCCCAGGACGAGCAGATAGCGCACCGTCGCCCGCGAGGCGATGAAGACGGTGGCCAAGGAGACCGCGAAAGCGGTCGCAGGGTAGGGCAACAACACCACCAATACGACACAGGTCACGAGGGAGGCCAGGGTGAGAATGCGGTCCCGGCGCAGCGGCTCGCGAGGACGGACTGCATCCGCGGTATCGGAGAAGGCGACGCTCCTTGCCATGCCGGCGCCCAGAGAGGGCATCACTGCCAAGAAGACGCCGCTGGCCAGAACACCGCCGCCGTAGAGGGCTGGTGCGAACCACAATGCCGGTGGTGGGCCGAGCAGAAGACTGGCGGTCAGCAGAACGAGGAGCAGGGGCAGGCCCAGGAGCCCTCCGAAGACCAGACCGTACAGGAAGTTCCTGGTGAACCTGTCGGGCGGTTCGGTGGAAGCTGCCCTGGTCCACATCCGTCCCAGGGTCAGCTCCATCGGCCGCTCATCGGCCATGCACCGGCCCCCGAACAGGAGCAGGACAAAGAGCTGGGCGCCGGCGGCAAGGGTCAGGTCACGGACGTCCCAACTCCTGGCCCGCAGACAGGTGAGAAGGAACACCGATTCGGCCAGGGACACTCCCAGGACGTAGTGCAGGGAGTTCACCACACAGGCCCCGGCGATCGATGACAGTTGATGGAGGTTGATGTCCGTGGCGGACCCGCCCTGTCTGAACTGTTGCTGCAAGTGCTCTGCCAACCGGGTCAGCCACAGGGACGTACGGTGTGCGTCGTAGCCCCGGCGCGGCATGGCCTCCACGGACGCGGGGATGAAGCGGGCCAACAGCAGACGGTCGGCGTCCCCTTCGTTCCGGCAGGTCAGCAGCTCGGCCGGGTCTATCCCGCCTCGATAGACGGTGGTGGCTAGAGACAGTCGCCAGGGAGTCGACAGGATATGCATCAGCCGGTGCGAGTCGGCGTCGATCACCTGCGCCCACGCCGCCTTCTCCGCCGGTGGCCGATACGCCAGTTTCACTTCGAGATACTCACGGACGCGTTGCGGCTCAAGCGTGTCGATCAGCACCGTGGTGGCGTTGACCAGGCCGCCGCTGTGTTCCACGACCCTGTCGTAGTGGCCACTGCGGCAGGTAAGGACCATGGGAGCGGGTCCCTGACCGTCGTGGTAGCGGTTGAGTTGCTCCACCGCAGCCGCCGCGCGCGTGGCGTGCTCAGGGCTGATGTCCAGTTCGTCGAGTCCGTCCAGGACCGGCGTGATCAGACGGCTGGTCACCAGCGCTCTGGCGACCCGGCGGCGCACCCGGTAGTTCTCGGTGATCCGGCGGGCGAGCCACTGCTCGAAAGGGTCGCCAGGACCCCACCCGGACAGACCGATCCGGACCGGCACAGCGGCCCCCGAGGGGCGGCGGTCCAGGAGTCGGAGGGTCAGTTCCACTGTGAGTACGGTCTTGCCTGCCCCCGCCGTACCGGTGATCACGAGCCGCTGATGCGGAACAGCCCGGTACACGTCGGCGATGGTGTCCAGCGTGCCACGCAGTTCGCCGGTCGAGCTGCGAAAGGAGACCAGCTTCCCGTCGAAGGAAAGATCCGCGGCGGCCCCTTCCACACCCAGCAGCCCCAGCCTCGTCGACCGCTCGGCAGCCCGGACTTTGTCGGCCAGAGAGTCCGCCAGCCGTTCCAGTCGGTTAGGCGAAACGATGTTGTGGAAGCTGTTGAAGATATTGGTCTGGGGGCCTGACCCGGTGTTCACCGCACCGTTGATCGTGGTTCCGTCGAAGCTGGTGTGGAATTGTGCAGAACGGCCGTGATTCCGCTCGTCACTCATGAACGCTCGGGTCGCTTCTCGTTCCGTAGGTGAGGCCGTACGTGATCTGAGCCCCCGAACCGGTGTTGACCGGGCCGTTGATGGTGGTGTCCCGGAAGTGGGTCTCGGCGTGATTCCGGTCCGCCGGGCCGGCCAACTCGTCCAGAACGGCGCGGAGGTGATGGGCAGCACCAGGGTCGCTGGCCAGCAGCTGACCAAGTCGGGAGCGCCACGCGGCCTCCAGGCGGTCGGCGGTCGTTGGGTCCATCGTCTGACGAGCTGCTACGAGAGTGTTCCTGGAGCGTTCCAGTTCCTCGTCCACGTCCGCTCTCTGATGTCCGAAGAGGGCTGCGAAGCGGCTGCGTACCTGCTGCCAGCCGTCCGTGACCATCAGCCCGATCAGGGTCGTTGCACCTGAGGAAGCGAGCGCCGTTAATTCTGCGTCCATCTGTCCCACCGCCTGTGCTCGTTCACGAATGAGATCGTGCCGTGCCGGCCTACGCAACGCAAGGCGCTCCGGGCCAGGGCCGACAGCTCATCGTGGCGCCGTGCCGAGAGAAAGACTGCCTCGCGCCTACGTCCGTGCCGGAGCCCGCTTCGAAGGCGACCCGCTCGTTGAACGGCCGCAGACGACCGCGGCATGAAAGGGGTGGCGGGCCTGCCTCACAGTTCGAGATCATCCGATCATGTCGGATGACACGCCAGGACAGGACCTTCCGGCCGGCTTCGGGTTCCGAACATGGAACGGCGCGCACGGCAGTGATTGGCGCGAACGCCATGGCCTCCGAGCAGGACGCCACTGCGCTGCTGCTCGCAGCCGGCTACCGACGTGTCTTCAGCCTGGTCGAGCTGGAGCTGGGCGACGCCGCGCGGTGCCGTGGGCACGTAGGGCAGCATCTGGTCAGCCGACGCCTGCCCCTGAGGGGCCGTCATGCGTTCCAGCCGCCGCGCCGCATCCACCGTGGTGCTTGCCTGCTGCTGACGATTCCCCTCCACCTTTGCCTCTCCGCCGTCTGACTTCACCTCACCACTGGGGTACGACAACGGGTTCGCGGCCCGGCTCGGCTACGCGCGCCTGCCGCGAGAAGAGATCAAGACCGGTGACCGCGCTTCGGCCCCGGGCTTTGAGAGAGCCAGAGGTCCCGGTTGCCCGCGAGCAGCACGCGCCCGTCCGCGAGGGTGACCGCCGTGCTCGGGGGGTCCTCGCTGCAGCCGAGGCTGCCGCGTTTCCAGCCCTTGGCCGTTCCGTTGCCGACCCAGACGGAGCTGCACAGCACTGTGCGGGCGTTCGGCGTGGACTTGGGCCGGGGGGCCGAGCCGACCAGGACCGGGTGGCCCGCGGCGTCGACGGTCGTGGCAGTGATCTCGCCGGTGCCCATGGACGAGGTGTCCGTCCGGGTCCAGTGGGTGCCGTCCTGGCTGGTGAGAACCAGCGGCAGGGAGTCGTAGAAGGCGCCGGCCTTGGCATAGCCGCCTACGGCGAACCAGTGGCCCGACGCGTACAGGACGCTGTGCACCTGTGTGCCGGGTGGCGTCCCGGTGATGTCGCCGGACGTCCAGTGCGCGCCGCCGTCCGCGCTGTGCCAGAACGGGATCGTGCCCGTGGTGTGGAAGTCGTAGGCGTTGGTCGCCGCCGCGCCGAAGGCGACGACCTCCGTGCCGTTGACGCTGAAGTCGCCCACGGGCGTGGACGGTTGCCGACCGTCGATCGGCGGCAGTGGCACGCGACGCACGGTCTTGCCCGCGTCCTCGGACGCGAACACATACGGAGACTCCACCTGGTCGACGGTCTGGCCACCGCCGATCAACAGGCGCGAGCCGACCTTCACCGCGGTGTTCACCGAGGCGTCGTCCGCGGTCTCCTGCTCGGGGCGGGCATTGAACGTCAGCGGCAGCGTGGCGAGCCGGACCTGCTCGCCGTCCGGCGCCCGGCGGGTCAACGTGGCGCCGACACCGATCAGTGACCCGTCGTCCCACGGCACCACCACGTCGCCCGGCAGACCGCCACCGAGCCAGCCGTTGCGCATGGAGGACGGAACGTCGGTTTCATCGGCTGTGCCCGGCTTCGGGGTGAGCGAGAGCTTCGTGCAGCCTTGGGAACCAGTCCAGTTGACGTTCACATAGCGGTACCCGTTGGCGAACGTCCCCTCGCCCAGGACACAGTCACCCAGCGGCACCAGCCGGCGCAGGCCCTCGCGGGGCGCCACGTACCCCTTGTCGTGCGGGCCGGTCACCGACGGGTAGTCCACCGCGCCCGCATACTCCTTGAACCCGAGCTGAGCCGCACTCGTGCCGCCCGTGCCGGTGTCCCCGGCTCTGATCGTGCCGCAGCCGCCCAGAACCAGGGCCGCGCCGGCTGCCAGGCTCGCTACGACTGCGAGCCTCCCCCCGCGTGTTCTCATCCCTCCACGCTACTCAATTCGAACACGTGATGCCGGGAAGTTGCCATGGCGCGTGCTGCGCACGGCAGCCTCGGCTACGGCGGATTCCACGAGTGGCCCCGCCGCGGCTCAGGGAACGGCTCATTCGCCTGCGGTGACGACGGCTCGTCACCGCAGACCGGAGACGTATGTGCCATCGAGACGCACCTTCACGGGATATGGACGGCCTCGGCTCCGCTTGTGCTCACCCCGCCGTCAGCATGCCCGCCGACCCCTGGACCGCCTCCGATTCCGGACACCAGGCGTTCTGGTGCCGTCTGCCCGCCACCCCGCAGAACCCCATCTGCTGCGGCCTCTTCGGCCCCTGCACCCGCTGCACGGAAATCAGCTTGTCGAGCGGCACCTGGCGGTTAATCACCCCGCTGAACTTCGGTTTCGGCGCAGGTTCTGGGAGTGCCGGGTGTAGGCGTCGGTCCCGCGGTCCAGCGTGGCCGGTATCCGTACGGGCAGATACCAGTCCTGGGCACTGCGCCCACGCCTGGCCGCGACGAACTGCGCGCCCCAGTGCATCACCAGGTCGTTCTTCAGCAGCCCCGGCTGCGGCCCCGCGTAGTCGTAGGTCCGGCTGGTGCCGATGACCAGCAGCGGGTCGAAGTCACCGGTCTCGATGCGCACCTCGATGAGCGAACGGATCAGCTGCCGACCGAAGTTTTCCTCCTGGACCCCCTTCAGCAAGGCCACACAGCAGGTCGTGCGACGCCAGGCCCGTCGCCGCCAGATGCGGCGCCGGTAGGCCACCCTCAGGTCCTCCAGGAAGGCGTTGACGAGCAGCTTGCCGACCTGCTCGGGGTTCTCGTGCTCGAAGCGTGGCTGGGTCAGGCGCAGGGCGAAGCCGGCGAAGGTGCCGGGGTCACGGGGCGCCATGTAGGGCTGGCGCAGCAGCCAGCGGTACTCCGGGCCCACCGCCCGCCAGGCCCTGAACCACAGCACCGGCAGCACATGCAGGCCCAGGATCCAGGCCCACCAGGGCGCCCGGCCCTCCAAGGCGACTTCGGTGGTCGGGTTGCGCAGTACCCGGAAGAAGCCCCGGCGCTGTAGCTCCCGGGTCTGCAGCCGCATCAGCAGCTCGTGGTCGGGCTGCCCGCGCAGCGGATCGGCCGTGTTGTTGGTCTCCAACAGCCAGTTGACGAGCCCGAAGCGGCGGAACTGGACACGTGCGTCCGGGCTGTTGCTGGGCGAGGCGAACTCCGTGGCCAGTTCGACCAGCACCCGGAGGTACAGCTCGGCTCGCCGCCAGTCGCCCGCCAGGTCGGGGCGCTCCTCGTTCATGGTCGTGAGCACCCCGGACACCTTGATCAACTTGTGCGGGATGCGTGCCGGTTGGGCCTCTTTGCAGGACGTCTTGTCGATGGTCTCGGCCAGCTCGGCGAGTTCGCTCTCCTCGTAGCCCACCAGCATGACGACGGGCAGGCCGTCCTGGCCCTCGGTCGCCTCGGGGAACTCCCCCTTCTTGGGCCGGCGGACAAGGCTGTGCAGCAGCGCGAAGTTCCTCGCGGGCTCCTGATCCACCCCCGTTCCAGGCCGGCGAGCCGCCCGGAGACTGTCTGAAGGGCCGTTTCAACGGGTGTCGGCGCGAAGTGCCTTGTCGATCTCGCCCAGTGCTCCCGTCAACTGTGTGTAGTCGTCAGCCGTCAGCGGCTTGACGAAGTACTTCTCGACCACCTGCGCGTGGACGGCCGCCGCCCGCAGGAACGCCGTACGTCCGCCGGGGGTCGGTTCCACCAGGGCCACCCTCCGGTCCTCGGCGGACGGTACGCGGCGGACCAGGCCGGCGTCCTCCATGCGGTCGATCAGACGGGTGGTGCCGCTGCTGGTGAGCGTGAGGTCGTCGGCCAACTGGCGCTGGGAGACCTCCTCGCCAGGGTGGCGGCAGAGGCGTATCAGCACCTCCAGCATGGTGTGGCTGATCCCGCACTCCTGCCGCAGCGCGCTGTCGATGCGCTGTTCCAGGCGGGTGGCGGATTTGATCAGCAGGCCGAAGTCCCGCACGAGCCGGCTGTTGGCTGCGCGGGCGGCGACTTCGTCGCTGGGTTGTGGCGTCGGATTCATCACCGCCGATTTTACTGTCTCCTCACCTACTGCTGCCTCAATCGCTGACTAGTCAATTGCTGACTGCTCAGCTAAATTCTGGGATGGGACTCACACCGCGAGCGACAGGGAGATCCACATGGACCTGCAGTACTGGCTCGGCCGAGCCACCCACGCGATACAGGACTGGGCCGACACTTTCGGCCCCTACCAATCCCACGCGTCCCTCCAGGTGGAGGACGAACGCTTCGCGTCCGTCTTCGCTGGGTTCACCGAGAGACTGAAGGACAACTACCCCTTCTTCCACCCGCACTACGCGGGCCAGATGCTCAAGCCCCCGCACCCCGCAGCGGTGGTCGGCTACCTCACCGCCATGCTGATCAATCCCAACAACCACGCCCTTGACGGCGGCCCCGCCACCGCCGCGATGGAACGGGAGGTCGTCGCGCAGCTCGCCGCGATGTTCGGTTACGACACCCACCTCGGCCACCTCACCACCAGTGGCACGATCGCCAACCTCGAAGCCCTCTTCGTCGCCCGCGAACTGCACCCCGGCCGCGGGATCGCCCACAGTGCCGACGCCCACTACACCCATGGCCGCATGTGTCACGTCCTGGGCATGACGAACCACCCCGTCCGCACCGACAGCCAGGGACGGATGGACCTCGACGCGCTGCAGACCGAACTGCGCACCGGCCAGGTGGGCACCGTCGTCCTCACCACGGGCAGCACCGGACTGGGTGCCGTCGACCCCGTCCACGAGATCCTGCCCCTGGCCGAGCGGTACGGCGTCCGCGTCCACGTCGACGCCGCGTACGGCGGCTTCTTCACGCTCCTGGCCGGAGCAGACGGCATCGAGGGGCTGCCGCCCGAGCCCTGGCGGGCCATCGCGCAGGCCGACTCGGTCGTGGTCGACCCCCACAAGCACGGCCTGCAGCCCTACGGCTGCGGAGCCGTCCTCTTCCGCGACCCAGAGGTGGGCCGCTTCTACCTCCACGACTCGCCGTACACCTACTTCACCTCCGCCGAACTGCACCTCGGCGAGATCAGCCTGGAGTGCTCCCGCGCCGGTGCCTCCGCGGCCGCCCTCTGGCTCACCTTCCAGCTCCTGCCGCCCACCCCCGAAGGCCTCGGCCAGGTCCTGGCGGCCGGCCGCCGAGCAGCCCTGAAGTGGGCGGACCTGATCGAGGCCTCAGACCTTCTGGAGCTCTACCAGCAGCCCCAGCTGGACATCGTCACCTACTTCCCCACCGTCGATCCCAAGACCCTCAGCGGCATCGACGCGGCCTCCGCACGCATCCTGGCGGACGGCATGACGGCCCCCGATCCCGTGTACGTCAGCACCCTGAAAGCCGGCCACGAGGCGTTCACCGCCCGCCACCCCAAGATCACAGCAGACACCGACGGTGCCCGGATCCTCCGCAGCGTCCTGATGAAGCCGGAGTCCGAACACCACGTCGAGCACCTGCACCACCGGCTCGAGCAGTTGACCAGGTCGGAACCCTCGAACTCCTGACGGAAAGCCTCCCTGTCGCCTTCCTCCTGGTGGCTCGGTCCGGCCGCGTATGCCGACGGTGTCGAACTGCGGGAGCGGATCGGGGGCGTCGGCTCCAAGGTCCTCACCGAGACTCTGCGGCGGCTGCAGTTCAACGGACTGGTCGAACGGCAGGCAGACCCTGATGCACCATCGCGGGTCGAGTACCGGCTGACAGCTCTGGGCCGGAGCCTGCTGGCGCCCATCGACGCCGTCGGCGCATGGGCCTTCGAGTACGGCGACGAGGTCATGGCAGCCCAGGAAGCAGCGTCCACTCCCGCCTCGCAGCTCGAAAGCGGGTTCCCTGGCTCCGGATGATCATTGATACCGTCCCGCCATGGTTGCAGCAGAGGGATCACCGAGCGGCCCGGTCACCGCGGCCGATGTCGAACATGCTGTCCGCTTGGCGCTCGCCGCTCTGCGCGGGGCTGACGCTCCGGACTGGAGCGTCAAAGCCGGATCCCTGGAGTGGGACTGCTGGGAGACCGTCGAGCACCTCGCCGACGATCTGTTCTCCTACGCCGTCCAACTGAGCCCGGCAAACCCACCGCTGGACACCCACGTCCCCTTCGCGTGGAGTCGGAAGAGGCCGGGCGGCCCGGCGAATGCGATCTTCGCGGACCGTGAGGCCGGTCCGGCCGGTCTGCTGCACGTACTGGATGCCAGCGGCGCCTTGCTGACCGCCATTGTCCGCACCGCGCCGCCCACGGTCCGGGCACACCACATCTTCGGCGCAGCCGACCCCGAGGGCTTCGCCGCGATGGGCATCGTCGAGACCCTGGTGCACACCCACGACGTCGCTGAGGGCCTGGGGATCCAGTGGACGCCGCCTGGCGACCTGTGCGACCGCGTGCTGGCCCGGCTCTTCCCCGACGCCCCGACCGATACCGAACGGTGGCCAACCCTCCTCTGGGTCACCGGTCGCACAGAACTGCCCGGTCGGCCGCGTCTTACCAAGTGGCGCTGGTACGGCACACCTCGCTCTGAGAGGTCGTTTTCTCCCGGTGTTTCATCCTGGAATAGGTAGTTGATTGGTATTTGCCGGGTCGCGCCAGGAGACGGTGCTCTCGCCGGTGAGACG